>CAUAJK010000008.1:0-60885 GCA_958429345.1 uncultured Collinsella sp. | reverse complement strand
GGTGATCTCCGCCTTGAGAGGGCGGCGTCCTAAACCGCTAGACGAACGGGCCATAAGCCTCAGCAGAAAAGAAGTGGTAGCCCGTACCAGATTCGAACTGGTGATCTCCGCCTTGAGAGGGCGGCGTCCTAAACCGCTAGACGAACGGGCCACATGACATCTGCACTGCCGTGCTGCGAGAAAATATATTACGGGACAAAAAACGTCAGCGCAAGAAGAAATTCCAAATTGCCGAAAAAATGTCGGCAGGTTATGGAACACGCAGGTAAACCGGGTAGCTAATTTGGGACGGGGCTTTTTTAGCTACCCCTGCCAGAATCAGTATCGGTTCATCCGATTGACAGCAGGTGTAGCTAAAAAGGCCCCGTCCCAAATTAGCTACCCCAGGTGCAAGTGAGCCAGGAGTGCTTCGCGATCGTTGGGAATGTTGTCTTCGATCACGGCGTCGAGGGCGGAGTTGAGAAGCTGACCCAGTTCCGGCCCGGGCTTGACTCCGGCACGGATCAGGTCGCCGCCGTTGATGGCGAGCATCTTGAGCGTATAGGGCTCCCCTGCCTTCAGCAGCTCGTGCGCCATCGCGCGCATCTCCTCAATCGTCTCAACGTAATAGAAGCAAGACGGGGCCTTGCCGAGCGTATCAGCACGCTTAAGATCCATGAGCTCATCAATCAGGCGGGCTGTGTCGACGCCCTCGCCCGAAAGCGCGCGCATCATATTGAGCAGGCAGGATCGCTCGGGGCGCAGCGGCTTATCGTGGTATTTGATCAGCAGGCACACATCGCGCACCAAATCGTGCGAGAGTGCCAGGCGATCCATGATGACACGCGCCTTCTTGGCGCCGAGCTCGGGATGACCGTAGAAGTGTCCGCTGCCGGCGTGATCGACCGTAAAGCACTCGGGCTTGGAGACATCGTGCAAAAACGCCGCCCACATAAGGGTCGACGATGGCGCGACGCCGTCGCACAGCGCCAGCTCCCCTGCCACTGTCAGCACACGGGCGATATGCTCGTAGACGTTAAACGCATGGTAGACACTTCGCTGATCAAACCCGCGACCCGCTGCCAACTCGGGCACAGCGGCACAGATGAGCTCGGGATAGCGAAGCATCGCGTCTCCCCCATGACCGGTCGAAAGAATGCCCTCGAGCTCAATACCCACACGCTCGCGCGCCACGGCATCGAGCAGCGGCGCGCACTCGGCAAGCGCACGCTTAGTCTCGGGCTCAATCATAAAGTCCAGACGGCAGGCAAAGCGCACCGCACGCAGCATGCGCAGGGCGTCCTCGTTAAAGCGACGCTTGGGATCACCGACAGCGCGAATCAGCTTGCGCTCCAGATCACCCTGGCCGTCGTAGCGGTCGACAAGCCCGCGCTCGGGATGCCAGGCCATGGCGTTGACGGTAAAGTCGCGACGGGCCAGATCGTCCTCGAGCGAGGCGGCACGCTCGACACTCTGAGGATGGCGCCCATCGGTGTAAAAGCCATCCAGGCGGTACGTGGTGACCTCGATACGCTCGCCATCGGAAATAGCCGTGATTCCGCCAAATTTAATGCCCGACTCCACGACCGCGATATCAGCGGCCTCGAGCGCCGCCTTGGACTCCTGCCACAGGCCGCTACAGCACATATCAACATCGTGGCTGGGGCATCCCATCAGGGCGTCGCGCACCCAACCGCCAACGTACCAAGCCTCAAGACCAGCCGCCTCAAGCGCGTGCAGGACGCGCAGGGAGGCATCAGACGGTTGCGTACCGTTGAGCGAAACATTGCACATGCCTGTGGCCTCCTGCGACTGTCAAATTGGCTATCGATTGCGTCTGCAAGAAGTCTAGCAAGAAACAGCCTCCACTGCACACGCAAGTCCGATAAACAAAAACGCATCCGTCCTAGTCTAAGACGGATGCGAAATAATCAAACTATTCAGGCAAGGTTCAGGGACTAGCAGACCTGGCGAACCTCGATATGCTTCTTATATTCGTCCACCTTGGCAAAATCGCCCAGACCGGGGCACTCGACCACGTTGGCGCCGGTGGCCATCGAAAGACGCAAAGCATCCTCAACACGCTCGGGGGCGTCGTGCCACACGGACAGGAAGGCAGCGAGCGAGGAATCGCCGGCGCACACCGTCGACAGCAGCTTGACGTCGAAGGTGCGGTTGGCAAACCAGATGTGCTCGCCGTTGGAGAAGTACGCACCGGCGCCGCCGAGGGTCAGCAGCACGTTCTTGGCGCCCTTGGCATGAAGCTCGGCCATAGCGCCCTTGACGGACTCATCGTCGCCACCGCTCACCTTAATGCCAAAGATATCGAGCAACTCGTCGTCATTGGGCTTGATCAGCAGCGGCTCCATGGCAATGAGATCTGCCAGCTGATGGCTCGAAATGTCGAGAACGAACTCGGCACCCTTGGCCTTGACGCGGCGCAGAACCTCGGCCAGGAAGCCCTCGGAAGTGTTGGGAGGCAGCGAGCCGCTGATTACCAGGCAAGTCATGTCATCGAGCGAATCGATGAGCTCAAACATCTCCTGCTCATTGGCCTCGTTGATGGCGGCACCGGCGTTGACCATGTTGTACTCGGTGTCGGGGCCGGCATTGAGGAACACGTTGACGCGCGTGATGCCGTCGGTCCACACGGGCTTGACGGGCACGCCCAGGGCCTCGGCGCCCTTGACGATGAACTCGCCCGAGAAGCCAGCGAAGAAGCCCAGGATCGTGGTGTCGACACCGTAGTGGTCAAGCGTAAACGAGACGTTGAGGCCCTTGCCGTTGGGCGTATAGACGGCGTTGCGAGTACGCGTGACGGTGTTGGCAGCAAGGCCGTCGCAGGCGATGTTGTAGTCAATGGCGGGATTTGCAGTGAGCGTGTAAATCATGAATGTTCCTTTCACGAAGCAACGTGTTAATGAAAGTATATTCCACGCATCGGTAAAAGGCTAGGACAACTCGGTGAACGGTGTGGAAGCGATGAAGTACGGCGGGACACCTCTCCCCCGTGGCGGAACAAAAAGGCGCCCCAGCCGAAACCGGGGCGCCGCATGCGCACGAATATGTCGCGTTTCGATTACTGACGATCGAGCTTGCGGACAGCAACGCGCTTGCTGTACTCGTCGACGTGACCGAAGTCGCCGATGCCAACGGACTCAGCAACGTTGGCGCCGGTGGCCATAGCGAGCTTCATGGCCTCCTCGACGTTGTCGCGATCCCTGTACCACTTGTGCAGGAACGCAGCGAGGGTGCAATCGCCGGCGCAGACGGAAGAGACCAGCTTGATGTTGAACTCACGCTTGGCGTACCAGATGTCCTCGCCGTTGGAGAAGTAAGCGTCGCCGCGGCTACCACGGGTGAGCAGCACGTTCTGAACGCCGGCGTCGTGAGCCATCTTCATGGCAACGCGAACCTCGTCGTCGGTGTCAACCGGCACGCCGAAGATGGCCTTCATCTCGTGATGGTTCGGCTTGATGAGCAGCGGCTTCTTGTGAGCGAGCTCCTTGAGCTTATCGGAGGACAGGTCCAGGACGACGTCGGCGCCACGGGCCTGAGCGTGCTCCATGACCTTAGCCAGGAAGTCAGGCGTAGCTTTGGGAGGCACGGAGCCGGAAACGATCAGGCACTCGAGATCGCCCGCGGTGTCCAGGATGTTGTAGAGCTCCTCCTGGTGCTGCGGCGTGATCGGAGCACCCGGGTTCAGGATGCCGTACTCGTGCTGGCCATCGTTGACGTAGGTGTTAATGCGCGTGATACCGTCGGTCCAGACCGGGCGGCAGAGACAACCCAGGTTCATGACCTCCTCGACGATGAACTTGCCCGTGAAGCCGGCGAAGAAGCCGAGCGCGACGGTGTCGACGCCCATCTTCTTAAAGGCGAAGGACACGTCGAGGCCCTTGCCGTTAGCCGTGTAGCTGGCCGAGCCGGTGCGGACGTTCTCGTCGGGCTCGAGCGGAGAGCTCGAAACCGTCATGTCGACAGCCGGGTTAGCGGTTAGCGTGTAGAACATTTACAGTACCCCCTGTATATGTGAGGGCCGCGTGGCCGGCCCATTCCAACCACGCGGTTACCTCTGATACCAAATTAGCGAGCTGCGGACTCGAGCAGTGCCTTGACCTCGGCGGCGGTGTTGCAGGCGAGCGCCTTCTCGGCGAGCTCGTCGCACTCGGCCTTGGTCCACTGGCTGATGGTCTTGCGGGCGCGCAGGATCGACGGAGCGCTCATCGAGAACTCCTCCAGGCCCCAGCTGATCAGCAGCGGCTCGAGCAGCGGATCGGCAGCGGCCTCGCCGCACATACCGACCATGATGCCGGCCTTCACGCCGCTCTCGATGATGTTCTTGAGCGAGCGGAGCACGGCGGGATAGTACACCTGGTACAGGTTGGAGATGGTGTCGTTGCCACGGTCGGCGCACATGGTGTAGCCGATCAGGTCGTTGGTGCCGATGGAGAAGAAGTCGGCGACCTCGGCAAGACGGTCTGCGAGCAGCGAAGCGGCGGGCGTCTCGACCATAATGCCGACCTCGATGTTCTCGTTGAACTTTCGACCCTCTTCGGTCAGCTCGGCCTTGCACTGCTCGACGAGCTCCTTGACAGCCAAGACCTCCTCGACGCAGGTGACGAGCGGGATCATGATCTTGACGTCACCGAAGGCGCTAGCGCGCAGCAGAGCGCGGAGCTGGACCTTGTACTGGTCGGGATTGGCCAGGCAGTAACGCACGGCGCGGAAGCCCATGAAGGGGTTGTCTTCCTTGACCATGTGCAGATACGGAATCTCCTTGTCGCCACCCACATCGAGCGTGCGGATGATGACCGGAGCACCCTTGAGCGCGCTGGCGACCTTACGGTAGGCGTTGAACTGCTCCTCCTCGGAAGGAAGCTCAGCGGAGTCCATGAACAGGAACTCGGAGCGGAACAGACCGATGGCCTCGGCGTCGTGATCGAGCGCGTTGGGCACGTCATCGGGGTTACCGATGTTGCAGGCGATGATCTTCTTGATGCCATCGGCAGTCACGGACGGCTTGCCACGGAAGGCCTCGAGGGCTGCCTTCTCGGCAGCGAAGGCCTCGGCCTTGGCGGTGTAGGCAGCGAGCGTCTCCTCGTCGGGATCGGCCTCAACGATACCCTTGCCACCGTCGACGACAACGGTCATACCGTTGCGCAGAGCGGTGCAGCTGTTGGAAACCGAAAGGACAGCCGGGATCTCGAGGGCGCGCGCAATGATCGCGGAGTGCGACGTGCGGCCACCGGTCTCGGTGACGATACCGGCAACGTGGGCCTTATCGATCGTGGCGGTCATGGACGGCGTGAGGTCGTGCACGACAACGACGGTGTTCTCGGGCAGGACGGAGAGGTCGACGACCTCCTTACCCAGCAACTCGGCCAGAATACCGGTACGGATGTCGGCGATGTCAGCCGCGCGCAGACGGAACATCTCGTCGTCCATGGACAGGAACATGTTCTCGAACATGGTCGAGGTGTCCATGAGCGCCTGCTCGGCGCAGGTGCCGCCGTCAATGGCGGCGTTGATGGCGTCGGTCATGCCCGGGTCCTGAGCCAGGACAATGTGTCCGCTCATGATCTCGGCCTCGGCCTCGCCCACCGTCTCCTTCATGTGGTCGGCCTGAGCCTGGGTCTTCTCGCAGAAGACCGAAAGAGCGGTCTGATAGCGCTCCTTCTCTGCTGCCGAATCAGCAACCTCGTGCGGCTCAAACGTCAAGTCGGGATCGACGGCGACCATGACGGTGCCGATACCGATGCCCTCGGAAGCGTTGACTCCCTGATACATTCCCATTCCTCTCTCCGTGTCATGTGATAAAGCGTTTTGCCATATCCATGACAAAAGAGCGCAGCTACCTTACAACAGGTCACTGCGCCCCCAAATATGAACTTAGTTGTTCAACATGCGACCCGTTTGAGTTCTACTCGCCAAGACCGCTCTTGATGAGCTCGATGGCAGCAGCCAGAGCCTCGGCCTCGTCAGCGCCGTCGCACTTGACCTCGACCTCGGTGCCGCAGGGGATACCAGCAGCCATGAGGGCCATCGGGGACTTGCCGTTGACCTCCTTCTCGGGGGTAACGACCGTCACGTCACAGGCGTACTTGCCCATGGTGGAGGCGAACAGACCAGCCGGACGCATGTGCAGACCCTGAGGATTAACGAGGGTAGCCTTCTCAGAAACCATAATTGACTCCTTTTTTGTGTTTAACCCCTGTCAGCCATGCGACAGGAGCCATACTCACGACGTTGTTTATATTAACTCACATCAAACTGTTTTTCATTGTGTTTCGCACGAATTATTGGACGGATGTCGTTGCAGCACGCTCGCCTGCCGGGCGGGGCGGTTAAGTTTGCTGCTCTACAGTCCTGCGCAAGACGGAAAGCACATTAAGTGCTTTCCTTTGCGTGCGGAACTCGCGACAAACTTAACCGCCCCGCCCGGCAGGCGAGCTGCGGAAACTTGATCGGTCCAGAGTAATATCGTGCGAGCGGAATTCTGGCTGATGACCTGTTCGCGACAAACTAATCGACAGGCAGCCTCATCTATGCCCTTTTGTAAGTTGCGGTGAAATAGGGACTGAATTTGGAGTTGAATCGTTTAAACAGTCCCTATTTCACCGCAACTTGTGGGAGGGGTAGAAAAAGGGGGAGGCCCTGGAGAGGGTCTCCCCCTTTGTTACAGAGGCGATATTATTCGCGCGTTGCGGGATTACACCAGACGGGCGTTAATCATCTTGGCGATCTCGGCGGCGTCGGTGGAACCCTTGACGGTGGCACGGAAGTCCTCGTCCATGAGCGCCTCGGCGACCTTGGACAGGATCTTGAGGTGCGTAGTGCCGGCCTGGGCACCGGGGATGAGCAGTGCGATAGCCACGTTGACGGGAGCGCCGTCCATGGTGTCCCAACCGGTCACGCCGGACTCGTCCTTGACAACGATGACGGCAGCCTCGGTAATGGCGTCGGACTTGGCATGCGGGATGGCGAAGCCCTCCATCATGCCCGTGGTGCCCTCGGCCTCGCGGGCCAGGAAGGCGTTCATCACGGCGTCGGCGTCGCTGGCGATACCGGCCTTGACAGCCTGGTTGGAAACGAAGCTCAGAGCCTCGTCACGAGAAGCGAAGTCCTCGGCGACAAAGACATTCTCGACCTTCACGAAGTCGGCAGCCTCGGCCTTGGGGGCCTCGACGGCAGTGTCCTTGGGAGCCTCAACCGGCTTGGCTGCAGGAGCGGCCTTCTGATTCTTCTCGAAGTCGTACTTCTTAAAGGCCACGAACAGGATGCCACCGACCACAGCGCCGATGAGGATCGCGAGGACCCACTGCGGGCCGTTCTCGACAACGGGCAGGACCAGGAAGCCGCCGTGAGGCGCCGGATCGTGAACGTTGAAGAAGATGGTCAAGATGGAAGCGATGGAAGAACCGAGCATCATGATGGGCATGACGGGCCAGATGTTCTTGGTCATGAACGGAATGGCGCCCTCGGTGATGTGGGTGCAACCAAGGATGAGGTTGACGATGCCGGCGTCATGATCCTCCTGGCTGAAGTACTTCTTGCCGACAACGACGGCGAAGGTGGTAATCAGCGGCGGAACGATGCAAGCGGCGGAGACGGCAGCCATGAAGTTGGTGCCGAAGTTGTAGGTCTCGGTGCCGACGCCAGCTTCGAGAGCGGTACCGAGCAGGAAGGTGCCAGTAGCGTAAGCAGCCTTGTTGACCGGGCCGCCCATATCAAAGGCGCACATGCAGCCGATGGCCAGGCCAAGGATCACCGGACCGGAGTTACCGAGGCTCTGCAGGAAATCCATCATGCCCTGGTTAATGGCAGCCATGGGGCCGGAAATACCGAGCATGACCAGGCCGACGATGGCGGTAGAGCAAAGCGGATACAGGAAGATTGACTTCAGGCCATTAAGGCTCGCGGGAATTTTAGAGAAAGCCTTCTCGAGCAGCAGGATGACATAGCCAGCGAGGAAGCCGCCGACGATGCCGCCCAGGAAGCCGAAGCCCACACCCGAACCTCCAGCGTCGATCATGCCGGTATCGGCGTTGATGGGAAGACCCTGGATGGCAATCATACCGGCAACAAAGCCGGGGACGAGCGCCGGGCGCTTGCCGATAGACTCGGCGATGTAGGCGGAGAGCACCGGAACCATGAGGTTCATGGCGATACCGCCGATAATCTTGAGCATCGCGGCAAAGCTGTTGTAGTCGGCAGCCGTCGAATCAAAGGACGTGATGCCCCACAGGAACGAAATGGCGGTCAGAACACCACCGGCAACGACGAAGACCAGCATGTGGCTGACGCCGTTCATGAGGTGCTTGTAGATGACGTGACCGATGGACTCCTTCTCCTCGACCTCGTCCTCGACATCGGCGGCAGCGGCAACCGTGTCGTCGCCCTTGGCGGCGAGCGCGCGGTCGATCAGCTTTCCGGCGGCCTCGACGGACAGGGCCTTGGAAACACCGACGGAAACCATGGGCTTGCCGGCGAAACGCTCAGCCTGGACATCCTTATCGGCTGCGACGACGACGGCCTTGGCACCAGCGATCTCACTCTTGGTGAGCTCGTTCTCGACACCGACCTGGCCATGAGTCTCGACCTTAATGGTCAGACCACGCTCGGCAGCTGCCTTCTCCAGCGCCTCCTTCGCCATGAAGGTGTGCGCAATGCCGGTCGGGCAACCGGTCGCGGCGATGATGTCAAACTTAGCCATGTGTCCCTCCTTCTTGAGTACAGCGCCCGCGGGCGCTCCCCTACACGCGCTTCGATGCGCGTTTTTCCACAACTGAAAGATACCAACCTACCGTCCGCGTGAGAAGAGCTAAGGTGCAAATCTCCGGTGAAAGGTTCTTTCATAACCGTAAACGGTAAGTGAAAGTTTACCATCAACACTTGAAACGGCAAGGTGTATCTTGTAATTGAAAATGCCCGTATACTATGGCATTGCGAATCAAATTAGATTTTCATGCCAACCAGGAGCCATCCATGACCGATAGTAGCAAGAGCGCACTTTCCCTCATTAGTACCCATCAGGGATACAGCGAGTCCGAGCAGCGCATTGTCGACTATATATTGGAGCACCAGTCCGAGGCGCCACGCCTCACGGCGGCTCAGCTCTCGCACGCCGCTGCCACGTCCGAAGCGACCGTTTCGCGCTTCTGCCGCAAGCTGGGCTTTGGTAGCTTCCGCAGCTTTCAGTTTTCGTTGGCGAGGGATTTGGAAAGCCAGCGCAACGAGGGCCTGACTGACGAGGTCTCGCTCGACAATATGGAGCAGAGCCTCAAGAACATCTTGGCTGCCAAGGTGAGTGAGCTTAATGCGACCATCGACGGGATCGACCACGATACGCTGGCGGCTGTTGTGCATGCCCTTAAGCATGCAGGGGTTATTGAGTTTGCGGCTGTGGGCAATACGAACGCGGTCGCGCTCGATGCGACGTTTAAGTTTTCGCAGCTGGGCCTGCGCTGCATGGCGAGTACCATTAGCGAGACATCAATCGGCTTTGCGCTCACGTTGCGCCCGGGTGACGTCATCGTGCTAATCTCAAACTCCGGCAAATCGCGCCGACTGAATCGCATGGCAAAAGCGGCTCGCGACTGCGGCGCAACCGTAGTCGTCATCAGCAGCGACAGCAAATCCCCACTCGCGCGCCTGGCAGACTACACTTTTAATACCGTCAACCACGAAGCGCTACTCACCACGGGCGACTTTGCGTTCTCCAAGATGAGCGCCACGATGATCATCGAAGTCATCTACAACTTCCTATTGCCCGAGATTGAAGACGCTCGCGAGCATATCAGCTACTACGAGGAGCTCATCCAGCCGGATAAGGTTGTGGAGTAAAGCGCGAAGTGGGACAAAAAATTCAGTCTATTTTGTCCCACCAACACCGCTGATACGACCTAACCTCGAGCTTCTTCGAGCATCTGCTTTGCGTGGGCCAAGCTTGCCTCGGACTGATCGCCGCTCAGCATACGGGCGATCTCGGCGGTACGCGCTTCGCCGGTTACCTCGTCCAAATGCGTCTGGGGAACATCGCCCGGTTCCTTGCTGACAACATAGTGCTTGTCAGCCATGACGGCGACCTGCGCCAAGTGGGTTACGACAATCACCTGATGCGTAGCGGCGAGATCTGCCAGCACGCCCGCGAGCGCACGCGCCGTGGAGCCACCGACACCGGCATCGACCTCGTCAAACACCAGCGTATCGACACCGTCCGCGTTACCGAGGACAACCTTGCTTGCCAGCATGACGCGGCTGAGCTCGCCGCCCGACGCAATGCGGCGCAGGGGACGTGGCGTCAAGCCGGCACCGCTGCGGTATAGCAGCTCGTAGCTCGAAGGACCAACGGGCGTCCACTCAGCACGGGAAAGATCGCGCGACTCCCAGACGAGCTCGGCGCCACCCATCTCCAGGCGAGCCATCTGGCGGCCGACCTCGTGACAGAAGCGCGGGGCCGCGGTATTGCGGGCGCGCTTAAGTGCCTTGGCAGCGGCAAACAACTCGCGCTCGGCGCTCCCGAGTGCCTCACGCGCCTTTTTGATCTGCTTATCGCCATCATCGACCAGAGACAGCAGTTCTTGCGAGCGATCGCGCATGGCAAAAACATCGTCCATGGTGGGACCCCACTGACGCAACAGGCCCTTGAGGTCGGAATACCGCTCACGCATGCGAGCGAGCTCGCGCGGGTCGAAGGCGACGCCATCGCGATAGGAACGAAGCTCGTTCGCGCAATCCTCAAGGGAGATACAGGCATCCGAAAGCGCATCGGCAATGTCGCCCAGTTTGCGATCGACGGTAGCCATTCGGGAAAGCTCTGCCACGGCACTGTTCACGGCATCGAGCGCTCCCCCTTCGGCGGCAAGCGATGCATGGGCATCGTTAGCCGTGGCAACCAGTACCTCGGCATGTTCGGAGCGCGGCAGCAGTTCCTCGAGTTCCTCATACTCGCCCGGCTTGGGGTCGACCTCGCCGATGCGCTCGAGGGCAAAGCGCGCCTCCTCGACGCGGCTCCCCTGCGAGCGCGAGGCCTCTTCGACACGTCGAACCTCCTTGGCGGCAGCGCGCGATGCCTTAAAGCAGGCACGGTACGCATCCAGCGCCTCGAGTGCAGAGCGCCCCGCCCAGGCATCGACCATCGCAACGTGATGCGATGGATCGAGCAAGCGCTGATGCTCGTGTTGGCCGCACAGATCCATCATCACGCCAACGCGCTCCGAAAGCTCGCGCACGCTGGCGATGCGGCCGTCAATCTTCACGCGGCTGCGGCCCTCGGCAGAAAGGCTACGCTGTACGGTGAACCCCTCCGTGTCGTGCGGCCCGTCAAACAGGCGCGCCTCGACGCTCGCCAGCGCCTCGCCCTCGCGCACCGTCGACGAATCCGCGCGCTCGCCCAAAATAAGCTTGAGCGCCGAAAGCAGTGCGGTCTTGCCAGCACCGGTCTCACCGGTCAGGACGGTCAAGCCGGCACTCGGCACCAGCGTCGCCTCGCGAATGAGTGCAATGTTAGAAACCTGCAGCTCATCGATCATGACGGACTCCGTAGAATACGCGGCTCACCGAGTTATAGAAGCTCTCGGGGCCGTAATCCAGCAGCAGCACATCACCGGGCCCACGACGCACCGCCACGCTCTCAACGGTGCCATCACAGGTAATAAACTGCCCATCGATAGCGATCGCCGGAACGCTCGGACGGTCATCAGACATAAAGATTTCGACGACATCACTCGGCGAAGTCAAGAAGGCACGGGCCTGAATGGTGTGCGGCGCAATGGGTACGCAGACCATGCCCGTATAGTCGGGGCTCACGATGGGGCCACCGGCGGATAGTGCATAGCCAGTGGAGCCGGTCGCCGTCGAAACGACGACACCGTCACCGCGCAGGCGGTCGATATGATGGCCGGACACCGTGATGTCGAACTCGACCATATCGGACAGCGGACCGCGGGTAAGCGCCATGTCGTTGAGGGCGAAGGTGCGCACGACATCCTTCGTACCGTCTTCGCGCACGGACACGATATCCGCGGCGATGGTAGCGCGACGGCTCACATGCAGCTCGCCGGACAGGGCGTCGCTCACGACCTGCAGAATGTCGCGCTCCTCGGGACTCGCAGCAGTTAAAAAGCCCAGGTGACCATAGGAAAGACCGAGGATAGGAATCTCGCGATGGTTGAGGATGCGGGCAGCGCGCAGCAACGTACCGTCGCCGCCGAGCGTAATGACCAGATCGGAGCCGTCAATATCAGGCGTGCTCTGAATCTTGGATCGCTGATCGGCAGCCCATGCCACCTCATAGCCCTGGCGCGTCAGCCAAAGCTCGAGCATCAGGCCGCTCTCGACCGCCTCTTGCTTGTAGTAATTGGGAACCAGAAAGACCTTCATAGCATTGCAGCTTTCTCGCTCATAACCGATACCTGGGATTGCAGCTCGTCTTGCGTGCGGTCGCCAGATTCAAATCTCGTGCCGTACAGGAAAAACTCAACGTTGCCCTTTGCACCATGAATGGGTGACACGCACACATCGACCGGGAAGAGGCCCTTGGCAGCAAAGAGTTCAACCGCCGCCACGAGTGTATCGCGGCGCACGGCGGGATCGGTCACAATGCCGCCCTCGCCCACCAGCGCCGCCGGAGCCTCAAACTGCGGCTTTACGAGCGTACAGAATGCACCCGTAGGAGTCAGGCACGCCAGTACCGCATCGATAATGTTCGCGATGCTGGTAAACGAGACATCACACACAGCCAGGTCGATGGCGCCGGCATAGCCAAGCTCAGGCAGCTGCGTCACGTTTGTGCGCTCATGCAGCGTCACGCGATCGTCCTGACGCAACGACCAATCGAACTGGGCGCGACCCACGTCCACCGAGACAACGGTCGCAGCTCCGCGCTTGAGCAGGCAATCGGTAAAACCGCCGGTAGAGCAGCCCACATCCAGACAGGCAAGGCCCGTCGGATTGATGCCAAACGCATCAAGCGCGCCTTCGAGCTTAAGACCGCCGCGGCCAACATAGGGAATGCGCCCCTTCACGTGCAGCGGCAGCCCCGGGATCACCTTAAGGCCCGGCGAAGTCAAGCGCTCACCGCCACTCGAGACCAAGCCGGCCATAAGAGTGCGAAGGGCATCCGCGCGATCGGCGCAGATGCCCTGTGAAATCAGTTCGTCATCAAGACGCACGCGTTTCATGAATGCCATCAACCATTCGTATCCGGAGATGCGGCCTAGCTATCCTGGGATTCGTTTGCCGCATCCTCATCGTATTCCTGCTCGAGCTTGTCGGCCTCTCGCGGCGTCAGCTCAAACTTGTCGACCATATCGACCGCGCGGGAGCCCAGCTCAATCGCTTCGTCAAATAGATCGAGTGAACGCTCCAAGGAGGTATCCTTGGAGCGAACGGTAGCGATAATCCGGTCCAGACGGTCCGAAATCTCGTCGAAGTTGCGGACGGAACCCTCTGGCATGACTACTCCTCGACGGAGTCGAAGTCAGCCTCGGCGGCGTCCGCATCCTCGGCCAGCACGCCAGCCTCAGCCTGAGCGGCTGCAACCTTTGCAGCAGCCTCGGCAGCCTGTGCCTCCTCGCGAGCGCGATCTTCGGCCAGCAGCTCCTGGTACAGGTCCTCGCCCGGCAGCTCCTCGCTGCGAGCGATCTTACCCAGAACGCCGTTGACGAACGACGCGGACTGGTCGGTGCCATAGGCCTTGGCAAGCTCGACGGCCTCGTTGATCACGATGGCGTCCGAGACCTCCTCGTCGGTGAGGAAACGCATCTCGTAAACGGCGATACGCAGCAGGTTGCGGTCGGCACCGGGCATGCGCATAAGATCCCAGTTCTTGGCGACGGCGCGCAGAGCACAATCGATGCGATCAATGTGCTCGTAGGCACCGCGGCAAAGCTCCAACGCATAGGGGTCGAGGGGACCCTTCGAAATCAGGAAATCGCCCTCGAGGACGCGCTCGAGCGGGCTGTCCGTGGCCTCGGCCTGGAACAGCAGCTGCAGCGCCTGACTGCGGGCAAGCGTGCGCCCGCGATAAACCTTAAGGCTCAAAGGTTACTCCTTGGGGAAAACGAGGCCGTCGATGCAAACGTCAACGCGTTCGACCTCGACGCCCACCTGGGCATCGATGGCGGCGACCACGGCGGCGCGAACGGCCTCGGCGAGTTTCTTGAACGGATAGCCAAAGAACACCACGACACGCACGGTGAGTGCGAGCTTGTCGCCGACGACCTCGGCCTCGACCGCCGGCTCGGAAGCCGGGGCCTTGGACGAGAGCATCATGGAGACAAGGTTGGTGGCAAGGTCCTTGACGCCAACGGAGGCGATGCCCTCGACATCCGACACGGCGCGCGAGACGATGGCGGTCAGAACATCGGGCGAAATGCCGATGCCGTCAATCTTGATTTCCTGGGGCATGAGTCCTCCTAGAAGAGTTGGTTGCTAGACGCGGGAGACGAACTTGCCGTCGCGGGTGTCAACCTTGATGACCTCGCCCTCGTTGAGGTACATGGGGACCTGGATGACAGCGCCGGTGTCAATCGTGGCCGGCTTGGTGGAACCCTGGACGGTGTCGCCCTTAAAGCCCGGGTCGGTCTGGACGATGGTGGTCTCGATGAACATCGGCGGCGTCACGCCCATGAGCTCATCGTCGGCGAAGAGCAGCTGGCAGATGTCGTTCTCGCGCAGCCACTTGGAGTTCTCGCCCACCATGTCCTCGGGAACGGGAACCTGCTCATAGGTCTCGTTGTCCATGAAGATGTAGTCGGCGCCATCGTTGTAGAGGTACTGGAACTCACGGGTGGTGAGCATGACGCTCTCGAACTTGGTGCCGGCGTTGCAGGTGTTCTCGACGACGCGGCCGCTCTTGATGTCGCGGGTCTTGTAGCGCACAAACGCGCCACCCTTGCCCGGCTTGACATGCTGGAACTCGACGATGGTGTAGACCTTGTCCTTAATGCGAAGACCGAGGCCGTTCTTGAAGTCGGCGGTAGAAATGGTAGGCATAGCGACCTTTCTTGTTATGGGCAGAACGCACAAGCGTCCAAATTACATACGACCGAAATTATACACTTGCAGACGGCGCCTGCAGCGAGCGCATAAAAAGAGAACGCGGGGCGCCCGAATTGCTCCGGACGCCCCGCCCCAAAAATCTATCGAAATGGGCTAGCAATCAATGACGTGCAGGTCGTGCGGGGTCTTGGTGAAGGGCTCGTAGCCGTTCTCGGTGACCACGCCGTAGTCCTCCAGACGCACGCCGCCCACACCGGGCAGATACACGCCGGGCTCCATGGTGATAACCGAGCCGACCTCGATGGTGTTCTTGCTGCGGTTGAAGTTGGGCAGCTCATGGATGTCGATGCCCACGCCGTGACCCAGACCATGGTTGTAATAATCGCCATAGCCGGCATCGCCGATAATCTTCTTGGAAAGCTTGAAGATGTCGTTGCCCTCGACGCCCGGATGAATGGCGGCGACGCATTCCTCGTGCGTGCGGCGCACGAGTGCGTACAGGTCGAGCTGCTCTTGCGTGGGCTCGCCCATCACGACGGTGCGCGTCATGTCGGAGCGGTAATCACAGTAGCCCGCGCCGTAATCCATGAGGACGAAATCGCCCTTCTCGATCACGCGATCGCTCGGCACGGCATGCGGGTTGGCGGTGTTGGGACCGCTCGCCACGATGGAGCCGAAGGCCAGGCTGTCGGCGCCGTTGGCGAACATAAAGTTCTCGAGCTCGTTGCGAACCTGCTTCTCGGTCATACCGGGCTTAATAAAGCCGAGCATATGCTGGAAGGCGGCATCGGTGATCGACTGCGCATGGCGCATGAGCTCGATCTCCTCGGCGTCCTTGATGGCGCGCATCTTGCGGATGTCGTCGTGCATCAGCGGCAGCATGCAGGCGACGGAACGGTCCTCCAGGCCACGCTGAATACCCTGGTAGAAATTAATCTGCATATCATCCTCGACAGCGCAGACACGGCACTTGTTGGCCGCGATTTTGTCGGCGACCCAACCAGGGATGGTGCCTTCGTCCATGTCGTAGACCCAGGGGCTGCCGGCGGGCGTGTTCTCCTCAAAGCTGTTGAGGTAGCGCGAGTCGGTGTGGAACAGGCACTGGTCGACCGTAATAAACGCAGCGTGCGGGAACTCGAAGGTGTAGTCGAAGACGCCCTTCACGCCCGTAAGCCAACGAAGGTTGGCCTCGTCGCGCACCACGATGGCGTCGTAGCCACGCTCGGCCATCAGGGCACGGACACGCTCGATACGACCGGTAGGACCGGCAGCAAACTCAGACATGCAGATTCCTTTCTTGATGTCCTCAATATAGACGGGACGGGTCTCAATCGAACGACGGAATCGCATGCGATCCGCAACCGATTGAAAACCCGCCCCTCAACATGATACGAAAGACGATGGATGTCAATAAAGTTAGAGAAGTTCCTTGCGAGAAGCCAAGTAGGCGTGAGCATGGCGCTCAAGAACCTCGTCCTCAACGCTCGTTAGACGAATGGCGCCAAGTGCCGCGGGCAGCGGCAACATGCTGCGGTTCGAGCGAGCGAACTGCTGCTTGCGGAACTCCTCGATATATGCGGCAGGCTCCAGATCGAAGGCAAGTTCCTCGATACCAAAGTCCTCCAGGCAGTCATCGACCTCAAAGACGTAATCGATATCGAAGTCGCAGGCATCGTGGGCTAGGCGCGCCTCAAAGCGCATGCCCTCGGATAACAGCTGATAGGCAGGAACCTGCGAAGCAGCATCGCCCAAGCAAGCGCGCAGAGTACGCTCCCCCGTCTTGCCAAAATCGAGCGCATGGCGGGCGCTCGGGTTCGT
The DNA here is from genome assembly GCA_958429345.1 of uncultured Collinsella sp. Taxonomy (GTDB): domain Bacteria; phylum Actinomycetota; class Coriobacteriia; order Coriobacteriales; family Coriobacteriaceae; genus Collinsella. Next base: position 44,082 of record CAUAJK010000008.1, on the reverse strand, counting down.
GGCCATCAGTACGTCCTTGCGGGCAGTCTGAGACCATTGAACGGCATTGACGAGCGCGACCTCCTCGCCCGCGAGAATCTCGGGAACGGTCTCAGTAAACTGATTCCAGCGGGACTTGCTGCTCGAAAGCATGGTGCCAACAAGTACCACATAGCCGAGCTTGAGGTCCTCAGGGTCCGCCTCGCGAACAAGGTCGAGGTCACACACGACCAAGCCCGGTTCGGGACGGAACGCGATAGCGGGAAGCGCATTGGCCGACGAGGCGACAAGCGGCTTCATGGTCGTCGCGACCGTGAGCATGGCGTCGAACGTCGTCGGCAGCAGCGCGCACTCGGTGCGACCGCACCACTGGTTGGCGCACCAGCTAACAACCGAGCAGATTGCGGCATCGCCAACGGCGACAACCAGATCGTCGCAGGTAATGCCGTTGGCAGACAGGGCGCCAAAGACGGTATCGGCATCGGCCAGCGTAGCACCGGCAGGCGAAACCTCGAGGACGAGCAGCGACACGGCAAAACCGGCGTCGACCAGCGCATGCTCGACGACCTCACCAAAACGCTCTGACGTGGCGGTGTTCCAAACGACCATCGCGCGCTTAGGCTTGCCCACGGCCGAGGCAAACATACGCGACAGTTCATCGAACGCACCCAATCCGACGCGGACATCGACACTGCGGTTTTGGAAATTGATCAGTTGACGGCGAATCATAGCAGCCCACGCTCCAAAAGCATCTCGGCACAAAGGTAGGAAACGTCCTCGAAGGACTTGTTGCGAATATCAAGGGTAAGGTCGGCGGCCTGGCGATACAGCGGACGGCGATGCTCAAACAGGCGCGCGGCATGCTCGGGCGAGCGGAAATCGGGGCGCGTGTCGGACCGACGAATCTGGCGAATCGAATCCTCAAAGTCGCCTTCGAGGTACACGCACGTACCCATTTCGTGCATCAGCTCAATATTCACCGGCGTCTCGACAATGCCGCCCCCGCACGAAACCAACAGGCTGCGCTCACTTTGGAGCGAACGGAGTGCCGAGGTCTCGAGCTCGCGAAAACGATCCTCGCCCTCGGTCTCAAAAATCTCGGTTACCGACTTGCCGCAACGGCGCACGACCAGGCGGTCGGTATCGATAAAACGCCGCTTGAACATGGTGCCCACGTTGCGCGAAAGCGTCGACTTGCCCGCGCCCAAAAAGCCGATAAAGAAGATATGGTCGCAGCCGTGTTTGATGTGCTGGGACATGGCGAAACCTATTCCTCGCAGGGAAGGTCGCGCAGGGCCCGGCGCTCAAAGATACGGAAGATCTGCGTGTACCACAGGTCCTGGGTTGCCTGCGGCTTGACCAGAATAGTGTCAACGCCGGCAAAGTTACCGCTCCACACGTCCGTGTAAAGCTGGTCACCGATCAGCACGGCCTCGTCGGCCGTGGCGCCCAGACGCTTAAGACCCGCTTTGAGGGCAAAGGGCGCCGGCTTCATGGCATGGCTGATGGCCTCGAGCCCCAGCTCGCGCGCCGACGCCATAACCTGGTCGCGATGCCAGTTGTTGGACACCATGCACAGCTTAAAGCCCTTAGCATGGGCGGCCTCGAGCCAGGCGGAGACCGCAGCGGGTACCTGCTCGGTATCACGCGGCACCAGGGTGTTGTCGCGGTCGAGCAGAATGGCGCGCTTGCCGTCGGCCCAGAGGGTATCGAGGTCGATGCGATCGACCGAGGCAACATATCGTTTGGGGCTAAAAATCCTCATGATCAATTCCAAGACTGTTGATGCTCTTCGTAGGTCTTCGAGAAATACTCCTCGTCCTGCGTAATGTAGAAATACAGGTCGTCGGAGTCGGTCGGCTCAAGGGTGGCCTTGAGCGCCTCGAGCGACGGAGAGCAGATGGGCGTGGGCGGCAGGCCCTCGTGCTTATAGGTGTTATACGGGCTATCACTCTGCAAGTCGTCGGCGGTAACCTCGCCGCCGGTGACATACATCATGGTCGCGTCGCTGTTGAGGTAGCGCAGGCCATCGAGCTTGCCCGCCAGACGGTTATAGAAAACCGATGCCACATGAGCGCGCTGATCGGCGTTGAGGCCCTCGCGCTCGACAATCGAGGCAAGGTTAACGATGTCGTAATCGGACATCTCCACGCCATAGCGCTCCTTGATCTTGGCCTCGCAGCTCGCAAAGTCAAGCGACTTGTACTCGGTCTTAAACTGATCGAGCATAGCGCGAACCACGTCATCGGCCGTCGGCGAATCACCCAACGAATAAGTCTTGGGGAACAAGAAGCCCTCGAGCGAGTCGTTGGCGGCGCCCTTAAGGAAGCTATAGTCGTCCACGTAGTTGGAGGCCTTGGCCTGGTTGAGGAAGTCTTCCTTAGAGATGCTGTCGTAAGCCTGGGCCACACGGTCGGCGACTTGATCGACCGTTAGGCCCTCAGGGATAGTCAGCGCATTGGAGCCCGCGTTGGGGCCTTCCATGAGCTGCTGAACAACCTTGGTCGCATCCATGAGTGTGGTGAACGAATAATCACCAGGCTTGAGCGACATATCGGCGTTGAGCTTTTTCACCGCCGCATAATAATCCTTGGGATTTTCGACGATATGATTCTCGGAGAGAATCGAAGCGATCGTATCGCCCGAAGCACCGTCGGGAATGGTCACCGTAACCTGCTGACCAGCCGTGACCTTCGTATCCTCACCGGCAAAGAAGCCCTTGATGGCCGGCACGACAAAGAAAGCGATCGCAGCAAGCGCGAGCACGGCAACAACGCCACCGATAATCATAGGCACCGGGGAGCTTTTCTTTTGAGCACCGCGACGAGCATGCGTGTTGTAGCTCGAGCGGGTCGCCGGAGCAACGCCATGCGAACCACGAGCGTGATGCGAATGCGATTGGGGGGCCTGCGTTCGCTGGGTAGGTGCCTGCTGCTTAAAGCGGGTGCCGCCTGCAGGCTGGGCCGTACGAGCAGTGGGCTGCTGAGCCGCGTGAGAAGCCGAATGCTGAACCGAACGAGCAGAAGGCTGCTGACCCGTCCGTTGAACAGGTTGGGCCGAACGAGAGAAGGACTGCGCCGGGCGCGCGGCAGGCTGAGCTGCGCGCTGCGTCGGCTGTGCCGGACGCTGGCCAGGCTGGGCAGGGCGCGACGCCGGCTGCTGTGTACGATTCGGCTGGCGCGGATCGGAAGCACTAGGCATGCGAAACCTCCTCGTTTTTACGATCGAGCCACGTCTGCAAAAACAGGCTGGCGGCAATCATGTCGATCTTGCCCCTCATCTGCTTTTCGTTGAGTCCCTGCTCGCGCAGGATACGCTTGGCCTCTTGCGAGGACAGACGCTCGTCCTCAAACTCCAACGGAAGATCGAGCTCGTCGGCAATCTTCTGCGCCACGGCGGCAACGCGCTCGGCCTGAGGGCCGGGCTCACCGGCCATGGTCAGGGGACGTCCGCTTACCAGGATGTCGGGCTCATAGTCCTCAACCAGGTAGCGGAACGTCTTGGCCATACCGGTGACCTCGGCAGCCGGAAGCACCTTGACAGGCATCGCCATCTTGCCATCACGGCTCGAGACGGCGATGCCGATCCTGGTCTCCCCTATGTCCAGCGCAAGCGCGACCACAGTGACTTCTTAGATTCTTAGGCGCCGAGCGCGGTCTTGGCGGCCGCGAGGGCATCGGCGATGCCGGCAGCGTTCTTGCCACCGGCCTGGGCCATGTTGGGACGGCCACCACCGCGACCGTCAACCAGGCCCGCGATCTGCTTGATCACGTTACCGGCGTGGAACCCGGCCTTCACGGCGTCATCGGAGCCGGCAGCGAGCAGGGCCGGAGTGCCCTTCTCAGTCACGCTGGCGACGACACAAGCGACGGGGCCGGCGACCTTCTGGTGCACGGTATCCCAGACATTGCGCAGGTCAGCAGCCTCAAGACCCTGAAGCTCAGCCACGACGAGCTTGTAGCCGTCGAGCTCGACAGCGCCCTCGATGGCGCTGGAGATGGCGTCGGAGGAGCCACCGGTGAGCGCCTTCTTGAGCTTATTGGACGTCTCGCGCAGCTCGGCCTGCAGGTTCTCCACGCGGGCGGGAACCTCGTCGACACGGCACTTGAGCGCAGCGGCGGCGTCGTCAACAAGCGCCAGGCGGTCGGCCATGTAGTCGAGGGCGCCCTTAGAGGTCACGGCCTCGATACGGCGGACGTTCGAGCCCGTGGAGGACTCGGAGATAATCTTGAACAGGCCGATCTCGGCAGTGTTGGCAGCATGCGTACCACCGCAGAGCTCGCGAGAGAACGGCTGGTCCTCGGCGCCCACGGAGACAACGCGGACGACATCGCCGTACTTCTCGCCAAAGAGGGCGACAGCACCGGCGGCCTTGGCCTCGTCGATGCCCATGACGCGGGTCACGACCGGCTTGGAAGCGAAGATCTGCTGGTTGACCAGGTCCTCGACAGCCTTGAGCTGCTCGGAGGACAGGGCCTCGAAGTGCGTGAAGTCAAAGCGCAGGTGCTCGGGCGTCACAAGCGAGCCAGCCTGGGAGACGTGCTCGCCCAGGACCTGCTTAAGCGCAGCGTCAAGCAGGTGGGTGGCGGTGTGGTTGCGGCGAAGGAAGCCACGGCGCTCGGAGTCGAGCGCGGCGGTCACGGTAGCACCGACGGTCAGCGTGCCCTCGGCAACGTGGGCGACGTGAGCATACAGGCCGTTGTGGTTCTTGGTGTCAGCAACAGTCAGCGCAACGCCCTCGGCGGAAAGCTCGCCGGCGTCGCCCTGCTGGCCACCCATCTCGGCATAGAACGGGGTGCGGTCGAGCACGACCTCGACGTCCTCGCCGGCGGCAGCGGACTCGACGGACTCGCCGTTGCGCACGATGGCAACAACCTTGGCGCCCTCGATGATGTCGTTGTCATAGCCGTCGAACTCAGTCGCAGCGACCTTGTCGGAAAGCTCGACCCACACGTCGTTGAAGCTGCCCCAGGCATCGCCCTTGGCGTTGGCGCGGGCGCGGGCCTTCTGGTCCTCCATGCAGGCTGTGAAGCCATCCATGTCGACGTCGTGACCAGCGGTGCCGGCGATCTCGACGGTCAGGTCAATGGGGAAACCAAAGGTGTCGTGCAGCTTAAAGGCGACGTCGCCCGGAAGCACGGCGCCCTCGGCAAGCGCTGCCAGGGCCTCATCCAGGTAGACGCGGCCGTTGTCGAGCGTCGTGGAGAAGCGCTCCTCCTCGGAGGCGACGATACCCTTGACGAGCGCAACGTTCTTGAGCAGCTCAGGATAGGCCTCGCCCATCTGAGCGTTGACCTCGTCGATAAACTTGGTCAGGAAGGCGCCCTCGATACCCAGCAGGCGACCGTGGAACACGGCACGGCGGAGCAGGCGGCGAAGGACGTACTCGCGGCCCTCGTTACCGGGGAGGATGCCGTCGGAAATCATAAAGTCGACGGCACGGGAGTGATCGGCGATGATACGCAGCGAGCGGCTGGCACCGGAGTAATCGTCGGCGTCATAGGTCTTGCCGCTGATCTCCTCGCCCAGCTTGATGAGGTGCTGCATCAGATCGCCGTCGTAGTTGGCGGTCTTGTGCTGCATGATAGCGGCCATGCGCTCCAGGCCCATGCCCGTATCGAGGTTGCGGTGCGGCAGCTCCGGCATGGAGCCGTCCTCCTGGCGGTCGTACTGGGTAAAGACGAGGTTCCAGAACTCCAGGAAGCGGTCGCAGTCGCAGCCGGGCTTACAGTCGGGGCTGCCGCAGCCGACCTCCTCGCCCATGTCAAAGTAGATCTCGGAGCACGGACCGCAGGGGCCGGTGGGGCCGGCGGCCCAGAAGTTGTCGTCCTCCCCCAGACGCGAGATGTGGTCCTCGGCAACGCCCAGGGAACGCCACACGTCGTGGGTCTCGTCGTCCTCGGTAAAGACGGTGAAGTACAGGCGGTCGAGCGGCAGCTTGAACTCCTTGGTGATGAGCTCAAAGGCCCAAGCGCAGGCCTGCTGCTTGGAGACGCCGCCAAAGGAGAAGTCGCCGAGCATCTCAAAGAAGGACAGGTGACGGCCGTCCTCGCCGATGCAATCGATGTCGTTGGTGCGGACGCACTTCTGGCAGGAGATCGCGCCGATCTCCTTCATGGTCTTCTTGCCCTGGTAGTACTCCTTAAACTGGTTCATGCCGGCGTTGGCAAGCAGCAGCGAGGGATCATCGGGGACGAGGGACGAAGAAGGATAGAGCTTAAGACCGCGCTCCTCAAAGAAGTTGAGGAACTTGGAGCGGATCTCGGCCGTAGTCATTGACGGGTAGTCAGCACTCATAGAGGGAATCTCCTCGGTTTCACATCGAAACAGTTCAAACGTAACGATATTACCATCCCGCCGCGTAAGTGCAAAAAAGAGGGCCGCCAAACAGCGACCCTCCAGCGAAAGTGCATGTTATTTAGGACAGTCAAATTCTTTGAATAACAAATGACTGCTGTAGAATTAGATAATAAAGTTCATCCGGAAGGAGCGACCGATGAATACCAAGCGAATTGTCCTGAATGCACTTCTGGTAGTAGCACTTTTAGCGCTCTTGGCCTTCTCCCAATGGTACGCAAACCAACCAGCATTTGGCTACGTACTGTATGCAGTGACGTCCGGTGACAACGTCAATTGCACTCTACGCGCAATTGACGTTCTCTATTTCTATGTAGCCGGCCCCTTATCAATCGCTTTGCTCGTGTTTCTTGTCTTTTACAACATCAAGAAACGCTAACAGGGCCTATTTGGAATCCGAATCATCCATGGAGCCGTCGATGCCGGTTTTGGTGTCGTCATCCGTGTTGGAATCGTCATCCTTAGCGAAGGGGTTCTTGAAGAAGCCCGTCGCATCGGGCTGCAGACCAGAGAGCTTGATCCAGGGATTATCGAGATCGGGCTTGGGCATGGCCTTGGCCTCGGGCGCAGCCTCGTTACCGATAAGCTCAGACTCGTAGATGAAGGTGTCGTCGCCGAGCGCGTCGTAGGCGGCGACCGGGTTGCCATCGCCATCGCGGTACGGCGTGCCCTTAAACACGGCACCGTCATAGGCCACAAGCTGTCGGCCGGTCTCATTCTCGAAGTAGTACACGAAGATACCCTTGAGGGCCGCACAAAGCGGGATGGCAATAATCATACCGATGGGGCCCATGAGTGCCGAGCCAATAACGAGCGCCGTGAGGCTCATGATGGGATGCACCTGCACCGAGCTCTGCATGACCTTAGGCGAAATCACGTTATCGGTGACGTTTTGCGCGACCATCGTCACGACGAGCGTCCATAACGCCAACATGGGGCTGAACATGAAACCGAGCACTGTGGCGATTGCTGCGCTCACCCAAGGACCGACGACTGGAACCAAATGCATGATGCCGGTAAAGATAGCCATGAGCGCCGCATACGGATGGCCGATGATCATAAAACCGATAAAGGCGAGGAAACCACCACAGATGGACGTCACGACCATACCGCGCATGTAGCCGCCGACAGAGCGAGAAAGGATGGCGACCATAAAGCGGTACGAGGTCTCCTTCTCCTGACCGATGATGGTGCAAATCTCGTGGTGCATGCGAGGGTAGTCGCAGGCCATCCAGTACGCAAGCACCAGACCAAGGAAGATCACGAGCAACTGCGAGGCCGTATTGGTGATGAGCGGGAACACACCGCGGCCAAGCTCGGCAGCGATCTGAGACACGTACTTCGATGCCACGGTAACAAGCGACGAAAGATTATCGTCCAAATACTCCTTGAGCGGCGTGTTGTTGAGCGTTTTGGCATGCGAGATCATCTCGTTGAGATCGCCACCAGCAACACGAAGCTGCTCGGGCAGGCGGCTCAGGACTTCCATGATCTGGCCAAAGAGAATCGGCGACAAGATGCAAACGACACCGACGAGCACGGCAACAACAACAATAAGCGCGATAAGCGAACCGATGCCGCGATTCACGCCATGGTGCTCGAGCCAGTTGGTGATCGGGGACATCACAAAGGCAATGATGGAACCAACAGCGAGAAACTCGATAACCGGTGCCAGGATGCCCATAAGGTTAAAGATGACAGCAGCAATAACAATGCAGCCGACAACAGCCCAAATGCGCAGCGTCAGAATGCGGGTGTCGCGCAGCACGCGATCGGTTTGTTGGGGGTGCTCACTCATGAACGAATCATCACTCCGTCGGGGTCGATCTTGTCCTGAATCTTCTTAAGCGTGCGGCGCAGCAGACGCGAAACCTGCACCTGAGAAATACCAAGCTTCTTGGCGATCTCGATCTGGGTCATGCCCTTCACAAAGCGCAGCTCGATCACCTCGCGCTCGCGCGGCGAGAAATCACGGATGGCTTCCTCGATCACTAGACGGTCATCGGTAAAGTCGAGCTCGTTGTCGTCGTCGGCGTAACGGTCGAGAATCGAGGGGGCATCGTCGGAATCGGACGCACCAGGAGCCTCGATGGGCACCGAGGTATAGGCCGAAGACGATTCCATAGCCTCGAGGACCTCATCGACAGTCACATCTAGATACTCAGCGATCTCCTCAACCTTGGGCGAACGCTGCAGCTCGTTGGTAAGTTTGTCAGTAGCTTGGTTGACCTTGGCCGAGAGCTCCTGCAGACGACGCGGTACGCGCACGCTCCAGCCCTTGTCGCGGAAATGGCGTTTGATCTCGCCCAGGATAGTGGGTGTTGCAAACGTCGTGAACTCGAGCCCGCGCTCGGGGTCAAAGCGGTCGATAGCCTTGAGCAAACCCAGATAGCCGACCTGCATGAGGTCGTCGAGCGGCTCGCCGCGATTCTTAAATTTATTGGCAAGAAACCTTACCAGATTCATATGGGACATGACGAGCTGCTCGCGGGCGTCCGGATCACCGGTCTCTTTGTAGCGACGAAACAGCTCGCGGGTTTTCTCCTTGTCCCAAGCGGTCTTGCCGCTCCGGGAACGTTCGGTCATATTAGATATCCGCCTTGAGGTCGAGGGAAAGCGTCAGGGGCGCCGCAGTCTTTTCGTAGGAGTCGCACACGCTCGCGAGGATGAGCTCGGCATACACCGCAGCCTGGTCGTCTTCATCGACCGTAGCCTGGTCACCAAAGGTAATAGTCATGCCAACGTGGGTCTCATCGACATCGAATTTGATGGTGATGTCGTCGCAGTCGACCGCGGTGCAACCAAAGATGAAAGCCTCCTCGGCAGCCATGCGGATGTCCTCGATGCGATCGACAGACATAGAGCACAGGGCACCAACGTTGGCTGCCGTCATGCGCACAAGGCGAGCGAGACGCGGGTCACCGGCAACGGTCAGCGTGATAGGGCAGGTTGCTTCGCTACTCATCGCAGGACTCCTCAGAGGTCTCGGCGGGCGTATAGGTGTAATACTGAGCCGGCTTGGCTACAGAATTCTGAGCCACATCCGCGCCATCGGCGGCCTCGTCCTCGCCAATTAGGACGCGCTCGGTAGGCTGCTCGGCCTCCGCAGCGGCAGCGGCGAGCTTGCGATCGGCATCGGCTGCAGGAGCCTTCACCTTATTGAAGAGCTTCTGCACAGCACCAGCGGCAGAGTCAGTCACGCTCGACACAGCATTGCTGGCCTCGGCCATGCTGCCCGTAACCTCGGAAATGTCGCGAACCACGGCTTCGACCTCTACGAGATTGGAGGTAAGGGCATCAACTGCCGTCTTGCTCGACTTAAGCAGCGGCTCCATCTGGGCAAGCGCCGGCGTAAGCTCATCGACAGCGCCATCGAGCTTTGCCACCACAGGCTGAGCCTCGGCGATGGTGTTGTTGAGGTCGTTCACGGTCTTATCGAGCGAGTCGACAACGGTGCGGGTCTTGCGCAGGGTAAGCGCGAGCTCAACGATGGCCCACACGCCGGCAACGGCGAGCAGCAGCAGGGCAATCTGAATGGGACTCATACAAGCCTCCCAAAGGAATCGATATACAGACGGTTTCCATGGTACCCCAAAGGGGACCGAACATGCCAAGAGCAGCAACGTGGGACAAAATTATCAGCAGCTACTTCGGCGCATTCCCGCTGCGGTCGCGTTCACTTTGCTCTACGCGCCATTCTTCCCAACCGCGGCCGGCAGGCTGCCAGAACGCGCCGCGCTCCAGCCCCTCGGGCAAATAGCGCTGATCGACCCAGCCTTCGGGATAATCATGTGGATACTTATACATACCGTATTCATCGCTGCCCGGGCGATGGCGATCGCGCAGATAACTCGGCACCTCGCGAAGCCCACTAGAATGGATATCGGCCAGCGCCGCATCGATCGAAGCCTCGCACGCGTTGGATTTAGGCGCCAAGCACACATATAGCGCAGCTTGAGCCAGGTTAATGCGGCACTCGGGATAGCCAATGACCTCGGCAGATTTAAACGCAGCATGTGCTATAAGAAGAGCCTGCGGATCGGCATTGCCAACATCCTCGGAAGCATGAATCATAATGCGACGGGCGATAAACTTAGGATCCTCCCCCGCATCGATCATGCGCGCAAGCCAGTAGACCGTGGCATCGGGGTCGCTGCCGCGCATAGACTTAATAAACGCACTGATGATGTCGTAGTGCATGTCGCCGTTTTTGTCATACGTAAAGCCGCGACGCGGGTTGGCAATCTTTACGTCATCCACGGTGATGGGATAGCGCTCCCCCGCCGCCGGCGCTGGCGTCCCCTCGGTATCGGGACGCGTAACGGCAATCTCGCTCGCAAGTTCGAGCGTCGTGAGCGCCGAGCGAGCGTCACCCGCTGCCAGCGTACAAATGGTCTTGACCGTATCAACATCGGCCGAGAACTTTCCATTCAAGCCCTGCGGTGCCTCAAGCGCACGTTCAATAAGCGTGGCGATATCCTCATCCTTCAGATGCTCAAGCTCCACCACACGCCCACGCGACAACAGTGCCGAGTTAACCTCGAAGTACGGATTCTCCGTCGTAGCGCCAATCATAATGACGGTACGGTTCTCAACTGCATGCAACAGGGCATCCTGCTGCGACTTAGAGAAGCGGTGAATCTCATCGATGAATAGAATGGTGCGGCGGTCGTAGGTATTCAGGCGCGTCTTGGCCTCGTCAATCACGCGGCGCAAGTCCTTCACGGTGCCCGTCACAGCGCTGACCTCGACAAACTCGCTCTTGGTATGGTTGGCAATGATGTGGGCCAGCGTCGTCTTGCCCGTACCGGCCGGCCCATACAGAATCACACTCGACAGAACGTCATGCTCAATCACAGCACGCAGCCACGAGCCCTTACCGACGGCCTTTTGCTGGCCCACGTACTCGTCGAGCGAATTGGGTCGCATGCGCACCGCGAGCGGCGCATTTTTAAAGGAACGCTCGCGCGTCGAGGCAGAAAAAAGGTCGTCCATAGCCATCCTGTGCATCAATCAAAAACGTTTTCAACTAACTAGTATACCGATTATATACGAACTACTGTTCGTTAATATAGGTACGGTGCGGAAACTCCAGACCAGGGAACAGCTTGCTCGTCAGTTCGCAGAAATAACCGTCCGTCATGCTCGCGATATAATCCACCACGGCTTGATCCTTGTCGTCCTGCCAGGCATAGGTGCGATCGTAGTAGGAAAGCTGCTGCTCAATGCGCGAAATATGGTGCTTAAAGATGTAAGAGGACTCGTCGCCACTGTTTAGATCCCGCAGGCAACGGTCGTAGAGCTTTACGAACGCCTCGCGCAGCTCCGCCTCGGAATCGCCTTCGATACCGCCCTTGCTATAGATCTTCTCGTAGTTCTCGCGCTTGGCTCGGCGAATTTCCTCAAACAGGTCCTCGCTCATCTCGATGCGCGGCTTACCATAGCTGTGCTCAACGATATCGATGGAGGCATGCGTGAGGATCCAACTGTTGTAGGCACCGCCCCGGCCATCATCAAAAGCGTCGGGCGAAAGCAGGCCCGCCGCGATCGCATCCTGACGGTCACGACCGACGTAGGCAAGAATATCCGAGATGCGAACGACGCAGCCCTCGAGCGTCATGGGACGCAGATGCTCAATTTCACTATAGCCCGTGGCAATGCAATCCTCAACCGTCTGGTCAAACTGGTCAAAGGAGCCCATGTCCGAGAGCTCAAACACACGCTGCTCGTACTCGCCGTTATGGCATAGCACGCCGTCGAGCGTCTGGAGCGACACGTTGCGGCCATACAACGCGTCGAGCACGCGAACCGACTGCACGTTATGGAAAAAATAACGCCCCGTACGCTCGTGATAGATATCGTTGAGGAAGCGCTCGCCGGCATGGCCGAAAGGCGTGTGTCCCAAGTCGTGACCCAGGCCAATCGCCTCGATCAGATCGCAATTGAGCCCCAGGGCACGTCCTACATCGCGAGCGATGCGCGAGACAAGCTGCACGTGTAGACCGCGACGCGACAGGTCATCGTTGCTGCGAAAACTAAAGACCTGCGTTTTGCCTGCATAACGGGTGTATGCGGGCAGATGCAAAATCTTTTCGGTATCGCGCATAAAGGCCGGACGCATGAGCGTGCCTTTGTCGGCGGCGCGATCAATACGACGAATGACCTGATCGTCGTTGCAACGATACGGGTTGACATAGCCCGAAGCACGATCGGCGGCAATGCGCTCGACAAGTTCGGGCGACAACGCCGAGGGAATACGGTCCATGCGCGCCTTAATGACGACCGTTTCTTGATTAGATGCCATGGCATGCTCCTTAAGAAGGATGCGCAATCGGTTACAATGTGCAGCCCACGACCTCGATTATGGCAAAAATCGGCACTAAAAACGGGAGCAATGGCAGGGAGCGCGATTTTGTGAAGAGGCAGGAGAGGGCCAGGGCCAGGAGTGCGACGGCAAATGCCACGATGCCACCCATAGGGTCGAGCGTGCAAAGCGCGAAGAGTGCTTTGGCGTCCCCCATGCCGATGCCCGGGGCTTGACGAAGGCGCCGCCAGAGGGACTCAGTCAGCACGAGAGCAAGATAAACAATGACGGCAAGACCCGCGTGGTCAAGCGCTGTGTTCAAACCGAGGTCGAGCCAAACACCCGCCAACGCCGCCACGGCACATGCGCCGGCAAGCCCATTGGGAAACCGTCGCTCTCGGGCATCAATTGCCACGCCGGCAAAGATGCAAATCCAAAACGGGATATAGACCATCGGACGCCTCCTCGAGCTGCATCGCAAAAGCAAAAACCACCACAAAGGTGCCTGTCCCCTTTGCGGTGGTTTTGGTGGTGGTTATTTGGCGCCTTGCATGACCTCGTCAAGGGTAACGTTGACGGCGTGCTGCGTCGGCACCCAGTCGACCTTCAGGAACAGCGCGGCCACCGTGATGGGGATATAGCTGAACATAAAGATCGGGAAGGTAAACAGGTTAGTCACCAGACGCCACTTTTGAGCGCAGTGAATGTGCTTGTACTCAAAGATAGTCGTGAGCAGCGCCAGGATAAAGAAGGTCTGATACATCATGGCGAAGGTCATAATGAGCGAAGCGGCGCACGCCTGCATCTCGACTTCGGTAGCCAAGAAGCCGTGCGAGAGCCCGCCCACGATGAGGAAGGTCGCGTTGGCGAGCATGGAGATCAGGGACAGCAGCATGCCCGGAGCGATCGTCATAAACATGTCGTAGGCGGCAAAGCGATGATAGCGGAACGTCGATTTGACAAGATGCTTGCCATAGGTAAAAAAGACCTGGTAGAAGCCCTTGGTCCAGCGCATGCGCTGTTTCCAGGATGCCTTGAACGTCACGGGCTGTTCGTCAAAGAACTCCGCCGGCGCATAGCCAATGCGAATGCCGTGAATGGCGCAGAACGTGGTGAACTGAATATCCTCGGTCAGCGTGTGGAACTGCCAGCCGTGCATGCCCTCGATAACACTGGCGGAGATGAGGTAGCCCGAACCCGAGACAGCGCAAGAAGTCTTGCAGATATTGCGCGCGTTGTTGAGAAAGCGCGCCTCGCGCAAATACCAGGTAGCATTAGCTGCCGAGATCCACGAGCTGCCAAAGTTCTTGGAGTTGCGATAGCTCGTGACCACATGGAATCCCTGGTCAAAGGCATCGTTCATCTTGGACACGTAATCGCGGGATATGACGTTATCAGCATCGAAAATAAAGTAGCCCTCAAACGTGTCGGGATACTCGTTAAGGATGCGGTCAAAACCAAAGTCCATGACCCAGCTCTTACCCTTGCGGGCCAGGTCGTTGCGCTCATAAACGATGGCGCCCGCCTCGCGCGCGAGCTGCGCCGTGTTGTCGGTGCAGGCATCGGCGACCACGAAGACCTCGATAAGCTCGGACGGATAATCCTGGTCCTTGATGGAGCGAACGAGGTTGGCAATCACGGCCTCCTCATTATGCGCCGCGATAAAAAAAGCATAGCGATGGAGTTTTTTGGCCTTAGGAGGCGCGACCTCGCCACGAAGAGCGCCAATGACAAAGAAGACCACCTGGTACAGAAAGCAGACCGTGAGCAGCGTGACGACAATCTGGTTGAAGATCACAATGGGTGTGTTGGTTTGTAAAAAGGCGAGCATGCAGGCTCCCGAGAACGCGTTACGTAAACAACCGTATATCTTACCGCAGGCTAATCGAGTTCAAGAAACCACCTAATACTGGCTAGACTTCGAGAAGACCGAGCTGCGGAACGATTTCGTCGCCAGCGGCAGTACGACCGAGTGAGCGAGGAGCCAGGTCGTCGAGAACCGCGGCAAGATCCCACGGCAGCTCATCGCGACACTCAATACGCTCCCCCGTCACGGGATGGTCGAATGCGACGCGCCAGGAATGAAGGAATTGCCTGGTCAGACCCTGATCGGCGCGTACATCGCACTTGCCGTAGAGCGGATCGCCCACGCAGGCATGGTTGATATGGCGCATATGCACGCGAATCTGATGTGTGCGGCCCGTAAACAGGTGGCACTCGACGAGCGTATAGCCGTCATCAAAACGCGTGGAATCAAAGCGCTCAAGGACCTTAAAGGTCGTAATGGCCTGGCGCGCGAAAGGATCGTCCGAAACTGCCATCTTGACACGGTCACGCGTAGAGCGGGCAATGCCGGTGTTAATGGTGCCCTCGTCCATGGCGATGTGACCGTGAACGAGCGTGATATAGCGACGATCGAGCGTGCGCGTGCGAATGAGATTTTGAAGCGCGCGCTGCGTGTCGTCGTCCTTTGCCGCAAGCATGAGACCCGAGGTATCGCGATCTAAACGATGCACGATACCGGGGCGATCCTCGCCCTGCACGGTACCCAGATGGTCGATACCGCAATGATAGACCAGGGCATTCGCGAGCGTGCCGCTCTCATGACCATGCGCAGGATGGCACACCAGGCCACGCTGCTTGGAGAGCACAATGAGATAGTCGTCCTCATAGCGAATGTCGAGCGGGATGGCCTCGGGAATCACATCGGTGGGATCGTGCGGCTCGGGCAGGTCGACCGAGATGCGGTCACCGGAGCGCACGGCATACTTTTTGGACAGGCAGGTCTCGCCATTGACACATACGGCACCGCCCTCAATCAGATGCGCACAGGCAGAGCGCGTAGGGCAGCCGTCATTGGCGCCCAGATAGGCGTCAAGACGCTGACCAGCGGCATCGTCGGCAACAAGGATATGGATGTCGGCCATTAGCGCTCATTCCTTTCGCGAATCTTGCGGGCACGCTCCCCACGCTGCTGGGCTTTGCGCTTAACGCGGGCCTCGTCACGGGCGTTGAGCTCGGCGGTCGCATCGACCTCGCGAGCGGCGGGACTCAGAAACATGTAACCGATAAGCGCCAGCACGACGCCGACCGTAATGCCGATATCGGCCACGTTAAAGACGGGAAAGTCGATGAAGGTGGTGGCAATAAAATCGGTCACAAAGCCAAAAGTCAGACGGTCGATTGCGTTGCCAATGGCGCCGCCCGCGACCATAGCCATGCCTACCACCTCAAAACGAGCGAGCTGAGGCGCACGGAGCAAGTACACGACAATGGCGACAATGACCGCAAGCGCCAACACAGCGAACACGACGCCATGACCCTCGCCCATGCTAAAGGCGGCTCCGATATTGCGGACAAATAGAAAGTCGATCACACCGGGGATAACAGTCACATGCAAAGCGTCGCCCACGGCACGAACCGCAAGCTTGGTCAGCTGGTCAACAAGCAGCACAACCAGCGCGACCCCACCAGCAACACCCAACCGCCAACGCAAAGGCGGCGTCATATCCGCAGAACGACCCAAATCAATCCCCTACCCTCAAGATCATCGAATTACGTTTAATGCAATTAATCATCTTATATTGACCAGCAACGAAATAGCCGGTGATTCGTTACCGACAGCGAAAACCCGCCAGAGCGAGCAAGGTGCCTTGAAGCAAGGCGGCATAGACCTTCTGGTCATGCCGCCGAAGCTGAAAGGCAGATTGCCGCTCTGGCGGGTTTGCAGTGTCAACCTGTTACGCGGTTTGAAAAACCGCGTAACTACAAGGCATTCGCGCAGCGCTTGCAGATATGCGCGTGGCCGTTGTACTCGCCGACGGTGGTGCGGTAGTTCCAGCAACGGTCGCAGCACTCGCCCTCGGCTGCCTCGATGGCAACGGAGAGTTCCTCGCCCTGAGTCAGCTCAACATCGGAAACGATGTAGAACTCGGCCAGGTCGACGGCCTTATCACCGGTCAGCAGCGCGTACATCTCGGCGGGAACGACCGCCTTGACGCGAACCTGCTGGCTCTTGGTGAAGGTGCCGGCAGAGCGGGCATCCTCAAGGGACTTGGTCACGGCGCTACGGAGTTCGAGCGAAGCCTCGAGCACACCCTCAAACTCATTGGCCTCGTCGACCGTGATGGGCGACTTGTACCAATCGAGCAGCGCGGCGTACTTCTGGTGATCGACGCAGCCGGCGGGCGCATAGGCCATGGCCTCATCGACCGTGTAGGACAGGATCGGCTGCAGGTCGCGCATGAGCATCGAGAAGAGCTCGGCCAGCACGGTCTGGGCGCTGCGGCGCTCGAGCGAGCCGGGCTTGTCGCAGTACAGACGGTCCTTCAGGGCGTCGAGATACACGTTGGAAAGCTCGGTAACCACAAAGTCGTAGAGCGCACGGTAGGCGCGCGGGAACTCGTAGCTGGCGTAGGCGTCGTCGACCTCGGCCTGGACCTGGGTCAGACGGGCAACCATAAGCTTGTCGAGCGGCAGCAAGTCGGCAAAGGCGACGCCGTCGGTCTCGGGCTCAAACTGACCCTCGAGCTCGGAGAGCAGGAAGCGCAGCGTGTTGCGGAAACGACGGTAGGCATCGGACGTACGAGCGAGAATCTCGTGGTCGATGGACACGTCGGAGCTGGTATCGACGGAGGCAACCCACAGGCGGATGATGTCGGCGCCCATCTCGTCGCAGACCTTGTTGGGGTCGATGACGTTGCCGAGCGACTTGGACATCTTGCGGCCCTGGCCATCGAGCGTGAAGCCCTGAGAGACGACCGCCTTGTACGGAGCATGGCCGTTGGCACCCACCGAGGTGAGCAGCGAGCTCTGGAACCAACCGCGGTGCTGGTCGGAGCCCTCGAGGTACACATCCGCCGGATACTCCAGCTCGGGACGGTACTCGCAGACGGCCTTCCAGGAGACGCCGGAATCCCACCACACGTCGAGGATGTCCTTATCGGCCTTGAGGTGATGGCCGCCGCACTTGGGGCAGACGAAGGCCTCGCCCAGGTAGCTCTCGGGAGCGTCGGTGAACCAGGCGTCGGAGCCCTTCTCGTGGAAGAGCTTGATGACGGCGTCGAGCGTGGCGTCGTTCATGACCTTCTCGCCGCAGTCGGCACAGGTGTAGCTGGGGATAGGCACGCCCCAGTTGCGCTGACGGCTGATGCACCAGTCGGGACGCTGCTCGACCATGGCGCCGATGCGGTTGGCGGCGTGAGCCGGATACCACTTGACGTTCTCGCGAACCTCCTTGCCAGCCTGCTCACGCAAACCGGTCTTGTCCATAGAGACAAACCACTGGTCAGTAGCACGGAAGAGCACCGGGTGCTTGCAGCGCCAGCAGTGCGGATAGCTGTGCGTGATCTTCTTCTCGAGGACCAGGGTGCCGCGCTCGCGCAGGAACTCGATGATGTGCGGGTTGGCCTCATCGGTATCCATGCCGCTGAAGGGGCCACCGGTGCCAAACTCCTCGCCGGTGTAGAACTTGCCGTCGTCATCGACCGGCATGCAGATGTCGGTGATGCCCTCCTTGAGGCAGGCAAAGTAGTCGTCGACGCCGTGGCCGGGCGAGTTGTGGACGATACCGGTACCGTCATCGACACCGACGTAATCGGCCAGCAGCGCCACGCCCTCAACACCGTCAAAGATTGGCTGCTTGTAGTGGATGTGGTGGAAGGTCTCGGCGGGAACCACATAGGGCTTGCCGTCGACCATAACCGGGGTGTACTCCCAGCCAAACTCCTCACAGCACTTGGGAGCCAGGTCCTCGAGCATGACCTCGGCACGACCATCGTGCTCAACGGCAACGTAGGCGGCGCCGGGCTTGAGGGAAACGGCCTGGTCGGAGGGGATGGTCCACGGCGTGGTCGTCCAGATGATAAAGTCAACCGGGCCGTCGAAGTTCTCGAGGCCGGCGGGCTTGGAAGTCATCTCGAAGCGCACGAAAATGGACGGGCTCGTCTCGTCGGAGTACTCGATCTCGGCCTCGGCCAGCGCGGTGTGGCAGTGCTTGCACCAGTGAACCGGCTTGTGACCGCGATAGATCATGCCCTTATCGAACATGGCCTTGAAGACCTCGATGTCGGCGGCGTCGTGCTGGTGATAGAGCGTCAGATACGGGTTGTCCCAGTCGCCAAGCACGCCCAGGCGACGGAAGCCGGCCTTCTGCAGCTCGATGTTCTCGACAGCGAACTTGTTGCAAAGCTCGCGGATCTTAGCCGTGGAGGTCTGGTTGAACTTCTCGGTGCCGAGCTTCTCCTCGACCTTATGCTCGATCGGCTGGCCATGGCAGTCCCAACCGGGGACATAGGGAACCTCATAGCCCTGCATCATCCAGTAGCGGTTGATCATGTCCTTGGAGATCTTGTTCATGGCATGACCGATGTGGATCGGGCCGTTGGCGTACGGAGGACCGTCGTGCAGCACGAACTTCTTGTGACCCTCGTTCTTCTTCAGAACCTGCTCGTAGACCTTGTTGTCCTGCCAGTCCTTGAGTCGCTTGGGCTCGGACTTGGAAAGACCGGCACGCATGGGAAAACCGGTCTTGGGCAGATTCATCGTCTGCTTGTACTCGTTTGCCACGGTACCCCTTTCATGTCGTGGGCGCGCACGCCCGTTGGGCACCAAAAAAAGCGCCCGTCCCTGCAAGCTGGGACGAAGCGCCACAAAACGGGCTGCACGCCCGCAAAAGCTCTTCGCTTAACCACCCAGCTTAGATGCCCTCGCCCGCGTATTCGCGCGCTCGCATCCGTTACTCGGCTGGCCTATATCGACGACCATCTCGGCGATGTCTACTAAGACGAACCTCGCGGCACGTCCGTTGGGACCGCAGCTCCGGGGTGATTTTCATCGGTCGCATGCACGGGTTCTCAGCGCTCCCCGCTCTCTGTAGCATGCGGACGGCCGACTACACGTCCCCATCAACGCTTATGCGGAGTATGCTAGCACGTTCCGCGCCGGCGAAAAACCCTCAACACTGGTTTTATACGTTCGAAATTTCTCGCGGCTGTGGACCTTCTCTTGGAGCAAAATACCTGAAAGCACTTTATCGAACGAAAGAAGGTTGCTATGCGCACGATTGGAATGAGCGACTACACCGTTGGCGAGGATTGTTTTACCGAGTTGCCCGCCGCACTGGCAGAGTACGGAGCGACCAAGGTCGCCATCATCGGCGGCAAGCGAGCCCTGGCTGCGGCGCTGCCGGGCATCGAGGCTGCGCTGGCAGGCACCGACGTCGAGATTCTGGAGACGCGCGTCTACGGCACCAACAGCACGCGCGCCAATATCGCCAAGGTCGTGAACTCCCCCGCTTGCCAGCAGGCAGACGTGCTTATCGCCTGTGGCGGCGGCAAGGCACTCGACACCGTGAAGACCGCAGCCATCGAGCTCAAGAAGATCGTCTTCACCGTCCCGACGATCTGTTCCAACTGCTCGGCCGCGACCGCCATTGCCGTCGTGTACAACGACGACGGCTCGCTCGAGGGATATTCGTACCCCAACCGACCTGCGCATATCTTCATCAACCCCAAGATTATCGCCGAAGCTCCGGCGGAGTACTTCTGGGCCGGCGTGGGCGATGCCCTGTCCAAGCAGCCCGAGGTCGAATACGCCACGAGCGCCGGTAATTTGGAGCATACCGCCGGTCTTGGCCTGGCACTCGCCCACACCTGCTCCGAGCCGCTGTTTACCTATGGCGTCCAGGGTCTTGAGGACGTGCGCCAGGACCTGTCGAGCGAGGCCGTCAAGCAAATCGCACTCGATATCGTGGTCAATACGGGCTATGTCTCGAACCTGACGAACCAGAACGATTACTACTACAACTCGAGCGTGGCGCACGCATTCTACAACGCCACATGCAGCATTTCGCGCGAGGGCACCTACCTGCACGGCGAAGTCGTGAGCCTGGGCGTGCTCGTGCTGTTCGCCTATACGGGCGATACCGAGAACCTTGAGCACTACGCGGCCTTTAACAAGCAGATGGGCCTGCCCGTGACGCTTGAGCAGGTCGGGCTTTCCGAGTCCGATATCCCGGCCCTGTGCGAGTACGCGCACGCCACCAACGAGTGGAAGCAGGGCAACCCCGAGCCCTTCACCGACGAAAAGTTCGCCGCCGCCATCAAGGCCGCAAACGCCTACGGCCACACGCTCTAGGCCTAGCCCAAAACCACCACAAGGGAGCAGCACCTTTGTGGTGGTTTTTTATTGCTCCAGCATGCTGGGGTCGAACTCGCTAGCCGGGATCACGCGATAACCGTGGCGGAGCAGTAAATCAACGAAGACGCCGTTGCCCGCCGTAAGGGTGCCGCTGAATGTTCCGTCGTAGATGCGACCCGCGCCGCACGAGGGACTACGGTCCTGCAGGATGCACGCGGCGATCTCTTCCGGCCCGCCCGCCTGCTCGCACATATCGAGCGCTCGTTGGGCACCCAGGCGAAATTCGCGATCGACCGAGATGCCCTCGCAGGTACGAACCTCTCCGTTCACAATCTCGGACGGCTTGCGCGGCGTGGGCAGGCCCCCAAAGACCTCAGGGCACACCAAGAGGACCTCGGTCCCTGTACGCTCGCAGGCCTCGACCAACTCGCGATGGTAGTTGTCGAGCCCGTTATACCTGGAGCTCTCGCCCATCAAGCAGGCGCTCACCACGATCTTCATTTCAATCCCTCTCAAGCAAAACGCCCCATTTGAGAAAGCTGCTCAAATGGGGCGTCGGCGTTTACTGGCTCGGCCGCGGCTTTACTGCTGCTTGGGCATCAGCGGATTCTCACGCGTGAGGAGGTTCATGAACTCCTCGCCCGTGATGGTCTCCTTCTTGTACAGATAACGAGCCAGCTCATGGAGCTTGAACTTGTTCTCCTTGAGGATCTGCAGAGCGCGATCGTGCGCGTCCTCGATCAGCTTAGCGACAATCGCGTCCACACGCTCGGCCGTACCGGGGGCGCAGGTGAGCGACGTGTCCTGATTGAGATACGCGTTCTGCACGGTACCGAGCGCCATCATGCCAAACTCGTCGGACATACCAAAGCGAGTCACCATGTTGCGGGCGAGCTTAGTGGCCTGCTCGATATCGTTGGCCGCGCCGGTAGTCATCTCGCCAAAAATGAGCTCCTCGGCGGCACGTCCACCGCAGTAGACGGCAAGCTTGTCCAGGACCTCCTGGCGCGTGGTCAGGAAGCGCTCATCCTCCTCGACCTGCATGGTGTAGCCAAGAGCGCCGCTCGTGCGCGGCACGATGGTAATCTTCGTGACCGGCGCAGAGCCCTTCTGGCGGGCGGCAACGATGGCATGACCGATCTCGTGGTAGGACACAACCTGCTTCTCATGGTCGGACAGCACC
Source organism: uncultured Collinsella sp. (assembly GCA_958429345.1). Classification (GTDB taxonomy): domain Bacteria; phylum Actinomycetota; class Coriobacteriia; order Coriobacteriales; family Coriobacteriaceae; genus Collinsella. Next base: position 22,120 of record CAUAJK010000008.1, on the reverse strand, counting down.
GTCGACTTGCGCTGCAGGCCGGCGATAACGACCTCCACCGACTCCTCAAAATCGTCCTGCGTAGCGCGCTTGCGGCCCTCACGGACGGCACGCAGGGCGCCCTCGTTGATGATATTGGCCAGGTCAGCGCCCGAGGCACCGGGCGTGGCGCGGGCAATCGCGGTCAGGTCGATCGGCGGCTGCGTCTTCACGCTCTTGGCATGCAGCTCAAGAATGTTCTTGCGGCCAGTCAGGTCGGGCAGCTCAACGGGGATACGGCGGTCAAAACGACCGGGGCGCAACAGGGCCGGGTCAAGGCTGTCAGGGCGGTTGGTAGCAGCGAGAACGACAATACCCTTGTGGTTATCGAAGCCGTCCATCTCGGTCAGCAGCTGGTTGAGCGTCTGCTCGCGCTCGTCGTTGCCACTAAAGCCGCCGCCATCGCGCTTCTTGCCGATGGTATCGATCTCATCGATAAAGACGATGCACGGGGCCTTTTCCTTGGCCTGCTTAAACAGATCGCGCACCTTAGCGGCGCCGCGACCGACAAACATCTCAACGAACTCAGAGCCCGAAATGCTAAAGAACGGAACGCCCGCCTCGCCGGCAACAGCCTTGGCAAGCAGGGTCTTACCGGTACCCGGAGGGCCGACAAGGAGAGCACCGCGCGGCAACTTGGCGCCGATCTCCTCATAGCGCTGCGGCTTCTCCAGAAAGTCGACAACCTCCTTGAGAGACTCCTTGGCCTCTTCCTGGCCGGCGACGTCCTTAAAGGTCACGCCCACGTCCTTGGAGGCGATCACGCGCGCGCCGGACTTACCCAGTCCGCCGCCGCCAAAACCGCCGCCGCCAAAGTTCATCGACGGACCGTCATCGCCCATGGCCTTCTTCATGCGGCGGTTGAGCCACCAGCCAATCAGGAAGAAAATCGCCATGGGAAGAATGAGCGTAAGCAGGTAATAGGTCATCAGACCCGAGTTCTTATCGGGAACGACCGACTCCAGCGAGGCGCCAGATTCAAGCACGCGATCGGTAAAGCCCGCATCATTCGGCACACCGGTCGTCTTATAGGCGATATTCTCGTCCTCGCCCTTCTTGGTGTAGTAAATCGTGTAATCATCCGTGTTGTACTCGACCTTGTCGACGCTCTTCTTATCGAGCGCTTTGACAAACGTCGAGTAATCGGTCTTCGTAATCTGCTGCGTGTGACCGATGTTGGGGAACAGAACGGTCGAGAGCACGAGGTAGACGACGAAGGCGATGAGCACGTAGAGGATCATATTCCGTCTACGTTTGTTGTCATCCATCTCCATCTGCTTGAACTCCATCTACTGGGGTTGATAATGCTATCTAGAATACCCAACCCGGACGGCGATAAACCGACGCCGGGCACGAAAGGACAGAGATGGCATCACTGGAAGTCGGCAAGGTTCAAATCTATACGGGCGATGGCAAGGGCAAGACGACGGCTGCGCTGGGGCTCGCGCTGCGCGCCACGGGCTATGGACTTAACGTGCTCATGCTGCAGTTTGCCAAGAAGCTACACTGCGCCGAACACGATGCCGCGCCGCGCCTGGGGCTGCGTATTGTGCAGGCCGATCGCGACACGCCCGAGGCTTGCGCCGCACAGATCATGGAGCTCGCACGCGAGCAGATCTTTAAGGTCGACGTTCTGATTTTGGACGAACTCGGCGAGGCCATGCGACGGGGCTTTGTGACGCGCGAGGATGTCGAATCGTTGATCGCGATAAAGCCCGCCACAACGGAGCTCGTGCTCACCGGCCGCGGACTGCTGCCACTGGCCGATCTCGCCGACCTGGTCACCGAAATGCGTCCCATCAAACATTACTTCGACGAAGGCCTCCTAGCCCGCCAAGGCATCGAATACTAATTGATCCAAAGGGGACGGAGGAAAACGGATCATCGACATCACGACGGAGAGAAATGATCCGTTTTCCTCCGTCCCTTTCGGATCATTAGGCGGTGGCGCGGCCGAGCCAGTTGCCGCTGTGGTGGTAGATGGTGAACATCGTGGCCGTGATAAGCCAGGTTACGGGGTAGACCAGCAGTAGATGCTCGAGCGACGGATCGAAGGGCATGATCGCAAACACCCAGATCACCCTCAAGACAACGGTGCCAAAGATGGTGAGCATCATAGGCTGCAAGCTCACGCCGGCGCCGCGAATGGAGCCCGACGCGTTTTCGATAATCGAGAAGATCGCGTAGAACGGCGCGATGAAATGAAGAATCGTCGTGGTGTACGCCGAAATCGAAGCATCGTCGACAAACAGACGCGACAACGGACCCGAAAACACCAGCAGTACGGCAGACAGGCCGCCAATGAGCATAAACGACAGCACGAGCGACGTATGGTAGCCCTTGCGCATGCGCTCGTAGTTGCGCGCGCCAAAGTTCTGTGCCGAGAACGTGGTGATCGACACGCCGAGCGCCTCGGTAACCATCCAGACAATGCCATCTAAGCGGCCCGAAAGACCCCACGCCGTGGTGACATCGGCACCAAACGAGTTGACCGACACCTGAATCAAAACGTTGGAAATCGAATACGCAGCAGACTGAAAGCCAAGCGGCAGACCACACGAGATCATGCTCTTACAAATGCCAGGATCAATGCCGAGTTTGGACAGCGAAAGCCGCCACGCACCCGGTGCGTGCATCATGCGAATCACGATCATCGTGGCGTTGGAGCAAATGGTCAGCGCCACCGCGATGCCGCAGCCCAGCGCCTCCATATGAAGCACGGCAACAAAGATGACATCCAGCACCGCATTAACAAGGCAGCCGGAAGCGATGATCACAGCAGGCCCGCGCGTGTCGCCCACGGCGCGCAGCAGTGCCGTTCCCATATTGAGCAGCAGCGCCGCAACCATGGCGGCAAAATAGCAACGAGCATAGGCCACGCCCTCGGCCAAAAGTTCATGCGGAGTGTTCATAAGTACCAGCATGGGCTCAACGAACACTATGCCAAGAATCGAGAAAACGATACCGCCCACCAGCGCGAGCGTCATGGCCGTATGGACCGAACGGCTCAGTCGCTCATCATCGTGCTGACCAAAATACTGACCGGTAATGACCGCGCAGCCGGCGCCGACGCCAACGCAAAAGCCAATGCAGAGCTCGGTGAGCACCATCGTAGCTTGAATGCCACCTAGCGCGAGCTTGCCGCCAAACTGACCGACGATATAGGTACCGATAAGCGTGTAGGCCTGCTGAAAAAACGAACTAAAAAAGATGGGAACGCACAGCGAAAGCAGCTGCTGCCAAATAACACCCTGCGTTACATCGATAGCCGTAGATTTCTTAGCCACACGCCCTCCCCAAAAGCGTACGTCAACCGACAAAACAGTAATTAAAGACCTAAGCTAATAGCAGCTTAGCACCGACCGACGTCGACCGAAACACCCCGAGTCAGAGCCCGGTGCAAACTATCTGCCTAGTGATACAGCCCCGGCTGGTAGTGATACTCGTTGCTCACGTGCGGGCACAGCTGCCAAAAGGCGACGGCACTCGCCGCGGCCACGTTGAGCGAATCGACCCCGTGCGCCATCGGAATGCGCACGGCTCGGTCGCAGCCCGCGATAGTCTTGGCGCCCAGGCCGGCACCCTCGGTGCCCATAAAGATCGCCAGGCGATCAACCTCCTGCAGCGCAGGATCGTCCAGCGAAACGGAGTCGTCCGTCAGCGCCATCGCAGCGCACGAAAAACCGGCTTCGTGCAGTGCCGCCAGGCCATCGTGCGGCCACACACGAGCCTCGCTGCCAATACGCGTCCACGGCACCTGAAACACCGTGCCCATGCTCACGCGGGCCGAGCGACGGTACAGCGGGTCGCAGCACGTCGGACTGACCAAAATACCGTCGACATTGAGCGCGCCGGCCGAGCGGAAAATCGCACCCACGTTCGTGTGGTCGACAATACCCTCGAGCACGCACACGCGCACCGGGCGCTCCCCCGCCGCCTCGACGACGCCACCCAAGAACTCATCAACCGGAATCTGCCGCGGGCGACGAAACGCCGCGAGCGCACCGCGCGTCACGTTAAAGCCCGTCAGCTGCTCCATGAGTTCCATGGAAGCCACGAACACAGGAACCGGACCTGCGCCCTCGCGCACAACCAGGCGCTCAAACAGCGGCATCATCTGGTCGAGCCAGCGTTCGCCCAAAAGAAAGCTCACCGGCTCGTATCCGGCACGCACCGCGCGCTCAATAACCTTGGCACTCTCGGCGATAAAGATGCCCTTTTGCGGCTCTAGCACGCAGCGCAGCTCACGCTCGGTCAGTCGCACGTAGGCATCGAGCCGCTCGTCCTCGAGCGAATCAATTCGCAGAACCTCAACGGCATCAGTCATAGCAGCCTGCCCGCACCCTTCTTTACAGCACATCTATACCAAACGAGGCGACGCTAAGCGCCGCCCCATACATTCAATCAACCCGATAATACCGTTCACGCCAGGCGATTTACGCCTCAACGCGACGATACGTCACGAACTCATAATCGACACCCTCGTCGCCCTCGCCCGAGGCAATCGTGGCAACACCGCCACGCCACGCAATCTCCCACGCGGGATCGGCGTCCAAATCGGGAAAGTACGTGTCCACGGCATGAGTGCAATGGTTGTGCGTGACCTCGGCCTCGGCGCAATACGGCAAAAACTGCCGATACACCTCGCCGCCACCGATCACCCAGGCAACGGGCTCATCGGCAACCGCGGCGAGCGCCTCGTCGATGCTATGCACCACGTCGACGCCCTCGACAGCAAAATCCTCGTCGCGGGTAAGCGCGATATTGCGACGGTTCTTGAGTGGACGCCCACCGGGAAAACTCAGCAGCGTCTTGCGCCCCATGATGACCGGGCAGCCCTTGGTGCAGGCCACAAAATGGCGCATATCGGCGCGATTGGACACCACCATGTCGCCCTCGCAACCAATGCCCCAATCGTCACACACGGCAACGATAGCAGATAGCTTACACGTCATGAGCACCACCTACACCGCAATGGGAATGTTCTTGACCTGCGGGCCGTGCTCATAGCCCTCGACGATCAGGTCATCAGTCGTAAACGCGTAAAAATCATGCACATCGGGGTTAAGCGTTACCTTGGGCGCCGCAAACTGCGGGCGCTCGATAAGCTCACGGACGATATTGACATGACGGTCGTAAATGTGGGCATCGGCAATCACATGCAGCAGCTCACCCGGAATCATATCGACCGACTGCGCGACCATCATGAGCAGAATGGCGTACTGGCACACGTTCCAGTTATTCGCGGCCAAAATGTCCTGACTGCGCTGGTTGAGAATCATGTTGAGCGTGGGCTTGTCGTCCTGCGGGCGCTGCGTGACGTTATAGGTCACGCTGTAGGCGCACGGATACAGGTGCATCTCGGACAGGTCACTAAACACATACGTGTTGGTCATGATGCGGCGGCTGTACGGCGTGTGCTTAAGATCGTACAGCACACGGTCCATCTGATCAAAATCGCCCTCGGCGTAATGGCTCTTCTGGCCAATCTGATAGCCGTAGGCTTTACCGATGGAGCCAGTCTCGTCGGCCCACTCGTCCCAAATATGGCTGTTGAGGTCATGGACGTTATTGGACTTCTTTTGATAGATCCACAGGATCTCGTCCATCGCAGACTTAAGAGCCGTGCGGCGCAGCGTAAGCGCAGGGAACTCCTCGCGCAGGTCGTAGCGCGCCGTGACGCCAAAGTTTTTAATGGTATAGGCAGGGGTGCCGTCCTCCCACACCGGGCGGACCTTTTGGCCCTCGGTGGTGGTGCCATGGACCAAGATATCGCGGCACATGGTTACAAACTGTTGATCAGCCTTGCTCATTGACCCTCCTGTCAGTCGCCTACAAGCAAGATTTATTGTAGCCCAGGCGCACGCGGCCCCACAGCCCAAACATAAGCCCTCATTTTCTGACATATGACGGAAATTCCTTGCGCAAATCGGCACGTTCGCTATTCTATTGTTGACATATGTCAGATTTGGAGAGTGTATGGCAGGGAGACGCGAAAAACTGCGCCGCGTTGGGATCATCCCCGAATATCGCGGCTTTACCCCCGATGGCCTTGCCAGCGGAGACGCTATCGATATGACGGTCGACGAGCTCGAGGTCCTGCGCCTATGCGACCTGGAAGGACTCAATCAGGAGGAAGTCGCCCAGCACATGGGCATTGCCCGTGCCACGGTGGCGGCAATCTGCAGCCGCGCGCATCGCAAGGTGGCAAACGCATTGGTCAATGGACGGGCGATTATCATCGAGGGCGGCAATATCGCATACTCCCCCATCACCACGACAACGGCCGCATGGCCAGCAAAGGAGGTCGACACCATGAGGGTGGCAACGACGTACGACAACGGCAACATCTTTATGCACTTTGGCCGCAGCGAGCAGTTCAAGATCTATGACATCCAGGACGGCATGGTGCTCAACGAGCAGGTCGTGGGCACCGGCGGCACCGGTCACGGCGCGCTGGCGGGTCTGCTCGCCAATGGCGACGTGGACACACTCATCTGCGGCGGCATCGGCGGTGGCGCTATCAACGCGCTTGCTCAAGCCGGCATCACGGTCTATGCGGGCGCCCAGGGCAGCTGCGATGCCTGCGTCGAGGCCCTCATTGCCGGCACGCTCGCGCAGACCGGCGAGGCCACGTGCGGCTGCCACGGCCATGACCACGAGCACGCCCATGAGCACGGCGAATCCTGTGGCTGCCATGGCCATCACGAGCACGAGGGCCACGAGGGCTGCGGCTGCCACTAACGGCACGGCACCGCGAACTCGGGGCGCGATACTGAACGCAACCCAACAATCAAAGCCAACAACAAAGGCCACCCGGTAGCTTCCGAGTGGCCTTTGCCATATCAAGCTGGAATTACAGCACTATTTCTTATTACGCATCTGCGCTTCCATCTGGCGCAGCAGGTCCATATCGGACTTGGGGCCGCCCGTACCCAGGCCGCCCATGCCGCCCAGACCCATAGCGTCCAGGCCGGGGATATTGGGCATGCGCATCTTCTTGCCCTTCTTACCCTTCTTGCCCTTCTTGCCGCCGGCCTGTGCCTGATTGGCCATCGTGCGCATGCGGCCCATCATCTTGTTCATCTCGCCCCACTGCTTCATAAGGCTATTGACCTCGGTGGGGGTCACGCCGGCGCCCTTGGCAATGCGGGCACGGCGCTGGCCATTGATGATGGAGGGACGCAGACGCTCCTCCTTGGTCATCGACATGATAATGGCCTCGTTCTTATCGAAGATGCCCTCGTCCAGGTTGCCACCCATCTGGTTGAGCGCACGCTGGCCGCCGGGGAGCATGCCCAGGATGCCCTTCATGCCGCCCATCTTCTTGACGGCCTTCATCTGGTCGAGCATGTCGTTCATGGTGAAGCCCTCGCGCAGCATTCGCTCGGCAGCCTCGAGCTGCTCGGCGTCGGCCGCCTCCTGGGCCTTCTCGATAATGCCGACAACGTCGCCCATGCCAAGAATGCGCTTGGCCATACGATCGGGATAGAACGGCTCCAGCGAATCGGGCTTCTCGCCCATGCTCACGAACTTGATGGGCTTGCCGGTCACCTGGCGCACGGAAAGCGCGCCGCCGCCACGGGCATCGCCGTCGAGCTTGGAGATGATCACTCCGTCAAAGTCGGTGCGCTCGGCAAAGGTCGAGACGACGTTGACGATATCCTGGCCGGTCATGGCATCGACGACCATCAGCACCTGATCGGGCTTGACGGCCTTCTTGATGTCCACGGCCTCCTGCATCATCTGCTCGTCGATCTGAAGGCGACCGGCGGTATCGACGATGACCACGTCACGCAGGTGGTCGACGGCCTCCTGGATGGCGCCCTTGGCGATGTCGACCGGGTGCTCGCCGTCGCCGCGGAAGACCGGCACGCCGATCTCTCCACCGAGTGTGGCCAGCTGGTCGGCAGCGGCGGGACGGTAGACGTCGCACGCGGCGAGCAGCGGCGAGCGGCCCTGCTTCTTGAGCTGGTAGGCCAGCTTTACGGCCGCCGTGGTCTTACCGGAGCCCTGCAGGCCCACGAGCATGATGACGTTGGGAATGCGGTTGCTAAAGACGAGCTTGCTCTCGGTGGAGCCGAGCATCTCGGTGAGCTCGTCGAGCACGATCTTGACGACGTTTTGCGCCGGCGACAGTGACTCCATGACCTCGGCGGTCATGCAGCGCTCCTTGGTCTTGGCGACGAACTCCTTGACGACCTTGAAGTTGACGTCGGCCTCTAGCAGCGCCATGCGAATGTCGCGCATGGCCGAGGTAATGTCGGCCTCGGTCAGCTTACCCTTGCCACGCAGGCGGTCAAATGTGTCGTTGAGGCGATCGCTCAGGGAATCAAACACTAGTCACTCCTTAATTGGACTCGCCCACCAGGGCGCGGCAGAAATCTTTGGCATTGAACTCCTGCAGGTCATCGACCTGCTCGCCCACGCCGATGCGCAGGATCGGGAGCTTGAGCTTCTCGGCCACGGCCATGGCGATGCCGCCCTTAGCCGTGCCGTCGAGCTTAGTCATGATAATACCGTCCAGGCCCAGCGCCTCGTTAAACTCGAGCGCCTGGTTCAGACCGTTTTGGCCCGTCGCGGCGTCGATCACAAGCACGACCGAAACCGGCATGGGACCGGCGGCCATATTGGCGGCGCGCTTACGGGTCACATTGACCACCTTGGCAAGCTCGCGCATGAGCTCAGGGCTCGTGTGTAGACGGCCGGCGGTATCGATAAGCACCAGGTCGCTGCCGCGCTTGTCGGCCTCGTCGAGCACGTCGTAGCAAACACTTGCCGGGTCGGAGCCGCGGTCGCGCTTGATGACGGGGACGCCAGCGCGCTGGCCCCACACATCAAGCTGCTCGATGGCGGCGGCGCGGAAGGTGTCGGCCGAACCGATCACCACGTTCTTGCCGCGGGCAGCCATGGCGCTCGCGATCTTACCGACCGTCGTGGTCTTGCCGGCACCGTTAATGCCCACAAACAGCACGCAGCTCGGCGTATCGGAGAACGGATCTCGCTCGATGGGCACAAAGTGCTGCTCAAGCTGCTCGGCCAGGGCGCGGCGAAGCTGCGGAGCGGTCTTGAGGTTCTTCTTGGCCGCGGCATCGCGCAGGTCATCGGAGACCTTGATAGCGACCTCGGCGCCCATGTCACCCATTACGAGGGTGTCCTCCAGGTCCTCCCAAAAATCCTCGTCGACCTCACCGCCAAAGTAGAAGACCTCGTTGAGGGCCTCGCGGCTGCGCTCAAGTCCGCGCGAGAGAGCATCGAAGAATCCCATTATGCATTCACGACCTTTCCGGTTTCGCGATCGAGTTTTTGCGAGACGACGCGACTGACGCCGTCGGCTTGCATCGAGACGCCATAGAGGACGTCAGCGTCCTCCATAGTACGGCGCTGATGCGAGATAACCAAGAGCTGCGTATCGGAACGCAGCACATCGAGGGCTCCGATGAGCTTGGACAGGTTAGCGTCATCAAGCGCCGCCTCGACCTCGTCCAGCACATAGAACGGAACCGTACGTGTGCGGTACACGGCAAAAAGCAGGGCGAGCGCCGTCAGACTCTTCTCGCCGCCCGACATGAGCATCATCTTGGTGATGCGCTTGCCGCGCGGCTGCGCCACGACCTCGATACCCGTCTCGGCAGGATGCTCGGGATCGGTCATCTCCAGATGAGCCTGGCCGCCCGGGAAGAGCATAGCGAAGATCTCGCGGAAGTTCGCGTCGACCTTCTCAAACGTCACCAGGAACGCCTTGCGCATCTTGCGATCAATGGCCACCGTGATCTTGGTGAGCGCCTTGCGCGCGCTCTCCAGATCGGCCAGCTGCTCCTCGATGTAGTCGGCGCGGCGTTTGAGCTGCTCGTACTCCTCCATGGCAACTTGGTTAACGGGACCAAGGTTGTTGATCTGGCGCACAAGCTGGTTGAGTTCGCGCTCGGCGGCATCGCGGTCCGTGGGCGCCGGAAGCATGAGCGCTTCCTCGAGCACCGTCGTGCCATCGGCGGTAATGGCCTTGATGGCAGCCTCGACCTGCACCTCGAGCTTGCCACGCGCGACCTTGAACTCGTTTTGCGTGGCAGAGGCGGTATCGACTCGCTCCTTAGCGCGGGCAACCTCTGCCTTGGCATCCTCGATGGTCTTCTTGAGCGAAGCGGAGTCCGCCTCCTCCAGAGAGGCCTGGTCACGCAGGCGCGCTGCCCAATCCGACGCGCGTTCCAACAGGGCAGAATAGCGTTCGTGCATGGGATCGACGCGCAGGCGCAGCAGCTCGAGCGAGCGCGAGGCCTGGCGTGTTCCGCGGATACGACGGTCGATGCCCTCAAGACGATGCTCCAGGTCGGGCACGCGGCCCTTCAGCGAACGCAGGCGTTCGCTCGTCTGGGCTAGGCGAACCTTGGCGTCGGCGAGCTTGCCGGCAGCCTCGGAATCGTCACGGCGAACGCGGTCGAGTTCGTCGTTGGCCTCAGAAATCTGCAAGCCCAGATCGCTTGCCTGCGCGCGGGCCTCGTCACGCGAACGGGTGAGCTCGTCAACGCGCGGGCGCGCAGCGCGAACGGCTTCGGAGGCCTGCTCGCGGCGCTTGGAGATGCGCACGCGCTCGACCTCGGCATTGTTGGCGCTTTGCTCCAAGCGGCCGATCTCGGAAAGCAGCGAGCGGCGCTCGCCCTCAAGACGGGCGATCTCACCGGCGGCATCGCCCTCGGCGGCACGGGCCTCCTCGACGGCAGCGTTGGCCTCAACGACTTGGTCCGAAGCATGCTCAAAGATGGCAGCCAGATCGGGTTCCAGGCCCTCGAGCTCACGGATGCGGCGCTTGCGCTCCAAGGCACCCGAAGCCTCGCCGGCATCAAGCCCCACGCGCACCAGGCCGCCGCAGGCGACGCGGGCGCCATCGGGGGTCACGTAAGTCACGCCTTCAACGACCGGCGCCGACAGCGCGGCAGCAAGATCGTCAACGACGTAATAGCCGCCGAGCAGCGCCTCGACGACGGGTCCGTAGCCTGCGCGCACGGACAGACGATCAACCAGGCGGGTACCGGCAGCGCCCTCAGCGGCGGTAGAGCCGCTCACGCCGCGCGCCACCAGCAGTGCTTCGCCCGAGGCCTTCTTTTGGTCCAGAGCCGCACGACCGGCACGCTCAAGCGTGGCGGCGTCATCAAACAGCAGCGCATCGATATCGCCGGCGAGCAATTGCTCAACCAGGCCCTCAAGCTCGCGCGGGGCCTCCAGCACGTCGCCCAGACGACCCAAGACATCGTCGCCCAGCGCACCCACCAGACGGCTCACGAGCGGCGAGCTGTCGGCCATGCGGGCATCGAGTTTCTTTTGGCTGGCAAGCTCCGAGCGCACCTCGGATAGCTTGTTGCGCGTCTCACTCTCGCGGGCACGCAGGTCCTTCAGGGCCGCGCGTGCCGTCTCGGTGGCCTCACGCGCATCAACCTGAGCCTGGCGCGCTTCCTCAAGAGCGCCCTCAAGCTCCTCGGCGCGGTCGCGACGGCTCTCGAGCGAGGCCATGACCTCCTCGAGCTGCTCGTCAATCTGCTCCAGGCGCGAGGCATACATGTTGTCCTCGACCTCGGCATTGCTCAGCGAGTCCTTCACCTTGGCAAGCTCGAGCGCGGCGTTATCGGCCACGCGCTGCACATCGCGTTGCTCACGCGTAAGCTGCGAAATCTGATTGTCGAGCGCCACGCGCCGCTCGTGGAGCTCAGCGGCGGCAGGACCAGCGGCGTCGACGTCCTCCTGGGCCTGCATGTGCGCACCGGTCACTTCCTCAAGCTGCGCACGCGCGTCCTCGAGCTCCTCGAACACGCGACGTCGCTGATGCTCGGAGCTCGAAATCTGCCCGCGCATGTCAGACAGGCGCGACACCATGTTGTGGCCCTTTTCCTCGAGCAGGCGCATGTCGGAGTTAATGCGGCCGACCACATCTTGCATATGACGGCGCTGCTCGCCCAGGTCGCCCACAAACAGGCCCTTTTCCTCGAGCATGACCTGAAGCTTCTCGAGCTCGCGCTCCTTTTCGCCCAAGCGGTACTGCGCAAGCTCCAGCTCGGCGGCGCCTTCCTTGGAACGGCTCTCCAGGTCGTTCCACTGCGACTGCAGCGAACGCAGCTCGTCGACGGCTAGCATCTGCGTAAGCTCGTTCGCACGCGAGGACAGCTCTTTGTACTTGCGCGCGCGATCGACCTGACGCTCCAACGGTCGCAGCTGACGGGCGATTTCCTTATTGATGTCGCGGGCACGCGTCAGGTGCTCGTCCATCGACTTAATCTTTTTGAGCGCACGCTCCTTGCGGCGCTTGTGCTTGGAGATGCCGGCGGCCTCCTCGATGAGGGCACGGCGCTCCTCGGGGCGGCTCTGCAAGATGGCATCGAGCTTGCCCTGGCTGATGATGGAATGTGTATCCTTGCCCAGGCCCGAATCGTGCAAGATGTCCTGAATGTCCATCAGGCGGCACGGGCTCGAGTTGATGAGGTACTCGCTTTCGCCCGAGCGATACATGCGACGGGTGATGGCGACCTCGTCAAAATCGACGGGCAGCATATGGTCCGAGTTATCGAGCACAAGCGTGACCTCGGCGACACCAACCGGCTTGCGCGCTGACGAGCCCGAGAAGATGACATCCTCCATGGCCTGGCCGCGCAGCTGCTTGGCGCTCTGCTCGCCCAGGACCCACAGAATCGAGTCAGAGATGTTCGATTTTCCCGAGCCGTTGGGACCGACGATGACGGTCAGGCCCGGCTCAAACGTCATATGGGCGCGGTCGGCAAACGACTTGAACCCTTTGAGCGTGAGGGACTTGAGATACACGGTTCCTCGCTTACACGTGCTTCTTGTTCAGAATCACGCCGTTGGTGGTGTAACCCATGCGGTCGAGCGCTTCGAGCGCGGCGGCTCCCTCGGCTTCCTTCTTTGAGGAGCCGGAGCCGCGACCCTGACGAATACCATCGATCAACACCACGGCGGTAAAGGTGGGCGCATGCGCCGGGCCCTCGGAGCCAACGAGCTTATACGCTGGGGGCTCGTGACCGTCGGCCTGCACGCACTCCTGCAAAAACGACTTGGGGTTCGCAGGATGCTCGGCACGCTCGGAAGCCAAATGCGGCTTAAGCGTACGGTGAATGAACTCCGCCGCCGCATCCCAGCCGGCATCCAGGTACAGCGCACCCACGAGCGACTCATAGACGTTCTCGAGGGCCGAATGCAGGCCGCGCGCACCAGTACCGGTCTCAGAGGCACCAAAGATGATGATGTCGTCGATGCCCAGCTCGTGAGAAACCTCGGACAGCGTAGCGCCCGAGACAAGCGACACCTTCAGGCGCGTGAGCTTGCCCTCGTCAAACTCCGGATAGGACTCAAACAGGGAGCGTGCGACCACAGCGCCCAAAATGGAATCGCCCAAGAACTCAAGGCGCTCATAGCTGGCAGAAACCGGCTGTCCCTCGACTGCCGAGGGATGCGTAAGGGCCGCGCGCAGCAGCACCTTATTGTTGAACTCGTGGCCCAGGATTTCCTGGGCGCGCGTAAGTCGGTCGGATAAAGCCAAGACTTAGGCCTCCTTGGCAGCTTCGATAGCGTCGACGGCGTCGGCGACAGAGTTGAGCGAGAGCAGGGTCTCGTCATCGATCTCGAGGTTGAACTCGTCCTCGATAGCCGTAACCAGCTGCAGGCGCTCGAGCGAGTTGGCATCGAGATCGTCAAAGGTGGTCTCCTCGCTAATTTCGGCAACATCGACGCCCAGAACGTCAGCAGCGACCTCGGCGATCTTGTCGAAGATTTCGGAGCGGTCCATAGCGCTTCCTCTCATAGTGCATGAATACCAAAAGAATGGTACCGCCCGGGCGGTACCAAGACACGGTTCTGATTCTACCCCACGGCGTGCACCGCGAAGCACATAACAGCGCTCTAACTCGCTCTTATAAAACGATACCATCCATAGAGTTGGCGACATTCTCGACCAGCCCGGCGCGCACGGCTTCGGCCGCCGCGAGCGTACCGTTTTTGACAGCCTCGACTGAGGTGGCACCATGGCCGATCAGGACCACGCCGCGCAGGCCCAGAAGAATCGCGCCGCCCTTGGCGTCGCCAGAGAGCTTGGCCTTAATCTCGCGCATCTGCTTTTTAATGAGCAGCGCGGCAATCTTGGTGCCGAGCGAAGACATAAAGACACCCTTGAGCTCCTGCAGCAAAAACTTGGCAGCGCCCTCGGTGGCCTTGAGCGCAATATTGCCCGACATACCATCGGCAACGACGACATCGAAGTTGCCTGAGGTGAGGTCGGTGCCCTCGCAGTTACCAACAAAGCCGGGAACGGCGGCCTTCATAGCAGGGAAACAGGCCTTGGTAAAGTTAGAACCCTTCTCGTCCTCGGTGCCGTTGGCAAGCAGGCCCACGCGAGGATGCTCGATGCCCAGGACGACGCGGGCATAGGCGCTGCCCATCTGGGCAAAACGCACCATATCGTCAACCTCGACATCGGGGTTGGCACCCATGTCGCACAGCACCGTCAGACCGCCGGCGCGATTGGGCAGCGCATTGGTCAGACAGGGGCGCACCGGCTGCTTCTTGCCTTCGGCCTGATACCTAAACGGCGTCACGTAGGCGGTGGCAGCGGCGGTCATGGCACCGGTCGAGCCGGCGGAGAAGAACGCATCCGCGTTGCCCTTCTTAATGGCGCGGCAAGAAAGCACGATCGACGACTTACGCTTGGTCATCACGGCGCGAATGGGATCGTCATCCATGGCGATAACGTCAGGTGCATCAAGGGCCTCAACACGTGCATGGGAAGCTGCAAAGGGATTGACGATTTCGGCGGGGCCAGCTGCCAAGACCTCGATATCGGGATCGGCGGCAAGCGCAGCCTCGATACCATCGAGAACAACCTGAGGTTTCTCGTCTCCGCCCACAACGTCTACACAAACGCGAACGTTACTCATATACATGCTCCTTATACAAAAATGGCCGACTCATTGAGCCGGCCATTGTGGTTCCATTTGGAACGGCATCGCATCCAGAGTATACCGTTACTCGGTAACGATAACCTCGCGGTCCTTGTAGAAACCGCAGCTGGGGCACACGTGGTGCGGGAGCTTGACAGCACCGCAACGGGGGCACGTGGACTGAGCCGCAGCCGAGATCTTCATGTTGGCGGAACGACGGGTGTGAGTGCGGATACGACCCTGCTTTTGTTTAGGTACGGGCATAGTGACCTTCCTTATGAACTATCCAGTGTGGCGATTACGCGCAAGTAGCGATACTACCACAGTTTTACTCATCAAGCTTGAGATTCTTCAATGCTGCAAATGGATTTTCCGTGGCAGCGGCCCATTCTGCCTCTGCCTGGGCGGCGCAATCGCATTGCTCGACGTTGAGATTGCAACCGCATGTGGGGCACAGACCACGGCAATCGGGCTTGCAGAGCACCACAAACGGCGTGTCCATGACGACCGCGTCATTGATGGGCTCGCCCAGATCGACGAGGCGGTCCTCACCCAGGAGCTCATAGCCGTCTTCGTAGGCCTCGGGATCCTCGGGCTCCTCAAAGAGGTAAAACTCCTCGATCTCGCCGGCGATATCAAACGAGGCGGTCTCCAGGCAACGATCGCACTCGCCGGTGGCGTGCGCGCGGACCATGCCCGTGAGCAAGACACCGGTACCGGCATTGGTAAAGACAACGTCGTAGTCGATGCCGTCCTGTAGCTGGTACTCTTTCTCGCCCACCGTGTAGGTGGCGACATCGACCTTACCGGTCAGCGGATACGAATCTCCAGGAAACTCGAGCTGCTCGGAAAGATCGACAGTAACGCTCGGGAACTCAGCCATTACCACTGACCATTCTGCTGGGCGGCACCCTCGTTGAGCTGCTGACGGCAACGGGTAACGGTGCCGGTCAGGCTCTTGAGGTTCTCCTCCAGGTGCGTAAAGACCTGCTCTGCGTAGTCCTCGGCAGCATAACGCGTCTCGCGCTCGTACTGCTGGGCACGATCGCGGATGTCGTCGGCCTGCTGCTGCGCAAGGCGGACGATCTCCTGCTCACCGGCAATGGTGAGGGCCTGCTGCTGAGCGTCGGCGATGATGGAATCGGCCTGAGCGGCGGCGGAAGCCATAAGCTCCTCGCGCTCCTTAAGGATACGGCGGGACTTCTGCCACTCCTCGGGATAGCTCATGCGGATCTCGTCGAGGATGTTGAAGAACACGTCGGCGTCGATGACCTTGAACTGAGCGTTCTTGCCGAAAGGCGGCTTGGCTTCCTCGATCAGCCCTTCGAGCTCATCGACCAAGCTGACGATCCTATCGCCAGGAAAATTCTCGCCCGGCATCCGGTCTCCTTTCATAGGTAACATATCATCGTGCTAGTTTACCACATGCCACCAGGCAATAAGAAACGTCACGAAAAGCGATGTCTGAGCGCTTCGACCACGTTGGGCGGGACAAACGTCGATACGTCACTACCGAGCGAGGCGATCTGGCGAACAACCGAGCTCGAGATATAGCCGTACTGCGGCGCGCTCATGACAAAGATGGACTCCAGCTCGTTATCCAAACGATAGTTAAGGTCGGCCTGCTGCAGCTCGTACTCAAAGTCGGTCATGGCGCGCAGGCCCTTGACCACGGCCCCCGCCCCCTGCTCACGAGCGAAGTCGACCAAGAGGCCGGTAAAGGGCAGGACCTCAACGCCGTCGATATCACCGAGCGCCTCGCGAGCCAGCGCCACGCGCTCATCGAGCGTAAACGTGGTGCCCACACCATTTTTACCCTGCGACTCGGCAACAGCGACGATCACGCTGGGAAAGATGCGGCGGGCGCGACGGATCACATCGATATGGCCAAACGTGATGGGATCGAAGGTGCCCGGGACGATCACGCGATTAATAGTGTCACTCATGGGCGTCCTCCGGGGATACTGCCTCGTCATTTTCGTTAGCATCAGTGCCGCCGTCCTTGCTATCGCCGACCCAACGAAGCAGGTCGACCGAGGTAATGCCGTAGCGCTTCTCACGTACAGTCTCAAAGTCTGCCGGATACGCGCCCGCATCGGCGGCGGCATGCTCAAACAGGGCATAAGCGCCAGGTGCAAGCAGACCCTGCTGAGCCAGGTTCTGCAGCAGTTCCTCGACCGGCTCGGCACCAAAAGCATAGGGCGGGTCGAGCAGGACCAGATCAAAGGGGCCGCCCGGCACGCGGCCGCGCGAGGCACTCGCCAGCATGTCGCCCGTCACCACACGCCAGCGCGCACGGTCACGGCAGAGCGACTCGATATTCTTGGTAATGAGCCGCGCAGCGTTGCGATCGATCTCAAAAGTCGTGAGCGAGCAGGCCCCACGAGAGAGCATCTCGATTCCCAGAGCGCCGGAGCCGCCAAAGGCGTCCAGCACACGAACCTCGTCCAAATCGAAGTCGAATGCCGACATGACCATAGATGCGCACGACTCGCGCACGCGATCAGTCGTGGGGCGGGTGACATCGCGACCACGGGGCTCCTCGATCTTACGACCGCGCCATTCGCCGCCGATGATTCTCATCCTCCGCTGACCTCCTTAAAAATATGTCGATAACGCATGGCGACCGCGTCGCGCAAGGGACGCGTCGCCACAGAGTCAAGGTTGCAAGCATACCGCAAGAGCTCGACCGCGTCCAAATGGGCCCATTCGATAAGGTCCTCATCGGCGTCCAGGTCCACAAAGCGCAAGGTCACGCCGCCATGCTGGCGGTACCCCAGGATTTCGCCCTCGTGGCGCAGACGCAGGTCCATCTGGGCGAGCGTAAAGCCGTCCGAAGTCTTTTCGAGCGACTGGAGACGGTCTTGCGCCGCCGAGGCGCCGCCGTTGCCCTTGGAGTGCGTCATGACCAGGCACGTGCCCGACACGCTGCCGCGGCCCACGCGACCGCGTAGCTGATGCAGCGCCGCCAAGCCAAAGCGCTCACCGTTCTCGATGACCATGACGGTGGCGTTGGGCACGTCGACGCCCACCTCGACCACCGTAGTCGAGACGAGCACGTCAATCTCGCCACGCTTGAAGGCGTCGATCACGCGGTCCTTCTCCCCCGCTGGCATACGGCCGTGAAGGCGCTCGATGGCAAGACCCGGCAACGCCAGACGCAGGCGATCGAGCTCGGTCGCCGTATCGTGCAGCGGCACGGGGACCGTCACGCGGCCCTCGTCGTCGCGGGCGATACCGGGCACGTCTTCCAGCTCATCGGCCGAGTCACTCGGCTCCACGAGCGGGCAAATCACGTAGGCCTGCTGCCCCTTCTCGTGCGCCTCGCGAATTGCGCCATAGGCGAGGTCACGGCTCGACTCGGTGAGCACGCGTGTCGTCACGCCAGCACCAGGGACGGGCCGATGGCGGATGGTACTCGTGTCCAGATCGCCGTAGACCGAAAGCGCCAGCGTACGCGGGATGGGCGTTGCCGTCATAACGAGCAGATCGGCACCGGGGCCTTTCGCGCGCAGGGCGTTGCGCTGGCCTACGCCAAAGCGGTGTTGCTCGTCGATGACAACAAGCGACAGATGCTTGAACGTAACGTCATCCGAAAGGACCGCATGGGTGCCAAAGAGGACATCGAGCTCGCCGGACTGCAGCTGCTCATGGATCCGCTCGCGCTCGGCCGCCGGAGTGGCACCCGTCAGCAGCGCCCACGTTATACCGGCCTGAGAGAGCAAGGGGCCGGTCTTATCAGCATATTGGCGCGCCAGCACGCCCGTGGGCGCCATAGCGCAGGCCTGCGTGCCGCTATCGGCAGCCACAGCCAGCGCACAGGCGGCAACGGCGGTCTTACCGGTACCGACATCGCCCAGCAGCAGACGGTTCATCACGCGCCCGCCATCGCACATGTCATGCAGGATGTCTTGGAATGCGGCCTCCTGCTCGTCGCTCAGCGAAAACGGAAGGGCCTGTTTAAGCGCGCCCAGATGCTCGCCCGCGATGTGGGCATAGGGCACCACATCGACCAGGCCGCCGTCGTTGCGCAGACGCAGCGCCAGCTGCAGGTAGAGGCACTCCTCGTAGGCAAGACGCCGGCGTGCGATGTCGCGCTCAGCCATGCTCGAGGGAAAGTGGATCGAACGCAACGCGCGGGCATTGCTCATGAGCTTCCGCTTTGCGCGCAGCGGCGCGGGAATCGGATCGAACGGATTGCCGACGACCTCGAGCGCGCCGCTTACGATGCGGCGCATCCACGCCTGGCTCACGCCATCGCTCACGTAATGGACCGGCAGAATGGTACCTGCGGCGCGCCCGTCCTCGAGCTTTTCAAAGTGGGGCGAGGCCATCTGCTTAAAACCGTAGGCAAACTCGACCTTGCCCATCACGGCCAGGCGGTCGCCCTGCTTAAGCTGCTGGGCAATCCAGGGCTGGCGGAAAAAGGCGACCTGTAGCACGCCCGTCTCGTCAACAAGTGAGACCTCGGTCACCTGCATGCGCGGGCGCGGCTGCTTTTGGACGATACGGTCGACCGTGGCGATGATGGTGCACACGGTACCGATGGGCGCCATCTCGATGGACCACGAACGGGTAAAGTCGAGGTATCGATGAGGGATATGGAGAAGGAGGTCCCCCACCGTCCGAATTCCCAGACGGCGAAGGGCCTCCTCACGTTTACCCGAAACATATTTGAGTCGAGCGATATCCTCGTCGAGCGCATTGCTCTGGGCAAAGCGCTCCGAGACGCGCGGCACGGAGCACAGCTCGGACATGGGCAGTTGCCTACTCGATCGAGAAGATCACGGGATAGAGCGGCTGCTCGCCACGATGGGCGTCAATCTCCAGATCGGGCTGAGCCTCCTCGATAGCGTCGACGATCTCCTGGAAGGCCTCATCGGACAGCTCCTCGCCAGCCAGAATCGTCAGCGCGTCGCCTTCCTCTTCCTCCTGCATGCGGTTGATGCAATCGAGCGTGACCTGCTTCACGTCGGAGCCGACCACGTCGATAGAGCCGGCAATGATACCCATGACGTCACCGGAGTGAATCGGCGAGCCGTCCGAGGCGCTGGAGTCGCGCACGGCGCGGGTGACCTCGCCATCGCGGACCTCGCTGATGGCGTCGACCATAGCGGCGACGGCATCCTCGAGCTCGGAATCGGGCAGGACCGCGAACAGCGCGGAGAAGGCCTGCGGGACGGTCTTGGTGGGAACGACGGCGACCTTCTTGTCCGTGCAGGCAGAAGCGGCAGCCTCGGCAGCCATGCGGATGTTGCCGTTATTGGGCAGGATGATGACCGAGGTCGCGTTGACCTGGTCCACGGCACCCAGCAGATCTGCAGTCGAGGGGTTCATGGTCTGGCCACCCGAGACGATCACGTCGACGCCAAGGGACTTGAGGATGTCGGCCTCGCCGGAACCGGCGGCAACGGCGACAAAGCCCAGCGCCTTGGCGGGCTCGGCGGCCTTTTCCTGGTCCTCGTGAATCTTGGCGGTACGGTCGTGGGCCTCCATCTCCATGTTGTGGATAAAGACCTCGTAGATCTGACCAAGCTGCAGCATGTGCTCGAGCACCAGGTTGGGGGTGTTGGAGTGCACATGGATCTTGTAGTCGGGATAGGCGCCCACGAGTAGCTCACAATCGCCCATGGAACCCAGGAACTTAAGGCACTCGTCCTCGTCAAACGGGGCGTCGGCCTTAAACAGGAACTCGTTGCAGTAGCGGAACTCCGAGCCCTCCCAATCGTCGTTGGCCTCGATCTCAACGCGGCCAAGGGCCGCGTCGCGGGCAGAGCCAGCGGAATCAAACGTGGCGGAGAAATCCTCGACAACGGTGCTGCGGCCAAGCGCGGCGGCAACAAAGTTCTCAAGGAAAATAGCAAAGCCGAAGGCGCCGGAGTCAACCACGCCGTTCTCCTTCAGAACGGGCAGCAGGTCGGGCGTGCGAGCGACGGACTGATATGCCTCGACGACGATGGCGTCGAGCGCATCCTCGGCCGAGAACTTCTTCTTCTCGCACTCGTCTGCCTTGGTCGAGACATCGCGCAGGACCGTGAGGATCGTGCCCTCGATGGGCTTGCGGACAGCCTGGAAGGCAACCTTGACGGCGCGACGGAAGGCGAAGGCGATGTTGGCAGCCGTAATAGGCTCATCGGCAGAGACGAGGCCCTCGGCCACACCGCGCAGAATCTGCGAGGTGATGACGCCGGAGTTGCCGCGGGCACCCATCAGGGAGCCGTGGGTGATGGCGCCGGCGATGGCTTCCATGTCGGCGTCGGCAGGAAGAGCAGAAAGCTCCTTGGTCACCGAGGCGAGCGTGAGCGACATGTTGGTGCCGGTATCGCCATCGGGTACGGGGAAGACGTTGAGCTTGTTGATCTCCTCGGCCTTGTCGGAAACGGCAGCCGCAGCGATCGGAAAACAGGTGCGAATGGTCTTTGCAATCATGGGTATTTGAATCTCCGTTTTCGGATGCTAGTTCAGACGGCTCTTGAGCGCGTCGATGTGGATGCCGATCTTAAGGCTGGCGGGATCGATCTGGGCGATCTCCTGCAGAGTGAAGGCAACGGAGCTCGAAAGATTGTGGCAGACGGACTTCATGTTGACGCCGTTCTCGAGCACGACGTGAAGATCGACCGTAAGGCCGTTCTCGTCGGCGGAGACAAGCACGCCCTTGCGGAGGCGCTGACCGGCAAGCAGGCGCACGCTCTCGGCGCCCTGGAGCTGCTCAGCCATACCGACGACGCCATAGCACGTCATCGCGGCATAACCGGCAATATCGGCAATAACGTCGTTCGAGACGCTCAGGCTGCCGTTAATGGTCTCAGACACAAGAATCTCCTTATCTGGTGCTCGCGGCACCATCTCGTGGGAGCAATCATTGCAATATTCTACAACGACCGCGCCATGTTGAGGTGGCGGGCCTCGGGATTACATCCTCGACACGAAATGTTGATACGGTAACGTTCGCGAACGGCGATCGCGGCATGAAAAAACCCGCCGCATAAGCGACGGGTTTTACAACCTGGCTCCCCGGGTAGGACTCGAACCTACAACAGCGCGGTTAACAGCCGCGTGCTCTACCATTGAGCTACCGAGGAATTTAAAGCCCAACGGAAAGGGCTGGAAAATTCTGGCTCCCCGGGTAGGACTCGAACCTACAACAGCGCGGTTAACAGCCGCGTGCT
>CAUAJK010000007.1:0-61516 GCA_958429345.1 uncultured Collinsella sp. | reverse complement strand
TTTCGTTAAACGGGCGCTAGGGTGTCACCCTTACACCAACATTTTCGACGCGATCGGCGTGCCGGATATCAAGGTCATCACGGGCATCCGACGTAGCGGTAAATCAAAATTGCTCGAGGCCCTCCGCGATTACGTGGAGGCAAATCTGCCCAATTCGAATGTCATCCATATCAACTACAACCTCGATGAGTTCGAAGGCTTGCTCGAATATCATGCCCTGCTCGCCTATGTAAAAGAGCATCGAGTGCCCGACAAGCAAAACTTCCTGCTTATCGACGAGGTTCAGATGTGCGACGGCTTTGAACGCGCGATCAACAGCCTCCATGCATCCGAGCAGTACGACATCTTCATCACCGGATCGAATGCCTTTTTGCTGTCGAGCGATCTGTCGACGCTCTTTACGGGGCGCACCTTCGAGATCGAGGTTTTCCCATTCTCGTTTGAGGAGTATCGCTCCTATGGCGACGAGGGCGAGGTCGACCGCGACTTCGATGAGTACGCGAGAACCGGCGGTATGTCCGGCTCTTACCCTTATCCATTGCAGGAGCAGCGCTATCAATATCTCTCCAATGTCTTTAAAACGCTCATCGTGAGGGATATCGTGCAGCGGCATAACGTGAGAAACGAATCGGCGCTGCTGCGCATTGCCGATTACATGATGGACAACGTCTCCAACATAACGTCGGCACGCAACATTACTGATGCATTAAATGCGGATGGGCTAAAGATTACGAACAAGACGGTCGGTGCGTACATGGGGTACCTGTGCGATGCGTTTGCCTTCTATAAAGTTCGTCGGTACGACATTCGCGGCAAAAAATACCTTAAGAGCGGCGAGAAGTACTATCTGGCGGACCATGCGTTTAAATATGCGCTTCTTGGTACACGTGATATGAATTGGGGACGCGTATACGAGAACATGGTGGCAATCGAGCTGCTGCGCCGCGGATACGAGGTATATGTCGGCGTACTCTATAAAAAGGAAATAGACTTTGTAGCAATCAAGCGGAGCGAGAAACTCTACATTCAGGTGAGCGACGACATCAGCTCGGATAAGACATTTGAACGCGAGATTTCGCCACTGCTGAGCATTGGCGATGCGTATCCCAAGATGATTCTCGCCTGCACGCATCACGAGGCCACGGATCGCGACGGGGTGCAGATCATGGACCTGGCGAGATGGCTGTGCGGCGAGGCGTAGCAGAAAGTCCTATTCCTCAAAAATGAAAATTTTTCGATTTTGAGGAATAGGCTTGGCGACCATTTGCGGGGACTGTGGCATCGGGTGTGCCGACTTAGGTCCCTGTCCTACCCCTGCTCCTGCATGCGGCGGTAGATTTCGCAGATGCCCTTAATGGTGAGCTGACCGTCGACCACGTCGAAGGCATCGGTCGAATCGGCGACGATGCCGGCGAGACCGCCCGTGGCGATAACAGTGGCGTCCTCGCGGCCCAGCTCGCACTTCATGCGCGTGACCAAGCCCTCGGCCATGGCGGCGGCGCCCATCACGGCGCCCACCTTGATGCACTCCTCGGTATCGCGGCCGATGGCGTGCTCGGGCGCCTCGAGCGGAACGCTGGCGAGCTTGGCGGCACGGGCGGCAAGTGCGTCCATGGAGATGCGGATGCCCGGCGCGATCGCTCCGCCAATGTAATAGCCGTCCTCATCGATGACATCGATATTGGTTGCGGTGCCAAAGTCCACCACGATCGCCGGGGCTCCGTAGAAAGTCTCGGCCGCAACGGCGTTGGCGATGCGGTCGGCACCCACAGCCTGAGGGCGTGCCGCGCGTAGCTTGGTCACGGCGGCGGTCTGCGGGCCGATGACGATGGCGTCTGCCGCGATGCGGTCGGCCACGGCGTGCCACTCGCGCGAGAGCTGCGGCACCACGCCGGCAAAGGCGATCGCGTCGACCGCGTCGAGCGAAAGGCCGTACATCTTAAAGAAGCCCATCAGACGCACGTGGATCTCGTCGGCGGTATAGGAGCGGTCGGTGGGCATGCGCCACGACTGCACCAGCTCGTCTCCGTCAAACAGACCCATGGCCGTCTGCGTGTTTCCCATATCGATAGCGAGCAGCATGTCTACTCCCGGTGTTGGCATAAAAGGACGCACACCATTGTATACGCGCCGTCGACGGCGCTCGGCTGCGATTCGTTTACGATGATAGGGGCTGAGGGGTTTAAATATGAAGGAATTATGCTCTACGAGATTTTCCTTGCCGTTTACCGAACTCCCACGTAATATTCTTTCTTGCGCACATGAGGCGCCCAGACATTGCGGGGTGGAGCAGTCTGGTAGCTCGCCGGGCTCATAACCCGGAGGTCGTAGGTTCAAATCCTGCCCCCGCGACCAAGAACTTGCAGCTCGTCGGCCTAGCCGGCGAGCTTTTTTGTTATTCCGGGACCGTGTTTTCGGTCCAATTCTCGGCCTCTCAAACAAAATCTCAATCCGTAACATCTAGACCTGATTTGGGCGGCTAGGTGTTACAGATCGAGATATACCGGTGGGTTGGGCCCGTTTGTCTAAATCTGTAACACGAGGGACGGATTTTGCCGAGTTATTGTTACAGATTGAGATTCTCTAGCAGGCGGTTTGGTTTGTCTCGATCTGTAACAGGGAGGGGTCAAAAGTGGGCCTAGCTGTTACAGATCTAGATTGTTGAGGATGGGTTGAGAGGAATGTCTCGATCTGTAACAGTAAGACCCGGTTTTGCTGAGTAACTGTTACAGATTGAGACAAACCGACGGGCCGTCCCGCCCCATCCACCTGCCGCTACCTGTTATCCGCCGATTTCCGTTGCGCTGTTGTATTCCCATGCCATATCCTTTAGACAACTACGCGGCACCATCGCCGCCGCGCCTACAAGAGAGGAATGTCCATGACCGCACCTGCATCCAAGCTGCTCCAGCCCATTACGGTTGGCCCCCTTGAGCTCAAGAACCGCATTATGTTCCCGCCGCTTACCACCGGCTACGAGGAGCGCGACGGCTCCATTGGCGAGCGCAGCCTGGCTTTTTACGAGCGCTTGGCCCGTGGCGGCGTGAGCTACATCGTCATCGGCGACGTTGCTCCCGTCATGACCGCAAGCCCCACGCCCAAGCTGGCAACCGACGCCCAGATCCCCACGTTTAAGGCGCTGGCCGATGCCGTCCACAAGCACGGCGCCAAGGTCGCGCTGCAGCTGTTCCACCCCGAGTACGATGTGCCCGGTGTCGGCCGCATGGTCATGGGCTCCATGGCTGCCGCCAAGGCCGCGCAGGAGGCCAAGGCCGCCGGCGACGAGGAGACCTTTGCCGCCAAGATGGCCGAGTCCAACGAGATCCGCAACCAGGCCTACGCCAAGCTGCATCACGACATGCAGCACTTTGTGGACGAGGCGAGCGTAGGGCAGCTCACCCAGATCAAGGAGGCCATCGCTGCCTCGGCCGCTCGCGCGCAGCAGGCCGGCATCGATGCCATCGAGGTCCACGGCGACCGCTTGGTGGGTTCGCTGTGCTCGGCTATCCTCAACCAGCGCACCGACGAGTACGGCGGCTCGTTCGAGAACCGCGTTCGCTACGCGCTCGAGGTCGTCGCCGCCATTAAAGAAGCCGCGCCGCAGCTGATGGTGGAGTACAAGCTCCCCGTGATCATGGAGAACCCCGACGGCACGCCGCGCGGCAAGGGAGGCCTGCTGCCCGACGAGGCCTGCGAGTTTGCCAAGCTGCTCGAGGGCGCGGGCATCGATATGATCCAGGTTGCGCAGGCCAACCACACGGGCAACATGGGCGACACCATTCCGCCCATGGGCGCCATGCCCTACAACTGGACGTTGCCCGTGGCCGAGCGCGTCAAGGCTCTGGTCTCCGTGCCGGTGGCAACCGTCGGCCGTGTTGTCTCGGTCGAGGCCGGCGAGAAGATTCTGGAAGACGGCGCGGCCGACATCATCGCCTATGGCCGCTCGCTCATGTGCGACCCCGACATTGCGCTGAAGGCCGCCACGGGTGAGCCCATCCGCGAGTGCCTCAACTGCAACAAGGGCTGCGTCGACGCGATTCAAAATCGCAAGTACATCTCGTGCGTGCTCAACGCCGAGAACGGCGACGAAGCGACCATCACCATCAAGCCGGGCGAGGGCGACAAGAAGATCGCCGTGGTGGGCGGCGGCATTGCCGGCCTGGAGGCCGCGCGCGTGGCGGCCAAGCGCGGCTACGATGTGACCGTCTACGAGGCGAGCGATCATCTGGGCGGCCAGATTGTGCTGGCGGCTGCGCCTCCGCGCAAGGACGAGATCATGCGCTCGGTCGAGTACTACGAGAAGATTCTGCCTGACCTGGGCGTGAAGGTTGAGCTCAGCCATGCCGCTACCGCTGAGGACCTCAACGCCGCCGACGCCGCGATTGTGGCTGTGGGCGCGCACGACGTGGTCATCCCCGTTCCGGGTGCCGACTCGGACAAGGTCGTTTCGAGCTGGGACGTGCTGGCCGGCAAGGTGGAGCTCAGCGGCCGCGTCGCCGTCATTGGCGGTGGCCTGGTGGGCACCGAGACTGCCGAGTACCTGCTGCAGCACGGCTGCGAGGTGGCGATCGTGGAGATGCTCGACAAGATTGCCGCGGGCGAGTCCGAGACCATTCTGCCGCTGATTATGAGCGACTTTGCAGAGCACAACGTGGAGCAGCACGTGAAGACCCGCCTGACCGCCATTACCGACGAGGGCGTGGAGGCCATTCGCACCATCGAGGACGGCGCTGAGGAGCCGGTGAAGATCGCCTGCGATTACGTGGTGATGGCCGTGGGCTCCAAGGCCAACGCGTTTGACCTGGATGGCGTGACGGTGCCCGTGACCTGCGTGGGCGACTGCTCGGGCGAGCGCACCGCCGACATTGCGAGTGCCATTCGCACGGCATATCACGCGGCCAACGAGCTGTAGTTAACTTCGCGGCCAGGCGGGGCGGTAGCACGGATCCGTCTCGCCCGGCTGTGTCCCGTCGGATGTCAACCGGTGCGGGGCCTGCAAGCGCGCAGGTCCCGCCCTTTTTGTTTTGCTCCGGTGGATGGCAATGCGCGGTAATCATGAGGAGTGAGGACGTCTACTGCCTTGCAGATCACTCAAAAATATTGGGGGAGGGGTTAATAACTATATCCTCTATACCAAAGGACATAAAGAGATGCCAATTTTGTTGACAAGCGAATGACGATTAGCCGTGAGTCAGCTACCAGCGTAAATAATCGATAAAGATATGTCGTAATTTGGTGCCAAATGCCCAGATAATGCCGCGTCTATTTTAATTAACTGCTTTGAGCAAACAGTAAAATGCTACTATCTAACTTGCACGTAAGAAAGCAGATTAACGGCTAAGGCTAAGAAGTGGCAGGTATGTCGGAAGCAACTAGGACTCGCACGCATGCGCCTGAGGTTAGGCAGCGCGCCGTCGAGATCCTCCAAGAGGGGGTCGGTCATCGCGCCCTCGCTACGGAGCTTGGCATTCCCCAGGCCACGGCTCGTCAGTGGGCCCGCGCGTATGCTGTGGGCGGTGCCGACGCCGTTCTCAACGCCGGTTCGCATCATCACACCTATTCGTACGAAGTTAAGCTCGCCGTGGTTAAGGATCGCTTGGAAAACGGCTTAACGGTTCGCGAGGCCATGATCAAGCACAAGATTCCCAGCGAGTCTTCGGTCAAGGCTTGGTGCCGTCAGTACCGCGAGAGCGGTGAGTCCGCACTGGTCGATAAGCCGCGCGGTCGCAAGCCGCGCGTTAAAAAGACGGAATAGCAAACGGGATGGTGCGCCCACAGGGGCGCATTTTTCTTGCCGCGCCAACTTTTTGGACCGGCGCGAGCCTATCGGGACATCCTCCAACGTGGTCAATAAACCGCGCGCAGTGGCCCGCGCGTCTGTCGTTGCGGTAAGGGAGCGTCACCCCTCTACTCCAATGCGGACGTACCCTTGCCCCGTACGCCTAAAACTCCCCAGTTGACCGAAAACCTGCCGCCGCTATTCCTCAATTGAGCTATAACGTTAAACAATTGCAGCGTTTTTGCATGGGGGAGTGATGGTATGACGCTACTGTATTTCCTTACCCTGTTTCCGCTGGTACCGGCGCTGGGCATGCTGCTCGCGCGCGGTGACCGCGCCCGCGATGCGGTGGGGCTCATAGGCTCCGGCATTATTATGGCGGTGACAGTTGTAGTCGCCGTCATGTTTTTTGGCACGGGTCCGCAGAGCTTTGAGGTTGCCCCCGGCACCTCGCATGTGCTCTCGATCACCAGCTCCGTCATCGACGTCATCCTGTGCGCCGTCATCCTGTACAACGCGTACAAATATAGGAACGCGCTCACCACGGTGCTCGGCATAGTCCAGTTGGTGGGCTCCGTTACCTTTGCTGTCATGACGCTGCCTGCGGCCGAGGCTGTCATCGCAACGCCGCTCTACCTGGATTACATGAGCGTGATCATGGTCCTCGCCGTCGGCATCGTCGGCAGCCTAATCTGCGTGTATGCCCTGGGCTACATGAAGGACTTCCAGGCCCATGACGAGCACGAGGCCGCGCTGCGCGGGCAGACCGCGCCCGATCGACGCCCGCAGTTCCTGGCGCTCATGTTCCTGTTCCTCTCGGCCATGTTCGTCATCGTGACGAGCGACAACCTTGAGTGGTTGTTCTGCGGCTGGGAAATCACCACCGTGTGCTCGTTCCTCATGATTGGCTACACGCGCACGCCCGAGGCCATTAAAAACGCTTTCACCCAGATCATCCTTAACATGCTGGGCGGCATCGCGTTTTTGGCGGGCCTTATGTTTCTGCACGTTAACGGCATGCCGCTGACCATCTCGGGCATGATCGAGCTTTCCGGCTCCGGAACCGCACAATCCGCGCTGCTGGTGATGCCGGTCATCCTGCTATCGCTCGCCGCACTCACCAAGGCCGCGCAGATGCCGTTCCACACGTGGCTGTTGGGTGCCATGGTTGCCCCCACTCCCACGAGCGCCCTGCTGCACTCGTCCACCATGGTCAAAGCCGGCGTGTTCCTGATGGTCAAGCTGAGCCCGCTCTATGCCATCTATCCCGTGACTGGCTTTATGGTCACGAGTGTGGGTGCCATCACGTTTTTGCTCGCTGCCCTCATGGCCATCTCGCAGAGCAACGCCAAACGCGTGCTCGCGTACTCCACCATTTCCAACCTGGGCCTCATCAGTGCCTGCTTGGGTGTCGGCGCGCCCGAGGCCGTATGGGCGGCCATCTTCCTGATCCTGTTCCACACGGTGGCCAAGTCGCTGCTGTTCCTGTGCGTGGGCACGGCCGAGCATCATATCGGCAGTCGCGATATCGAGGACATGGACGGTATGTTCAGCCGCATGCCGCACCTGACGCGCCTGATGATGCTGGGCATCATGGGCATGTTTGTGGCGCCGTTTGGCATGCTCGTGTCCAAGTGGGGCGCCCTGGTGGCGTTTGCGCAGACCGGCAACGTGCTCATGATCATGGTGCTTGCCTTTGGCTCGGCCGCGACGTTCTTCTTCTGGGGCAAGTGGCTTGCCAAGCTTTCGGGCGTCGACCCCACGGCTCAAAACGTTGAGGTCAATGTCCACAAGACCGAATGGATGGCCCTCAACACCATCGCCGCGCTGCTGATTCTGTGCTGCGTGGCGTTCCCGGTTATCTCGAGCGGTCTGGTGTCGCCTTACTTGGCCATGGTGTTTGGCCGCGTGCCGTACGTTATCGGCAAGGACGCCATGTATCTGATGGTGGTTATCGTGGCGTTTATCGCCGTGGTGCTGCTGACTTCATTCCGCGTGAGCAACAAGCCGCACGTAAACGTATATCTTTCGGGTGTGGGAACCGACAATTACCGCCATTTCCGCGGCTCGATGGGACACGAGGTGAAGGCCGAAAAGCGCAATTGGTATTCGGAGGACGCCCTTGGCGAGAAACGCATTGGCCCCGCAGGTAGCGTCGTGTGCTGCAGCATTATCTTGTTTGCGCTTCTGTGTTGCGCGTGGATTGGGCCCGAGCGGCTTGCCATGAGCGCGCCCTCGGTGCTGCGCGGCAAGTATTTTGAAGGTTCGGGCGTCGTGGGCATTTTTATTGCCACCGTGGCGTTTGCCTTGCTGGCGCCGCTTGTGGGCGGTCTGATCGACGGTCTTGACCGTAAGCTTTCGGCCCGCATGCAGGGCCGTGTGGGTCCGCGCCTGCTGCAACCGTTCTACGACGTTGCCAAGCTGCTGCGCAAGGCCCCCGCCAGCGTAAACACCATGGACGATACCTACATGGCGTGCGCGCTCATCTTTACCGTGGTGGGCGGCGGCATCTTTGTGTCGGGTTCCAACACGATGTTGTGCTCCTTTATGGTGACGCTCGCCGCGATCTTTGTGGTGCTGGCGTCCGCCTCGACGCAAAGCCCGTTTGCCCAGGTCGGCGCCGACCGCGAGCTGCTGCAGGTTATGAGCTACGAGCCCGCCGTTCTGCTGATGAGCGTGGGCCTGTATCTTGCCACCGATAGCTTTGATTCCATCGCCGTGACGGGGCAGTCGGCCCCCATCATCGTGTGCAGCGCGCCCATTTTCCTCGCGCTGCTTGCGGTGCTTACCATCAAGCTGCGCAAGTCGCCGTTCGATCTTTCGTACTCGCATCACGCGCATCAGGAGATCGTCCAGGGCGTCGCCACCGAGATGAGCGGCGGCACGCTGGCCAAGATGACCCTCATGCACTGGTGCGAGACCGTGCTGTTTTTGATGTGGGTGGGCATGTTCTTTGTTTGGGACAACCCGGTGAGCTGGGTGGTCGCCCTGGTCGTGATGGCCGCGACGTATTTTGTCGAGGTGCTGATCGACAACACCTTCGCCCGTAGCACCTGGCGCAGCTGCTTTAAGCTCGGATGGGGCGTGGCGCTGGTGTTTGGCCTGCTCAACCTTATGCCCATCCTCGTCGACGTGTTTATTTAGGAGGCGGCATCCATGGATCATAAAATGTCGCGCTCGCCGTGGGTTATTCATTACGACGGCTCGAGCTGCAACGGATGCGATATCGAGGTGCTGGCCTCGCTCACGCCGCTGTTCGATGCGGAGCGCTTTGGCGTGGTCAACACCGGCAACCCCAAGCATGCGGATATCTTTTTGGTGACGGGGTCGGTCAATGCCCAGAACCTGCCTGTCGTGCGCCAGATCTACAACCAGATGCTCGAGCCCAAGTGCGTGGTGGCGTGCGGCATTTGCGCGTG
This sequence comes from uncultured Collinsella sp., assembly GCA_958429345.1. Taxonomy (GTDB): domain Bacteria; phylum Actinomycetota; class Coriobacteriia; order Coriobacteriales; family Coriobacteriaceae; genus Collinsella. The sequence continues at coordinate 52,318 of CAUAJK010000007.1, read as the reverse complement.
TTCGGGCGGCGTATTCCGCGATGCCTATAACGTGATCGGCGGCGTGGACCGCGCGGTTCCCGTGGACGTGTACGCGCCCGGGTGCGCTATTCGTCCCGAGACGGTGATCGATGCCATCGTGGAGGCGTGCGGCATCCTGGACCAGAAGGAGGCCGTGATGCGCGCCGGCGGCGACCCGCTCACCGTGGGCGGCGCCGCTACCTGGGATGGTGGCGTTGAGCTGGGTGAGGACGGGTTTGTGGCTGCGGGGGCCGGGACTGACGCTGCCGGTGACGCGCCTGCCGAGAAGCCCGCCGCTGGCGGCGCACCTGCTGAGACGCCCGCCGCTGCAAAGGAGACCGAGTAATGCAAAAGGCTATCTATACTACCGTTGGGATCGACGGGCTCCTGCCGCATGTTCAGGCGCTCAAGGGCGTCGGCGCGCGCTTTGTGCAAATGCACGCCGAGCGCTGTGTGGACGATGGATTGTATCGCCTGGTCTATACGTTCATCAACGTTCGTTCTGCTCAGGAGCAGATCGCGCGGGACGGAAACTATGCGATTGAGAATCTGGTGGTCGAGGGTATTGACCGGTACCAGGAGATTCCGTCCATCAGCTCGTATTATCCGGCGGTGTTCCCGTTTGAAAACGAGGCGCACGACCTGTTTGGTCTTGCCATTACCGATATGCAAATTGACTTTAAGGGCTTTTTCTACCAGGTCTCAACGGCCGAGCCCATGAGCGTTATCACGCCCGAGGCGAAGGCCGCGCGTGAGAAGGCCATGAAGGTCCGCGCGGCTGCCGAGGCCAAGGCGCGCAAGGCCGCTGCCGAGAAGGCCGCCGCGGCTGCGGATGCTGCAGGGGAGAGCGCCGCGGGCGCCGGCGATGCCGCGCTCAAGGCTGCCGAGATGGAGGCAAAGCTCGCCGCCATGGATCCCGAGAAAGCGGTCAAGGTCCGCGCGGCGCTTGCCGCCAAGGCCGCCCGCGACAAGCAGAAAAAGGAGGCGTAAGGCCCATGGCACATCGCTCCGTTATTCCGTTTGGCCCGCAGCACCCGGTGCTGCCCGAGCCGCTTCATCTGGACCTGGTGATCGAGGACGACCGCGTTATCGAGGCAATTCCGCAGATCGGCTTTGTGCACCGCGGACTCGAGAAGCTCACCGAAAAGCGCGATATGCATCAGTTTGGCTACATCGCCGAGCGCATCTGCGGCATTTGCGCCGTGGGTCACAGCTGCGGCTATGCCACCGCCTGCGAGCGCATGCTCGGCATCGAGGTGCCCGGCCGCGTGCAGTATATCCGCACCATTTTGCATGAGCTTTCGCGCATCCACTCGCACCTGCTGTGGCTGGGCCTGCTCGCCGATGCCTTTGGTTTCGAGGCGCTGTTCTATCGTTCGTGGACCCTGCGCGAGCAGATTCTCAAGATCTTCGAGAGCACCTGCGGTGGTCGCGTGATTCTGTCGATCAACGAGATCGGTGGCCTTAAGCACGATATCGAGGACTCCGAGCTGGCGGGCATTGTCCAGACGCTCGATGCCATGCGTCCCGACTACGAGGCCCTGGTGCATACGTTTTTGGACGACAATAGCTGCGGCGAGCGCCTGCATGGAGTGGGCGTGATCAGCAAGAAGGACGCGCTGGAGCTTTCGATGGTCGGTCCGTTCGGGCGCGCCTCGGGCGTGGATTACGACGTGCGCATGTTTGGCGACGGCGCCTATGCGGACCTGGCCGCGTTTGAGCCTATCGTTGCTAGTGATGGCGACTGCTATGCCCGCTGCCGGGTGCGTTGCGCCGAGGTCACGCAGGCCATGGACATCATCAAGGAGCTTGTCGGCAAGATTCCGCACGACGGCATCGGCGGGCGTACCAAGCTTACGCCGGCCGACGGCGCGCGCGGCGAGGTTGTGATTGAGCAGCCGCGTGGCGAGGCGTATTACTATGTGCGCGGCAACGGCACCAAGAACCTGGACCGTTTTCGCGTGCGCACGCCGACGTCGCAGAACCTGGCGGGTCTGACGCATGCGCTGCAGGGCGTGCTCCTTGCCAACGTGCCCATGATTATCCTGACCATCGACCCCTGCATTAGCTGCACGGAAAGGTAGGCGCGGCATGAGTTTGCTGACATTTGCCAAGACGGCCTTGGGTTCTATGGTCAAGCAGCCGGTCACGGTTTGCTATCCGCAGGAGAAGCTGACGGCGCCCGAGCGCTTGCGCGGGCATGTCGTCAATGACATGGATGCGTGCATCTGCTGCGGCATGTGCGCGCGGCGTTGCCCGGCGGGCGCACTCGCGGTCGATCGCAAAGGCGGCACCTGGTCGATCGACCCGTATGCCTGCGTGGTGTGCGGCGAGTGCATCGAAAGCTGTCCTAAACACTGCCTGACTATGGACACCGCTCGTACTCCAGTTGCGGCGAACAAGACTCCCACGGTAGAAACCAAGCCGGAGTAGCACTGGTATAGAGCTGGGATAGGGGCCGGTGGGGCAAAAATGCCCGCCGGCCCTCATTTGCATTCGTTTACCTGTAAAAATCCCGTGTCTCAACTTTGGTGAGACATTTGTCTCACGCCCAAAACCGAATCTGGAACATGTGTCACCTGCCCTAATTGTGTCTCATTCCGTAACTTTAGGCTGATGCAAGGTCTGAGCCCGCGAGAAGGGAGACGCGATGAGCAGGTACACGAGGGGTCTCTTGGCGGTGATACTGGCCATAGTGCTGGTATTGCCGGCTGCAGCATTTGCCATGCTGCCCGAGGCCAACGCCAGGTCCAGCACCGGTATGGACGGACCGGAAGCGACAAAGATAGTCGATCACGACACCAGCAACCATTGGAAGTTCTGGGCGGGCGGCTATGACGGCAGCAAGGTCACGACGCAAAACGTCGGCCGAATTTGGACGGATAAGACGGTCCAAGCAATCGATGACGGGAAATCGGACTTTTTGACTACGCTTTCGGCGATGTCTTCGACATCCGATACGACGTCGCTGGTTTCCAAGCCGCTCGACATCGTGATGGTGCTCGATGCCTCTGGCTCAATGGATGATCCTATGGGTGGTGAAGATTCTCCCAAGCGTATTGATGCGCTCAAGAATGCTGCCAACCACTTTATCGACACCATTGCCGAGCAAAACAAGAACGTTAAGGACGTGAGCAAGCAGCACCAGGTTGCCATCGTAAAGTTTGCGGGCGAGAAGACTGACAAGATCGGCAATGACACTTATCGCGATGGCCGCCATAGCTACAACTACTCGCAGACCATGCAAAAGCTGATGGCGTGCTCGGGTGATGGCGCAAAGAGCCTCAAGAAAACAATCAATTCCATTGACCCTGCTGGTGCTACTCGTGCCGATAACGGCATGGCACTGGCCGAGGGAATTACTTCCAAACGCGAAGATGCCCAGAAGATCGTTGTGTTCTTTACGGACGGCACGCCCACAGACTTCCGTGACTTCAGCTCTACTGTTGCCGACAATGCCATAGCTGCCGCCAAGGGTATGAAGGATAAAGGCGCTACCGTCTACACCATCGGCATCTTTGACGGTGCGGATCCCAGTGCCGATCCTACGAGCTACAAGACGAGCGATGAAAATAAATTCATGCACGCCATGTCGAGCAACTATCCCAAGGCGACTTCGTATACGAGCGGAAAGCTGGGCGATCGCGTTGCCGGTGCTACTTATTACAAGTCTGCAGCCAACGCTGCAGAGCTAGATCAAGTCTTCGCAGACATCTCGAGTGCCATTACGTCGGGCAAGGGTTTCCCGACCAAGGTCGAGGGCAACAATCCCAACGGCTCCGGTTACATCACATTCGAGGACGAGCTGGGCGCCTTTATGCAGGTCGATAGCTTTACCGGTGCCGAGTACAACGGCAAGACCTATGGGGCCGCCACCAAGTCGACCGATGGCAATATCGATACCTATACGTTTGATGGCGAGCTCGCCCATCTCGTAATTACGGTTGATCGCGCGGACGAGAACAATCCGCAGCGCGGCGACATCGTGACGGTCAAGGTCCCCGCATCGCTCATTCCGCTGCGCCGTTTTACCGTTGACGAGTCGGCGGGCACGTTTGTGGTTGACTCCACGGAGGCCATCTCGCCTATCCGCGTTGCGTATGCATCGAGCGTAAAGGCTATTGCACGCAAAAACCTGTTTACTCCCAATAACGTACCGGGACTGCAGGATTACATCAATGAGCACAAGGACGCCGATTCCAATACCGTTAGCTTCTACGCCAACAAGTGGACCGGCGACGATGCGGGCGATACGGTCGCAAGCTTTGAGCCTGCTGCTACGAACAGCTACTACTACTTCCAAAAGCTAACGCCCGTCTACACAGACGCGGCTTGCACCAAGCTCGCAACGGAAAAGCCTTCGGGCTCTAAGACCTATTGGTACAAAGATGAGTTTATGGCGCAGAACTCGTCGGGCGCGCCGTACGATGATTCCGTTTCGATCCCGGTTAAGGGAAGCGAGCTCGAAAACTTTGAAGGTGCTTTGGTAAAGGATGGCGATCACTGGTCGATTAAGGCTGGCACCGCGCGCCTCGCCTTTATCCACCAGCTTCACACCACCAAGGAGCGTGTGGGCGGAAACCCGACGGACACCGCACGCGACGTGATCAATCCCCAGTGGAACAACACGAAGGTTGTTTCTGGTGCGACGAAGGTCAATGTCTACCTGGGCAATAACGGCAAGATTAGCTTTACGCTCAATACCACGCCGACAACGTTGACAACTGCCGACTTTGGCCTGACCAAGGTGCTCGAGGGCCGCGACTGGACGGATGAGGACAAGTTTGAGTTTGGCCTGACGTTCGAGGACAACGCCCCGATGCCCAGGTCCACGACTGCGTTTGCAACCAAGGGCCATGCGGACATTAGCTTTGGCGAGATTGCCTATGACAAGCCGGGCACGTATGTCTACAAGGTTAGCGAGAAGCATGCCGGGACCACGGTCGACGGCATCGCCTACAGCAAGAACGTTGCAGAGTTCACCGTAACGGTGACACCCAACGCAAAGGGAAAGCTCGAGGCTTCTGTGAAGAAGACCTCGGGCGAGGTCGAGTTCAAGAACACCTATACTGCCAATCCCGCTGAGTCGAGCGTCACCGATCAGATTACAGTTACCAAGGTCCTGACCGGCCATAAGCTCCAGGACAATGAGTTCTCCTTTGAGCTCGTTGAGGGTGAGGGCGAGGACGCGTCGGTTGTCGAAACCGTTAAGAATGATGCCAACGGCAACGTTGCGTTCAGCGCCATCAAGTACACCGAGATCGGTCAGCACATCTATACGCTGCGCGAGGTCATAGGCAATGCCGGCGGCATCGCCTATGACAAAACCGTCTATACCGTCGTGACGACCATCGCCGACAATGGCAAGGGCCAGCTTGTGGCCACGCATAAGCTGAAGGGCGCCGAGGACGTCAAGAAGATTGAGTTCAAGAACTCCTACACCGTGACGCCCAAGAGCTCCAGCGTCACCGACCAGATCACCGCGACCAAGTCCCTGACCGGGCGCAAGCTTGCCGCCGGCGAGTTCTCCTTCGAGCTTGTCGAGGGCGACAAGGTCGTCGCCACCGGCACCAACGACGCCAGCGGTAACATCACGATGGGCACCGTCAAGTATGACAAGGCCGGAACGCATACCTACACACTGCGCGAAGTCAACGGCGGAACCACCAGCAAGGGCATCGCCTACGACGGCAAGACTTACACCATCGTGACCACCATCACCGATAAGGGCGACGGCACGCTCAAGGCCGAGCATGTCCTGAAGGATGCCAAGGCTGCCGAGTTCAAGAATTCCTACAATCTGACCCCCACTGAGTCCAGCGTCACCGACCAGGTCAAGGCGACCAAGTTCCTGACCGGGCGCGCGCTTGCCGCCGGCGAGTTCTCCTTCGAGCTCGTCGAGGGCGACAAGGTCGTCGCCACCGGCACCAACGACGCCAGCGGCAACATCACGATGGGCGCCGTGAAGTACACCGAGGCCGGCAAGCACACCTACACGCTGCGTGAGGCCAAGGGCGGAACCGCCAGCAAGGGCGTCTCCTATGACGCCAAGACCTACACCGTCGTGACCACCGTTACCGACAGGGGCGACGGCACGCTCGCGGTCAAGCATGAGCTGAAGGACGCTGGGACCGCCGAGTTCAAGAATTCCTACACCGTGACGCCCGAGGACTCCAGCGTCACCGACCAAGTCACCGCGACCAAGTTCTTGGACGGCCGTGACCTCAAGGCCGGAGAGTTCCGTTTTGAGCTCGTCGAGGGCAATAACGTAGTTGCCACCGGCACTAACAACGCCGACGGCAAGATTGTGATGGATCCCGTCACCTACACCGCTGCCGGCGAGCACATCTACACGCTGCGCGAGACCAAGGCCGGCGCCACCGAGAACGGCATCACCTACAGCGCCGCCGAGTACACCATCGTGACCACGGTCACGGACAACGGCGACGGTACCCTCAGCGTGGAGCATAAGCTGCAGAACGACGAGAAGGCGACCTTCGAGAACGCCTATACGGTGACTCCCAAGAGCTCCAGCGTCACCGACCAGATCACCGTGACCAAGGTCTTGACCGGCCGCGACCTCAAGGAAGGCGAGTTCTCCTTCGAGCTCGTCGAGGGCGACAAGGTCGTCGCCACCGGCAAGAACGATGCCAGCGGCAAGATCACGATGGGCGCCGTGAAGTACGACAAGGCCGGCAAGCACACCTACACGCTGCGCGAGGTCCCGGGTGACGCCAACAACGGCATCACTTACGACAGCAAGACCTACACCATCGAGACGACCATCACCGACAACGGCAAGGGCGAACTCGTGGCAAAGCACGAGCTGAAGGGCGACAACGAGGCGAAGTTCAACAACAGCTACAAGCCGAATCCGGACGAGTTTAGCGTCACCGACCAGATTACCGTGACCAAGGTCCTGACTGGCCGCAATCTCAAGGACAGCGAGTTCTCCTTCGAGCTCGTCGAGGGCGATAAGGTCGTCGCTACCGGTACCAATAATGCCGAAGGTAAGATCACGATGGGCGCCGTGAAGTACACCAAGCCCGGCAAGCACACCTACACGCTGCGCGAGGTCAACGGCGGAACCACCAGCAAGGGCGTCACCTACAGCGACGCCAAGTACACCATCGAGACCACCATCACGGACAACGGCGACGGCACCCTCAAGGCTGAGCATGTCCTGAAAGGTACCGAGCCCGCCGAGTTCAAGAACACCTACAGCGTGACCCCGCTCGATGCAGAGCTCGACTTTGACCTGAGCAAGGTCATCAGCGGCCGCGACTGGACGGATGGGGACGAGTTTAGCTTTACCATCACCGCCCCCGAGGGCGCCCCGCTGCCCGATCCCGCAACCGTAACCGTGAGCAAGAAGGACGCGAAGGACGGCATCGCCGCCATCAAGTTCGGCAAGATTCACTACGCTGCCGCCGAAACCTACAAGTACGAGATTCGCGAGAACGCGGGTAATACGGTCGGCATGACGTATGACTCCCACGTCGCGACCGCCGAAGTAACCGTGACCGAGGACGGCGATGGCAACCTGACCGCCAACGTCACCAAGAAGGAAAACGGACGCTTTACCAACACGTACCGCACTGAGCTTAACTACACCGCGGCCGGCGGTCTGTGGCTCAGCAAGTATCTGGACGGCCGCCCCATGACCGAGGGCCAGTTCACCTTTACCGTGACACCTGCTGACGACGCCTCGGCTCGCGCGCTCGGTCTGCTGCCCGGGGCCAACAGCTTCAAGTCCCCCGAAGCGGCAGAGGCAACGGTCGGACTGATCGACATTCTGGCTGGTCATGAGGTTAAATTTACGCAGGCTGACGCCGGCAAGACCTTCAAGTACACCGTGGCCGAAAAGAACGACGGCCAGCCCGGTTACACCTACGATGACGCCGTACGCACGGTGACGATCGCCATCGCCGACGACACCGCCGGTACGCTCACTGCTACGACGACCGTTTCCGGTGGTCCCGAGGGCACGCATGAGACGGTCCACAAGAGTGGCGAGAACAAGGTCGAGAAGGCCCTGGTGCCGTTCCACAACAGTTACAGCGCTACGACCAACACGCCTGGTGGCACCGCTGCTCAGGTCGTTGCCACCAAGACTCTGACCGGTCGCCCGATGGCCGACGGCGAGTTCTGGTTCGGCATCGCCTATCAGGGTGAGCTTGTGGCATACGAAAACCTCAAGCCCAATATCGGCGGGCACGTGAGCTTTGATACGCTGCACTACGACACCAAGATGCTTGCTAATCTTGAGGCTGCTGGGCTTGCTTATCGTACCGATAAGGACGGCAAGCTTGCCTGGACCATTAACTACACGGCCTACGAAGATTTATTCGGGCTGCCGAATGGCGTTTCCGCTACAACGTGGAGCTTTGGCTTTAAAGTTATCGTCGTCGACAACGGTGACGGTACCCTGACGGCGACGGTCGACTACGGCGGCGTCGAGCCCTTGTTCGAGAACGTCTACGGCGCCGACGCCGTGGATGCCGCGCTCACCGGTACTAAGAAGCTCCAGGTTGCCGAGGGCCTGACCCCGGCCGACATCACGGGTAAGTTCACCTTTACCGTGACCGCCGACGAGGCAGGTGCCCCGATGCCCGAGCGCACGACCGTAACCAACGACGCAGCCGGTAACGTGGACTTTGGCAAGATCCACTTTACACTCGAGGACCTCAACCGCGCTCTGGGCGTGACGGACGACGCGGCCGATAAGGCCGAGGCAGATGAAGCTGACGACGTCGACGCTGACGAGGCAGAGGCCGACATCGACGCTGATGCCAACGCTGACGAGCCCGGCGACGAGTCCGAGCCCGCAGCCCCCACCGCTCCGCGCTCGCACACCTTTGCCTATACGGTGACCGAGACCGGCAGCGCCCCTGGCGTGACCAACGATGCCAACGCCACGCGCAAGGTTTCCTATACCGTGACTGACGACGGCGCCGGACATCTGAGCGTCAAGCGCGAAGGCGACGACGGTGCTGCCTTCACGTTCACCAACATCTACAGCGTAACGCCTACCGATTCGTCCGTGACCGATCAGGTCAAGACGGTCAAGCGTCTGACCGGACGCGACCTTGCAGCTGGCGAGTTCACGTTTGATCTGCTCGAGGACGACGTGGTTGTCGCAAGCGGCGCCAACGACACCAACGGCACTGTGACACTGAGCCCGATCCGCTACGAGGCACCCGGCACGCACACGTACACGCTGCGCGAGGCTTGCCCCAACGCGCTCGGCCTGTACAAGGGCGTCACCTATGACGGCACGACCTACACCGTCGTGACCACCGTTTCCGACAACGGCGACGGCACGCTGACCGCGACGCACAAGCTCGAGGGAACCACCGAGTCGGCTGGCTTTACCAACAAGTATTACGCCATGCCCACGCAGGTCTCCATCGGAGCCATCAAGGTGCTCGAGGGACGCGAGCTCAAGAAGGACGAGTTCAGCTTTAAGCTCGTTGGCGAGGGCGTCGAGTCCACCGTCACCAACGATGCCGACGGTAAGATCAGCTTCGACAAGTTTGAGTACGACGAGCCCGGTACGCACGTCTACACCATCAGCGAGGTCAAGGGCGACGAGGCCGGTATGACCTACGACAAGTCCGTCTTTACCGCGACCGTCAACGTGGTCGATGACGGCGAGGGCAGCCTCAAGGCAAGCGTCGCCTTTGCCAAGGGCGACAAGAGCGTCGAGGGCATCGTGTTCAACAACACGTACAAGAAGCCCGAGACTCCTACGCCGACGCCCGACCCCGGCACGCCCAAGACCGTGACGAACATCGTCAAGACGGTCAAGGGTTTCCTGCCCACCACGGGTGACCAGCAGGCTGCCGCACTGCTCATGGCATTCGTCATCGCCATGGCCGGCGTCGGAGCTCTGGTCTGGGGCATCCGTAAGCGCTAGACGCGCTGGCAGCGCCCGGGGCCAAAAGGCCCCGGGCGGCCGGCAGGGCTAAATCCCGACCTACTCCTACCCCCAGCCGCCACGGAGGCATCTCCCTCCTCCGTGGTGGCGCTTTTGTGCGTTGGGGAGGAGGGCTCGCCACGAAATCGGCCCATCTACTACGTTTAGCCCCTTACCCCCAACCATGCCAAAAAACGCGAAAACAAAACCGCAGGTAGAACGCCTGCGGTTTTCTGGAAAACGGGGATATGATCGGGGGTATTGAGTCAAACGTAGTGGATGGGCCGGTTTCGTGGCGAGCGGTTCCGGCTGACCCCTTGGGGGCGGAGGAAAACGGATCATTTTGGTCCCGCGAGGCTGGCGGAGGCACTCGTGCGGGGCCGCCCGAACAAAACTATGCCGGTTTACGGGGCTGAGTCACGAGTCCCCAACCATGCCGATATTCGTGAAAATAAAACCGCAGGTAGACGGGCCGTCATTTTGCAGAAAACACGGGTATGGATGAGGGTCCTGAGTTTAGCCCCGTAAACCGGCATAGTTTTGAAATGGCATTAAATCAGTAACAGCCATTTTGTAACGCCGGGGTAGTCGGTCTTCGAGCAATTACCCTCGCAGATAGGCGATGGCGATTTGGGTGCGGTTGCGCAGGCCCATCTTTGCCAGGATCGAGCTGATGTGGTTGCGCACGGTGCCTTCGCCCATATAGGCTGTGGCGGCAATCTCCTTGTTGTCGAGGCCACGGGCGATGAGCTCGGCGACTTCGAACTCGCGGTCGGTCAGGCCGGCAAAGGCCGCGGGCCGGCGGGACGTGTCTGCCTTGTTGCCCATCCCGTCAAAGTCAACATCTTCGATTGCCTTGCCCTCGAGCACGCGTTTGCCGTTCATGACCTGTGCCAACGCCGGCGGAATGGCGGCGACATCGGTCTTGATCAGGTAACCGCGGGCGCCCAGCTTGAGCGCCGACACAATGTACTCGTCATCCGAGAATGTCGTTAGAAACACCACGCGCGCCGAAGGGTCGCGCTCAAGGATCTCGCGTGCCGCCGAAAGTCCGTCGCGCCCCGGCATCTGAATGTCGAGCAGCGCGATATCGGGTGCGTGTTCGGCATAGAGCGCCACCGCATCGTCGCCATTGGCGCCGGTGCCCACCACCTCGATCTGCGGCTGGGCGCCCAGGATAATCTTGAGCGAATCGACCACTAGGCGGTCGTTGTCGACAACGATGAGCCTCATCGGCCCTCATCTCCTTGCTGTTTGGGAACGGTGGCAAACACACGCCAGCCGCCGGCGCCGGCACGCGGGCCGGCGGAGAAGGTGCCGCCAAGCGCCTCGATGCGCTCGCGCATGGAGGCAAGCCCCATGCCCTTCGCGGCGCCGCGGCTGCTTGCTTGGACCCCGCCCGCGCCATCGTCGGTAACGATGAGCTGGTAAAACGACGGATGCTCCATGCATCGTACAGTGACGGTCTGGGCGCATGCGTGGCGCATGGTATTGGAGAGCGCCTCGCGCAGGACCGCCGCAAAGCAGTTGGCGACGTTTGCGGGCGCATGCTCGGCCAAAAATTCAAGCTCAATCTGCGGGCCGCCGTCCGAACGCGCGCCTTCAACAATGCGTTCGAGCTGCACGGAAAGGTCGACGGCGTTGTCGTTGAGCGCGTGGACGCTGGTGCGCACAAGCTGGAGCGCCTCGTCAACCGTGCGTTTGACGTCGGCGAAATCGGCGGCGACGCCGGGCTCGTCGGCGTGAACCACGCGCAGGGCTTCGGCCTGCAGTGAGGCGCGCGTGAGCTGGTGCCCGACGTTATCGTTGATCTCGCGCGCGATGCGGGCGCGTTCGGCGAGCGTCGCGAGCTCGACTTCGTAGTCCTGGCGGTCGGCGAGGTCGCGGTTGCGTGCCTCGAGTGCCAGGGCGCGTTCTTGCAGCTCGTCGCGGGTACGGCGCATGCGCTGTTGCTCGCGCTCCAGCTGGGCGGTACGTAGCGATAGCAAGGTGGCAGCAACCGAAAGGATGGCGGTCAGCAGGAGCGTTCGTGCGGTAAGCGCGCCGCCGCGAAGGTCCGCGACAAGCGCAAAAGCAAAGACGGAGCCAATGCCCAGCGCGACCCAGGCGTGTTCGCGGCGCACGCGTCGCGCGATGTCATAGAGAGCGAGAGGTGCAAACGGCACAAACGACGGCACGAAGACAGCCGCGATGATGTAAACGTAACTCGCGGCCTCGCTTGTGCGGCGCGTGCGTTCCTCCTGTGCGACCTCGGCCAGCGAGGTGGAGATAACTCCAAGGCAAAACGCCGCGACCAGGCGAGCGTCCACAGCAAGGCCCATGGCGGCCGCAATGCAGCACGCCAGCACGATCGATTTGTCGAAAAGCCTGTTCATAAGGGTATTGTACGCGAAGCCGCGCGTGGTGGAGGGACCGCCTGCGCAACTGTGACATTCCTCCCGCGCGGCAAAGCGGGGACGTCGGCAGGCCGCACGACCAAGCCACGCACTCGTGACAAAGCTCACTGGTGCGCGCCGGCGGCTCCTGCGATGATGCAATCGTACCGGGCCGCAATCAACAGAAGGGCCGCCTCATGACAGACATCGTCCACGTCGAAAACCTCGTCAAGCGCTACGACGATCTTATTGCGCTCGACCACTTTAACCTGAGCATCGCCCCCGGCGAGATCTTTGGCCTGCTGGGCCCCAACGGCTCGGGCAAGACCACGTCCATCAACTGCATCCTGCAGCTGCTCGCCTACGACAAGGGCACCATCGAACTGTTCGGCGAGCTCATGACGCCCGCCCGCTACGACCTCAAGCGCCGCATCGGCGTGGTGCCGCAGCAGGTGGCGGTGTTTGACGAGCTTACGGTGCGCGAGAACATCGACTATTTCTGCAGCCTTTACGTTAACGACCGCAAGCGCCGTCGCGCGCTGGTCGACAAGGCGATCGACTTTGTCGGGCTGGGCGACTTTACCAAGTTTCGCCCCGGCAAGCTCTCGGGCGGCCTGGCGCGTCGCCTCAACATCGCCTGCGGTATCGCGCACAAGCCCGAGCTCATCTTTTTTGACGAGCCCACGGTGGCGGTCGACCCGCAGAGCCGCAACGCCATCCTGGAGGGCATCTGCCGCCTGCGCGACGAGGGCGCCACGGTGGTGTATACCAGCCATTACATGGAGGAAGTCGAGCAGATTTGCAGCCGCATCATGATCATGGACGGCGGCCGCGTGCTGGCGCAGGGCACCAACGACGAGCTCAAGCGCATGATCCAGATGGGCGAGAAGATCGTGATCGAGGTCGGCGAGGTGCCGAGCGCGGCGCTCGGTGCCGTCGCGAGCCTGCCGCATGTCCTGGACCTGTCGGCGACGGCAGGCCAGCTCACGTTTTCGTGCGAGGCGAGCCCGCATAACCTGACGGACATTCTCGATGCGCTGCGTTCGCATGACGTGACGCTCGGCCGCATTTATTCCGAACCACCGACCCTCAACGACGTGTTCCTCGAGATCACCGGCCGCGAGCTGCGCGACTAGGGGGCGGCCATGTTCAACACCATTATCATTACGGTCAAGACGCTGCTGCGCCGGCCGAGCACGTGGGTTTGGGGCGCTCTCTTTCCCATCGCGCTTTCCGCGATGTTCATGTTTATGTTTGCGAATCTCAGCTCCGACGGCAAGATCGACCCGGTGCCGGTTGCCGTTGTTGCTGACGAAGCCTGGGGCGCTTCGTCCTTTAAGGACGTGGCGACTTCGCTTGCCAAGGAGGGCGAGAATCAGCTGCTCGATGTGAGCGAGTACGAAGACTTGGCTGCCGCGCGCAAAGCGCTCAAGGCCGGTGAGGTTGCGGGCATCTATACGGTCGACGACGCAGGCGTACCCAAGCTCACACTGCTATCGAGCTACGACAGCTCGCGCGCATCATCGGTGCTCACCGATCGCAGCATCCTGGAAACGGTAGCAAGCTCGTATACACAAAATGCCGAGCTCATGTCCCAGATTGCCCAGGACAACCCGGCGGCACTCGCCGACCCCGAGGCGGTTGCGTGCGCCCTGTCGCTCGAGGGCGGCACCCGTCGCGTGAGCCTTACGCGCACCACGCCCGACGGCACGGTCATCTACTATTACGCGCTCTTTGGCCTGGTGGCGATGATGTCTGCCGAGTTTGCCGCCTTGAGCGTCGTCGATCTGCAGCCCAATCTGTCGGGCCTTGGCGCGCGCCGCTGCGCGGGCGGTCTTTCCAAAACGGCGTCGCTGGCCGGTATCTTTGTGGGCTCGTGGCTGGTCTCCTTTGCCTCGATGACGATCGCGATTGGCTACGTGCGCCTGGTCGTGGGCGTCGACTTTGGCGGGCGCGAGGGGCTGTGTTTGGTGGGCGGCGCCGCTTCCGCGCTTGCCGCCACGGGCTTGGGACTCTTTGTGGGCACGCTTCCCGTTAAGGGCGGCAAGGCGTCCAAGTCGGGCATCCTCACGGGCTTTGCCACCACGTGCGCCCTGTTCGCCGGCCTCTACGGCGAGCCGGCGATGGCGCTTGCCGACGACGTCGCCCGCGCCTGCCCGGCCGAGTGCTGGCTCAACCCCGTCAAGCTCATCTGCGACATGTTCAACCGCCTGTATTTCTTTGAGGACCTGGGTCCCTTTGTCATCCGTGCGGGCGCGCTGGTCCTCATGACGCTGGTGTTTGTTGCCGCCGCCACGCTGATTTTTGGAAGGAGCCGCTATGAGCACCTTTAAGACTGCGCTGCGCATGGCGCTCGCGCATCCGTTCTACCTGCTCATCTATACGGTGCTCATATCGCTGATGGGTGTGTTCATCGCGGCATCGGTGAGCTGGAACTCGTCGCAGCTCACCGAGTACAAGCCCTACGACGCCAATGTGATTGTGGTCGACCGCGACGACAGCGATCTTTCGCGTGCGCTTACCAAGCATCTGGGGTTGCGCTTTGACCTGGTCACGGGTGTTGGCGACGACACGTACGACCTTGCGGACGCGCTCTCCAAGAGCAACAGCGCCAAGGGCAGCGCCGACTGCGTGTTCTTTATCCCGGAGGGGTTTGAGGACGACCTCGTTGCGGCCGCCCGCGTGGGGGAGTCCCTGCCCAAGCTCGATGTGACCTACGGTGCCGGCACCATGGCGGCGGCGCTTTCGTCTGCCGAGGCCTCGCGCTGGATCTCGCTCGCGGGCGCTGCGGCGGCGCTTGAGCCCGCTGCTTCTAACGGCGACGTTGCCAAGGCCGCCGAGCATGCCGCTGCAAAGCGCGCGGAGGTCCAGATCGAGCAGGTCAAGGTCGACTCGACTGCTGCCGCCACGCTCGAGTC
This sequence comes from uncultured Collinsella sp., assembly GCA_958429345.1. Lineage (GTDB taxonomy): Bacteria > Actinomycetota > Coriobacteriia > Coriobacteriales > Coriobacteriaceae > Collinsella. The sequence continues at coordinate 37,106 of CAUAJK010000007.1, read as the reverse complement.
GTACTTCAACTTTGGCGCGTACGCGATTATCTCGTCGGTCATCGTGTCGGTGGGACTGGTGTTCTCGGGCATGAACGAGCCCGAGCGCGTGCGCCGCATGGATGCCAGCCCGGTCTCCGAGCGTCAGCGTTCGCTTGCCGTGTTTGCGGCCGCCGCCGTGCTCACCGTCTGCATTTGGCTCGTGTCGAGTATGATGGGCGTCGTGGGCTTTGCCGGCGCGGTTGCCGAGGTCGGCGCGGGTCGTGTGTGTCTGGCGCTGGCGGCGACGTTTGCCCTGGCGTGCACGCCGCTGGCCGTTGGCTTTGCGTTGTCGAGCCTGGGTGCGCGCGAGGAGCTGCTCAACGGCGTGGGCAACTTACTCGGCATGCTCATGACGTTTTTGGGCGGTGCCTGGATGCCGCTGTCGCTCATGGGCTCGGCCGTGCAGACCGTGGCGCACTTTGTGCCGACATATTGGGTGAACGACGCGATTGGCAAGGCGCTCGCCGCGGACCTGACGTCCACCGTGCTGGGCGACATCGCCTGCGACCTGGGCGTCACGGTGCTCTTTGCCGCGGCCATCGCCGCCGTAGGCCTAGCCCTCGCACGCACCAAATCCCACGCCTAGCCACCTAGTCATTGGGTACTCATTGGGGACAGACTTAAACGACTAGTCATTGGGGACAGTCTTTGCCGAACCGCCGGCTTGCCGGCCGGCTTGCTAAGGACTGTCCCCAGCTGCCGGCAGAAAGGGAACGTCCCTAACTGCCGGGTGGCGAAAGAGTGTCCCCAACAGCTAGTCATTTAAGAACGTCCCCAATGACTAGTCTGAAATAAAATCCAGGCCACGCTCCAAAATAGTTCGCCATGGTTTACTATTACGCTCATAAAGTAGTACGAGGTTAACAATGGGGGATACCATGGCAACGCAGAGAGCCTACGTCCAGGTTAAGGATCTCAAAAAGCACTACGGCGACGGTGATGCGCGCCTGACGGTGCTCGACGGCATCGACACGTCCATCAATCGCGGCGAGATCTGCGTCATGCTGGGGCCCTCGGGCTCGGGCAAGTCGACGTTTCTTAACCTGATCGGTGGCCTGGAGGATGCCGACGCCGGCTCCATCATGGTGGACGGCTGCGACCTCACGGTGCTCAAGCCCGCCGACCTGGGTGAGTACCGCCGCCGCGAGCTGGGCTTTGTCTTTCAGTTCTACAACCTGGTGCCCGACCTCACCATCAAGGAAAACATCGAGGTCACGGCGCACCTGTCCAAAAACCCGCTCAATGTCGACGACCTGCTGCGTTCGCTGGGCCTCTACGAGCACCGCAACAAGTTCCCGCGTCAGGTTTCGGGCGGCCAACAGCAGCGCTGCGCCATCGGCCGTGCGCTCGTCAAGAACCCGGGTCTGTTGCTGTGCGACGAGCCCACGGGCGCGCTCGACTACAAGACGTCCAAGGAAATCCTGCAGCTCATGGAGGATGTCAATCACGAGTACGGCTGCACCATCATCATCGTCACGCACAACGCCGCCATCGCCCGCATGGCCAACCGCGTGCTGCGCCTGCGCGACGGACGCATCGTCGAGGATGAGCTCAACGAGTCGCCCGTCGCGGCCGCCGAGCTCGATTGGTAGGCGGCGCCATGACACCTCTCGCAAAACGTCTCCCGCGCGAGCTGCGCCGCAATATCGGCAAGTACCTGGGCATCTTTCTTCTTATGTGCGGAAGCATCGCCCTCACCTCGGGCTTTTTGCTCGCGGCCCACTCCATCGGTTGCCTTATCGACGACATGCGCGATGCGTACACGATCGAGGACGGCCGCGTGACCACCTCCTTCGAGGCCACCAAAGACCAGCTCAAGGCTGCCGAGGACGCGGCCGGCGATGTCGGCGGCGTCACGCTCTACAAGAATTTCTCCATCGACGCCATCATCAAAAAGACCGCCGGCGACGACGGCACCAAGCGCACGCTGCGCACCTATGCGCACCGCACCAAGGTCGATATCGCGTCCTACTGTGAGGGCAGGGAACCCAAGGCGGACGATGAGGTGGCAATCGACCGTGTCTTCGCCACCAACAACGACCTCGCCGTGGGCGATAAGGTCGAGCTTGAGGGCCGTGCCTACACCATCTGCGGCATCATGACCCAGCCCGATAGCCAGGCGCTGTTCCTCAACAATTCGGACTTTACGGTGAACACCATCACCTATGGTGTTGCCGAGGTCACCGACGCCGGCTTTGCCGCGCTCGAGGATGCCGGCGGCGCGCCTGACTACACCTACTCCTTCACCTTTGCCGGTCGCGATCTCTCCACTGCAGACCGCATCGATGCCGAGCAGGATATGGTCGAGGCGCTGACCGATGCCGATGCGTGCGTCGACGACCTGATCGATGCCGATTCCAACCAGGGCATTGGCTATGCGCGCGACGACGTGGACGGCGACTCCGCGATGTGGATGACGTTGCTCGACATCATCATCGTGATCATGGCGTTTGTCTTTGTGGTGCTCACCGACGCTACCATCGAGGAGGAGAGCGCCATTATCGGCACGCTGCTCGCCAGCGGCTACCGCCGCCGCGAGATCGTGCTGCACTACCTGGCACTTCCCGCCATCGTGGGCGTGGTCGCGGCGCTTTTGGGCACTGCGCTCGGCGTTGTGTTCTTTACCGAGCCCATACGCAGTCTCTACTACGGCTCGTACAGTCTGCCGCCCTTCCAGGTGTACTGGAGCTGGGAAATCTTTGTGAAGTGCGCCGTGGTTCCCGCCGCCGCGCTCATCCTCATCACGCTGGTGGGTCTGCTCCGCAAAATGGGCAAGACGCCGTTGCAGTTCCTTCGTCACGAAGCGAGCGGCAAGTCGGGTACCAAGCGTGGTATGCAACTGCCGGAGCGCATGGGTTTTGTTTCCCGCTTCCGCTTGCGTATCTTCCTGCGCAATCTGGGCAACTTCGCCACGCTCTTCGTGGGCATTGCATTTGCGTCGCTACTGCTGCTCTTTGGCCTGGCGATTCTGCCCACGATGACGCACTATGCGGACAACCTCGAGACAAGCCTGGTCGCCGAGCACCAGTACACGCTCAAGGCGCCGTTGGAGCTCGAGGGCACTGCCGAGGAGCGCGGGCAGTGGTCGGCACTCGAGCGCTTGCAGTCGGTTGACGGCGCACTCCTCACCGCCGCCCAAGATGCCGATGACGAGCTCGACGACGCGGCCGATGCGGCGCAGGCGGCGGCCGATGCCGCGACCGCATCCCCGTCTGCCGAGAGCCTGGCCGCAGCGCAGGATGCACTTGCCAAGGTCCAGGACAAGAAGGATGCGCTCTACGCGCGCCTTGACGATCTTGCCGATGCCCTCGGCTGCGACCGCGACGAGGCTATCGACCTGATCGGCAAGGCCTCTAAGATTGACACCGACAACGACGATATCCACCCGGTCAATACGACCGATAACGGCGCGGGCGCAATCGCACAGGCCGAGAAATACGCCGTCTACCAGCTGCAATACGACCGCGGTGGCGGAAATGGCGAGGAGACGATTTCCATCTACGGCATCTCGCCCGATTCGCGCTACTGGAAAGGGCTGGACGTCGGCAACGGACGCGTCGTCTTTGGCGGTGGCTTGCTCGACAAGTTTGGCTGGAGCGAGGGTCAGAAGGTTAAGCTTCGCGACAAGTACGAGGGCAAGAATTATTCCTTTGAGTACGTGGGCAAGGACTGTGCCTGGGGCTCCAAGTCGGACATGAATATCTATATGAGTATCGAAGACTTTAACGAGCTGTTCGACAACGACGCCGCCTACTTTAACGGCTATGTGAGCGACGAGAAGCTCGACCTCGACGCGCGCTACTTTGCCGGCGACACCACGCCCGACGACATGCGCGCCGTGGGCGACCAGTTCATCGGCATGATGAGCAAAATGATCGGCATGATGGTCGGGCTCGCGGTGTTCATCTTCCTGCTGTTTATGTACCTGCTGACCAAGGCGGTGATCGACCACAGCGCCCGTTCGATCAGCTACATGAAAGTCTTTGGCTATCGCGATGGCGAGATCTCGCATCTGTACATCCGCTCGATCACGCTGTGCGTGGCGGCGTCGCTCGTGCTGAGCCTGCCGATCATTATTGGCTCGCTCACGGCCATCTTCCGTTCGATGCTGCTCGCCTACAACGGCAATATCGAGATCTATGTGCCCTGGTGGTCTATGGTGGCGTGCGTGGGCATTGGCTTTGCGACCTACCTGGTCGTGGCGCTGCTGCACACGCGCTCCATCAAGCGCGTCAGCCTGGCCGAAGCCCTCAAGGTGCAGGAGTAGTCATCGGGGACGTACTTAAATGACTAGGTGCCGTACTTGACTTTAACTCTGCTTTAACTGGTACCATCCTCTATGTCTGTAACGCCATATAGACCGAGGGGATAGATCTATGACCGCAACTGCACCCGCAGCACCCGCTAAGGTGTACTTCACCAACCTGCGCACGCATGCTCGCGAGAGTCAGCTTGACAAGCTCAAGCGCCTCATCCGTCACGCCGGTATCGAGCAGATTGACTTTGAGAACAAGTTCGTCGCCATCAAGATTCACTTTGGCGAGCTGGGCAACCTGAGCTTTTTGCGCCCCAACTACGCCCGCGCCGTCGCGGATGTCGTGAAGGAGCTGGGCGGCAAGCCCTTCCTCACCGACTGCAACACGCTCTATGTCGGTAGCCGTAAAAACGCGCTCGAGCACATCGACACCGCCTACCAGAACGGCTTTACCCCGTATGCCACGGGTTGCCAGATCATCATCGCCGACGGCCTCAAGGGTACCGACGAGGAGCTCGTCCCGGTCGAGGGCGGCGAGTACGTGCACGAGGCCAAGATCGGTCAGGCACTCATGGATGCCGATATCGTGATCAGCCTCACCCACTTTAAGGGCCATGAGCAGGCCGGCTTTGGCGGCGCCATGAAGAACCTGGGTATGGGAGGCGGCAGCCGCGCCGGCAAGATGGAGCAGCATGCCGCCGGCAAGCCGAACGTCGCGACCGAGCACTGCGTTGGCTGCCATGCCTGCGAAAAGATCTGCGCGCACAACGCTATCTCGTTCGACGACACCCGCGAGCGCGAGCTTGCCAACGGCAACACCCGCACGGTGCACGTCGCCGCTATCGACCACAATCGCTGCGTGGGCTGCGGACGCTGCATTGCGGCATGCAACCAGGACTGCATCAAGCCCGGCTATGACGCCGCGGCCGATGTGCTCAACTGCAAGATCGCCGAGTACACCAAGGCCGTTGTCGACGGCCGCCCGAGCTTCCATATCTCGCTTGCCATGGATATCAGCCCCAACTGCGATTGCCATCCCGAAAACGACACGCCTATCGTCAACGATATCGGTATGTTTGCGAGCTTCGACCCGGTCGCCATCGACCAGGCCTGCGCCGATGCCGTCATGGCATCCGAGCCGCTGCCCAACACCGAGCTCACCGATAGCGCGGCCAAGATGGAGCATAACCACGAGCATCTGGAGGGCGAGCGAGCGCGCGACCCCTTCTGCATCACGCATCCCGACACCGACTGGCGCGCGTGCATTGCGCACGCCGAAAAGATCGGCCTGGGCACGAGCAAGTACGAGCTCATCGAGGTCAAGTAACACCTGTCTATTGGACAAAACAAGCGCCTTGTAGCGTTAGTTGAGCAAAAGCCGCCCGTGAGCACGGCGCTCACGGGCGGCTTTTCGGAAGTGCGAGGAAAATCGAATAGCGCCGACCAAAAACCGTTTTTTGGCAACAAAACCCCAGACGTTGCTTTTTTGCCTAAAAATACTCGTCGAGGAAGTCGTCGACCGTATTCCAGTAGAGCTCGGGGTCAACTTGCGCACTCTTGGCGTGGGTGGCGCCATGGATAGTGAGCTTTTGCTTGACCTTGCTGGCGCACGCGTCGTAGTTTTGGTCGAGCATGCTGTACGGTACAAAGGTGTCCTGGTCGCCGTGGATAAACAGCATGGGAACTGTCGCGTGTTTGAGTTGCTCCACACTGCTCGCCTTATGAAAGTCGTAGCCTGCGCGCACGTTGCACACTAAGTTTGCTACATCGAGCAGGGGAAAGCTGGGCAGGCCAAACACGTCCTTGAGCTGCAGAGAAAACTCGTCCCAAACACTTGTATAACCGCAGTCCTCGATAATGCATTTCACGTTTGCGGGCAGAGGTTCCCCCGCGACGTTCATGGCGGTTGCCGCACCCATCGACTCGCCAAAGACCAGGATGCGCGCCTCGGGGTCAGCCTGAACGATTCGCTCGATCCATGCGACGACATCGAGCCGCTCGGGCCAGCCCATGCCGATATAGTCGCCGCCGGAGCGCTCGTGGGCGCGTGCGGCGGGTGCGAGTACGTTCATGCCGCGGTCGTGGAATCGCTTGACGTATCGGGCCATACCGATGGGCTCGTTGGTATATCCATGCAGGCAGACGGCGTAGTCGTGCGTGCTCTCCGACGCAGCAAAATACCAGGCGGCAAGCTCGGTTCCGTCGTTCGCGGTGAGGCTGCTGCTCTCGCGGTTTTCCTTAAACCACGCCCGTGCCTCGCCCTCCTCGGCGTCCATCTGCTCGCCCTTTTCGGCGTCCTTGCCATCCTGCATCATCTTCATGGTGTACGGCGCTTGGGGGTTCAGGGCAAAGTCAAACAAAAAGTTGCCGGCAAACCCCAGCAGCGCGACGCTGAGCACCAGCGCAACGACGCCGGCTATCTTGAGCTTTCGATGGGAACGTGCGTTTTGAGACATGAGTAGCTTTCCTATAAGATGTTAATACATCAACATTTAATGCAAGCGCATTATGGACGTTCGCCGTTGATGCGTCAACAGGCAAAGAATGGGTAAACAAAGGGTCACGTATAGTGCAAATTTCGCACGTACCCAGACGCTTTGATATAGTGTTGAGAACTCTTTACGTTGGAGGATGTAACCGGCATGTCCGATTCGAGCGACAGTTCTAAGCCGCGACCCAAGACCGCGGCCGTTCCACACTACACGGTGGGTGAGGAGATCATGAACTCCGTCACCCATGGTGTCGGCTGCCTGCTGGGTATCGCGGGCCTGGTGCTCCTGATCGTATTCGCCGCCCTGCGCGGCGGAGGCCCGGCCCACATGGCCGCGGCGATTGTCTATGGCGTCAGCATTATCCTCGAATACCTAGCCTCCACGCTCTACCACGCGATTCAGCCCGCGCGCGCCAAGCGCGTGTTTCGCATCATCGATCACAGCTGCATCTACCTGCTCATAGCCGGCAGCTATACGCCGTTTTGCCTCATCACGCTCGCAAACGACGGCGGCCCTGCGCTGTTCTTTGCCGTATGGGCCATCGCCATTATCGGCATCGCCCTCGAGTGCTTCCTACGCGAGCGTCAACCGCACTGGGTAAGCGGCCTGGTCTACCTGCTGATGGGCTGGCTCGTTGTCTTTAAGCTGCCTGAACTTGTGGCGCTGCTCAACCCCGTGGCACTTGCCCTGCTCGCCGTCGGCGGCGTGTGCTACACCGCGGGCGTGCCGTTCTATATCGCCAAAAACGTGCGCTATCTGCACAGCGTGTTTCACCTGTGGGTGCTCGCCGGCAGCATCTTCCAGTTCATGGCGGTGATCCTCTTCGTAATCTAGCGACCATGTCCGCGCGCCCGCGTCCTTGTTTGGGCGCCGGTGCAATTGCCGTATCCGCCGTCAACGTTTTAATCCGACATCCCGAATCTTGGAGGTTCGAGAAACTCCCGATGGACATAACCATCTCCCTTATCACCACCCTCGTTTTGACCCTCATCAACGGCTACTTCTCTATGTCAGAGATGGCGCTCACCACGGCCAAGCGCGCCGTGCTGGAGCACGAGGCCGAGGAAGGCGACAAACGCGCCGAGCGTGCCATTAAGCTGGCTGCCGACTCCGACCAGCTGCTCGCCACCATTCAGGTCGCCATCACGCTCGTGGGCTTCGCCTCGTCCGCCGTCGCCTCGACGAGTCTGTCCGACCCGCTCGCTACGTGGCTCATGAGCTTTGGCATCGCGCCGCTCTCCGCCATCGCGCGCGGCCTGGCGCCGGTCATCATCACCGTCGCGGTCGCCTTCGTGTCCATCGTGATCGGCGAACTTGTCCCCAAGCGCATCGGCCTGGCCAATGCCGAGGGCGTGTCCAAGCAGGTCGTGGGCCCGCTTTCCGTGTTCCAAAAGATCGCCCGTCCGCTCGTGTGGCTGACCGGCGCTTGCTCCGATGGCCTGGCCCGCATCCTGCGCATCAAGAGTGCCGATGACCGTCAGAACGTCTCGGAAGAAGAGATCAAGTACATGGTCTCGGAGCAGGACGACCTGCTCGACGAGGAAAAGCGCATGATCCACGAGATCTTCGACCTGGGCGACACCGTTGCCCGCGAGGTCATGGTGCCGCGCGTGGACACCACCATGTGCGAGGACGACGAGACGGTCGCCGACGTGCTGTCCACCATGCGCCAGACCGGCTTTAGCCGCATCCCCGTCTATCACGAGGATCCCGACAACGTCGCCGGCATCGCGCACATCAAGGACCTGATTCAGCCCGCGCTCGACGGCAAGGGCGACCAGCCCATCGCCGACTTTTTGCGCGACGCCACCTTTGTGCCCGACACCAAGGACATCCTGCCGCTGCTGTCCGAGATGCAGACCTCTCACGACCAGATCGTGGTGGTCGTGGACGAGTACGGCGGCACGGCCGGCATCATCACCATCGAGGACATCGTCGAGGAGATCGTCGGCGAGATCGAGGACGAGTTCGACCCCGACAACAAGTATCTCACGCGCCTTTCGCGCCGCGAGTGGCTCGTTGATGGGCGTTTTTCGTGCGATGACGCGATTGAGCTTGGTTGGCCGCTCGAGGAAAGCGATGATTATGAAACCATCGCCGGCTGGATTTTGGAGCTTTGCGACTCGGTGCCCGACATCGGAGAGGTGTTTGAGGTTGCGGGGTACAAGTTTAAAGTGCAGTCGATGCGTGGCCAGCGCATCTCGCTCATTCGCGTGATCGCTCCGGCCGAAACCGATAAGAAGGATTCCGAGTCTTCGGTAGACGAGCCGACGACGTCGGGTGCGGGTTCCGCGAATCCGCACGACGGCGACGAGTAGGACAAGGAAGAGTAGGGGAGAGTTATGGCAGGCCTGTTCAACATCCTTAAGGTCACCGTCAGCGAGGACAAGATCTGCGCGCATGTGCTGGTGAACCCCGGCATGCCGCTCATGACCTCGGAGGACATCGAGGCCACGGCGCGCGTGTACTACCTGGTGCCGGCGATTGCCAAGCACCTGTGCCTGGGCGATTCCGGCCGCGAGTTCCAGGACTGCATGGGCCAGACCGAGCTCTGCCACCTGCTGGAGCACGTGACGGTTGAGCTCATGAACGAGACCGGTCTTGCCGGTAGCATCTCGTGCGGCCGCACGCGCGTAAGCGAGCACGACGAGCGCGTCTTTGAGGTTGAGCTTTCGTGCCCCGACGACGCGCTGGCCATCGGTGCGCTGTCTTCGGCCACCTTTATGATGGACTGGGCCTATCTGCACGCCGACCAGCCTGCCCCTGACGTGGAAGGCACGGTCGCGGGCCTGCGCAACCTGGTACTGGGCATGCGCGCCGAGGCCGAGGGCAAGGATCCTCACGAGGCCGTCGCCGCTGCGAACGGCGAAGATGCTGCCGAGGACGAGGGTGCTGACGAGGGCGATGTGCCGGTCGACGCCGAGCCCGTTGCCGATGCGACTGCCGAGCCCGTTCCCACCGAGCCCCAGGGTGTCCCCAACTTTGACGACGAGCCCCAGGTGGCGATTGATACCGAGGGCGCGGTTGCCGAGAACCACGAGGCCTCCGCTGCCGTCTTTGGCGGTGCGGCGACGGTTCCGGCAGGACCTGCGCATGAGGGCGGTCTGCCGCTCGTGGACGGCGCCGGCGAGGACCCGGGTGCCACGGTGGCCATGCCGGCTATGCCCCAGGAGTAGGCCTAGGCGTTTATCACCATCACATACCTGCGCCTTTGCCGTACGCGGATGAGCGGAGCGGCAAGTGATGCGCTGCGGGTATAATGGACAGCATTCAAACGGTGGGCACCGACGTGCCCGCAGGAGAGGAATGATCATGGGTAAGACTTTCAGCTTTGTCTCCGGCGCACTTTTTGGTGCCGCTGCCGGCGCTATTGTCGGCGTTGCTCTGGCCCCGCGCTCGGGCGCCGAGACCCGCGCCATGGCTGCCGATATCGCCAACGACGCCTGGGACAATATGCGCGACACCTACGAGCACAGCGCCGAGGAGGCCCGTGCTGCGGTGAATGACTTTGGCCCGATGGTCGACGCCAAGACCGACGACCTGCGCGCCAAGGTCGACCTGGCCCGCGAGCGCATGGACCAGCTGCGCGAGCAGCTCAACGACGCCATTTCGGGCGGCAACGTGACGCCTGCCGCCGACGTCGTGGTCGAGAACGCCGTCGAGGCTGATACCGAGGCTGCGGAGCCCTCGACCGAGGCATAATGCGCGCCGGGGATTTTGTCGGCGCCAAGATCTATCGCAAGCCTACCGAGGACAAGCGCACCAAAAAGGACGGCACGCCGCGCAGCCCTAAAAAGCTCGGAAAGATTCACTTTCCGGTCTTTACCCCGGGCGGTACGCGCGTGGTCGGCTTTATGGTCCGCCAGTCCGATATCGCGGGCATGATCGAGCGTCCCGACCGATTCGTAGCGCTCGACGCCATTGGTGTCTACGAGGGCGCCATTGCGGTCGATGACGTCAAGGACACGTACGATTCCGCCGCCGCTAAGCGCCTCGACATCAACTTGGACGATTGCATCATCTGGGTCGGTATGGACGTGCGCACGGAATCGGGCGACGTCGTGGGCTATTGCTCGGACGTTGAGTTCAAGCCACGCTCGGGCATCGTGCAGGCATTCTATGTGACCGCCGGTGCTGCTTCGAGTGTTTTGGTTGGTGACACGCAGGTGCCGCCGACGATGCTGCGCGGCTACGAGAACGGCGCGATGGTCGTCTCGGACGAGGTCAAGTCGCTCGGGTATTCGGGCGGTGCGGCTGCCAAGGCCGCCGAGGCCAGCGTCGTGGTGGGCGATAAGGTCAAGAAGGGCGCCAAGGTGCTCGACGACAAGGGATCGGTTGCCGTGGACAAGGGCAGTCGCGCACTGGGCAAGCAGCTCGGCAAGACGCGCGGCATGTTCAAGGCCTTTAAGGACGAATACCAAAAGGCGAGCGGCGGCTCGTCAAAAGCTACAAAATAGCGACGTACCAAATGATGGGAGGCAAGCCGGAGACCTGTTGCTCCGGCTTGCTGTGTTTATGGGGGAGGGCACATGCGCCAAAACGGATCCAACTTAAACGGGCGTTCGGGTGCGCGTCCGACGGCGCGCCGCGACCTGGGGCAGCTGCCCAGCGGTCAGCGCAAGCGTCACCGTAAGCCCGGCGCGATGTACCTCAACCATAGCCGCGGGTTTAGCGATCGCAGCGCGCGCATCGGCAACAGCCGTACGCCCCGTCGTTCGTCTCGCCTGCCCTATGCGCTCATCGCCGTGGGTTGCGCGCTCGTGCTGTTTATCGCTGCCGTCGTGGGCTACGTCAACCGCAGTGTGGATGTGGAGCTCAACGGCCAGAAGACCGCAGTGCGCGTGGGCTCTACGCTGCAGAATCTCATCGACGACCAGGAATTGGCTGACATCTACGACGCAGGCGACCTGCTGGCCGTCGATGACAGCGTGCTCAAGCGCCATGGAGGCGAAAAGCTGTCGGTGAAGGTCGACGGCAAGCGCGTGAAGCAGGGCAAATGGGATAGCCGCGAACTTGAGGGTGGCGAGAAGGTGACGGTCAAGGATGGCCGTAACACCTACGAGAAGCACGAGGTTCAGGCTACGGTTATCGAGCCCAAGCTCAAGGTCGAGGGCACGGGCGCTATCGAGTATGTGCAGACGTGGGGTGCCCAGGGCCGCTCCGAGGTGTGGGTTGGTGAGCAATCGGGCAAGATGCAGGACCGCGGCGAGGTTGTGCCCGCCACCGATTGCGTCGTTGCGTGCGCCAGCGTGGCGCCCAAGGGCAACAAAAAGTACGTGGCGCTGACGTTTGACGAGGGTCCGAGCGGCGCTACCAAGCAGATCTTGCAGGTGCTCAAGGAAAAGGGCGTCACCGCGACGTTCTTCCTTTCGGGCGATGCGGCCGAGGCCTCGCCTGCCACGGCCAAGGCGATTGTCGATGCCGGGTGCGAGATCGGATCCAACAGCTACAGCGACGATTCGCTCAAGGGCCAGGACCGTGAGGCGGTACGCGAACAGATCACGAAAGGCACCGATGCGATTAAGTCGGCGACCGGCGTGAAGACGATGCTACTGCGTGCTCCCTACGCTGCCTTTGACGAGCAAAACTGGATTGATGCGATGGACCTGGTCTCCGCCGTGGTCTCGTGGAATATTGACTCGGGCGACTGGCTGCTCAACGGTGCCGACGAGCAAGTCTCGACGGTGCTCGATTCGGTGACGCCGGGCAATATCGTGCTGCTCACCGATAGAGACGAATGCGCTGAGCAGACACTCGAGGCGCTGCCGCAGATTATCGACGGCCTCATTGCCGACGGCTACAAGATCGTGACGCTCAGCGACCTGGTCAAGACGGACACGTCGCTGAGCAAAAAGCTCACCTTGCTGACGAAGGTCACCATGCCCAAGGACGCCGTGTTCCCCCAGCTTGCTGAGGACAATGACACCACAGGGTAGTTATTGGGTAGTCATTTAAGAACGTCCCCAATGACTATGTCACGGATGCGTCAGCGTTTGGTATGCCTGCAATGTGCAGCGCATAAATTCGATGCCGCAGGGCGATGCTGATGCTATAGTTACTGCGGTTAATGAGGGTCAAGAGAAAGGTTACAGGTGAAATCCAAACCTCGACCATACAGTCGATGACCCCATGCAGGTGCTTTTTGCGCATGCACGGGGTGTAAGCGTCGAGCGGCGTGCCGCCCGCGCATGCGTATACATATCCAGAAGCCCCCAGACGCCGCACGCGCGGCCGCGTCCGGAGGAATAATGATGGGGAGCACCATTGAATTATCTGAGTGAGATGCTCAAATTGCCGGTCTTGGACGTCGACGGCGAAAAGCTCGGCGTTGTGAACGATTTTGGCATTGCTACCGGCGAAGTTTTTCCACACGTGACGTCGCTCGCGTTCCGCGGTCCCGGCAAGACGCCGTTTATGATCAGTTGGCGCAAATGGGTCGACCGTATCGACGAGACGGGTGTACACCTTAAGACGTCGGCCACCGAAATCCGTTTTTCGTACCTGCAGCCGACCGAACTCTTGCTTGCCCGCGATGTGCTCAACAAGCAGATTGTCGACACGCAGGGCATGAAGGTCGTGCGCGTAAACGACATCAAGTTTTCCATGTCGGGCGAAAACCAGCTGCGCCTGCTGGGCGCCGAGGTCGGTGCCCGCGGTCTGCTACGCGCCATCAGCCCCGCGCTCGAGCATATCGTCGAAGGCTTTATGAAGCACCTGGGCAAGCCGCTCAGTGAGGACATCATCGCTTGGTCCTACATGGACCTGCTCGATCGCTCGACCAAGAACATTCAACTCTCGGTGTCGCATAAGACGCTCGGCGAGCTGCACCCTGCCGACATCGCCGACATTATCGAGCAGCTCGACCCGCGCCTGCGTGCGCAGGTGTTTGCGCAGCTCGATACTGCCCAGGCCGCCGAGGCCATTTCGGAGTTCGATGACGACGAGCTTATGACCGAGATGCTCGAGGGCCTGTCCGACACGGACGCATCGTCGATGCTGGCCATGATGGACCCGGACGACGCTGCCGACCTGATCGACGAGCTCGATTATGAGAAGGCCGAGAAGCTCCTGCGCCTGATGGGCGTCAAGGAGGAGAAGGCGATTCGTAACCTGCTGGGGTATGAGGACAACACCGCCGGCCGCATCATGACCTCGGAGTTTGTCTCCCTGCCCGCCACGGCGACGGTCGGTGACGCCATCGAGGCGATTCGCGAGCTCGACGAGGACTTCGAGAGCGTCTACTACGTCTATACCGAGGATCCGAGCGGCATGCTGACCGGCGTGCTTTCGCTGCGCACGCTGATCGTAGCCGACCGCGACGCCACGCTGGGTCAGCTGGCCTATCGCGACCTGGTCTATGTGTCGCCCGACGAGGACCAGGAAGACGTAACGGACGAGATGACCAAGTACGACCTGGTTGCCATCCCTGTCTGCGACGAGAACCGTCATATCCTGGGTATCGTAACCTTCGACGACGCCATGGACGTTATCGCTGAGGAGCATCAGGAGGACCTGCAGATCGCCGGTGTCGGCTCGGGCGATAGCGCGTCGGACGACTCGACGAACGTGCTCAGCTGGTTCGTGCATCGCCAGTATTGGGTTGTTGTATGGGGCATCGCGTCGTGCATCATGGCGACCGTGCTGGGGACGGCGCTCGGCTCCGCGCATCTGGTGGTGTTCCCCATGTGCGCCATGCCGCTCGTGCTGCTGGCGGCCTCGCGCATGGTGTCGTTCGTCAAGAACTACTTCTTGGAGTATGACGGTCACGAAGACGAGCCCAAGCCGTATCTGGGGTTCTTCTTCCAGAGCACGGGCATGGGCCTGATTCTGTCACTCGTGACCTACCTGTGCGCGCAGCTGGTGCGCACCGCCGCGTTCCTCGATGCGCCCATGTTTGAGGAGCAGCTCTTTACCGGGTGCTTTAATATCGCTGCCATCATTTGCCTGGTTGGCAACATGAGCGCCGTGATTTACTTGATGGTGCTGTTCTGGCGTGACGAGCATGACCTCAACACGTCGGGCACCGCCATGAACGTTATTGCCGTCATGATCTCGTGCGTAGCGTACTGCGCCGCTGCGGTGCTGCTCACCATGTCGGTCATGGGTTAGGTGGTCGCGTGCAAAATACCAAGCAAAAGTCGGGCACCAAGCAAAAGTTGACCATCGCGGCCATCTTTGGCGCTATGGGTCCCGGTCTGCTGGCGGCGCTTTCGGGCAATGACGCCGGCGGCATTGCAACGTATTCCAGCGCGGGCGCCAGCTATGGCTACAAGATGCTCTGGATGCTTCCCGTCATGACCGTGCTGCTCATCGTGACGCAGGAGACCGCGGCGCGCTGCGGCTGCGTCACGGGCAAGGGCCTGGCATCGCTCATCCGCGAGCGCTTTGGCGTGCGCAAGAGTGTACTTGCTATGGCGGCGCTGTTGATCGCCAACACGGCTGTGACCATTTCGGAGTTTGCGGGTATCGCCAGCGGCCTTGCTCTCTTTGGCGTGCCGGCGAGCATCTCGGTGCCGTTGGTGGCGCTGCTGGTGTGGATGCTTACCATGTCGGGTAGTTTCCAGCGCATCGAGAAGATTCTGCTGCTGGTGAGCTGCGTCTTCGTGACCTATATTGTCGCCGCGTTTATGGCTGGCCCCAACTGGGGTGAGGTCGCGGTCGACCTGGTCGTGCCTAACATTCAAAATGACCCCAGCTACGTGTCGCTCGTGGTCGCGACGATCGGTACCACCATCGCGCCGTGGATGATTTTCTTGGCGCAGAACAACGTGGTCGATAAGAACGCGGGCGAGGACGATATCGTGCTGCAGCGCATCGATACCGTGAGCGGCTCGCTTGCTGCCGATGTCATTGCCGGCTTTATTATCATCACGACCGGTACGGTGTTGTTCCCGGCGGGCATTCAGATTAGCGATGCTGCCGATGCTGCCCGCGCGCTGGAGCCTATTGCGGGTCAGTGGTCCACGGTACTGTTTGCCTCGGGCCTGGTCGCGGCGAGCTTCTTGGCTGCCTGCGTGCTGCCGGGCGTTACGTCGAGCGCTATCTGCGAGGCATTTGGCTGGGAGCGCGGTGCCGACCGCAGCTGGGACGAGGCCCCGGTCTATCGCGGCATCATTACGGCCATCATCGGTATCTCTGCCGTGCTGGTGCTTATGCCCGGCGTCGATCTGTTCCAGATTATGATGACCTCGCAGGTCATCAATGGCGTGCTACTGCCCGTGGTTCTGGTGTTCCAGGTGGTTATCGCCGCCGACCGTCACATTATGGGCGCCAACCGCAACGGCCGCGTGTGGAACGTGCTCACTTGGGCGACTATCGGCGTGATTACGGTGCTGACAGTCGTCATGTTTGTGCTGCAAGCGATGGGCTACAGCGCTTAACGCCCACTTTTGCTTCCGAACAGGCCGCAGCGATGGGCTGCGGCCTGTTTTTTGTCTGCTATAGGGTGTTAGTTATATAGCAATGGACAAAAAATGCCAAATATGAGTACTGTTGCTAAGTGAATAGCATTTACATCCTAAAAGATAATGAACATAGCCTTTAGTATGTTCATTAAAATTGGCTCCAATACGCCTTAACCAGTCAGGTTGGCTGCTTTAGGGGGTTGTAGGGGTCGCTCGGACGTCATTTTGGGTGGTTTTGCCTGCTACTAAAATGGTAACAGTACTCATATTTGCCCTTTTTTGCCCACAGACCTTTGAGGGTGCGGCGAAAAGGGCTTGTTTTGATTGTTTGGGGCAGGCACGAGGCGCGGAAACGATGTCTGGAGCGACGGAGCGGCCTGGAATTCATCCGTAGAGGTCTTCATTGGCTGCGCCAGGAGTGTCCCTAACTGCCGGAGGGGGTGTCTGCCGTGGCAGACACCCCCTCCGGATGTGGGAAGTTTGCGCTGCAGGTTACTTGTCGGTGCCCAGCTTGTGCGGCTTGAGAGCGAGCGCATTGACGAGTGCGTCGGTGGCAGACTTGACGGCTGCCGGCTGCGGATCGTTGACGTGATCCTCGGGGTGTACGGGCAGGTCCTTCTTGACGGCATCGTGGATCAAGTTGAGGTACTCAGTCACGCCAGTGGTCGATAGATGCGTGCCATCGCCATCGAACAGGTCGTTGCGGTTGGCACTGTATCCGTACCAGTCGATAACGCGTACGTTCTTGTAGCGCGTAGCGGCGTTGGCGATGGCCTGGTTGGTAGAGCCAACCCACGGCTGCGGGCTGCGCGTGTTCACAAACACCACAATACGCTTATCTCCTGCATCGGCCATGATGGCGTCGATTTGGTCGTCGGTTACCAAGCCGTTGGTGCCCAGCGCAAAGACCACGATCTTGCCGGCAAGGTTCTGTTGAAGATAGCCCTCAAATGTCGCACGGCCCGCATCGAACTGGCGGCCCTTTTCGGCATCGATATGGCTGTGCGGGAACACGCCGTCAAAGGAATCAACGGCGCGCAGCGACACGGAGTCACCGATCATCAACAGGTCGTAGGAGCCGTCGGGGAAGCCGTCGTTGTCCTTGTCGGTGTCGTCGGCCGCCTGCTGGTCGGTGGGTGCGGCGTTCTTGGCTTCCTTGTTCAGAACTTCGGCGCCCTCGCCGCTCAGCGCAGACGTCTCGGGCACAAAGATCAGGCCGCCCAGTGCAACGACCAACACGACAGCGCAGGCTGCGCAGGCAGGGACGTGCGCGCGCACCCAGTTGGCGGGCGTGGCGGTGCCGTCACGGAACTCGGATACGGTGCGCCCAAAGGCGCCCTTTCTAAACGGCGTCTCGATAAAGCGATATGAGCATTCGGCCACGGCGACCACCAACAGCACCTGCAAAATGTACTGCCACCACGGTGTATCGTTGATGTTGGCGACCGGGTTCATAAGCAACAGCAGCGGATAGTGCCACAGGTAGATGCTGTATGAGCGCTTGCCAACCCACACGAGCGGCTCGGCGGACAGCGCGCGAGCAACCATTCCCTGGGGCTGCACGCAGGCCGCAATGACCATGAGCGTGAGGATGGAGCATAACAGCGTGCCGCCGCGATACTGGAACGCGGTGTAGCCGTTGGTGAGCGCGACCATGGCGGCAAGGCCAACCAGACCCACGACGCCCAATACATCGATGGATGCGGGCGAGGACCAAAAGCGCACGGGGGCGCTCGGCTGTGCCGGGGCGGTCTCGGCTGATTCGTCGGCCTTTTCGCCAGGCTTGCCCTCGGCGTTCTTGCCGTGCTTGGCGGCGCCAGCCAGGCGATTGAGCCCCAAACGATGGGCGAGACGAACCGGCGCCAGGTCGCGATCGGGGATAAAGGCCATCCAGGCACCCAGCAGCAGCGAGAACACGCGGGTGTCGGTGCCGTAGTACACGCGGCTGGGGTCGGCGGCAGGGTTGTAAAGCACCATCACGGCAAGGGCAGATACCGCGGCAAGGCCCAGAACCACGCGGCGCGTGTTGGGCTTGCTCACATGCATGGATACCATGGCAAACAACAGCGGCGGCCATATCAGGTAGAACTGTTCCTCGATGGCAAGCGACCAAAAGTGCGTGAGCGGCGAGGGGTCGCCCAGGGCATTGAAGTACGAGACGTTTTGGGCAATCTGCCACCAGTTGTTGAAGAACAGCAGCGACGGCAAGATGTCGGGGCGCATCTTGGTGAGCATCACGTGGTTAAAGATGGTGCACAGCGCGCAGGTCACGAACACTACCGTTACCACGGCGGGGACCAGGCGACGGATGCGGCGAATCCAGAAGCTCTTAAGGTCGATGCGGCCGGTCTTAGCGACCTCGTTGAGCAGCAAGCGCGTGATCAGATAGCCCGAAAGCACAAAGAAGATCGTGACGCCGAGCAGGCCGCCCTGAGCCCACGTGAGGTTGAGGTGATAGAGCACCACCGCGACGACGGCAAGCGTGCGCAGACCGTCGAGCGCAGGAATGTAGCGGGACTTGGGACGAGCGGGCGCCTGTTCTTTTGCGGCGCTGTTGGTGCGGGTGCCCTTGTTGGTGGGCGTTCGATGCGGGCTCGGGCCGCGTCGCGACTCGCCGGTGCGGCGGTCGGCGCGCGGGCGTTCGTGCGGCGCCTGGTTATCGGGCGCGCGGCGCGGGCCGCGTGGGCTCGATTGTGGGAATTGTTCCATAAAACATCATCCAATGACGAGGATAATCAGCACATATTCATTGTAGCTGCCTGCTCCTGTGAATGCTTGCTGCTGGCGCAACCTCAAGGGTGCGTTCACATCAAAGTGAACTAAAGTTATAGAGGTGCGAGGGCGCACGATCGACGGCCGACGGTGGGCATAAGGCCCGCAGATGAGGAGGTTCCCATGGCAGATCGCGGCATCGTTGCGGTGTTCGGCAGCGTGAACATGGACCTTTCGGTGGCGTGCGAGCGCATGCCGCGCGCGGGCGAGACCGTTGGCGGCAGCGGTTTTATCACCAACGCCGGCGGCAAAGGCGCTAACCAGGCCGTCGCCGCCGCGCGCATGGGTGCGCGCACGTGCATGATTGGCGCGGTCGGGCGCGATGCGTTTGGCGATGTGCTCGTGGCGGGGCTTCAGGATGCCGGCGTGGGCGTTGAGTTTGTGGCGATTCGCGATGACGTGGAGACGGGCACGGCGACCATCATTCGCTGCGAGGGCGACAACCGCATCGTGCTGTCGCCGGGCGCCAACCATGCACTCGCGGGCGAGGACGTTGCCTGCGCGCTGAGGCACCTGGTGGCCGATGGGCTCGACGGAGACGCCAGCGAGATTGCCCCGGCTGCCGGAAGCGTCTTTATCGCCCAGGGCGAATGCGACCTTGCAGCGACTGCCGAGGCGCTTGTTTGCGCTCACGAGCTGGGGTTCTATACGGTCTTTAATCCAGCGCCTGCCTGCGAGTTGCCTGTGGAGGCCTGGCCTGCGGTCGACCTGGTCTGTCCCAACGAGACTGAGTGCCAGGTGCTGACGGGCATCTTGCCCGCAGATGATGAGAGCTGCGTCGCGGCGCTCAATGCCCTGCTCGCCAAGGGTGCCGGAGCTGCGCTCATCACGCTGGGCGGCGCCGGCTCGGTTGCGCTCGGCGATGGCGGTGAGCTGCTGCACATGCCGGCACTTTCGAACACGTTGGTCGATACGACGGCCGCGGGCGATACGTTTATCGGTGCGCTTGCCGCGGCTCGCCTGGAGGGCTTGCCGCTCTTTGAGTGCATGGCCGCGGGTGCTCGCGCCTCGGCGGTGACGGTGTCGCGCCTGGGCGCTCAGCAATCGATTCCCACGCGCGCCGAAGTTGAACATTGGTTTGGTTAAACGATAAAGACGGAGAAGCGGAGTAGAACAATGGCAATCAAGAAGCTGATCCTTGATCTGGATATGGGTGTGGACGATGCGATGGCGCTGGCCTATACCATCGCGAGTCCCGAGGTGGAGCTCGTGGGCATCACCACGTGCTTTGGCAACGTGCGCGTCGAGCAATCGGCGCACAACTGCCTGGCGGTGCTCGACCTGTTGGGTCGTCCCGAGGTGCCGGTGTACCTGGGCGCCGACCGTCCTCTGCAGGCGACTGAGCCCTATACGCCGCCGGCGTCCACCGCGCTCATTCACGGCAAGAACGGCATCGGCGGCGCGAGCGTGCCCGCGTCGCCCTACGAGCCGGTGGGGGCGACCTCGGCCGACGGCAACGCCGCGGTCGATTATCTGATCGATGCCGCGCGCACCTATGGTCCCGATCTGGTCTACGTGGCGACTGGCCCGCTCTCCAACCTGGCGCTCGCCCTGGAGCGCGATGCGGCAGCGATGATGTCCATCGGCCGCGTGGTCGTGATGGGCGGCGCCCTTACCGTGCCCGGCAACGTGAGCGCGGGCGCCGAGGCCAATATGGCGAGCGACCCCGAGGCAGCCGACGCGGTGCTGCGCTCGGGCCGTAAGCTCACCATGGTGGGTCTGGACGTGACGCATCGCGTGGTGCTCACACGCCGCGACATTGCCGGCTGGACGGGCTCGGGCACCATGGCGGGCTGCGCATTTGCGAGCATGGTCGAGCACTACATTGGCTCGTACGAGATGAACGCACCCTACCTGGGTGGTTGTGCGCTGCACGATCCGCTGGCCGTTGCCGTGGCGATCGACCCCACGCTCGTAGGTGCGCTCGGCTGCAACCTGCGTGTTGATCTGCTGGGCGAGTACCGCGGTCGCACCATCTGCGATGAGCGCCGCCTGTCCGATCCGGACAAGAGCGCGCTTGTGGCACTGACCGTGGATGCTCTGCGCTTCCTGTCCGAGTTCAAGACGCGTATGGCCCGTGTCCTTGGCTAAGTTGTCTTTTTGGGACGGGGCTTTTTTGACTGGTATGATTGGTGCGACCATTCGAACCAGCTAAAAGAGCCCCGTCCCAATTTGACTATCGAGAGGATCTGCCATGGAGCGCATCGCCAGCTTTTCCGTTGATCATCTGCTGCTTGAGCCCGGCGTGTATGTGAGCCGCATCGACCGCGATCCGGCGACCGGTGCTGCCGTCACCACGTTTGACCTGCGCCTGACCACGCCCAACAAGGAGCCGGTCATGAACACCGCCGAGTGCCACACCATCGAGCACCTGGGTGCAACGTTCTTGCGCAATCATGCCGAGTGGTCGGGCCGCATTGTCTACTTTGGCCCCATGGGCTGCCGCACGGGCTTTTACCTGGTTGTGTTTGGCGAGGTGACGAGCGAGGAGATCCTGCCGCTCGTGCGTGAGCTGTTCGAGTTTGTCGCCGGCTTTGAGGGCGATGTCCCCGGTGCCGCTCCCGGGGAATGCGGTAACTACCTGGACCAGAACCTCCCCATGGCCAACTGGCTTGCGCGCCGCTACCTCGACCGCGACCTGGCCGATATCGACGAGAAGCATCTGCACTATCAGCAGGCGTAAGAGCTTTATCGCCCAAAACGCGCGCATTGGGCGTCTTCGCTTATGCGGGGGCGCCTTTTTGTTGATTGGTCGGGACGAGCGTTCAAAATCGCTCATGTTTGTTCTAGAATGTTCGTATAGTCACATTTACGAACAGGAGTGAACATGCATATCTACTCTGTTTCCGATCCCGAGTTCAAATCCTATGGCAACGTTTGGGATAACGTTTCGTCCGAGCTCACGTCGCCCGTGCTCGAGGCGCTCTCTGCCACGCCCATTCCCGAGGGCAGCAAGTACGTTGCAAGTGCGCCGGAGCTCGAGGACGTCAAGGATGCCGACAAGCTTGGCTTTCTCATGTTTGGTGGCCGTCCCTTCCAGCTCGGCTGGTGCAACGGCCACAATACACGACTCAACTGCCTGGAGTATCACCGCGCGAGCGAATTCAACCTGGGCGCTCGCGACTTTATCCTGCTCGTGGCGCATCGCTGGGAGATCGAGGACGGCAAGCTCGACACCGCGTGCGTCAAGGCGTTTCGCGTGCCGGCGGGTACGGTCGTCGAAGTCTACAACACCACGCTCCACTACACGCCGTGCATGGTCGACGACGGTGGCTTCCAGGTGATGGTGGCGCTGCCCGCCGGCACCAACGGCCCGCGCCCCGAGGTCGCGGCCGACATGCCTGCGGCCGGCGACAGCTACTGCTACTGGAAGGCCGACAAGTGGGTCCTCTGCCATGCTGACAGCCCCAAGGCAGCCGAAGGCGGCTACGTAGGCCTCATCGGCAAAAATCTCGACATCACCGTGGACTAGCGCATCGCCCCAAACCACCACAAAGGTGCCTGTCTCCTTTGCGGTGGTTTGGGGCGGGCGGATATCGGGAAGTGCCAGACGGGGGAGGCTGCCGGGCGCCTTGCCGTCTGCGGATTTTGGGACATGCGGCCCGCTTTTTCGACCCATCTGTCGGTACACTAAAAGCACTATGGGTACCCGCGAGCGACATATCGGCCACGCGGCCGCCCGGACCGCACCGGCTGCGGATCCCAGGGGCGGCAGGCTCTTCGCCATGCCGAGATTCCTTGTTGGCATAACACATCAGGTGTACCGCCACCGCGTCTTTGCTATCGCCGGCGCCATCACCGCGCTGTTCCTCATGCTTTTGGCAGTCTTGCCGGCGCTGTTCGCCTTCGACCCCAAACTTTCTAACGCCGTGCCCGCCTATAGCGAGGTGTCCGAAGAGGTCGTGGATGCGCTCGCCCACTCGAGCTCTCTCCCGCTGCTTGTCGCCGCAATTATATTTTCGATCTGGGGCGTATCGGTCTATCTGCGCTGTTTGGACTATGTGCTGCGCCGCCGCCTTGTTGCCGTCGCCACCATCTGCGCCCTGTGGATGATCGAAGTCATTCTCAAGTACAAGTCGTTCACGCCGTTCTATGCCACCGTGCTGTGGTACCTGTACTACGTGCCCATGACACTCATTCCGCTGCTCTACCAGTTGTGTGGTCTGCGCCTTGCGGGCCTGGAGCAACACCGCCTGGGTCGCCGCTACTGCGCTGCGCTGTGGATTGTGGCTATCCTGCTTATCGGATTTGTGCTCACCAACGATTTTCACCAGCAGGTCTTCCACTTTGACCGTACAAGCGACACCTGGAGCAACGATTACACGTACGGCTGGGGTTATTTCGCCGTCCTCGTGTGGACGGCCTTTAACTTTGTGGCCTTTTTTATCCTGGTGGGCCGGTCCTCGTCCTTTCGCGTCCAACGTTTCTCGGGCACGGCGGCGCTCGTGCTGCTGGGCGGCGCGTTCTTTGCCATCTCATATGCGTTGCGTGTGCCCTGGGCATGGAGGCTCAACTTCTCGCTCATCTATTGCGTCTTGTGCGTGGCGGCGATGGAAATCTGTCTCGATTGCGGTGTCATTCCGTCATATCACGACATCGCCGGCATTTTCGATACCCTGCCGCTCGACCTCAAAGTTCTAACGCGCGAACTGCAGGAAGTCTATGCCACGCCAGTGTCAAAGCCAATGCCGGTAGGCGTGCGCGAGGAGTTGCGGACCCAGGCGCACAGCCGCGCCCATGCCTTTGCCGTGGCGTCCGATCCCGATGTGATGTACCGTGCCTTTCCACTGCTGGGCGGATCGGCCCTGCTTGCCCAAGACGTGTCGGAGCTCAACGAGCTTAACCGTGAACTGGCACATCGTCGCATGGAGCTGCAGCGTCAAAACGAACTGCTCGCCGCCGACTACGACCTTAAGACGCATTTGGCAGATCAAGAGGCCGAGACCTTGCTGGTCCAAGACGTGGATCAGGCGCTTGCCCGCGCGCTCGAAGGGATGTACGACCTGCTGAGCTCGCTGCCGCCGTTGACCGACGAAGCGTCTTCGCACGAGCGTTACCGCATGCTGCAGCGCGCCAAGATGCTCGTCGCCTATTGCAAGCGCAAGGGGTCGCTCACGTTGGCACAGCACGGGGAGAGCGGTTTTGATCGCGACCGCATTCAGCTCATTGCCAACGAGCTCGCAAGCGACCTGCGCACCATCGATATCGATTGCGCCTCGATTATCGCCATACGGCGCCCGATGCACGCCAGTACGGTAAGCGCCCTGTACGACTGCGTGTATGACTTTGCGTTTTTTGCCTACACCACCGACCATCCGGCGCTTATGTATCACTTGGGCGACCATGACCGATGCAGTGTCGAGCTGCGCGCCACGCTTTTTTCCAACGATGATGAAGATCTTTCGCAGACGCCCGCCGCGCAAGAGCTCGAAAGCGCTCTGCAAGGGCGCAACGTGGCATACCGCCTTGAGGGCGAGCCCGGCCAGCTGCGCATGATCGTCTTGATGCCGAGGGCGGGTGAGTGACGATGCAGATTTCGCTCATTCTTCCCCAAATCGTTGCGCTCGATGTTGTCTTTGCCCTGGCTGCGTGTCTGCAGACGATCCACGTCCCGCTCATCGCATCGCGCCGCTCGTCCTATAACCGTAAGGTGATTTGTGCCTACGAGGCGAGCCTTGTGCTTCACCTAGTTATTTCGGCGCTCATCTTGTTCGCGTCATCTGGCTCGTATCTGGTGGCGCCGCTTGACGTTTGCGCCAAGGCAATGGGCGGAGCGTTGTGGCTCAATGCCGCAATCTTTGCCTATGGCGTGGTACTTATGGTGCACTATCGTCGCCTCGTCATGCTGGCCGAACTGTTGCTCGTTATCGCCGTTACACCACCGGTGGTTTTTGCCATGGGCTCGGCGTGGACCGTTGTCCTTATCGCGGAGGGAGCGTTTTTCCTGTTCCGTTCCATCGCGGCGCTCTTGATGGACGTCCGTAACCGCCAGGAGGATATCACCGCGTTCTCGACGATTGAAACCATCAACGTGATTCCCGCGGGCATCCTGTATCTGGACCCGAGGGGCCGTCCGCTGCTCATGAACCGCTGCATGCGAAAAAACCTGGTGGAGCTTCATATGCCCACCGATCTAGGCGATATGAGCGGTACATGGAACGACCTGCGCAAACTCAGCATGCAAATGCCCGAAAGCAGCCAGAACCGCGTGCGGATTAATCTGGACCGCTTTGGTGAGGCGCGGGCGGTGGTCGAGGTTTCTCCCGCCGAGATTCGCTTGTTTGTGCACGATGACGTTATGGTTTCGGGCCGCCTCTTCGAGCGCATTATCGGTCTGGATGTAACAGAGTATGCGCATGCTCATGATCGCCTGGCGCAAGCCAACCACCTGCTTGAGCTTGCGGGCCAAGAGCTCCAAGCCCAGATCGAAGAAGTCAAAAAAGTTGCTGACAATGCGGCCTATTTGCGTATGCGCGCTCGCGTGCACGATGTGATCGGGCAGCGCCTGTCCATCCTCCATCGTTATCTGGAGGAGGGGCGCCTGGATGACGAGTCACTCGAGCAGATCGACCCGCTGCTGCGCTCAATTGCTGCCGATCTGCGCAGCGGGGGCGACACCGAACCGGCAGAGCAACTGGGAGATATCGTCCATGCCTTTGGCCTGGTGAGTGTGCAGATCGATGTTGAGGGCGCGCTGCCTGAGGACGCGCGTGTCGCCGCCGCATTTTTGCAGATTATCCGCGAGGCCTCGACCAATGCCACCAAGCATGCACAGGCGCATCGGGTCCACGTGCGTCTGTGGCAGGAGACGTCGGAAGACGGTGCTGTTGCGCGGATGACCGTTTCTAACGACGGCGCGCCTGCACCCGTATCGTATCGCGAGGGAACGGGTATCCCAGGTATGAGGCATGTCGCACAAAATCTGGGCGGCAGCCTGGAAGTCCACACCGCCCCGCCCTTCACGCTTACGGTGTCCATCCCGCTCGCCTCCAACGCCACGGTCCAAAGGAGAAGTTCATGATCCGCGTCCTTATAGTCGAAGACCAGGCCATCCTGCGCGAGAGCCTGGCGCGCTCCGTTGGCGACCAGCCCGATATGACCGTTGTTTCCGCCATTGCCGATGCTTCCGAGGCCTTGGGTGTCGCGCTCAAGGAGCGCCCGGACATGATACTGATGGACGTATGTACCGAGCATGATTCCAACGGCATCGTGGCGGCGGCGCGCATCAAAGAACAACTGCCCGAGTGCCGCGTCATTATCATGACGGGTATGCCCGAAATCACCTTTGTGGACCAGGCGCGCGAGGCGGGCGTCGACAGCTTTGTGTACAAGAACGTCGGTATCGACGAGCTATTCGCCGTGATGCGCTCCACGCTGGCGGGTTACTGCACGTTTCCCAAGCCGCCCGAGAGCATCTTCTCGGGCACGGCGGCCCTCGACGATGTCGAGCTGTCGATCTTGCGCCTTGCCTGCGAGGGTAAGAGCCGCCGCGAGATCGCGGCCGAGCTGTTTATGAGCGAGGGCACCATCAAACGCCGCATCTCGGAGATTCTCAATAAGACCGGCTACGACAACATCATGCGCTTGGCCGTGCGCGCAGTAACGGAGGGCAGCATCGTTCCCAACATGGAGCGCTAGCGCTCGTTACGCATCGGCATAAAGCGGCGGGGCCGCAGGATCAACTCCTGCGGCCCCGCCTGGCAAGTGCGCGGATGTGTCCGCCAATCCGCGGCTGATGTTACGTGTCGCTACGCGATGGTCGCGGTGTAGGAGGCGACGTCCTCATAGGAATCGGTCAGGTAGGCGTCGATGCCGATGGTCGTATTGACGAGGTCGTCAAGGCTGTCAAGCTCGCCGCTCGAGAACGTGAATTCCTCGGTGGCGTTGGTGCCGGGCATCAGGTGAGCCGAGAACCAGGGTTCCTTCATGGTGCCGTTGACGTTGGTCTTGCCAGAAGGAGCGTAGAAGGTCAGGTCCTTGTCGCTCTTGTTGGTGATGTTGACGACAAAGCCGATGTCGCCCCAGTCGTCCTTGAACTTCTCGGTGATGGTGATGGTGCACAGGTCGTCATCGGCGACGGTGACGGCGGGGGAGATTTCGATGCTCTGGACGTCGTCGTCTTCGACGGCCTCATCGATCTCTTCTTCCTTCTCGGCGTTCTCGCGATCCTTCTTCACCGTACCGGACAGATCCTTGTCGGACTTCGTAAAGATAAGCTTGTCGCCTTCCACCTCGAGGACGAGCTTGTCGTCCTTGAGCTTCAGGTCGTGCGACTCATCTTCGGCGGTAATCGTTACGGTGGTGGCGTCCTTGGCCTCCCATTTCAGGTCGGCGACCTCAAGGAACATGTCGAGGACGCCCGTGCCGTCTTCGTCGAGGATCAGGATGCAGTTGAGGCCCCACTCCTTGAGCATATCCATGTACTCATCGGTGAGCTCTTCGCCGTCCAAGGTTCCACCCGAGTACTGCCAGCTGCCGACGAAGTTGGCCTTGGGGTCTTTGCCGCCGCCGCTGCAGCCCGTCAGGGCAAAGGCGAGCGCCAGGACGCATGTCAGAAATGCGAGTACGGACTTTTTGAACGTTGTCTTCATGGTGTCCTCCTTTATCGAACGAAACCCATAGAAGCAAATGCGGGGGTGGCGGATCCCCCGCTCATTACCAGTTAGGGGCGCTAGGGCCTGGGCGTTCCGCAGTTGCTGCAGAACTTGCCGCCGTTTTCGCTACCGCAGTTGGGGCAGAACCACTTGGCCGGTGCGGGGGCGGGCGCGGGACTGCCGCACTCGGAGCAGAACTTGCCGGTGTTGGTGGCACCGCAGCTGCAGGTCCACGTGCCGGCCGCGGGTGCGGCGGCGGGGGCCGGTGCGGGGGCGGGCGCCGGAGCCGGCTGCGGGGCGGCCTGCTGCTGTGCCTGGCCGGCGGCGAACAGCTGGCTGGCATTCATGCCGCCCATGCCACCTGCCATGCCCATGCCCATAAAGCCGGCCATCGCGCCGTTGGGGTTGGCGGCCGCCGCGCGCATCGCGTCGCTCTGGGCGCTGGCGATGTTGGCTGCTGCCATGGTGGGATCGCGCATGACCGCGGCCTTCTGCAGGTCCTTGATCATCTGCTCGTCCTCTTGCGAGGCGGCGATGGAGTTAACGCCAAAGCTCACGATCTCGACACCACGCAGGTCGCGCCAGTCGGCCGAGAGGACCTCGTTGAGCGCGCGGGCGAGCTCGGTGGTGTGGCCGGGGATGGCACTGTAGCGGATGCCCATCTCCGAGATCTTGGCAAAGGCGGGCTGCAGGGCGGTGAGCAGCTCGGACTTAAGCTGGCTGTCGATCTTGTCGCGCGTGTAGCTATCGGTCACGTTGCCGCATACGTTGGTGTAGAACAGCAGCGGGTTGGTGATGCGGTACGAATACTCGCCGTTGCAGCGCACGGAGATGTCGACGTCCAGACCAATGTTGTTATCGACCACGCGGAAGGGCACGGGCGAGGCGGTGCCGTACTTGTTGCCGATGATCTCCTTGGTGTTGATGAAGTAGACGCGCTGGTCCTTGCCCGCGTCGCCGCCAAAGGTAAAGCGGCTGCCGATATTGGCGAAGGTCTCCTTGATGGAATCGCCCAGGTTGCCGCTAAAGACGCTCGGCTCGCTGCCGGTATCGAAGACGAACTCACCGGGCTCCAGCGCGACTTCGATGATCTTGCCGTTTTGCACCACGAGCATGCCCTGGCCGTCGTTGACGGCGATGACCGAGCCGTTGGAGATGACGTTGTCCTCGCCGCGCGTGTTGGAGCTGCGGCCACCGGTACGTTTGCTGCCCTTGCAGGCTAAGACGTCAGCAGGCATCGATTCGCAGTAGATAAATTCCTTCCACTGGTCGGCCATGACGCCGCCGGCAGCTCCCAATCCAGCTTTCAAGAGTCCCATGGTGATCTTCCTTTCTCGTCAAAGGCCGGGTGGTATCGGTCAGAATGGCTAATCGTCCTTGTTGTCCTTCATGACAACGGTGGTCTCGGTGTGGCTGAAGGTGTCGTGCTTCTCGGTCAGGTCGAGCTCGCCACAATACTCATCGGCATGGGTTGCTTCGTTGGCCGTCTTGAGCTGGCCTACCAGTAGCACGTCTCCGATAATCACGATGATCAACGGCGCGATGACGTTGATGAGGATGCCCTCGATATCAAAGGTGAGGTAATCCGGATCGAAGGCGTATTCCCCCATAAAGAGAATCTGGGAGAGGATAAATCCGATCACGAAGAACAGCACCGAGGCGATGGCGAGCTTGGGCTTGGAGCAGGGGAGCTCGCCGACCAAGCGGCCGGTCTGGCCGTTCATGGCAAACAGGTAGCTCTTGCCGTTCCACGAGGTGGAGAGCATCCAGACGGGGAACAGGGCGTAGTCGCTGTCTTCCCAGGTGTAGTCGAGCTGCTTGCTTTCGACCGTGGCATCGTCGTATTCGTCGACGACGGTCTCGCGCAGGGCCGAGATTGTGCTTTCTTCCATACGGCGTTCGGCGCGCGCCTTGCAGGTCTCGCAGTCCTCGTCGTAACGGTTGGCGATGTAGCCGGGCATATATGCGACCGAGAACGGGCGCAGCGCGTCGTAGTCAAACGGCTCGATGGCATCCATGTGGCCGTCGGGCATCTTGGACGATCCGTCGACGGGCACGCGCTTAAACGAGATATTGCCCTTGCGATAGGCATCGTAGTGGTCGGTGGTCGTGACGGTGCGGTCGGATTCCTCGGTCACGGTCTCGTTGGTCGCGTCAAAGTACACTTCGCCGTCAACGCGGGCGCCGTAGAGCCAAAACGGCACGTAGACACCTTGGACCTCGTCGATGTGGTTGCCGGTGATAAAGCTCTTGGGCAGCAAGATCTTGCCCTTGTAGTGTTCCTTGAGTGCGGCCGTGACGTCATCGCGCCCGAGCTTAAACGGAATCACTAGGTCGGGCGAGAAGTCGCCCGAGAGCTGACCGGGCGCCACGGCGGAGTTGCCGCAGTACGGGCAGGTGGTGACGGCGACGGTGCCGTCGGACACGAGCTCGGCGCCGCATGACGAGCAGATGTAGCCGGCGTTTTGGGCGAGCTCCTGCACCGCGTCGTCGGCGACGGGCTTGGGCGTTGCGGCTGCCGCATCGGCTTTGGCGTCGGCCTTGTCCTGGCGCTCGCGATAGAGGGCCTCGACTTCTTCGACTTCAAAGCGCGAGTCACAGTAGTCGCAGACGAGCTTTTGCTCGGCGCTTGCAAAATGCAAGGGGCCACCGCAGGCAGGGCACTGATAGTTAACGCTCTCGAAGGCCATGATCGGTCCTTTCCGTGCCGGAGACTATGCGCCGATGGCGCCGCCGCAGTATTCGCAGCGCCCGCTGGCATCGGGAATGGTGGTGGCTCCGCAGAAGGGGCAGGTGACCGCGGTCTTGGGGGCCTTGGCGGCCACGACGCTGTCGCGCGTCTCCTGGCGCAGCTGCACCAGCGCGTCGCGGACCTCGGTTGCCTGGCGCTTGGCCTCGCGGTATTCGATGGAGCCGCGCTGATCGATGGTGGAGTCGTTTACGCGTAGGTTGATCTCGGTAAAGTACGGCGTGTTGACGTGGATGGTCAGATTAAAGTCGTAATCCAGGTCGTAGCGCGGCGGGTTGTAGCTCTCGCGCTCGCCGTCCTTGGTCTCGCGATAAATTTCGGTGCGATGCTCGTCGATATCCATATCGCAGCCGAGTACCTGTGAGAACTCGATGATGTCGGGATTGACGTCGCGCCAGCGGCTCTGCGAAGTGATGATCAGCAGGCCCGCGTCCTCATCGAGCATAATATTGGCGCGCCCGGCAGAGAGCGTGCGCGTGGGGTTGAATGAGGCCAGGCGCTCGGCGTTGGCCTCGCGGTAGGCGAGTTGCTCGCGGATATCGTCCGCGGTGCTGGAGCGATAGCCGTGAAAGTAGGGGGAGAGTTTGCCGGCGCACTCTTTGCACAGGTAGCCTTCGTTGATCTTGGTCTTCCCCAAAAGTCCCAGCTCGGTACCGCAAATCGCGCACTCTTTCTTCTCGAACATCTTGTCAAAGAAGCCCATGGCTGCCTCCCATCAACTGGTAGCGTGTGTCACTTTTGATGATGGGCGAGCGCGCGATCTTTCACGATACCCAGACGGCTCAACGAGTCTCCACAACTGGGACACATGGCCCATTTTTGACCACTCATTGGGGACGTACTTAAATGAGTGGCAGTTGGAGGCACTCCTTGCCGAGCCAGAGGTCGCGCGTGCCCCTTCTGGGCCATGCGGCTCAAAATCGCGGCGTGATGTGAACGGCTGGGGTCTAATTTGCAGCATTTCGAGCCTGGTTTCGGTATTAGGACTGGTTCTCTAATAGAATAGATTTACAGACATTTGAGTGGCGGGGGGGGGTATCCATGAGGGGTACGGGAGACGCAACCGCATATCTGCGTCGGGGCATTCGGGAGATTATATGCCTGGCGCTGTTCTCCTTCACGTTTTTGGCGTGCGAGTATCTCTTTGATGTGCGCATGGCCGAGTTCGTGTCTCCGAACGAGGTCGTTATTTATGAGAGCCTTGTCCTCGGCGCGAGCGTGATTGGCTTTTTTGTGCGTCCCATTCTGTATTATCACCGTCCCCATGCCATCGACGCAACGAGTGACGTCACGGGCGTTTTGCTGGTGGCGGCATTGCTGCTGTTGATTATGGCGGTTCAGGTTGAGGTAATAATTGTCGGCGGTTTGGTGGCGTGCTGTGCACTGGGCTACTGCGGATCGACTGCTCACGCAAACTTTGCGCGGCGCTTTGCGCGGACGCCCTGCTTGGCGCGCGCCGCCGCATTTTCTTACGCCATGGGCGTTCTGGTGCAGGTCCTCAACCACATGGTGATGCCTGCTGGCATTCCTCAGCAGGCTGTTCTGGTTGTCTGTGCGATCGCGCAGGTGGCGTTGCTCCACGGTGCCCGGCGCGCCAAGCTGCGCGACGAGTCCGATCCCAACTTTGAACCCAGTGCTGCCGGGCTTTCGGTAGATGCTTTGGAATATGGTGCCAAGTGGCAAGACGATCCCGAGGCAAAGGCGGCATTCCGCCGCGCCGTAGCTCGCTTGACCGTGGCGACAGCGTGTCTTTCCGGCGTATTCGCCGCTCTCAACGCGGGTCTCACAACCCTGCATGCTACCGGAGCCGTCGATTTGGGCGATTGGCCGCGCCTGCTGCTTGTCGTGAGCTCGTTGGCCGCCGGCGTCCTATTTGACCTGCACGGCCGTTCGTATATGAATATCGGCATGACATGCGCCGCCATGTTGTCCACGCTTTCGTTCTTTGTGCTCATCGTCGACGGCAATGGCGGCAACGAGCTTGCTGCCACGATCATCTTTTATCTGGGTTCGGGCTTTTTCGTGGTGTTCTTTACCACAAAATTCGCCGCCATCTCGCTCTATGCGCGCTGGTCATATTTTTGGCCGTGCATGGGTCGCGTCGTCAACAACGTGTGCTCGATGCTCGTGACGGCGCCGGCGGTGGCGATCATCTCGAGTCAAAACGTGCTGGCTGCAGTCGGCGCGGCGCTCGTGATGTTTGTGGGTATTGTGATTACGCTGCTGGGGCAGTTGGGTCAACGGGCCGATGATGTCGTGATGCAGGACGGCCTGCCGCTTGCCACCGATGATCTTGATGGGGATCTTGCGCCCGCATGTTCTGATCCCGCACCCGTGGAGGCAGCGGAGCTCACGCCCGATGAGCGCCTTGATGCCTTCGTCGCCACCTTTGGGCTTACAGGGCGCGAGCGCGATATTCTTGAGGCCTTGGTCGTTTCGGACCAGAGCGTTCAGGACATCGCCACAACGCTTTTCCTTTCGCGCTCCACGCTCTATCGCCACATTTCCTCGATCAACAAAAAGGCCGGTACCGCCTCGCGCGTGGCCCTCATCAACTTCTTCTGGTCCTGGACACCCAAGGACTAGCTAATCTCCCAATAAGTCGCGGTGGAATAGTCCCTAAATTAAAGTCACGGGGCTTTAAACAGGAACTATTTCACCGCAACTGCTGGGGGAATAGACTGCGGCGGCGGCAGAGGCAACGGCAGCGGCGTTGGCAGCTGTGGTAGTGGCAACGGCAGCTGGCAGGGTGTTTTCCGTCTACTTGCTACAGCAGCTCGCCGTGGCGGGCAATGTAGCGGCGCTTCGCCAGCTGGGTGAGCGCGATATAGGCGGTAACGATGCCAATGAGCAGCCCAAAAAAGCTCGTGGGCAGCGGCATGAGGCCGAGCGCATCGGCGATGGGGCTTGCCGGCAGCCAGGTGACGAGCGCCAGGCCCAGCACGGTAAGAACGCACAATGCGGGCGCGGCGTGGTCGCGCGGGCTCGGCAGATGCGGGGAGCGCAACATGTGGACCACGAGTGTCTGCGACCACATGGACTCGACAAACCAGCCGCTCTGGAAGAGCGCAGCAAAGGTCGCCATACCCGCGACGTCGCCCGCGGCGGCAAGCTCGGACCAGCTTGCGTCCACGGCGGCGGGGCACACGACAAAGAAGAGCGCGGCGAGGGTCACGATGTCAAACAGCGAGCTCACGGGGCCCAGCTCGAGCATAAAGCCCTTGATGGATGCGGCGTCCCAGGCACGCGGGCGGGCAGTCCAGGCGTCATCGACGGTGTCCCACGGCAGTGCGATGCACACGATCTCGTAGACCAGCGACAGCAGTACCAGCTGCAGGGCGCTCATGGGCAAAAACGGCAAGAACAGGCTCGCGACGGTCACGGACAGCACATTGCCAAAGTTGGAGCTCACCGTGGTCTTGAGGTACTTGAGCAGGTTGCCGTAAGTGCGGCGGCCTTCGATGATGCCGCGCTCGAGCACGCCCAGGTCCTTCTGAAGCAAGATGATATCGGCGGATTCCTTGGCAATATCGACGGCCGAATCGACCGAGATGCCGCAATCGCTCGCACGCATGGCGGCGGCGTCGTTGATGCCGTCGCCCATAAAGCCCACGGTGTGGCCGAGCATCTCGCGCATGACACGTACCAGGCGCGCCTTCTGCAGCGGCGAGAGCTTGGCGAAGAGGTGGGTTTTCTCGGCGCGCTCGGCAAGTTCGGCGTCATCGAGCGCATCGATCTCGGAGCCGAGCAAGACGTTGCTCGCATCGATACCAATCTGCTCGCAGACGGTGGCAGCGACGCGGTCGTTGTCGCCGGTTAGGACCTTGACCGCCACGCCCTTGGCCTCGAGGGTGGCGACGGCGCCCGCGGCACTTGCTTTGGGCGGATCGAGGAAGGCCAAAAAGCCCATCAGCACCATGTCGCACTCGTCGGCGATGCCAAACTCGCCCACGCAGCGCGGATTGGTCTTCTGCGCCACGGCAATTACGCGTAGGCCCTCAGCGTTAAGTCCGACGATCTGCTTGCGAATCTGGGCGAGCTTCTCGTCGGTGAGCGGCTGAGCGATGCCATCGATTTCGACAAAGGAGCAGATCTCGAGCATTTCCTCGGCAGCGCCCTTGGTAACCATCTGGGTTTTGCCTTGGGCGTCGGCGACAACTACGCTCAGGCGACGGCGCGAGAAATCGAAGGGAACCTCGTCGACCTTGGTATAGCGGGTGCGCAGACTCTGGCCCAGCATAGAATCGGGCACGACGGTCGAGGGCGTCACATCGGCACGGTCGATTACGGCCAGGTCGATAAGGTTTTTGAGGCCGGTCTGGAAGAAGCTATTCAAAAACGCATGGCGCAGCACGCGCGCGTCCTCGTTGCCATCGGTGTTGAGGTAGCGCTCGAGCACGATGCGGTCTTCGGTGAGGGTGCCGGTCTTGTCGCAGCACAGGACGTCCATCGCTCCGAGGTTTTGAATCGCCGGCAGCTCCTTGACGATAACCTGGCGACGGGCGAGGTCCTTGGCGCCCTGCGACAGGCTCGTGGTCACGATGACGGGAAGCATCTGCGGCGTGATGCCCACGGCCACACTCGTGGCGAACAGCAGCGCGTCGATGACGTTGCCCTTGGTGGCGGCGTTGATGGCAAAGACGGCCGGCGCCATAACGAGCATCAGGCGCACCAGCAACATGGAGACGCTCGAGACGCCGCGGTCAAACGCGCTCTTTTCGCCGCGCCCGTTGAGCATCTTGGCGATGCCGCCCAGGTAGGTGTCCGAGCCGGTGGCAACGACAAGCGCCATGGCGGCGCCGTTTTGCACGGAGGTGCCGGTAAAGACGATGTTCTTGCAGGCGGAGAGCGGCAATGCGGAGCCGTCGGCACCCTCGACGACAGTGACGGCGGCGGTCTTCTCGACGGCCTCGCTCTCGCCGGTGAGTGCGGACTCGATTACAAACAGGTCGCGCGCGGTGATGATGCGGGCGTCTGCCGGCACCATATCGCCGGCAGAGAGGCGGATTACATCGCCGGGGACGAGCTCGTCGAAGGGGATCTCGATGCGCTCGCCGTCGCGCAGGGCGGTGCAAGTGTTGGAGACCAGGTCCTTGAGGGCCTCTGCCGCATTGCCGCTGCGGGCTTCCTGGATAAACTTCATGCCGCCCGATACCAGCAGCATGATGCCGATGACGATGACCGTGGAGGGGTCGCGCTGCGGTTCGGGCACGGCGAGCACGTCGATGTAGAGCGAGACCAGTGCGAGCGCGGCGAGGATGCCGGCGAAGGGATTGATGAACGCGTCGGCGATGCGGCGGGCGAGCGTTTTGGTCGTTGCCTCGATGGTGTTGGGGCCGACGGCGTTCAGGCGCTCAGTTGTCTGCTCGACGGTGAGGCCGTTTGCCGTGGCGTCAAGCAGTACGAGGGCGTCCTCGGCACTATGGGTGGCGGCGAATATGGTGTTCTTGGACAGGCCGGTATGAGCGGCAGGGCGCGCCGTGCGGCGGCGCTTGGAGATGGCTTCGAGTACCGTGACGGTTTTGAGCATCAGCATAGGGTCCTCCTTGTTGAGGGGAGTTAGCGTACGTGTCGTATTTGCTTCAAAAAACCTAGATGTCGCTCACGTCAAGCTCTTGAGCCCACAAAGGGTGCAGCGCGCCTTTGCGGTGGTTTTGGCGATCTGCCGGTGGCGTTTATGCGTGTGCGGAGTCCTCGCGGCGTGCCGAGGGCGACATGCAGGTTTTTCGACTAGGACTGCCTTCCATGGCACACCTCCTAAAGGCTGAGCGCAGCGCACTTTGGGTATCTCGTACCCCTTTTTAATCCGCCCGTATTCTTGATGAGGGGGTTTGACATGTCAACCCCATTGTTCGGAAAACCATTCCCCCTGACAAAGCCTTTACAGAATGCCGTGGCCCCAAAGCGCGCCCGCATCGACGCTTCGCCTGCGCTAAACTGGAAGGCACGTACGCGATTACGAGAGGAGCCCGCATGGAGGCTTACAAGCAAGAGTTCATCAAGTTTATGGTCGAGTCCGACGTCCTTAAGTTCGGCAGCTTTACGCTCAAGAGCGGCCGTCAGTCCCCGTTCTTTATGAACGCCGGCGCTTACGTGACGGGCTATCAGCTCAAGAAGCTGGGCGAGTATTACGCCCAGGCCATCCACGATAACTTTGGCGACGACTTTGATGTGCTGTTTGGACCGGCCTACAAGGGTATTCCGCTGGCCGTCGTGACCGCAATTGCCTACCACGAGCTGTACGGCAAGGAGGTCAAGTACTGCTGCGACCGCAAGGAGGCCAAGGACCACGGTGCCGATAAGGGCAACCTGCTGGGTTATGAGCCCAAGGACGGCGACCGTGTGGTCATGGTCGAGGACGTTACCACCAGCGGCAAGTCCATCGACGAGACCTATCCCAAGGTCAAGGCTGCTGCCGATGTCGAGATCAAGGGCCTGATCGTGTCCCTCAACCGCATGGAGGTCGGCAAGGGTGGCGTGACCACCGCGCAGAAGGAGATCGAGGCCAAGTACGGCTTCCCCGTCGCGAGCATCGTTTCCATGGCCGAGGTCGTCGAGACCCTCTACAACCACGAGATCGACGGCAAGATCGTCATCGACGACGAGCTCAAGGCCGCCATCGACGCCTACTACGAGCAGTACGGAGCACGGGAGTAGTTACGGCGTTTTACCAAACGCCGTAACCGGCCGACGCTGCGCGGGCCGCATTTGGACAATCTGACGTTCAACTTCAAGGGCGCGACCAGAAGGTCAGCGCCCTTTCGTTACGGGCTTTAGCCTGTGCGGGGCGCGCAGCGCGCCGCATCAGAAACCACCCGC
>CAUAJK010000006.1:0-61821 GCA_958429345.1 uncultured Collinsella sp. | reverse complement strand
GGTCTTTCATGCAGCAGGGGCTCTCAATGTTTTTATGTCCTGCTCATATCGTCTGGAGCGGCATTGCCGATTGTTCAAAATGTCATTCGTGGGTAGAATAGTGTCGACGGCAGCCCAAGTTCTGGAAAGCTGGGCAGCGCCGTTGTTTGCATTAGGGGGTCAACGCCTTAGCGGCGGCGACCCCTTCTGTTGCGCTTCGAACGCTGCTTGAGTGCCTCGGAAAGCCCGACGAGTGCCGTGGAGAACGAGACCAAAGCGGTCAGAAGTCTCACGAAATCAATCAGATCGGTCATGGGCATCACCTCCCATCAGATGGAGGGCGTTGCCCGGCACATGGAACTGCCGCCAACAGTATCAATTCTATCAAAGCGCAGTTAGATATGCGAATGTTTGTTCGTATTTAAAGAGACCAGCGTCACCTGTGACAAAGGGACAGTCCCTTTGTCACATTATTCGATGATGGTGCGAAAGTTTTGCTTGTGCATGGTGGCAAGCATGTGTTTGGGGACGGCGTGGACCATGCAGCTGCCGATGGTCGCACTAGCGGCGGCCTTAGCGGCATCGCTTGCGTTTTTGGTCGCGTAGCTGTGACGGAAGCGCTTGAGCATGGCGATGTCGTTGCCGCCGTCGCCGTAGACCGCGACCTCGTCCTCGGCAATACCGTAGTAACCCGCCAGCCAGGCCACACTCTCGCCCTTGTTGCACGCCACATCCGTGATCTCGAACATCACCGGATCGAACGGCGCGTTGACCACGCGGTTTGAGCGCTCGGCCAGATACGCCTTAAGGTCACGCTCCAGCTCGGGCGAGGTCACGCGGCAGTTGATCTTGCACACATCGTGGCGCAGGATGTCGCCGATCGACTGGTCGAAATACTGTTCCTCGTGATAGCCGCCACGCGCGCGCATGCCGCGCATCACGATGCGCTTGATAGGACTGTCCTTTTTAAAGCCCGCCTGATGCATCTCGAACGAACCGCTCGAGAACATGCCGTCGGGCGTGGAGCAGTCGAAGCAAATGTCCGGGAACGCCTTGAGCAACTCCTCGGTAACCTGCGGGTCGATGGTCCAGGTCTTGAGCACCTCGCCATGACTGTCGCGCACAATGGAGCCGTTAGAGCAGCAGGCGTCAAGCGCCAGGCCCGTAAAGCCATGTTCGCCGATCGGCAGCGTCGAGCGTCCGGTCGCGGGAACCACATGCAGGCCAGCCTCGGTCAGCTCGCGAATGGCACGGCGGATGGTCCCATCCGCTTCGTGCAGGGCGTTCAGCAGCGTTCCGTCTAAATCACTCGCGAACATCTTGATCATGGGCATGCCTCTCCTTCGTCTGCACGATATTGTAGACGAAGGAGAGGCATGCCCAAACAATGCCGTCACGGCGCGACGCGCCACTGCCTCCACAAATTCACGGTGCCCCAGCGCCTTAAGACATTCGCCATAAGCGACTTTTCAGCCGATAAAACAGCGCCGTCGTCAACGTCAGCACCGCAAACATGCCTGCGAATACAATCGCCGGTGTCCATCGATCATATGCGAGCCCGTAAACCAATTGGCCAATAGGCGTTGCACAGGAAAGCATCATATAAACGAGTGCCAGCACTTTTCCGCAGAGTTCCTTTGGCGCTGACCGCTGAACAAATGAAACAATTTCGACCGATGCAATGCTTGCCCACGCCATGACCCATGCCGAGCCGGCCGCAAGCGCGGCAAACGCTAATTCATCAGGACCGCTCAGTAGCGTGACAATAATCGGTACGACTCCAAAACAAATCATCGCAACATATCGACATATGCCCTTGAAGGAAAAACGATGCGGCCAAATACCGACCAAACCACTGCCGACAAGACCGCCTAAGCCCATAGCCACCTCAATAATCCCAACAAAGGATGATTGCATCCCGAGATGCTTTGCAACAATAACGGGAGCACCAATCGTTAACCCAACTAACGCAAGGTTCAAAATAGCCGCAAGCAAAAACACAACGAGC
The DNA here is from genome assembly GCA_958429345.1 of uncultured Collinsella sp. GTDB lineage: Bacteria > Actinomycetota > Coriobacteriia > Coriobacteriales > Coriobacteriaceae > Collinsella. The sequence continues at coordinate 59,834 of CAUAJK010000006.1, read as the reverse complement.
AATGATGCGTTTTGAAACAGGTACCGAATCGACTCCCGAAAATCGCTTCGGCATGTCGAGCAAGTCGTACTGTCCCCTGTCATTCCAGATGAGGCATTTTGCTTGAGTGCGCCCCCGAACAGTAGGGCTGACATCGCAAACGTCAACGCCGCGGTTTCGCATAGAGCATCGATACCAAAGCACCCATAGACTGCCGTCCCGACTACAGGCCCCAAGATATTGCTCGCCATGGTTATCTGCGAGACCAACGCAGTGGCACGCTCAACCTTTTCTGGGCCCGTCATGCGCACCGTCTCAATTTGAAGCATCGGTTTCAGCAGCGATTGGATGCCATATTGGACGCAAAGCATTGCTACCACGACAACGGCAAGAGGCAGCGAACGCTTCATGGGGATAAACAACAGTGATGCAGCCATCAGAACAATGCCGAGCACCACAAGGGCCCCGCGATGACTTCCGCGATCCGCCAAGATTCCGCCAGCCGGAGTCGCAAGCACGCCCGGCACGAACGCTATCGCCGCGACGGCACCATATAACGTTGATGAGCCGCTGCAGTCGAACAAGTAAAGCGGGCACGCAAAGCACAGTGCCGACAACATCGAATACGCGCACAGCTGTGCAACAAGAAGACCGAAAAGCCTGATAGATTGCACTGTTTTTTGCGTCAACGAGACGCTACTCCTCCGCATTCCAGCCATAAGCCTGCCCCCTATACATACCATTAGTATGTATTTAATGACTTGAAAAGGGCAGCCGTGGCTACCCTTACAAATCAATTACATACCGTCAGTATCTATATTACCACCCAGCACGGTTCCATACGTCCCATATCTGAGCCGTTGTCTGGAGCACTTCATTACCCAAATCGAGCCCCACCGCGGCCGCCATCTGCGCCAAACATTGCGCGCGAGCGAGCATTCGACCCTTGTTCTCAAGCGGACGGAACAGCGGCAACAGCCAAAGATTCGCCAACAACGATACCGCCTCCGCCGCTTCGCGTGGGCATGCACACGCAATGGAGCCGTCGGCGATGCCCTCCTCGATCACTGGCAGGAGATAGCCATCGGCCGACTCGTCAAACGAACCTTGGTACTGCATCGCCAGCAGCCGCGAGCTTTTTACCGGATCTGCCGCAGGATGCATGCGAGCCCATAGATCGATTTGCGGAACGACGGACTCGGGCGCATAAAGTCGTTTGAGCTTTTGGGCTCCCGTCATATTGCCAGCACCGAGTGTCGCGCGGCGGCGCTCAACAATCGGAGCCATTGCCCGATCAAATGCGGCGTTGAAAATCTCTTCTTTACTCTTAAAGTGATGATAGATAGCACCCTTGGTCATGCCATCGAGGCGGTCGACGATATCTTGAATGCTCGTCCCCTCATAACCCTGTGCGCAGAATAGCTCCAGCGCCGCGTCGAGAATCTTCGCGACCGTCTCCTCGGGATATTTATTACGACCCATAATCCGTCCATCCGCAACGCAAGTCTTGTGCCTCATTGCAGCATTTTAACGTTGCGGATGACAGGTGGTCGATCCTACACCGCGGCGGGGCCGTGCTCGCCGGTACGGATGCGGATGACTTCTTCGACCGGCTCGACCCAAATCTTGCCGTCACCGACGGCACCGGTGCGGGCGGCGTTGCAGATGATGTCGACAATGCCGTCAACATGCTCATCGGCACAGATAAGGGTGAACTGTACCTTGGGAATCGTGTTGACGAGCAACTCGTTGCCGCGCACGTATTCCTTCCAGCCATGTTGCGCACCGCAGCCCTGCACCTGGTTGATAGTCATGCCACGAACATCGGCAGCAAACAGCGCGTCTTTGAGAACCTCAAGCTTCTCGGCACGAACAATCGCCGTAATCTTCTTCATAGTGAATTCCTCTCTTTAATAAAGAAATGAATTTCTCATTCATGTGGCACGGGTTTTCCAAATGCCGCAAACCAACCTCAGAGATCAAAAAGTTCAACTGACTGGTCTTAGCAGGTTTCCCAAGTGCCGCAGATTGCCGTGAAAGAGGAGCGAAGCGTACTTAAGTACGTGAGCGACGATTGAGCGGCAAGGTGCGGTGCTTGGGGAAGCTGCTAATCGAGTCCGGAGAACGAAGGATATGCGCTCTCTCCGTGCTGACTCGCATCCAAGCCCAGCGCCTCGTCGGCCTCGTCCACGCGCAGGCTGCCGTGGAACAGCGCCTTGACCACCGCGGCGATCACCAAGTCGAGCACCAGTACAATAGCGACCGTCACCACAATGCCCAAAATCTGCGAGATGAGCAGCGAGACATCGCCCGTGTAGAACAGGCCGCCCTTACCGGTCCACGAGAGCTCCGGCACGCAGAACAGCCCCGTGAGCACGCCGCCCAGGATGCCACCGATGCCGTGGCAGCCGAACGCGTCGAGCGCATCGTCGTAGCCAAACTTGGTCTTAAGATGGCTGATGGCCAGGTAGCAGACAGGCGAGACGATCAGGCCCATGACCAGCGCCGCCCACGGCTCGACAAAGCCCGCACCCGGCGTGACCACCACAAGGCCCGCAACCAGACCGGTGCTGGCGCCCACCAGCGTGGGGCGACCGGTGTGCACGCGCTCGACGGCAAGCCACGAGACCATGCCCGCCGCGCTGGCCGTCACAGTGTTGAGGATGGCGAGTGCCGCCGCGGCATCGGCCTTAGACTCGCTGCCGCCGTTAAAGCCAAACCAGCCAAACCAAAGCAGACCGGCGCCCAGCGCCACAAACGGCACGTTATGCGGACGGTAGCTCACCATGCCAAAGCCGCGACGACGGCCGAGCATTAAACAGAGAATCAGACCCGTGAGACCCGACGAAATGTGCACCACGTCGCCGCCGGCAAAGTCGAGTGCGCCGATAATGTCACCGATAAAGGAGCCATCGCCGCCCCAAACCATGTGGGCAAGCGGCGCATAGACCACAAGCAGCCAAATGCCCAGGAAGGACGTCATGGCACCAAACTTGACGCGGCCGGCCAGGCTGCCCGTGACGATAGCAGCCGTGATCATGGCAAATGCCATCTGGAAGGCGATGTTGATGATCTGGGGGTAGGCGGCGCCGTCCGCGGCGTTGCCCTCGGCCGCCTGCAGCACCTGGTTGAGCACCGGCAGGCACAGCAGCTGGTCAAGGCCTCCAATAAACGGACTCGAACCGTCGCCGCCATAGGCCAGAGACCAGCCGGCAACAATCCACAGCACACCAACCAGGCCAATGGCGCCAAAGCACATGAGCATGGTGTTGATGACATTTTTGCGCCTGGACAGGCCGCCATAGAAAAACGCCAGACCCGGTGTCATTAAAAACACGAGCATGGTGCAGATGAGCATAAACGTTGTCGATCCCGTATCGTACATTCGCTCTCCCTTGGTCGCATGAACGTTGTCGGCGCCCATAATGCGGCCGAGGGGCAACTGGTGTAGACCAGATACGGCGTTGTTAAACGCTGCGTTGTCGAATGGAAACGGTGCCGCAATCTTGGAAACGGCGCGGCAACGGACGCGAAACGGACGGGAAATACGCGAGCAAGGAAGCCGTGAGCGCGCCCGTCCCGGCTAATGGCGGAACAGCTCGCGGGCTCGGTCGCGGAGATTAGTTGCTCGAATGACACCTTCGTAGCGATTGATGCGCAGACGCGGGAAGGCGTTAAAGAAGCGTAGGTCGCGGCGGCTAAGCGACACGCTTGGCACCGGACGGCTCATGCGCTTGTCGGCAAGGCGACGACTGAGCGACGGACGCGGCATGTTCGGCGCGGCATCGGCCACGCGGCGGGCAGCGAGCGCCAGGCCGCGAGCACCATCCGAGATAAACGTCGGCATCAAAGCCTTCTCGCGCAGGGCATCGAGCGCGGCGTCACCCAGCTCGGCCAGCCACGCGTTAACGGCACGGCTACGGATATGCGTCTGTGCCACCGAGTCAATCGTCGATTCGGGAATGCGCTCGAGCATTGAGTCCGAGGCATCGGCAAGCGACTCGTTGATGCGGTCGGCAAGGTCGGCGCGCACGCGCTCCAGCTGATCGGACAGACGCCGCCAGCTCGCCAGCGAGCACAACGCGTCGACCATCATCGCGACCGCGACGATAAAGGCGGACAGCCGCACAATCAGCACCGGCAGATGGCCAAGCAGCCCCAGCAATGCCGGCTCCACTAAACGGCAAATGCACAGCGCACCCAGGCCAAACGCACAGGCCCAGTACAGGCAGATGCGTCCATGCAAATTAAACGGCAGGTGCGAGTAATCCCAAAAGCGCGCGCCTGTTGTTTTTTCCAATAGAAGGCCCACACTGTACTCGATTACGCTGCATACAAGCGCCGCGGCGACAAACTGGCTCGGGGCATCCGGAATCCCGCGCAGCAAAAGCCAGCAGGCTATGCCGCCCACACCATAGATAGGGCAACACGGTCCCAGCAAAAATCCACTGTTGGCGAAGCGTCCGTGATTGAGCATGGCGCAGACCGTCGACTCCCATGCCCAGCCGCAAAAACCGTAGAAGGCAAACGGGAGCACCAGTGCCGAGAGCGGACAGGCGGCAAGCGTCGCGCCGCTAAACGCCATGTCGATCGCGGTTTCCACCGTCTACCCTCTCCTCTTTTCGCTCGATTCGCTACTCACGCTATCGACCGTCTCGTCTTTGCGCCGCAGGCGACCGGCGACCGTCTCGCGCAGGGCACACCATTTATCGGCCAGGCACACAATCCATGCCTCACGACACGTCGGCGGCACCGGCACCAGCGGAAACATATGCCGCACGATAATATTCCGCTCGCGAGACGTCAGCTCAAAATCTTCCTCCGCACGCGCCAGGGCAAAAAACGGATGCCGAAAGCCATGCAGCCGATGGCTTGGGTCGGGATCGTGCCAGTCATAGAGAAAGTAATCGTGCAGCAGAGCCCCGCGCAGCAACGAGGCGCGGTCGACCGAGACACCGACGCGGCCCAGGCGCTCGGCAAAGGACAGGCTCGCCCGCGCCACCGAGGTCACATGCGTATACACCGTCACATCGCCATGCTGGATAAACTCGCGCGTCAGGCCCAAGCGGCCCGTTTGGGCCAGCTGGCGGGCAGCATGGTCTACTTCGCACGCGATTTTCTCGGCACGAACGACATCAGACATGCTGTCTCCTTCCAGCGACTCACGGCGACAAGCTACGGCCTGTGCACAATCGATAAAAACATCATGGAACACATTAGTATGGCATCGGACAAAACGTTTTGCCCCACCAGTTGGCGAATTACCGCGCCGCCGTCACATATCAAACGCCAAAATGTGCGAGACTGTCTTGTGCAATTGTGCCGGCCGAGGGAGCGCCGGCGCTCGATTCGCATGGAGTAACCCACAACGATGCTGCTTACGCAAACGACAACGCCCGAGGACGTCAAGGCTCTCGACCGCACCGAGCTTCCGCTGCTCTGCGGCGAGATCCGTCAGGCAATCCTCGAAAGCTCCGCCGCCGTCGGCGGGCACGTTGCCCCCAACCTGGGCGTCGTTGAGCTTACGGTTGCGCTTCATCGCGTGTTTAACTCCCCCACCGACAAAATTGTCTTTGACGTGTCGCACCAGACCTACGCCCACAAGGCGCTGACCGGGCGTGCGTACACTTATATCGATCCGGAGCGTTATGGTGAGGCTTCTGGCTTTGCCAATCCCGACGAGTCCGAGCACGACCTGTTCGCCATGGGCCACACCTCCACGTCGGTAAGCCTGGGCTGCGGCCTGGCGCACGCTCGCGACCTGGCGGGTGACGCGTACAACGTCATCACCATCATTGGCGACGGCTCGCTTTCGGGCGGCCTGGCGTTTGAGGGCTTCAACAATGCCGCCGATCTCGACAGCAACCTGATCATCATCGTCAACGATAACGACCAGTCCATCGCCGAAAACCACGGTGGCCTGTATCGCAATCTGGCCGAGCTGCGCGCCAGCAACGGCACCTGTGAGCGCAACGTTTTCCGCGCGATGGGACTCGACTACCGCTATCTGGACGCCGGTAACGATGTGTTAGCCCTCGTCGACGCGCTGCAGGAACTGCGCGATATCGATCACCCCATCGTGCTGCACGTCTCCACCGCCAAGGGCAAGGGCTTTGAACCAGCCCAGAACGACCCCGAGCGCTGGCACCACGTGGGCCCGTTTGACATGGCGACCGGGCGCAAGCTCTGCCCGGGCCATCCGAGCGAGCCTGCGCCGCGCACCTATGCCGACATTACGGGCGAGGCGCTCAGCGCCGCCATCGAGCACGACCCGCAGGTCGTGGGCATCACGGCTGCCACGCCCTACATCATGGGCTTTACACCCGAGCTTCGCGCTGCCGCCGGCAAACAGTTCGTCGATGTGGGCATTGCCGAGGAGCACGCCGTGACCTTTGCCACCGCGCTTGCACGCTCGGGTGCCAAGCCAGTTTTTGGTGTGTACGGCACGTTTTTGCAGCGCGCCTACGACGAGCTGTGGCACGACCTGTGCCTCAACGACGCCCCAGCGACCATCCTGGTATTTGGCGCATCGATCTTTGGCACCACGTCCGAGACGCATCTTTCGTTCTTTGATATTTCCATGCTGGGCGGACTTCCCAACATGCACTATTTGGCGCCTTCCTGCATGGAAGAATACCTGTCCATGCTGAGCTGGTCGCTCGACCACCGCGAGCATCCCGTGGCGATTCGTGTGCCTGGCATTGGCCTGGTAAGCCGCCCCGACTTGGCGCCTGCCGAGGACGCCGATTACGGCGCCGTTCGCTACAACGTGGTGCGCCAGGGTCGCGACGTAGCAGTACTCGCGCTCGGCGATTTCTTTGAGCTGGGCGAGCGCGTGGCAAACCACCTGGCTGCCGAGTACGGTATCGAGGCCACGCTCGTCAACCCGCGCTTTGCAACCGAGCTTGACCGTGAGTTCCTCGACAGCCTTGCCGCCGAGCATCGCGTTGTCGTCACCCTCGAGGACGGCATCTTGGACGGCGGCTGGGGCGAGCGCGTGGCATGCTATCTGGCATGCACGCCGTTGCGCACGCGCACCTTCGGCATCGCCAAGGGCTTCCCCGACCGCTACGACCCCAACGAGCTGCTCGCCCAGAACGGCATGACGGTCGAGAACATGGCCGCCGAAGCCGTGAGACTACTCAACGAGTAAGAAAACCTCCGCAAGGGAAGCACCCCTGCGGAGGTTTTTGTTTTCACGACGCGATTATCTCAATCTGTAACATCTAGGGCCCGAATTTCCGTCTAACTGTTACAGATCTAGATAAGACGTCGTAGTCCCAGACCTTTGTCTCAATCTGTAACAGATAGGGACCTTTTGACCGTCCAGATGTTACAGATTGAGACATTCGAATTCCCCTGAAGAGAAAATCTCGATCTGTAACAGTAAGAACCCATTTCCTCGTCTACCTGTTACAAATTGAGACAAAACAGCGAGACAGGCCACCACATCTGCAAGAACCGCCACAAAGGTGCCTGTCCCTTTTTGGTAGGCAGAATTACCCATAAGGCAAGTATGTTTCTGAGTTATTTCGTGTTGACCCATTTGAGCGCGATAGGGTATAACTCTACTCAACCGCTAGGGATTTTATTGAGAAAGGTGTTCTACCATGAGCAAGAACCTCTCCCAGCAGGTCGTTCTCGACCGCCGCGGCTTTGTCGCCGCCACCTTCGCAACCGTCGCCGGCCTTGGTCTTGCCGGCTGCTCCGACACCAGCGCCGAGGCCGACAAGGGTTCCGCCGCCGGCTCTTCCAAGAGCTCCGAGGATACCGAGGCTTCCACCACGCTCGACGCTAAGGCATTCGACAAGCTCGTCGACAACGGCCCCAAGGCCGATGACGACACCATCGCCGCCAGCACCTGGGCCACGGCCGTTAAGGACGCCGGCGTCTTTAAGATCGGTGGCGTTCAGACCTCCACGCTCTTCTCCCTCCTCAACGAGAAAGACGGTCAGACCCGCGGCTTCGACGCCGGTATCGCACAGCTCCTGTCCAACTACATCCTGGGCGAGAACAAGGTCGAGATCACCCAGGTGACCTCGGACACGCGCGAGTCCGTCCTGCAGAACGGCCAGGTCGACGCCGTCTTTGCCACCTACACCATCACCGACGAGCGCAAGAAGCTCGTCTCCTTTGCCGGCCCCTACTACTACACCCAGCAGGCCATCCTGGTGCTTGCCGATAACGACGACATCAAGAGCGTCGACGACCTGGCCGACAAGAACGTTGCCGTCCAGTCCGGCTCCAACGGCCCCGCCATCCTGGAGGAGTTCGCCCCCAAGGCCAGCCAGCAGGAGTTCAAGACCGACGAGGAGGCCCGTCAAGCACTCCAGCAGGGCCGCGTTGACGCCTACGTCATCGATAACAACATGCAGCAGAGCGCCCTGGTCCGCGAGCCCGGCAAGTACAAGATTGCCGGCAAGCCCTTCGGCAGCAAGGAGCCCTACGGCATCGGCCTGCCGCTCGATTCCGACGGCGTCGCCTTTGTCAACGACTTCCTTAAGAAGATCGAGGACGACGGTACCTGGACCAAGCTGTGGCAGATCTGCATCGGCGACCGTACGGGCGACACCAATGTTCCCGAGCTGCCCGAGATCGGCGCCTAGGCAGCAAGCCTGGTAACGGCCGCAACGAAACCATATGGAAACGTATGATGCGCTTTATTGCGATAAACTGTTTCCTCACTGAGTTGTCGGGGCTTCCGTACACACGGGAGCCCCTTTCCTTATCGGCGGGAGGTCCGCATGAGTCTCTCCGAGCTCTGGTCGCTCTATGGCCAGAACTATATCGACGCGCTGCTAGCAACCTGGGGCATGACGCTTGAGTCGTTTGCCATCGCCATGGTGCTGGCCGTCGCCGTCACCGTGATGCGCGTGTCGCCGCTCAAGCCGCTGCGCGTCTTTGGCGACCTGTATGTCCAGGTCTTCCGTAACATCCCCGGCATCGCACTGCTCATCATCGTCGTCTATGCGCTGCCACCGCTCAAGGTCGTCCTGCCCTACCGCACCTGCGTTATCGTCGCCACGGTCCTTTTGGGCTCGGCATTTGGCTCCGAGAACTTTATGAGCGGCATCAACACCGTCGGCGTCGGTCAGGTCGAAGCCGCCCGTTCGCTCGGCATGAGCTTTAACCGTATCCTCGCCAAGATCGTGATTCCGCAGGCGCTGCGCTCGAGCGTGCTGCCCATGACCAACCTCTTTATCGCCGTCATGCTCACCACCGCCTTGGGCAGCCAGGTGCCGCTTAAGCCGCAAGAGCTCACCGGCGTGGTGAGCTATATCAACACGCGCTCGCTCGGCGGCGTCGCCGCGTTCTTTATCTCGGCGCTCGGCTACCTGGGCACGGCCTTTGTGGTGAGCCACATTGGCAACTATATCGATAAGAAGGTGAGGATCCTCCGATGAGCAAGCATTCCTCCCCTGTACTCACCATGCGCGATGCGCTCTACGAGGCTCCCGGCCCCAAGATGCGCGCCAAGATTCGCATCGGCACCGCCATCTCGCTCGTCGCCGTGGCTGCGCTCGTCGCCCTGGTGCTGCAGCGCTTCTATGTGACCGGCCAGCTTTCGGTCCACTATTGGTATTTCTTTACGCACCTCACCACCTGGAAGTTCTTGCTTGCCGGCTTTGAGGGCACCGTTAAAGTCGCACTCACCGCTGGCGCCATCGCGCTGGTGCTGGGCTTAGCCCTTATGCTCGGCCGCACCAGCGACATTAAGCCGCTGCAGCTGGTCTGCCGCGTGCTCACCGACTTTTTCCGCGGCGTGCCGAGCCTGCTGTTCATCTACTTCTTCTTTTTGGTGCTACCTCAGTACAAGATCGCGCTGCCGTCGTTTTGGATGCTCACGCTTCCCGTCGCGCTCGCTGCCGCCGGCGTACTCGCCGAGATCTTCCGCGCCGGCGTCAACGCCGTACCGCGTGGCCAGGTCGAGGCGGCCCAGGCGCTCGGCCTCTCCAAGGCTAAAATCACCTTTAAAATCGTGTTGCCGCAGGCTATTCGGTTTATCATTCCGTCGTTGATTTCGCAGCTTGTGGTCGTAGTCAAAGACACCACCGTCGCCTATGTGGTGAGCTACCCCGACCTCATGCAAAATGCCCGCGTGCTCATTACCAACTACGACGCCCTTGTGTCGGTCTACCTGGTAATCGCGGTCATCTACATCCTCATCAACGTCGCGATTAACAAGGCCGCTGTCTACGTTTCGCACAAGACCGGCGCGACCATCATCCGCTAACGCTTTACCATTTCCAGTCATAAGGAGCCGAGCACCATGGCACAGAGCACTTCTACTTCTGGCAACCAGCCGCTTATCGAGCTCAAACACGTCGATAAGCACTATGGCGACCTGCACGTTCTCAACGACATCAATCTGTCGGTCGACCGCGGCGAAGTCGTCGTCGTGATTGGCCCCTCGGGCTCGGGCAAGTCGACCATGTGCCGCACCATCAACCGCTTGGAGACCATCGACTCGGGCGAGATCCTCATCGAGGGTCAGCCGCTTCCGCAGGAAGGCAAAGACCTTGCCCGCATGCGCGCCGAGTTGGGCATGGTGTTCCAACAGTTCAACCTGTTCGCACATATGACGGTGCTGCAGAACGTCATGCTGGGACCGGTCGACGTGCTGGGCGTGTCCAAGGAGGAAGCTCGTGAGCGCGCCATGGACCTTCTGAGCCGCGTGGGCGTGGCCGAGCAGGCCGACAAGGTGCCCGCACAGCTTTCGGGCGGCCAGCAGCAGCGCGTGGCCATCGCCCGTTCACTCGCCATGCAGCCCAAGGCCATGCTTTTTGACGAGCCCACAAGCGCCCTCGATCCCGAAATGATCAACGAGGTGCTCGAGGTCATGGTCCGTCTGGCGCAGCAGGGTATGACGATGATTGTCATTACGCACGAGATGAACTTTGCCCGCCGCGTGGCCGATCGCGTCGTCTTTATGGCCGACGGCCAGATCGTGGAAACCGGCACGCCCGACGAGTTCTTCGACCATCCCCAGACCAAGCGTGCCCAGGACTTCCTCAACTCCATCAAGGGCCACTAACCCAATTGCCACGCGGGCGAATTCATCAGTAACGTTTGTCCCGCGCCACCCCTGTGCCATGTCCACCCGGATTCGAAAGCCACACCCATGATCGGAACCCGTACCTCATCGTCCTACACCCCGCACGTCGACGTTGCCCCCGCCGACCGTCCGCTCATCCTGGTGGCGCCGCGTTGGGAAGAGGCAAAGCCGTTTTTAAGCGAGACGCTCTCCCCCAACGAGGAAATCGCAAGCGTCTTTGTCGATGCCATCCTTGCCGCCGGCGGCCTGCCGCTGCAGATGTCCATCACCGAGGACATTGAGGTCATTCGCCATTACGTCGATATCGCCGACGGTATCGCTATTCCCGGCGGCCCGGACGTCAACCCCAAGCGCTGGGGCGATGATCGACCCTACGACCCCACCCTCTGCTGCGAGATCCGCGATAGCTTTGAGTTTAAGCTGGTCGGCGAGGTGCTCCGCGCCAAGAAGCCGCTCTTTACCACCTGCCGCGGCACGCAGCTGCTCAACGTCGCTACTGGCGGCACCCTGTGCATGGACGTGCCGAGCCTGGGTGCGCGCGAGGGCCGCACGCAGTGGCGCCACACCCACGTGCTCAACGATCCCGTGCATCCTGTCGAGGTCGTGCCGGGCTCGCTGCTGGAGCGCGCGGTTGGCGGGCACAGGCTGATCCAGACCAACTCGGCACATCACTGCTGCGTCAATCGTCTGGGCAAAAGCACGCGTTTGGTCGCCAAGGCAACCGACGGCGTTCCCGAGTGCATCGAGGTCGAAGGCCAACCCTTCTGCCTGGGCGTGCAATGGCACCCTGAGTACACGTGGAAGACGCTCGAGACCGACTTTAACCTGTGGAAGTCGTTTGTCGAGGCAGCGACAAAGGTTAAGCAGGCCCGTTAGTTCACGGACAGCACAACAGATAAGGGCGCCCCGCCGGCCACATGGTCCGACGGGGCGCCCTTTTACCTATATGTGGCCGGGGCACACAGCCCAAGGCTCGCAAGCCCTTATTCAGCCGCCTCGCGCAGGGCCGACATCGTAGCCGCATATTGCTGCTGCAGCGCATGCATTCCCTCACGAGCGCCGTCAACGGCATCGGCGCCGCGCAGCGCCTCGGTCACCACGACCGCTGGCTCGTACAGATTATCGAATCCCAGGTTCTGGCTCACGCCCTTGAGCGTGTGCGCTGCCATAAACGCACCTTCGGCGTCTCCTGCCGCCATGGCGGCCTCCAGCTTGTCCATGCTCTCGTCATCCAAAAACTTGAGGGCAAAGCGGGTAAGCATTTCCTCGCCCATCAGCCGAGCGCACGCGTCATCATAATTGGCGCCGATCTTCTCATACGCCTCACGCATGGAAATCATGGATTAAAACTCCTTTGGTCAAACTAAATCGTGGGAAACGCAACGACGTCGGCGGGGCGTGCCAACGTCTCGGCAATACGGTCTTGCACCTCGAGCAGGCAGTCGAGCAACAGCGGGTTAAAGGTGCCACACTTACCGTCCAGGATCATCTGGATCGCCTCCTTATGCGGGATGGCGTCCTTGTACACACGCACGCTCGTCAGCGCATCGTACACGTCGGCCACCGAAACCACCTGTGCGGCAATGGGAATTTCGTCGCCCTTAAGGCCATCGGGATAACCCCTGCCATCCCAGCGCTCGTGATGCCAACGCGCAATCTGGTACGCATATTCCATAAGCGCATTGCCGACGTGATGGCGGCTCAACTCAAGCAACATATCAGCGCCGATCGTGGTATGCGTCTTCATAATCTCGAACTCCTCGGGCGTAAGGCGCCCGGGTTTGTTGAGGATCGCATCGTCAATCGACATCTTGCCGATATCGTGCAGCGCCGAAGCCAGGGCAATCGTGGAGCGTTCCTCGTTGTCGAGGGAGATGGTGTCGCTACGCCGGACCAGACAGTCAAGCAGCAGCTCGGTCAGCTTTTCGATATTCGTAACGTGCCTGCCGCTCTCGCCATTGCGAAGTTCCATGACGCCGGCAAGCATGTCGATGAGCATGCGACTGTTCTTGACGCGCTCGTTGTACTGCTGGGACAGTAGGCTCGTCAGGCGGCGCTGTTTGGCGTATAGGCGGATGGTGTTGTTTACGCGGCGGCGCACGACACGGGAGTCAAACGGGCGGTTGATATAGTCCGAGGCGCCCAGCTCGTACGCGCGCAGAACCATATCGTCGGAATCTTCGCTCGAAATCATGATGACAGGCAGATTGTCGATACCCGATCGGCGCGACAGATCGGCCAGCACCTCAAAGCCGCTTATGTCCGGCATGACAATGTCCAGCAGCACGAGCGACAACTCATCGCCATAGCGGTCGACCATGTCGAGTGCCGTACGACCGTTATCGGCCTCGAGGATGCAATACTCGTCCTTGAGCATCTCGTTGAGAATGGCTCGGTTCATCTCGGAGTCATCGGCAATAAGCACCAAAGGCTTTTCGCTTTGGAAGGCCTCGATGGAATCGGCATCGGTCACGACCGTACCGGCTTTTGTCTTAGCGCGGCTCAGCAACTGGACAGCGCGGCCAACGCCCTCATCGACCGTCTCGCCATGAATGCGAACGCCACCAACACATGCCGTCAAGCTCACGTACTCATGGCCCGGAATAATCGTGGCATGAACGGCATCGGATACCTGATGCAGGCGACGAGTGAAGTCATCGGAGGGAATATTGGGCATGACGACCACAAACTTGTCGCAGCCATAGCGTACGAGCTCGTCAGTCGAACGAATTCCGCTGCGTATGGCTGTCGCCACAGCACCGAGCGCAAGGTCGCCGGCATGACGGCCACACGTATCGTTGAAGACCCTAAAATCATCAAGGTCGATCACCGCAACGCCGGCATTCATGCGGGCGCTACGGAGCTTTTCCTCGTAATATCGGCGATTGTGCACACTCGTCAGCACGTCGGTGTAGACAAGGTCCTCTTCTGCAGCCTCTTGCTCATCGATCGGACGCACCATCAGTAAGACATGAGGCTCGCCCTCGACCTTCAGAGGGCGCAGGCGGGCGCGGTACTCAACACCATCGTTGAGCAGTTGCTCCGACACCTCATCGGAATCTGCCAAGGCCTCAAGACTCGACTGACGCAAACAAGGGCACCGATTGCCGGCGAGCAGGCAGTTAGGCTCGCTCTTAATCTGATCGGCCGACAGCAAACGCACCACGGGGTAGGTCTTCGCGACGCGGGCGACCTCAGCGGCAGCCTCCTCGTCGGTTAGATTGACCTCGTGATTATTGAGCATATGGGGCCCTTTCGATAGTTTCGCATGGTAGCGGTGGGTTCCAAATGCTACAAGGGTAACACCTTGCTGATGCAGGTAAGCACGTGAATGCTGTTACATTTTTATGAGTTGGCAGACGGCGCAATTGGAGCCGCAAACGTAAGGTTTTGAGCACATTTGTTAACACAGCCGAAACGTTTGCGGGGTGAAGCCTGTTTTGGCTATTGCGGGTGTTAGAGCCCCAGGATACCACGGACAGTCTGAGCAGCCGCTGCCGGGCGATCGCGCAGGCCGTTGTGCGCGCCGGGAACCATTACGAGTGGACAGTCCAAAAGCTCAGCCGCTATCCTCGTTCCCGCCTCGCGGGGCGTACCAATCGAGAGCTCGCCCAAAAGCACGGCGGCCACCGTTTTCGACGCGCGAACGCTATCCCAATCGGGAACGCAGGTCATAGTAATCCCGTATTCGTTCGCCATGAAACTGCGGCCGTTGCGCAGGGCATGCTTGGCTTCTGCCTCGGTTAACTTGGGGGCCTCAGGGTCCGAATCGCCGATGGCGCCCAGGAAGGCCCGTAATGCCCTGGAGACCTTTCCCGCGGCGATCATCTCGAGCAAAACCGGGGCCGCACCCAGGCCGGCGCCCTCATCCGTCACGGCGGGTTCATGCAGAATCGCACGCGAGATTATGTCGGGGTTTGCACGGAGAAGCTCCAGGGCCACCAACGTACCGGCACTGTGCGCGAGCACGTTTGCCGGAGCGCCAATATGCTCGATAACGGCCCGCAGGTCGGCGGCTTGGGCGGCGAGGTCGTAGCGTCCGTCTGCAGCGTCGCCACTCTCACCGCAACCGCGGCGGTCGTAGGCAATGACGCGACAGTCACGGGCGAGCTCGCGGGCGATGGCGTCAAAAAAGACGCCGTCGACGCACGCACCGTGCACGCATACCAAGGCGGGTGCATCGGACGATGCAACCGGGCCGGCATACTCGCGGCAGGCAATCGTGGTGCCCGCATTCTCGACCGTAAAATCCATACTGTGTTCCCATCGTCAACGCCCATCCAGTTGCACGTCAGTACGGCTAGATGGACCCGCATTGCCTTACGCCTTGTTAACAGATTAACTGTACCCGACCCGAGGCTTTTCATGGCACGACATAACGAGCGACGTGAAAAAACGAAACTTGTAAAGCAAGAGCCTGCACCTTGCTTTGGAGCCGATGCTATGCTTAGGCACAATTGTCTTGAGGAGCATATGCCTATGTCTACGTTTTTGAATGCCAGCCCCATCTTTGGGCCCGTTCGCAGCCGTCGCCTTGGTCTCTCGCTCGGAGTCAACATGATGCCCGCCAGCGGCAAAATCTGCACGTTCGACTGCATTTACTGCGAAAACGGCCTCAACGCCGAGCGCCCCTGCCATGAGCCGTACAACACAGCCGCCGTGGTGCTCGATGCGCTCGAGGCCAAATTGCGCGAGATGGCAGCCGAGGGCGAGCTGCCCGATGTGATCACCTTCGCAGGCAACGGCGAGCCCACCGCCGCACCGGAGTTTCCGCAGGCCATCGCCGGCGCTGTCGCGCTGCGCGACGAGCTTGCCCCAAACTCCAAGATTGCCGTGCTCTCCAACGGCACGCGCGCCGACCGCCCCGAGGTGCACGACGCGCTCATGATGGTCGACGACAACATCCTCAAGCTCGATACGATCGACCCGGCATTTATCCAGCTGCTCGATCAACCCGTTGGCCCCTACGATGTGGAGCATCAGATCGAAACGTTCGCGAGCTTTAACGGCCACGTCATTATCCAGACGATGTTTTTGACCGGCGAACACCAGGGCAAGCCTCTCGACAATACCGGCGAGGAGTTCGTTGGCCCTTGGCTCGCGGCACTCGAGCGCATTCGTCCGCAGGAGGCGACCATCTACACGGTGGCGCGCGAGACACCGGTCGCCGGCCTTGCCAAAGCGGCGCCCGAGGTGCTCGACACGATCGCCGCACGCGTGCGCGCCCTCGGCATCCCCTGCCAGGTGAGCTACTAGCAAAACCACGCAGCAGCTAGTGCCCGCCATCCCGCCCCATCAGTTGCGGTGATATAGTTCCTATTTGTGCTGTTAAACCGCTTAAATCGGAACTATATCACCGCAACTTTTATGGACGCGTGAGTGGGCTATACTAGCTGCGAATGAAAGGAAGTTAGCCATGTTTGACAATGGACCCGTGCCTGGCCGCAACGACGCTTGCTGGTGCGGCAGCGGCAAAAAATATAAGAAATGTCATAGCGCCTTCGACGAGCGCCTCGAGCGCCTGTGGGAAGAGGGCTGGGAGGTCCTGCCCCGCACGCTCTACAAGACGCCCGCCGATATCGAGGGCATCAAGCGCTCGGCCGCCATCAACGTGGGCGTGCTCGACTACGTAGGCGAGCACATCGCCGCGGGCATGACCACCAACCAGATCGACCAGATGATCTACGACTACACCGTCGAGCACGGCGGTACGCCGGCAGACCTCAACTACGAGGGCTACCCCAAAAGCGTGTGCACCTCGATCAACGATGTGGTCTGCCACGGTATCCCCTGCGATACGGACGTGCTGCACGAGGGCGACATCATCAACGTGGACTGCTCCACGATCCTAGACGGCTACTTTAGCGACTCGAGCCGCATGTTCTGCATCGGCGGGGTCTCGGCCGACCGCCAGCGCCTGGTCGACGTCACCCGCGCCAGCGTGGAGGCGGGTCTGGCAGCCGTCAAGCCATGGCTGCCGCTGTCCGTGATGGCCGAAGCCGTGCAAAAGACGGTCGAGGACGCCGGTTTTAGCGTGGTGCGCGAGTACGGCGGACACGGCATCGGTAAGGAGTTTCACGAGGACCCGTTTGTGGGCTTTACCACCGAGGCACCCGATGTGGACACCATCATGGCTCCGGGCATGGTCTTTACCATCGAGCCTATGGTCAATGCCGGAGCGCCCGACATCAAGATTAGCAAGGGTGACGGTTGGTGCGTGCGCACCAAGGACGGCAGCGATTCGGCCCAGTGCGAGGTACAGCTCGTGGTGACCGAGGATGGTTACGAGCTGCTGAGCTGGTAGCTGTAGATATGCCGGGCTACGCGATGGATATGCTAACCATCGCGTAGCCCGGCGTTTTATTTGAACGTTTTGCCTGATAAAACATGCCAAAATAAATCTGTCCCCTTTTGGCAGGTTGGGCGGAGAGGACTGCTTGTGAACATCCTGGTTTTGTTGCCTGTCAACGACCGCCATCGCGCAATTCTTGAGTCGAGTGCTCCGGGCGAGGACTTTATCTACACGAGTGCCGACGCCATCACGCGCGAGCAGGTCGCCGATGCCGACGTGATCTTGGGCAACATCGACCCTGACATGCTCACGGCATGCGAGCATCTCCAGCTGTTGCAACTGCAGACCGCGGGCTATGACGATTACTTGGCCGCCGGCACCGTGCCAGCCGACGCTAAGCTTTCCTGCTCGGTGGGTGCCTACGGCCAGGCTGTGAGCGAGCACATGTTTGCCATGGTGCTGTCTATGATGAAGCGCCTGCCCGGCTACCAGGACCTGCAGCGCGAGCATCGCTGGGGGGACTTAGGGCCGGTCACCTCGCTCAAAAATGCCAACGTGCTGGTGCTGGGCGCGGGCGATATCGGCGGCCACTTTGCCACGCTCTGCCGCAGCATGGGCGCGCACGTCCGCGGCATCAAGCGCCATCCGCTCGTCTACCCCATAGTGTTTGAGGACATGGACGGCATGGACGCACTGCCCGAGCGCCTGGCCGAGGCTGACATCGTCGCTTCCTTTATGCCCAGCACACCCGAGACCCGCGGCCTGACGAACGCCGAGTTCTTCGCCGCGATGAAACCGGGCGCCTTCTTTGCCAACGGCGGCCGCGGCGACTTTGTGGTCGCCGACGACTTGGTTGCCGCCCTGGAGTCGGGTCATCTCGCCGGTGCCGCGGTCGATGTCACCGACCCCGAGCCGCTGCTTGCGACAAGCCCCCTGTGGGATGCGCCCAACATGCTCATCACACCGCACGTCTCGGGCTGGTTCCATCTGGCAGCCACGCTCAACAACGTGGTCGACATCGCCGCGGAAAATCTTCGCCATCTGCAAGCCGGCGAAACCCTGCGCTGCTGGATCGAACATTAAGAATTACGCCGTTTTACAAACGGCGTAATGAGCCGACGCTGCGAGCCCGCCGTTTGGCCAATCTGCCGTTCAATTTTAAAGGCGCGACCAGAAGGTCAGCGCCTTTTCATTTCACGGCACCTTGGCTCAAACGGCGGGCTCTCGCTGACTTTTATTCGACCTGCGGCGTTTTAGGGCCCTATCGGCTTGCAATGCCACTGGCATTTTCCCAGATAAAACCCGTCGAAATTAACATTCTTTTTGGCAGGTATTAGAGCTCTACGCTTTCGGCGCCGTTGATGGTTAGGTCGCGCTCATAGAAGGCGGTGAGGGCGCGGATGGCGTACATCACGTCGCGCACGCCGCCGGTCTCGTAGCTTGAGTGCATGGCAAGCTGCGGCAGGCCCACGTCCACGGCATGCATGCTCGCCTGCATATTGGACAGATTGCCGAGCGTGGAGCCGCCGGCCATATCGCTCTTGTTGGCGAAGGCCTGTGTGGGTACGTCGGCGTCATCACAGATGGCCTGGAACACCGCGCGGCTAAAGGCATCGGTGCAGTAGTGCTGGTTGGCGGCTTCCTTAATGACGATGCCGCCGTTGAGCACAACCTGATTGCGAGCGTCGCACTTCTCGGCGTGGTTGGGGTGCACAGCATGTGCGTTGTCGCAGCTCACGAGCATCGAGGCGGCAAGGGCGCGATGGTACGACTCGTCGTCAAAGCCCAGCGATCCGTTAATGCGGCGCAGCGCATCGGCCAAGAACGTCGACATGGCGCCCTGCTTGGTCTCAGAGCCAACCTCCTCGTTATCAAAGCAGCAGAAGACCGAAACGTCGTGCGCGTTCTCGGCACCCAAAAATGCCTGCAGCGAGGTGTAGGCGCAGGCCAGGTCGTCAAGCTTGGGCGTCGAGATAAACTCGTCGGCCCAGCCCCAAATGCGTGCATCCTGACGATTGACCAGGAACAGATCGCGGCCCAGAATCTGCTCGGGCTCAACGTCCAGCTCATCGGCGATCAGGGCATCAAAGTCGCCCTGCTTAAGGTCACCGGCGCTGATGAGCGGGCACAAGTCGACGGCTCGGTTGGGAGCAAAGCTCTCGTTAACGCCACGGTTCATGTGGATGGCAAGGCTCGGAATAATGGCGACCTCGCGCTCGGTGGCAAGCAGGCGGCTCTCAATACGGTCGCCCTCGCGCACCAGCACGCGGCCCGCGAGCGCCAGCGGGCGATCGAACCAGGTGTAGTCGATCATGCCGCCGTAGGCCTCGGTGTTCAGGCGCAACGTCTCGCCTGCGCCATCGAGCTCGGGCACAGCCTTGACCTTAAACGTCGGCGAATCGCTGTGCGACGCCGTGAGCTGAAAATGATAGTCGCCGGCAACGCCGTCCTCGCCCCACGTCGCGGCCAGGTCCTCGCCCACCTTAAAGGCAACAACGCTCGAGGTGTTGCGCTGCGTGTAATAACGCCCGCCCGGCTCGATGTCCCACGCCGCATTCTCGGGCAGGTAGGTAAAGCCCGCCTCGTCGAGCTCGGCCATAATGGTCGCCGCCGTATGGAACATGCTGGGGCATGCCTCGATAAAGTCGATAAGGTCGTTGGCGGCCTCGATATCGTCGGCTGTCACATGTGCGCGCTCGGGCGCTTCCTGATCCGTCATGCTCTCCCCTTTCGCTGGGCTGATGATCCCCTCCAGCATACCCCGATGTGCCAGCACCGCACTCTTCATTCCGTGCTTAATTCCGCGCCGCTCACCAAGTTGAGCCATCATGCCCACGCTCCTTTTGCGACAATTACGCTAACAGGACGAGAGGAGCCGTCATGAAGCCACGTAACATTGCCATCGTCTGCGGTGTCGCGGGAGTCGCCGTCGGCCTTGCCGCTGCCACCGGTATCGTTTATCGCAAGCAAATCAAGTCCGCCGCGTCGCTCAAACGCTTGACCGGCTACGTGGATGGCTATGACCTGTACGCAATCGACATCGCCTACGACTACGATCTTGATCGCATCATCGCCGCTGGCGTGCGCGACGACCAGGCCTACATCGATGCCGTGGTGGCGCAGGTGCTGCCCGGTGTGCCGGCACATGTCCAGGCGCCCCAGTTTGCCTGCAGCGCCTTTGTCGCCGTAGATACCGAAGGCCGCGTGCGCACCGGTCGCAATTACGACTTTAAGGACGACACCTCGGCGCTGCTTGTGCGCAGTCACCCACGAGGCGGCTATGCCTCCATCGGGTTTGCCGCCCTTAACAACCTGGGCGATAACACTCCGCTTGACTCCGTCGGCGGACGTGCCGCCGCACTCATGGGCCCGTTTGCCCAGCTCGACGGTGTTAACGAATGCGGCGTGTCCATTGCCGTACTCACTCTGGATTCCAAGCCCTGTGACCAGGACACGCAACGCCCCGTCATCAATACCTCGCTCGCCATCCGCCTGGTGCTCGACCGCGCCGCCACCACGCAAGAAGCTGTCGACCTGCTTTCCGCCTACGACATGCACGCCATGGCAGGACGCGATTACCACTTCTTTATCAACGACGCCGCCGGTGACGCGCGCGTAGTAGAGTGGGATCTGCGCGATCCGGACCGCGCTTGCAAGGCGACGCCCGTGCGCCAGGTCACAAACTTCTACGCCTGTTATGACGACGAAGTGCTGCCCAACCAAAAGAATGGCGAGCTGGGCCATGGTAAAGAGCGCGCCGTCGCAATCGCCGATGTCCTTGACGCCCATGTCGGTGCCCAGGGCGAAACGATTGTCTGGGATGCCCTGCGCGCCGCAGCGCAAGAGCCCAATCCGGAAGACATCACCAGCAATACGCAATGGTCGGTCGTCTTTGACAATACCGAACCCGCCGCCGCTATTACGCTGCGCCGCCACTGGAGCGACGTCGACGCCTTCGCACTGTAAGGAGCCAGGCCCGTCGACCTTACGCCCGCCTGACGTTGTTTACATTTCCATACGCTTGAGCTAACACGTTTACCCCCGTATCAACAGTGTGCAGGGGTAAACTTATGCGCATGTTATAACTTGCCCGGAAGGATTCATCATGCTTAGGATCGGTCTTCTTACCAGTGGCGGCGACTGCCAGGCGCTCAACGCCACCATGCGCGGCATTGTCAAAACGCTTATGACCAATAGCGAAGAACCTATCGAGATCTATGGTTTTGAGGACGGCTACCAGGGCCTTATCTACAGCAGGTTCCGCGTCATGTCGCCCGCCGATTTTAGCGGCATCCTCACCCGCGGCGGCACCATCCTGGGCACGAGCCGCACGCCGTTCAAGCGTCTGGATATTCCCGAGGCCGATGGCGTCGAGAAGGTACCCGCAATGGTCCACACCTATCATAAGCTGCAGCTCGACTGCCTGTTTATGCTGGGCGGCAACGGCTCCACCAAGACCGCCAACCGCCTGCGCGAAGAGGGCCTCAACGTTATCGCCCTGCCCAAGACCATCGATAACGACACCTGGGGCACCGAGCTGACGTTTGGCTTTACGAGCGCCATCGACGTCGCCACCAAGTGCATCGACGACATCCACACCACCGCCTCGAGCCACGGTCGCGTGTTCGTTATCGAGATCATGGGCCACAAGGTTGGTTGGATCCCGCTGTACGCCGGCGTCGCGGGCGGCGCGGATGTCATCTTGATTCCCGAGATCCCCTACGACATGGATAACGTCATCAAGACCATCGAGCATCGCATGGAGACCGGCAGCCGCTTTACCATCGTGGCCGTCGCCGAGGGCGCTATCTCCAAGGAGGACGCGGCGCTGTCCAAGAAGGAGTACAAGAAGAAGCTCGCCGAGCGCACGAGCCCGTCGATTGTCTACGACATCGCCAAGGAGATCGAGGCCAAGACCGGTCGCGAGACCCGCGTCGCCATCCCCGGCCACACGCAGCGCGGCGGCCAACCCGACGCTCAGGACCGCATCTTTGCGACCCAGTGCGGCGTCGAGGCGGCACTTGGCTGCCTACGCGGCGAGTTTGGCTACATGATCGCCCTGCGCGACGGCAAGATGTGCCACATGCCGCTCGAGGAGGTCGCCGGCAAGCTCAAGTATGTCGACC
This sequence comes from uncultured Collinsella sp., assembly GCA_958429345.1. Classification (GTDB taxonomy): domain Bacteria; phylum Actinomycetota; class Coriobacteriia; order Coriobacteriales; family Coriobacteriaceae; genus Collinsella. The sequence continues at coordinate 37,381 of CAUAJK010000006.1, read as the reverse complement.
CCCAGAGCGACCTGGTGCGCGAGGCCAAGGCGTTGGGCATCAGCTTCGGCGACGAATAGCCTCGGCCGAAACTGCTCTCATCGGAGGCCCCAGGGCTTACCTCCCAAATCGTCCTCGGACATGTCAGGACCCCGCCGTGCGCTTCGCGCGGCGGGGTCCTTCCGTCCTGCGGAAAGATTTGGGAGGTAAGCCCTGAGGCCTCCTGCGGTAACTAGGGAGGCCGAGGCTATTCGTCTGCTTGCTGCGGGTGCCTGGGGTAGGATGCGGCGTGCATTTTTGGGAGTATTCAGCAGCCGAGGGTGCCTGCATACTGGATTTTGGGCGAAAGGCAGGCACCATGGGCCGCATCCTGTAAAAAAACGAGCGGCTCTAGAGGCGTTGGGGCTCAGAATCGGAACTTTCAGCGCAGTTTTGCACCCCCGCCCCCGCGCCCGCGGACCCCGGGATGCTGAATACTCCGGAATTTGCACGGCGCCCCCTGGGGTACCTGTGGGCAAAAAGCAACCGCCCCGTCTAAGTATGCATTTGGCGGGGCAGTTTATGCAAAAATACTGCTGTGGGCGCGTCGGCAGCTCGCTAGAACTTGAATCCCAGGACAGGTTACTCGGCGCTCTTGAGGGCGCCGACCATGTCGATCTTGTTGAGCGTTCGGTTGGTGGCGAGGTTGACGATAAACGTAAAGCCGAAGGACAGCACCACGGCAAGCACGTAGCTCATCGGCTCGACTTCGACGTCAAAGTACAGCGACGGCATCTGCAGGATGTACGTAAAGCTCTCGGCCAGCGCACCGCCCAGTGGAACGCCCAGCGCGGCACCAATCGCCGTGAGGATCAACGTCTCCTTGTTGACGTAATGGTGCACCTCGCCGCGACGGAAGCCCAGCACCTTGATGGTCGCCAGCTCGCGTTCGCGCTCGGAGATGTTGGTGTTGGACAGCGTAAACACCACTACAAACGACAGGCACGCCGCCATAAAGGTCACAAGTACCACGACCGAATTGATAATCGTAAAGTTCGCCTCATAGTTCTCCCAATGCTCGGCCGTACTCGAAATCGTAAGCCAACCGTCACTCTTAAGATTCTTGCTAAACGCAATCTGGTCGGCCGGCGAGCCCTTAAGCAGCACAAAGATACCGTTAAGGCGTGCGCTTCGACCGAACGCGCGCTCATAGGTGCCCTGCGTCATGTAAAGCGTATTGCCCAAATAGTTGAGCGAAATGTCGCTGACTTTGACCTTGGCAACATTGAGCGACGAATCCTGGACGTGCGCCGTATCGCCTGGCTGAATCCCCAGTACCAGCTGTGAACTCTTGTTCAGATACACGTCTCCGTCACGCAAAGACAGCGGCTCTTTGGACTCATCCTCAAGGCGAACGTAGTCGTCCAGGTCGTTCGTGCGGTCATCGGGCACCACGATCAGCTGCACGGTCTCGCTCTTGCCGCCAAACGTAAAGGTGACGTTGTCGGTCATAATCGGCAGCGTCGAAGTCACGGTCACGTTGGAATCATTGGCCGCGCTGCGCTCATCCAACGCCGCGCACGTCTGCGTAAAGTCATCGGAGTTGGCGACCGCCAGCAAGTCATAACGCGTGATATGCCCGTACTGTTTGGGCGAAAGCGCCACCGACGTATCGCGGATGCCCATACCGCAGATCACGAGCGCCGTGCAGCCGGCGATGCCGAAGATGGTCATAAAGGCGCGCTTTTTATAGCGGAATAGGTTGCGTGCAGCGACCTTGTTCAAAAAGCCCATGCGGCGCCAGATACAGCCGATGCGCTCGAGCAAGATGCGCGAGCCAGCGCGCGGGGCCTTGGGACGCATAAGCGAGGCCGGGGTCTCGGCCATCTCGTGGCGGCAGGCGATAATCGTGGCGCCCACCACGCCCACGGCAAACAGCGCCACCGAAACGATCGAGGACACGATGTCGTACGAAAGCAGCATCTGGGGCAGTGAGTACATGTCGTCGAACACCGTAAACAGGAACAGCGGCAGGCCCACAAATCCGATGATGTTGCCGAGCACGCCGCCGATCAGACAAGCCCACAGCGCATAGTCCACGTATTTGGACAGGATGCGTCCGCGCGAATAACCGAGCGCCTTATACAGGCCGATGAGCGTGCGCTCCTCCTCGACCATACGCGTGGCGGTGGTAAGGCTGATGAGCACGGCGACGATAAAGAAGATGAACGGGAACACCGTGGCGATGGCCTCAATTGACGAGCTGTCGCTCTCCACGCTCGAGTAGCTTGCGATGTTGCCGCGGTCCTGGATGTACCAGGTGCATTCGCCCAGATCGGAAAGCTCGGCGCGGGCATCGGCAAACTGTTGATCGGCGGCGGCGCGACGCTGATCCAGGTCGGCTTGCGCCTGCGCACGCTCGTCGCTGCCCTCGGCCATGCGATTGATGTTGTCCTGCTCAATCCCAAAGAGCATATTCGCCTGACGCTCAGCCGCGTCCAAGCTCGCCGGCGTGTCGACCGTCAGCTCCTGGGCGCGCGCCTTCTCACGCTCCTCGCGGATCTTCTCGATATTGCCCTTGACCTCATTGATCTTTGCCGCGTAGGAATCCGAATAGGAGTTGAGGCTCTTGGCTCCCTCGACGATCACGTGGACCGCGGAGTAGGAAGAAGATGTCGCGGCGTCCTCGCTCACATAGAACTTATAGTCCGCCGCCGAAGCAGCGCGAAAGGCGTTGACTGTCGAGTCAGAACTTACATCAGTGGGGTCGAGGACCTCAGCCGTAATGGTGTAATCGCCCGCGGCAAACTGGTCCTTGGCGCTTTGATTGGACGAGCTCGCGTCATTGGCGGCAAAACTCACCGTATCGCCGATTTTCTTGCCCGATGCCTTCAGGAACTTCGAAGTCACCGCGACTTCATCGGCGCTCTCGGGCAAATCGCCGTTCACGAGCACCGGCTGATCGATGTTCTCCTTGGAGAGACTCTGCACGACCACGCGCTCGCGCGTTGTGCCCACGGCGGTGTAGGCGGTCTCGGTGTAGATGCCCTCGGCCGTTTCGACGCCATCGACCTCTTGTATGGCGTCGAGATCATCGTCAGTCAGGCCATAGGTCGACTGCACGTTAATGTCATAGACATTTTGCTGGTCGAAGTAGGCGTCGACCGAATCGCACAGATCCTCGCAGCCTGCCTTAAGACCGCACATCACACTCACGCCGAGCGCGGTGATGACCACAATGGACAGGAAGCGCTTAAGGCTGCCTCGGATTGTGCGGTAGATGCCACGGCGAAAAACCGTCGGCACCATATCGTTTGAGCTTTGGGCAGTGCGGTAGGTCGTAAAATCCTGCTCGCGCTCCGTGTTCTGCGCGTCGCGGCGTAGGCTGTTTTGGCGGTCTTGGTCCATGGGCGCTACCACTCGATCGTCTCGATAGGCACGGGATTTTGCTGGACCGTCTCGCTCTCCACGCGACCGTTCTTAAAGCGGATCAGGCGATCGGCCATGGGCGCCAGCGCGGAGTTGTGGGTGATGATGATGACCGTAATGCCCTGCTTGCGGCAAGTGTCCTGCAGCAGCTGCAAGATCTGCTTGCCGGTTTTATAGTCAAGTGCGCCCGTGGGCTCGTCGCACAAAAGCAGCTTGGGGTTCTTTGCCAGTGCGCGGGCAATGGACACGCGCTGCTGCTCGCCGCCCGAAAGCTGCGCGGGGAAGTTGGCGAGGCGCTCACCCAAGCCAACCTGGCAAAGCGTTTGCTCGGCATCGAGCGAATCGGGGCAAATCTGAGCTGCGAGCTCAACGTTTTCGAGGGCCGTCAGGTTGGGAACCAGATTGTAGAACTGGAAGACAAAACCGACATCGGCGCGGCGGTATTCCACGAGCTGCGCCTCGTTAGCGGAGCTCACATCGCGCCCGTCCACCGTCACGGTGCCGGAGGTTACCGTGTCCATACCGCCCAGAATGTTGAGCGCCGTGGTCTTGCCGGCACCCGAAGCACCCAAAATGATGGCGAGCTCGCCACGCTCGACCGTAAAGCTCGCGCCGTCGAGTGCGTGAATGCGGGCGTCGCCCTCGCCGTATGCCTTGATGACGTCTTTGAATTCGATATAGGCCATCGATCGGTTCCCATCTGGTCGGATAACTCTTTAGTATTACCCATTTCGCACCGACCAAAAAGGGACAGGTTCATTTTGGCAGGTTTTATATGGGGAAACGGCAGCTATAGATGAGGCGCCGGGGAGGCAGAGAAATCATCGACGGGGTCAGGCCGACCGCCAAACACAACGCACGCATCTCAATCTGTCAGCCAAATCATTCGAACAGCTGTTCGTTTCTATGATATGATTCAGCTATCTAAGCAGGCCAATACGCAGAAAGGCGGCCAACATGGCGTTCGACTTTAAGAAGGAATGCAAGGAGCTCTACAAACCTGCAAGCAAGCCGAGTATCGTAACTGTCCCGCCTATGAGCTACGTTGCCGTTCGCGGAAAGGGCGACCCAAATACCGAAGGTGGCGAGTATCAAAACGCCCTGCCGCTGCTTTACGGCATCGCCTATACCGTCAAGATGTCGAAGAAAGGCTCAAGGAATATCGAGGGCTATTTTGACTTTGTGGTACCGCCGCTCGAGGGTTTCTGGTGGCAAGACTCCCCGAGCGGCGACATCGATTATGTACGCAAGGACGATTTCAACTTTATCTCGTGCATCCGCCTACCCGATTTCGTCACCCGAGATGACTTTGACTGGGCAGTCGTGGAAGCCACGAACAAAAAGAAACTGGACTTTTCTGCCGTCGAGCTGCTTAAAGTTGACGAGGGTCTCTGCGTTCAATGCGTGCACACCGGGCCCTACGACAACGAACCGGCGACCGTAGACGCTATGCATGAATACACGACCGAGCAGGGCTATGTCCCCGACTTCTCAGATACCCGTTTACATCACGAAATCTATCTTTCCGATCCACGCAAGTGTGCGCCGGAGAAACTTAAGACTGTGGTTCGTCATCCTATCAAGCGCGCTGAATAGCGTGGAGCGTCATTTCACGCGCTGGGTTTTAAGCCAGCCAACCAGCCGCCTCCTAGGCCGTCCGGTAATTATCTTGACGCGGCCCGTCGCATCTTATAAGTTTGTTTTGCTAAAGCTGGAAAGCCTCTCAACGATGCGCAACTCCAGCTCTTTTTCTATCAAGAGGCTTAATGAAATACCAGAAGTCGCGGATATCCATCAACGAACAAATAGCACTATTGACAGAAAACAAGGGTCTTAAGTGCTCTGATCAAAGCGAACTCGAGCGAGCTTTGGTCGAAGCCAACCACTACAGACTGTCGGCCTACTGATTTCCCTACAAAACCAAATGCAAGTCCGGGATTACCATCTTTCGCGAAGGCACAACATTCGAAACCATCATCTACACGTATGAATTTGACCGAGCCCTCCGGCAGTTAATGTTTGATGCGGTCGGCAGTGCGGTCGGCAGAATTGAGATCTACCTCAGAAGCAGAATTGCCTATCTTGCCTCTGAGGAACGCGGGCCTTTCTGTTACCCAGATGTCGCCATAACGAGGCTCAACTCGGCATGCCCGTCGAGCTCTGCGTCTCACTGGGCTACGCAGCCGTCTTTGGCAGCGCCACCAATACGCTGCTCGCACCCATCCTTATTGGCTGCGAAGTCTTCGGCTTTGGTAACTTGCCGATGTTCATTATTGTCTGCGTTGTGGCTTACCTGTTCAACATGGATAAGTCCATCTACGCCCTGCAGGAGCGGGCGTAGATCGATGTCCAGGCAGGTGGTCTCAGCCGGAAACGGCGTCCCACTCTGAGGCTGTATTCCGGGACACGGTTTCCGCTTGGAACGCCATTCGGAAAGCGCATCCCGCTTTAAAACGGAATTCCGGGACGTAGTTTCCGTCTGAGCCTCCGTTCGGAAAGCATGTCCCGTTCTTTCACGGCATCTTGGCTATGCAAAGCGCTCGAGTGTTACTCCTCGTACGCGCCCTCAAGCCGAAGCAGCCACTCCTTGCGATCAAGCCCGCCGGCATATCCGTTAAGCGAGCCGTCGGCCGCCACCACGCGATGGCACGGCACGATAATCGAAATGGGATTACGCGCAACCGCAGCCCCCACCGCACGAGGAGACACAACGGGATCCTCGTTCCCCGGCACCCGATGGCGGGCGGCAACACGCTGGGCGATCTCACCATACGTGGCGACCTCGCCACGCGGAATAGAAAGCAGTTCGTACCAGACTTCACGCTGAAACGCCGTACCAATCATATGCAACGGCGGCGTAAACCGAGGTTCCTGCCCTGCAAAATAAGCATTCAGCCAAGCCCAGGAACGCTCAAGCACCGAAGAGGCCGCGCCATTTGTCGGACTCACCGACGACATGCCACCAATACCTGAAACCGCATCGGCACCTTCGATATGCTCGACATCTTCTTTGAGAAGCGTGGAGCCAAAATGCTCCTGCCCCTCAAACCAAAGCCCTGTCAAACCGCGGCCATCAGCGGCAAGCAAGATTTCGCCCAAAGGCGAAGGAAACGTCGTCGTGACCACCAGCGGCTCCTTTCAAAACTCCGCAACATAATACCGCGAATTGTGCAGACAACCCCAATCGACCCCAGAGTCACCCAAGGCAGCAGGCGCGCAGCGCCGCAGCTGCCGCACGACCCCAAAGTCCCCGCAGGCAGCAGGCGCAACGCGCCGCAGCTGCCGGCCGCGCCCCACAGTCCCAAAAGGCGGCAGGCGCAAAGCGCCGAGGCCGCCGCCGGGACCAGGGCCCGCAACAGCCACGCGCCCCCACATCAGCCCAGCGGCCCCAACCAGCAACGGCCCCATCGCAGGCCGCTCGCAACAGCGTCACCGCAGGCGGGGGCCGGGCCCAGTTTTCAGAACACTCCGCAGACCAGTGTGGCGCCTTGTCCGCGGCTCCGAAGGAGCAGGACAAGGCGCCACACATGGTCGAGGACGTTCTGAAAACTGGGCCCGGCCCCCGCCGGACAGGTCACACTACTCGCGGAGCAGCTTAGCGATCTGGACGGCGTTGGTTGCCGCGCCCTTACGGATTTGGTCGCCGCAGCACCAGAAGGTGATGCCGCGCGCAGCCTCGGGGTTCGAGATGTCGCGGCGCACGCGGCCGACCCAAATCAGGTCCTGGTCGGAGGTGTCCATCGGCATGGGGAAGCGGTCGTGTGCATCCTCGGCAGCCATATCGTCAACCAGCTTGACGCCGGGAGCAGCAGCCAGCGCAGCACGAGCCTCCTCAACCGTTATATCGCGCTCAAACTCGAGCGTAATGCTCTCGGAGTGCGAACGCAGCACGGGCACGCGCACGCAGGTGCAGTTCACGCGCAGCTCGGGCAGGTGCATGATCTTGCGGCCCTCGTTTTGCAGCTTCATCTCCTCGGAGGTAAAGCCTTCCTCCTTGACACCGCCGATCTGCGGAATCAGGTTGCTCGCCAGCTGGGCGGCAAACGCGCGCGGCTCGGGAATCTCCTCGCCACGGCCCAGGGCGGCCAGCTGAGCCTCGAGCTCGGCCATACCGGGAGCGCCGGCACCCGAAGCCGCCTGATACGTCGAGACGATCATACGCTTTACGCCGGCAAGCTGATGCAGCGGCCAGGTGGGAACCAGGCCGATAATGGTCGCGCAGTTGGGGTTGGCGATAAGGCCGTGATGCCACTTGATATCGTCGGCATTGATCTCGGGCACGACCAGCGGCACCTCGGGATCCATGCGGAAGGCATGGCTGTTGTCGACCACGACAGCGCCGCGCTTGACGGCCTCGGGCAGTAGCTCCTTCGCGATATCGTCGCCGGCGGCTCCGAGCACAATATCACAGCCCTCAAAGGCCTCGGGGCAAGCCTCTTCGATCACGATCTGCTCGCCGCGGAACTCAACGGTCTTGCCCGCGGAGCGTGCACTTGCCAACAGCTTGAGCTTGCCGACCGGGAACTCCTGCTCGTTGAGGCACTCGAGCATCTGGGTGCCCACGGCTCCCGTCGCGCCCAAAATAGCAACCGTGTACTGTTTCATGCTTCCCCCTTTAAAGGTTTTGGCTTTTGCCCGCACGCCGAGCAGGCTGATTATTGTTGCCAGTGTATACAAGAACGGGGCGGACACGAAACCCACCCCGTCGAAACGAAACCGAAACGAAACGCCCCGCCGTAGATTTTTGGCGCGTGCCCCAACAATCTACCGAGACAGTCGCTACTTGTGGAGTACTGACAGGGCGGGATCGACCGGCGCGGGAGCCTCCAGGTCGGAGACCTTCACAATGCCGTTCTCATCGGAGAAGGCACGGTAAATGGTCCGAATCGCTAGGTCGAAGTCCTTCTCCTCGACACCGATAATGATGTTGATCTCGTCACAGCTCTGCGAAATCATACGCACGCTCACGCCGGCCTGGCCGAGCATGCCAAACAGATGGCCCGAGATACCTGCACGACCGCGCAGGTTGCGGCCGACGGTAGCGATGAGCGCCAAGCCCTCGACAACCTCGATCTCGAGCGGTTCGACCTCCTGCTGGATGTCGCCCACGAGTGAGTACAGCGAATCGTGCACATCCTGCTCCTGCACCACGGCGCCAAAGCGGTCGACGCCGGTGGGCATATGCTCGACGGAAACGTCATAGCGCTCGAAGACCGAAAGCGCACGGCGCATAAAGCCAACGCGGGGCTTGGTGCGGTCGCGGGCCACGTTGATGGCGACAAAGCCGCGCTTGCCGGTCACGCCGGTAATGATGGGCTCCGCCTCGCCCTCATCAGCCGTCTCGCTAATGATAGTGCCGGGGTCCTGCGGCGCATTGGTGTTCTTGATGACCAGCGGAATACCAGCCTCGCGCACGGGGAACACAGCTTCCTCGTGCAGGACGCTCGCACCCATGTACGAAAGCTCGCGCAGCTCCTCGTAGGTAACGCGGGCGATGGGCTGAGCCTCGGGCACAATGCGAGGATCGGCAGAATAGAAGCCCGAAACGTCGGTCCAGTTCTCGTACAGGTCGGCGCCTAGGCACTTGGCCAGGATCGAGCCGGAAATGTCGCCGCCGCCACGGTCGAGCAGCTTGATCTGGCCCTCACGCGTCGCGCCGTAGAAACCGGGCATAACAAAGCCGCCCTGCTGACCATACTCCTGCACCAGCTCGGAGGTGCGGTTCATGCTGAGCGTACCGTCGTGATGGAACGCCACAACCGTCGCGGCGTCCAGGAACGGTAGGCCCAGGTACTCAGCCATCAGGCGAGCAGTAAAGTACTCGCCGCGGCTCACGAGCTCCTCAGTGGAGTAACCGCCCGAGCGGGCGCGCTCGGCAAAGGCCGCGAACTCCTCACGGATGGGATAGGTGAGCTCCAGCTCGTCGGCAATATCAAAGTAGCGCTGGCCAATGTCCTCGAGCAGCTCCTCGCACGACACGTGATACTTAACGTGCGCGTTGACCAGGTAGAGCAGGTCGGTCACCTTGGTGTCGCCTTTAAAGCGGCGACCGCAGGCAGAAACCACCACAAAACGGCGGGCAGGGTCGGCATCGACGATGGCCTTGATCTTCTTGAAGTGTTCGGCGTCGGCGACCGACGAGCCGCCAAACTTGGCAATCTTAATCATGGGCTGGAGGTTACCTTTCTAAAAAGCCTCTGCTAACCTGTTTTGCGCGCTCTGATACCATGGTTTCACCGATTGGGACCAAGGCATCCGAGGAGCAGTGTTATATGGGAACTTATCATAGTACACGAGGACGCACTTTATCGTGCTCAAGTAAGGTGGCAATCCGTACCGGCATCGCTCCCGACGGGGGTTTGTTTGTCTCGGACGAGCTCGGCACCCAGCAGGTCGATATCAGCTCGCTTGCAGCTAAATCGTACTTTGAAATCGCTCAAGATGTGTTGGGAATGTTACTGAATGATTACACGGCCGAAGAAATTTCGGCGTGTGTCGACGAGGCATACCGCGGCACGTTCGCGAGTGGAGAGGTTACGCCGCTCGTCAAACTCGGCGCTGCGCTGGGCGCCGACGCCCCTCAGACCTATGTGATGGAGCTCTTTGGCGGCCCTACAAGCGCCTTCAAGGACGTCGCCCTGCAGATGCTCCCCCGTCTGATGGCCCACACTTCCGCCAAGGACGGCGGCGCCGAGCGCATCATGATCGTCACCGCCACGTCGGGCGACACGGGCAAGGCTGCGCTCGCCGGTTTTGCCGACGCTCCGGGCACGGGCATCACCGTCTTTTATCCCGAGGGCAAGGTTAGCCGCGTCCAGAACCTGCAGATGTCCACGCAGGAGGGCGACAACGTCGCCGTCTGCGGCATCCGCGGCAACTTTGACGACGCCCAGAGCGCCGTCAAGCGCATCTTTGCCGATAAGGAGCTAGCTGAGCGTCTTGAGGCCGCCGGCACGGTGCTTTCGAGCGCCAACTCCATCAATGTCGGCCGTCTGGTACCGCAGGTCGTCTACTACTTTGCCGCCTATGCGCAGCTGCTGCGCGCCGGCGCCATCGAGGCCGGCGACGCCGTGGAGTTCTGCGTACCGACCGGCAACTTTGGCGATATCCTGGCCGGCTACTATGCCAAGCGCATGGGCCTGCCCGTCGCCAAGCTCATCGTCGCGAGCGACAAGAACAACGTGCTCGCTGACTTCCTGACCACCGGCGTTTACGACCGTAACCGCCCGTTCTTCACGACCATCTCGCCGTCGATGGACATCCTCATCAGCTCCAACCTCGAGCGCATGCTCTACTTCCTGTCCGATGGCGACTGCGAACTCGTTGCCGGCCTTATGGAGCAGCTGGCACAGACTGGTCGCTACGAGGTTCCCGCCGACCTGCTGGCAAAGATTCAGAGCGTCTTTGGCTGCGGTTGGGCCAGCGAGGACGAGGTCCGCGCTGCCATCAAGAGCTGCTGGGACGCAAATGGCTACGTGATCGATCCGCATACTGCTTGCGGCTATCACGTCTTTGAGCAGGTCGCTCCCGCCGAGGGTGCCAAGGCCCGCGTGCTGCTTTCGACCGCAAGCCCCTACAAGTTCCCGCGCGCCTGCTGCGACGCCCTGGGCCTCGACGTTCCCGAAGATGATTTTGAGGCTATGCGTGTACTCGAGCAGGCCACCAACACGGTCGCCCCGACCCAGCTCGCCGAACTCGAATCCAAGCCCGTCCGTTTCGAAGACGTCTGCGACGTCGATGAGATGGCAAGCTACGTCGAGTCCGCAGCAAAACGAATGAGCACCAACTAGATCCCTTATTAAGCGCCGGCGAAAGCCGGCGCACCTTCTTTTTATTTAGCTTTCGGGATGATGACGAGCATGCGAGCGGGTCTGGCCGTTTAGTTCGTCGCGAGTTCCGCACGAGCCGGAAAGCACTTAATGTGCTTTCCGAGCGAGTCAGGACTGCCCGAGCAGCGAACTAAACGGCCAGACCCGCCCAGGAGGACCCACATGATCAAAATCACCGTCCCAGCAACCAGCGCCAACCTAGGCATCGGCTACGACACCCTCGGCATGGCCGTCAGCCTCTACTCGCACTTCACCTTCGAGCGCGCCGACAAGCTCACCATCACGGGCTGCCCCGAGGAATTCCAAAACGAGAACAACCTGGTCTACGTTAGCTTTGTCGATGCTCTGGCCGCGTGGGGCGAGCCGGCTTTTCCCGTTGCTATCGACATTCAGACCGACGTGCCCGTCGCCCGTGGCCTGGGTTCCAGCTCCACCTGCGTCGTCGCCGGCATTATGGCCGCCGCCGCACTGACAGGCCACACCGTCGACCGCGCTGAGCTCGTCCGCATTGCCACCGAGGTCGAGGGCCATCCCGATAACGTCGCCCCTGCTATCCTGGGCGGCGCCGTCTGCTCCTTTACGCCGACCGATTCGCTCCCCCAGTGCCTGCGCTACGAGGTGAGCGATCGTCTGCGTTTTATTACCGTGATTCCGCCCTACGAGGTGCATACGAGCGAAGCGCGCAAGGTTGTGCCGCAGGAGATTCCACTCTCCACCGCCGTATGGCAAATGGGCCGCATCGCCGGCATGACGCGCGGCCTGGAAACCGGCGACCTTGACCTGATTGCTGCCGCCAACGACGACCGCATCCAGGAGCCCTATCGCCGCCGCCTCATCCCCGACTACAACGCCGTGCGCGACACCTGCCTTAACGGAGGCGCTAAGACCATCTGGATCAGCGGTTCGGGCTCGACCCTCATGGCTGTAACCGACGACACCATCGTGGCAAAGTTCCTGCAGGTCAAACTGCGTGAACAGTTCCCCAAGTGTGACACGCACATTCTGACGTGCGACACCGAGGGCGCTCAAATCGAGTACCTGTAGCGCCCTGCCTCATTGCTCTCACCGGTCCCCTTGGGGCTTCCCCTGAAAACGTCCTCGATCATGAATTGCCCCGTCGTGCGCTTCGCGCGACGGGGCAATTCGATCTGCGGATTGTTTTCAGGGGAAGCCCCAAGGGGACCTGCGCAGCCTCGACAGGATAATCGCATTCGCTGATTTAATCTTGTGCTCCAACGGAGCCACAGACGAGAGGCCTTCGCGCTGCGGAATAATTTTGAGGGGAACACCCCGACCATCCCTGCGTTTACCTTGCTGAGGATGTCTACAGGGACCCACGCTTTGAAGGGGCGCCGGGCAGATAGGGGCTTTTTAGGTTACATAATAAACTGTTTATCTATGCTACTATTTAACTAGGCATCGCAGTATGGAGGTGGTCAAAGTGTTACGCACACTCAAAGCTTCGTTTTTCCTCTCGATACTTTTGATATTACCGATCTGTTTCTCGTTTAGCCCTTCGACTGCTTATGCTGCAGAAAGCGATGCTGTCGCAATTTCTGGCGCAACCCAAGATTTTGATTTAACGAAAGGTCCCGAGCAGTCTCATCAAATCAAGCTTAAGGATGGGACCGTTGCAGTAATAGGAATTAAAAAAACCAATGAACCCAGCCTGATATGGGACAGTTACTACAACAACGCATCTGGAACTTGGACTATCTATTACAACAGTCCTTTTATTTATCGCGAATTCAAGATCAAGATAGCGAACTCGCTCATTACCAGCGCTTGGGGACAAAACTATACGACTATCGGCTGTACGGTAACTAACGAGTTCTTTATATGGAACTCGAAACAGGCGACATATCGACTCAACTATGAATCGATGGGGATGACGTCCGGTATCGCCGTGTTGCAAGCGACCATGGAAGGCAGCACGCTCCACACCTATGCAAACTAGACTCACATCAATTGAGGAAGTTCAATGATCCCAATTCCTGCACGCTCAGACATTATGATCGCTCTCGTTTGGATTCTCGTCGGAGTGCTTATTTGGCGTATCTGCAAATGGGTTAAAAACAAGAAATAGTTGATAAAACGTATATGCCATTTATGCGATGCTTGGGGCCGTTAAATCGGCCCCTATTTCTATAGCTTTTCAAGCAGCAGTCACCCATTTGGAAGTCGCAATGCCATTCATACGATTTCGGCCCTTTAAGCCGCTATCTATTGGTAGGGACTCTTGCTGGTAAGGAGCGCTTACTAGATACAAACCTTGGCAATATATTGGTTTAGGCGGCGCTGGTTTCTTTGTATTCGAAGACTGGCTCTAGGAGATCTTCGATGTTGCAGTGGAGGGCTTTTGCTATGGCTCTTACGCTTGTTACCGAAGCTTCATTGATGTTTCTCTGGCGCTGCTCGTACATTTGGATTGAGCGGAGTGACACACCCGATTCGTATGCCAGGTCTTGTTGGGTTTTCTTGAGCCTCTTTCTTGCTAGCGCCAGTTTGGTTTGGCGAGACGTTTTCTTCGCCATGTCGCAAACAAGACGCGCCACGCGCTCTTCCGAGGCTTCATGCCAGGGGTAATACATGCCGCAGAGCTCATCAAAGGGAACAACATGCAACAGGTCTTCGAACGACTCTCCTAGACGCCACTGCAGGTATGCCAATATCCAGCCTGCCCAGTATTCCGGCGTCTTCTCAAATCGATAGGCACGATCAGGCATCGACCCCGATTGATAGCCAGACCTTTCAGCAATGAGCGCAAACAACTCCACGCCCGATTTTCCCGATACTACCCATGCGTTGCCACGCTCAAACTCGCGGGCTACGCCGCTCAGGCAAAAGAGTTCAGCGACTTCTGATCCTTCTGCTCCATAATCGTTCACGGCATAGTCGAAGCAGTCGCCGAGGTTGTTCATTGCGTCCTCAAGATAATAGACGGGATATGTTCTACTCGGCCCACAATCCGTTAACACTTGGATCATCTAAATCAACCCTCCCTGCCATTAAATCCCTAATGTAGACGCCCTCAGCGTCGAATCCATTTACTGTGTCCAAGTACTTGCATCGCGCGTTCTGCTCTCGCTTAAAACGCTTGGGATAGTATTCGGAGCCGGTTGCCTGCTTCCAATCGCAAAATGTAATTGCCGAAAACGCACTCTCGCTCATGAGCGCATATTGGATACCCAAATCTCCTAAACGCATAATGCGCTGCAGCTGCCTGAGCGAAATCATGCCGCTGACAAACTGTCTTGCGAACGAAAAATATGAGTCGTCAGCACGATAGCCCCGGATGATGTCATATGAAGAAATGTCAATCAGATAGTTATCGAGTAAATAACGAAGCCCTTCGCGCGCCAACGGCGTCGAGACATTGAATTCCCTGTTGTCGGCCAAAATCGCAAGCCAGTTGAGAATTGAATAATCGCCGGACTCCAAATCCAAAACTGAAAGGCCATCCGCATTGAGTTCGTATCGATTCGCAATGCCATCGGCCTCGGTCCGGCATGCCCATTCCATCGCCATTTCCTCATGTGGCGTGCAATAAAACCCACGACCATAGTCATTGAATTGTCTGCATTTATCCAACGACGGATGCTCGACAACAACCTCCGACCCATGCCAAAGCTCCATTGTGACCTCCAAATACAAATATCACCCCAGTGATAGTGTACCAACAACTATCACTGGGGTGATATAGATAGATGCAAACTATTGCCTGCCAAGAGCCCTTACTAGAGGCAGGCCTCGGCGATGCGCTTTTTGAGTTCGTCGATGCCGGTACCGGTCTGGGAGCTTGTGATGATCACGTTTTCGGCCGGGACGTTGAGCTGCTTTTTGATGGTTGCTGCCTGGCGGGCCTGCTGGGTGCGGCTGAGCTTGTCGGCCTTGGTGAGGCAGACGATAAAGTTGAACTCGTTGCCCTGCAGGTAGTCGATCATGTCATGGTCGAGCTTGCTCGGGTCGTGACGAATATCCACCAGCGACACGACCAGGTTAAAGCTGCGCTCCGAGTCGAAGAAGTCGCCGATAAGTTCTGCCCAGCGGTCACGCTCGGCCTTGGAACGACGGGCGAAACCATAGCCCGGCAGGTCAACGAAGTGCACGTCGTCGGCCTCGAAGAAGTTGATGTTGCTCGTCTTGCCCGGTGTGCTCGAGACCTTGACGAGGTTCTTGCGGCCAAAAAGCTTATTCATAATCGACGACTTGCCCACGTTGGAGCGGCCGACGAAGCTCACCTCGGGGCAGGTGGACTCGGGAATCTGCGAAACCTTGCCATAGCTGGCAACGAACTTGGCAAGCTGGTAGTTAATGGAATCGGCCATGGACACTCCTTGGTCGTAGGTTCTTACAAAAGAGCGCGCTAATAAATAGCAGCGATACGGCGAACGATATCGAGCGTAATGCCACTCGCGGTACGGGCATACTCGAACAGGTCGAACTCGCGGTCGCAAATCGCATCGTACGCCTCGTCACAATTATCGCTGATAGCGCGCAGCACCAGGCAATCGACACCATTTTTAGTTGCGACATGGGCAATTGCCGCGCCCTCCATGCCGACACAATCGGCATGCGTCGCCTCGATAGCGTCGTTGCGCATGGCGGTGCCCGTCACAAAGCGGTTACCCGTGGCAATCGTACCGACCAGGAACTGCTTGGCGCCCTTGTTCGAAGCGGCTGCATTTGTCGAAGCATCAACAAACCCATGCTCAGCAAGCACATCGGCAGCAATATCGACCAGCGCAGGCGTCGAGCCAAACTCCTCGAGCCCCGGTGCAGACTCGGCGATAAGCGCGGTATCGGTATCCAGATAGCGCAGGCGTTTGCCGATGACCACGTCATCGATATGGAGCTTGGGGTTCAAACCGCCCGCGATACCCGAGAGCACAACGGCCTGTGGAGCATACTTGCTAATGAGGTGCTGCGTCGCAGCAGCGGCGTTCACCGTGCCCATGCCCGCCGTTGTGGCGACAAGCGTCAGGCCGTCGAACTCACCGCTCACAACGGTCAAGCCTGCCTCCTGTGCCTCGCAAACGTCGCTCAGCTCTTCCTTAATCTGCATGATCTCTTTTTCGAGTGCACCGATAATCGCGATGGTAGCCATGCCATTCCCCAAACCTATACGAAATTCTCAACCACGGTATGGTACCAGCATTTTGTTTGACCTCGTCAAACGAACACGCTAGGCCAGCGCAGCTCGCGTATCAAACAGAGCCTTTGCAATCGCAGCCGTAGCCTCGCTCGAGCGGTCGCTCCACGGCATCGATGTCATGATGCTCATGACATAGGTACGGCCATCGATGTCGATAAGGCCCGCATCGTATGTCGAATAGCAACCATCCTCGCTAATCCAGCCTGCCTTGTTGCGCACCAAGGCTTGGTCGTCCGCAATGCCGTCACGGATAAATGAGCGCGATGTTGATGACAGCAATTCAGATAACCACTGGGAGGTCTCACTGCCACAGCTCAGATACTCGCTCATCTCGCGCCACAACTTGGCCGAGGTTCGCGGGCAATAGGTGGGAAAATCACTCATCGGATCGAGTGCGGTATCGTAATCGACGCCAAGACTGACAATCCAATCCTCGTAACCGACACGGTCAAACGCCGCGCGTAACGCAATAAACGAATCGTTGTCCGAATTAACGACCGCGGCCTCGATCAGGTCGCGCACCGTCTGCCAGCCCATGTTGTAGCCACCATAGGTGCCAAGGGAATCATCGAGTGAGACCTGGCCCGTCTCGACCAGGGATTCGCAGATGTACAACGCATAGAGTGCCTTATAACTGCTCGCACCGTACACCTCGGCGTCCGCGTCATACGTCACGCCCTTGCCGCTCGTCAGATCGTAAAACACCACGCCCACATCGCCCAATTTCTGGGCCCGATCAAGGGCATCTTGGAGCGCGGCGAGGCTCTCATCCTCCAGGGCGGGGACCTGGTCATCAACCAGTGAGAAGGTCTGCACGGTATCGCCTGAGGGAATATCGTTAAAGTCCGCCTTCGAAAGCCTCGTCTTAAGGCTCGCTGTCGACAGGGTTTGACTTGCGGTGGCTTTAGATTCAGAGACCTTTTTGTTTTGCGTCTGTACCGTTGACGCATCTGAGTGTGCCATTCGCTCCGACGCGTAGGTTTTGGCGGTAATTCCGAGGATAATAACCGCCAACGTTAGCATCCCAACGGCGGCAATCTTCGTCACGCGGATGCGAACGTCAGCGAGGCCACGCGAAGGCGTGCCCTTCGTCTCATATCTGCTGCCATGCTGCGGCACATACTCGTCCCGCGATGCGTTGTTTCGCACGTGGTCTCCTGACTGCTACCGTTTATATACGAGCAGCATAATACCGAGCAGGCATTTCTTTCCAAAGATATTCAGTGGCGTTTAAGGTGTCTTTAAAGAAACCACAAGCGTTTCTATGCAAATACACCGATTCTGTTGCGCATCTCTGTCCAAAACGCAGTTGCGGTGAAATAGTTCCTGTTTGGGCAGCATAAGCCGATACACAAGAACTATTCCACCGCAACTTGACGGGGCTCTTTAGCAATCAACTAGGTGCCCGGGGGCACTCATTTAAGTCTGTCCCCAATGAGTGCCCTTGGGGGCGAAAATGACTCGCTAGCCGATGGCGTTTTTGAGTTCCGCGCGGCGCTTTTTCATACCCGTCATGACGGCGTTGCGCAGCTCGGGCATGCGCGCGGTATCCATCTGGGGCACGCCCTCGAGCTTATAGGGAATGCCCAGTTGCTCGTACTTGACGACACCCATCGTGTGATACGGCAGCATTTCCAGGCCCACCACGTTGTGCCATGGAGCGATGAGGCGACCGAGCTTCTCGCACTCCTCCACCGTGTCGGTAATGCCCGGCACCACCACGTGGCGGATAACGACCTTGATCTTGCGACGTGCAAGCTCATCGCCAAACGCCAGAATGCGTGCGGGATCGCACCCAGTCAGCTTTTTATGCTCGACCGGGTCGGCATGCTTAATATCGAGCAGTACCATGTCGGTCTCGTTGAGCACGGCATCGAACTTCTCGGGATGCGCGGGATCGAACGCATAGCCGCAGCTATCCAAGCAGGTGTGCACACGACCATCGTGGTTATTGTGCATGGCGTGGAACAGGTCGGCCAAAAACTCAGGCTGCAGGAGCGGCTCGCCGCCGGACACCGTAATACCACCGCTGCGGTAAAACTCATGGTTACTCTGGAACTCGTCCATAAGGTGCTCGACGGTCACCATCGTGCCGCCGTTAACCGACCAGGTATCGGGGTTGTGGCAATACGCACAGCGCATGGGGCAGCCTTGGACAAACACTACGAAGCGGATGCCGGGTCCGTCGACCGTCCCCATCGTCTCGATTGAATGCACGCGGCCAAGGGCAAACGCAGAGTCCTCGGGACGAGCGTCCACACCCTCAAGCGTCATTTCTGCCATTCGCGCTACCTTGCCTCTCCTTGGATGCAACCAATTAAAATGCCAGAGCCATTCTAGCCCATGTGCTTGCGTTTAAACGTCTCGGGCTAGAATGGCACGTTTTAATCTATCCCCCATCACCATGGCTGGGGTCTACGTCGAGATGTCAGGCTGAAGAACGCTCGCCTGCGGCCTTTACGCTTTAAGCGTGAGCACCGCACCGAAGGCGGTCGGGCCGCAGTGGCTCGAGATGACGCCGCCGACCTGAGTCCAGGTAATGTCCTTAAAGCCCAGGTCGTGCGCATAGACTTCCATGTCGTCGCGCAGCTCCTGGGAAAGGCCTACCGAATACGCCAGGCCAATGTGCGAGTAGTCGATCTCGCCCTTCGCAACCATGTGGTCAATAAAGGCGCGGGCGCACTTGAGCATAGAGCCGCGGAACTTCTTGGTCGCCACGAACTTGCCGCCCGTCACCTCAATGCAGGGCTTAATCTTGAGCAGATGTGCGCCAAGGAATGCGACGTTGGACAAGCGACCGCCCGCCTTAAGGAAGGCAAGATCGGTAGGAACAAAGCCCAGCAGCACGCGGTCCATGACGGAGTTCGCGAAGGCGAAGATCTCGTCGACGGTGGCATCGGGGTGAGCCTCGATGTATTTGGCGGTCTCGACGACAACAAGCGACTGGCCCACCGAGACAAAACGCGTGTCCATGGAGTAGACGTAGTCGCGACCCTTGGCGGCGATCTTCGATGATTGATGCGAGCAGGTCGTGGCCTCGGAATATGCAAGATGCAGAATGGTCGCGTCGGGTTGCTCGGCATGGATGCGGTCGTACACATGCGCAAAATCTGCCGGCGCACAGCCGCTGGTCTTGGGCATCACGCCAAACTCGTTGCAGCGCGAATAAATCTCGAGCGGATCGATCGAGCCGTCCTCGACGGTCTCGTCACCAATCGTGACATGCATAGGCACGCGCACGATGCCGTAGCGCTCGCAGAGCTCTGGCGTCACATCCGAACCAGATTCAACCACGATTATGTACTTGCCCATTATTATCACGACCCATCTCGACGTTGGCTTTTTAATATGTGACACACGCCCGCCATCCTGCTACAGAACGACCCCCAAGCGCCAAAGAGACGCCGCCCTTTGCACATAACAAAGGACAGCGTCTCCCTGGAAAACTCCGTGCTTATCTGAGATTCTACACGGTTTATTAAGGAGTGTTACTTATTCCGCAAACGGTCACTATATGCGGTAAGCGGTAGTTGGCCGCGACAACTGCGACACATTCCGTCCAGCAAATCCAATCGTGCTCCACGCACGGTTAATGCACGAGGCGGTAGAAATTCATCGATGCCGCACCCTCGGCGTGCAGCTCCATCGCCGGAACCGCCGGCGAATAGGTACGGCTCGTAAGTGCCGCCTCGCCGCCATTTGCAAAAATCTCGACCATCGTAGTGTCCGAAAGCGCGCGTAGGTCGCGAAGCTCGCCGAGCTCAATCGACCTCTGGTCGCGCCCATAGCCTTCGTCACCCATATCGAGGGTAAGCATCCCGTCCGTATAACGCACAAAGACACCCTTGCGGATTTCGAGCTCGATCACCTGGGCGCCCTCACAGGAAACCACAAGATCAAACAGGCGGCCCGGCTCCTCAACGGTTTCACCGCCTGTCGCGCGAACGCAGTCGCCGCGCATCCTCTCAATCTCGTGCGCCGGCTGCTGGCAGAGCTTACCATCGCGCATGCTCAGCTCTCGCGGCACCGTCAACGCGCACTGCCACCCGCGCGCCACCGTCGGGTTTTCTGCCGTCGCATCGGGGCAACCCGACCATCCGATCATCAAACGCCGGCCTGCAGCATCCTCAAAGGACTGCGGAGCATAGAAATCAAAACCGGCATCGACCATCGGGGGCATGCCCTGCCCGACGATTTTAAAGCTCGGCGCCTCCCAATCGGCCTCGATGGGGAACCACACGCACTGATGCGGATTGCGGTAACGCCAACCATCGGCAGGCACACCCTGCGGGCAGCAAACGAGAATAAGCTCGCCATCAAGCTCAAACAGATCAGGGCACTCCCACATAAAGCCAAACTTCTCGCCCAGCTCAATGCGCGTCGCATAGCTCCAGACCCCTAAATCACGCGAAGTATAGACAAGCACGCAGCCACGGTCGTCTTTCGTACGAGCGCCCAGAACCATGTAGTAGATACCATCGTGCTCAAGGATCTTGGGGTCGCGCACGTGTGTACCGATATCGTCGGGGTAATCGACTGGTCCAACAGCCATGCGCTTCTCGCCCAATTCGTCGGGATTCTCGGCAACCATATGAATCTGGTTTTGCTCACGGCCCGTCAACACGTAGTCGTAATCATCGCGGTCAAAATGCTTGACGTTGCCGGTATAGAAGTAGTGAATCTTGCCATCACGTACAAAGGCAGAACCAGAATACGCTCCGCTCGAATCCAAATCGGAATCGGGGAACAGCACGGGGCCGTGATTCTCGTACGTCACAAAATCCTTTGTCGTCAGATGGTTCCAAAGCACTGGACCGCCATGCGCAGCATCGAACGGATCGTATTGATGATAGATGTGATACGTATCACCAATCTGAACCAAACCGTTGGGGTCGTTGAGCCAGCCAAGCTCAGGCTCCACATGGAACAGAAGCCTATCGGGGTCGGACGCGATGCGAGCCGCCGTCTCATCCTGTCCGACACGCCACTGCTCATAGTCCGCGCGTGTCACCTTGTTTTTTTGATTTAACATCGCCGTTGACTTTCTCGTCTATGGGGAAGGACGCTCGACTCACACGAGTCGAACGCCCTTCCTCAAATGGACTTATCCTCAGATTACACTGAACGGCTCAACTAGAAGCTAACGTCGAAGCCAGCGCCAGCGCCCTCTTCATCGGTGGTCGGCACGCCCTTTGCCTTGTTGTAGGCAAAGATCAAGACAATCGGCACGATAAAGGCGATGAGATTGCCAGCCACATACCACACGAGGGTCTCGGGCGTGACGATGAGCAGGCCAAGCACGCCGGTCAGACCCTGACCGATAGCGCGCACCTCAAAGAGCTTGACGAAGGCACCGCCGCAGCCTGCACCGATGCATGCGCAGATGAACGGAATGATCGAATAGCGCATGTTTGCAGCAAAGATAGCGGGCTCGGAGATTCCGACCAGCGTCGGGATAAAGGACGACATGCAGATGTTGCGCTCTTTGGAGTGCTTCTTGTGAATGAGGTACATACCGATGGCGCCGCCGCCCTGGGCGATGATGGAAACCGACCAGATGGCCTGGATGTAGTTGAAGCCAGTCGTGGCAACAAGGTTTGCCTCGATACCCTGGATGAACTGATGCGTACCGGTAACGACGAGCGGCTGCAGGAACGCGGCGAAGACAAAGGCACCAAAGACGCCCATCCTGTTGTACAGGATATCGATTACGCCGGCGAGGACGTCACCGATCAGGTTGCCGAGCGGGCCGAACACGGTGAACAGGGCGACGTTAGCAAGAATCAGGGTAACGGTCGGGACAAAGACGAACGAAACGACCTCGGGGATGTACTTCTGGGCAATCTTTTCGACCTTGGCCATAAACCAGGCAGTCAGGATTGCAGGGAATACGCCGCCCTGGAAAGCAACCATGGGAATGGATAGCGGACCAAAGTTCCAATACTCAGCACCCGTCGGGTCCATAACGAACGTGTTGCGGTTCATAAGGCTCGGGTGAACCATGACGATACCGACGAGGATGCCCAGGATCGGGTTACCGCCAAAACGCTTGACCGCGCTGTACATAACCAGGACAGGCAGGTAGTCGAACGTGGTGGCGATAATGGCAAAGAAGCTTGCGAGGTTCTTGAGGAACTCGCTGTGATCGGCGAGGCTGCCTTC
Organism: uncultured Collinsella sp.; assembly: GCA_958429345.1. Taxonomy (GTDB): domain Bacteria; phylum Actinomycetota; class Coriobacteriia; order Coriobacteriales; family Coriobacteriaceae; genus Collinsella. The sequence goes on along the minus strand of CAUAJK010000006.1, from coordinate 14,848 downwards.
CATGCCAAAGAGGCCGTTGGCAACGATCAGCGACTTAAGGCCGATGATGATTGCAGCGCCGACGAAGGCGGGAATGATGGGGATAAAGATGTCCGAGAATACCTTGAGGACCGAGAAGAACTTGCCCTTCTTGTCCGCCTCAGCGCCCTTGACCTCGGAAGCACTGATCTCCTTAACGCCCGTCAGAGCCATAAACTCATCGTAAACCTTGTTGACGGTACCGGTACCGAAGATGATCATGAGCTGGCCGCTGTTGTACAGCACGCCCTTGACGCCATCGATGTTCTCGAGCTCGGCCTTGTTGTATTTGCTCGTATCCTTGAGCACCAGACGCAGACGGGTCACGCAATGCGTGGCGCCCTCGATGTTCTCCAGTCCGCCGACGTTGTCGACGACTTGCTGGGACACTGCCTTGTAGTCCATGTTCCTCTCCATTCCTTTTCTAAATCATAAAACGGTTCGTTGCCGCTACAGAGACGCGATCGTTGCGTTTGCGCACTTGAGCGCACCGTCGGTGACGGTAAGCGCCACACCCTGGCCCTGCTTGTTGCAGAAGCGAGCGTTGAGCGCAACATCATCGACAAAGATGGTCGCGATGTCGTCGTCGACGACCAGACGCACATGGTGAGTGCCCTCGCCCTTAAAGAACAACGGACGCTCGAGGCCCATGTTGTTGACCTGGAACCACGGGTACTGGGGAGCCGGCGTGAACTCGAGCTTGCCCTCGCGCAGGTTGGCGCGGAACTCATAGGCAAGACCGGTCTCGGCGTCCTCGGCGAACTTGACCGAGAAGCCGGCAGCGTTACCGCCGAGCTCAATGTCGGCATCGAGCAAGTAGGTGGAGCCGGCATCCGCGGCGAGCACCTGCTCGACCTTGCCCGACTCGCAGGAAAGCTCAAAGGTCTCGACTGCCTTAGCCTCGCCAAAGGCGCCAAGCATGCTGTCGGGGAGCTTGGTGCCGAGCGTTCCGTCGGCACGCTGAACGATCTCGAGGGGCATAAAGGTGCCACCCCATAGGTAAGAGCTGGGGTCGCCGCCCTCGTCACGCGTAGGAACCCAACCAAAGAGAACGCGACGCTCGCCATCGAATGCGGTGCGAGCGGCGTAGTACGCGCGGCCGTCGAAGGAGTCGTCAGCGGGGGTAATCCAAGGACCGTTGATGGACTTGGACATGCGGTAACGGGTCTTGTTGCCGTCGCTGTACTCGGAAAAGACGAGGTACCACCAGTCGCCCATCTTAAAGAGATCAGGCATCTCAAACATGGTGTACAGGCCCGGGTTCCACCAGTCGCCCTGGAACTCCCAGTTGGTCAGATCCTTGGAGGTGAACTTGACCAGGCGGCCGGTCATCAGACGCTTGTCCTCGCCCACACGCGTGCCGAGGATGAGCATGTACTCTTCGTTCTCCTCATCCCAAAGCACAAAGGGATCGCGCCAGTTGCGGTCATCGTAACCCTCCTGGGGCGGAAGCAGCGTCTCGGCGATGTTCTTCTCCCACTTGACGGCGTCGTCGCTCGTTGCGTGAAGAAGAACCTGCTTCATCAAACGTGCGCGGACCTTATCGCGATTGCAACCAGTGTAGAGCGCATGGTACTTGTCGCCCACCTTAAACACCGTGCCGGCATAAATGTACTGGTCGACTTCCTCGTCGCCGCCGCGCTCAAGGCTCTCGCCAAAGTCCTTGTAGTTGACGAAATCCTTGGTCGTAGCGAGTGCCCAGCCAAACGGCTCTCCGAAAGGTTCGGGGTTACGCGTGTCACGCTGATGATAGAGATAGAACGTGCCGTCCTCGCCGTACGGCATGATGTCGCCTACCCAAATTCCCTCAGGCTGGTAATACACCTTGTGCATCCGAGACTTCCTTTCCACGACATACTAACTCGGTACAATGGCAAGATATGTCAATCGTTTTCATATGTCAAACGTTTTCACACCAATACGTCTTTTCGCAGTTCCAGTCGTCGGCAAACGGTTGACATATGCCGGTGAACGGTCATCAGAGGCGTTTGAGGAATTCTTTTGGCACGGGATGAACTACGCGGTTTTGCCCTCAATGAGTTCAACGGGGAGCTTGATATTCGATTCGGGATTATCGCCGTTAATAAGAGCGATGATGGATTGCGCCGCGAGCTCTCCGATGCGATCGATATCTTGACGTACGGTTGTTAAGTCAGGCATAAACGTCATAGTTCGGCGGGCACCATCCGCGCCCACGACCTTAATATCGTCTGGAGCGCTCAAGCCGCGCTGCTTCATCACGTTGAGACAGATGGCCGCCATCGTATCGTCTCCCGCAAAGATGCCGTCAATATCGGGGTTCTCATCGAGGATCTTCGCAACGACCGCGCCCTTTTCGTCGTCGGGCTTAACGAACTCAACCTCACGGACAAGCGCGGACAAACCGGCCTGCTCAACAACATCGAGGTAGGCATCGGTACGCTTATTGGCAGGCATGCGCATGCGGCTATTGCTGCGCAGGCACAGGATACGCCTGCAGCCGTCATCAATCAGACGGCGCGTGGCGAGCTCGCCAATGCCATAGCTGTCACTTGCAATCTGGACAGAGCCCTCGCCAAGATCGCAGTCGATGCCAACCAGGCTCAAGCCCATCTCGGCATATGCCTCGGCACCGATATTGAGGGAGTTGACGATGACGCCGTCGACCATATTGCGGCGGAGCATGTCAATATAGGAACGCTCAAGATCGGGTCGATTGGCGCTGTTGCACAGCAACATCTTAAAGCCGTTTTCCGCTAACGTGCGCTCGACCGCCTGCACAACCTGAGCATGGAACGGGCTGCTCACAAAGGGAACGATCATACCGATAAGATTCAGGCGACCGTTGAGCATGGCACGGGCGATATCGTTGGGCGTATAGTTGATGCGCTCCATCGCCGCATGGACTTTATCGCGGGTTTCCTGGCTAATGTAGCCGCGATTATTAAGCACGCGAGATACCGTAGTAGGCGAAACCCCCGCCACCGCTGCAACTTCCTTGATGCCAGGCTTAGCCGTATCCTTAGAACGGGCACTCTCGTGAGCCATAGCACCCTCCCCCATCAACATGTCATACGTTTACATACGAACAAAGCATACCCCAACAACAGCGGGAAGACGGTAACAGCACAAGTAAGTAAACGACTCATCCAAATAATTAGGAGAGTTCCGCCTAAAGGGTGACTACACAGGACCCCCGCCGGGGCTTTTTGGGCTACCTCCCAAAACATTCCGCTGGACGCAAAGAGGCTCGCCGCACGAAGTGCGCAGCGAGCCTCTTTGCATGTCCGAGGACGTTTTGGGAGGTAGCCCAAACAGCCCCGGCGATCCTGCGGGAGTTGAGCCCCTTTAGAACTTGTCGTGGAAGGTACGCGCAATGACCTCGTCCTGCTGCTCCTTGGTGAGCGTGTGGAAGTTCACGGCATAGCCGGAAACGCGGATGGTCAGCTGCGGGTACTTCTCGGGGTGAGCCTGAGCGTCGAGCAGCGTCTCACGGTTGAAGACGTTGATGTTCAGGTGGTGGCCACCCTTCTCGGCGTAAGCGTCGAGCATGTGGACCAGGTTATCGGCCTGAGTCTCGGAAACTTCAGAAACCTTCATAATGTGTCTCCTTCGATTAATAGGCGCCGGCCGAAACCGGCGCACTAATCAGTAATCGTTATTGTTAGTATAGCACTAACAATAGTTACTCGCCCAGCTGATCAAGGTCGATATCGCCAAAGAACACCTGGTCCTCCTTGCCGAGCGCACTCGGGATGATGGAGAAGGTGTTGGAGATGCCGTCCTGAGCATCGCGGAACGGGAGCTTGGAAACCGAAGACAGCGAAGCGATGGCGCCGTGGCTATCGCGCTTGTGCATGGGGTTAGCACCCGGGGCGAACGGCTGGCCAGCCTTGCGGCCGTCGGGCGTGGAGCCGGTCTTCTTACCGTACACGACGTTGGAGGTAATGGTCAGAACCGAGGTCGTGGGCACGGAGTTGCGGTAGGTGTCGTTCATGCGGATGTACTCCATGAACTGGTGCACAACGTCGTGAGCAATCTGGTCGACGCGGTCGTCGTCGTTACCGTACTTGGGGAACTCGCCCTCGGTCTCGAAGTCGACGATGATGCCGTTCTCATCACGGACGGGGTGGACCTTGGCGTACTTGATGGCGGACAGGGAGTCAGCCACGACGGAAAGGCCAGCGATGCCCGTAGCGAACCAGCGGTGCACGTGCTTGTCGTGCAGAGCCATCTGGATGCGCTCGTAGCAATACTTGTCGTGCATGTAGTGAATGATGTTCAGCGAGTTGACGTACACGCCAGCAAGCCACTTCATCATGTCGTTGTACTTGGCCACAACGTCGTCGTAATCGAGCGTATCGCCCTCGACGGCGCGATACTTGGGGCCGACCTGCTTCTTGGAGACCTCGTCAACACCGCCATTGAGTGCATACAGCAGGCACTTGGCCAGGTTGGCGCGGGCACCGAAGAACTGCATCTCCTTGCCAATGCGCATGGAGGACACGCAGCAGGCAATGCCGTAGTCGTCGCCGTGATAGACGCGCATGAGGTCGTCGTTCTCGTACTGGATCGAGGAGCTGGCGACGGAAGTCTTGGCGCAGAACTTCTTGAAGTTCTCGGGCAGACGGGTCGACCACAGAACGGTCATGTTGGGCTCGGGGCTGGTGCCCATGTTCTCGAGCGTGTGCAGGTAGCGGTAGCTCATCTTGGTAACGAGCGTGCGGCCGTCAACACCCATGCCGCCGATGGACTCGGTGACCCACTGCGGATCGCCGGTAAACAGGGCCTGATACTCGGGAGTACGGGCAAACTTGACCATGCGAAGCTTCATGATGAAGTGATCCACGAACTCCTGGATCTGCTCCTCGGTGAAGGTACCGTTGGCAAGGTCGCGCTCAGCGTAGATGTCGATGAACGTAGAGGTACGGCCGATGGACATAGCAGCGCCGTTCTGCTCCTTGACGGCAGCGAGGTAGGCGAAGTACATCCACTGGATGGCCTCCTGCGTGTTGGTAGCAGGGTTGGAAATATCGAAACCATAGGTCTCGGCCATCATCTTGAGCTCGCCGAGGGCGCGGATCTGCTCCTGCAGCTCCTCACGATCGCGGATGTTGTCGGCGGTCATGACCGTCGGGGTGGAAGCCTTCTGGGCCTCCTTGTCCTTGATCAGGTAGTCGACGCCGTACAGGGCAACACGACGGTAGTCGCCGATGATGCGGCCGCGGCCATAGCCATCGGGCAGACCGGTGATGATGTGAGCCGAGCGGCAAGCACGCATCTCGGGGGTGTAGACATCGAAGACGCCAGCGTTGTGAGTCTTGCGCTCGAAGGTGTAGCGCTCGACAACGTTCTCGTCGACCTTATAGCCGTGCTGGCTGGCGGCCTGGCAAGCGATGCGGATACCGCCGTTGACGTGCAGCGCGCGCTTGAGCGGCTTGTCAGTCTGGAGACCGACGATGGTCTCCTTCTCGCGATGGGCGTTATCGATGTAGCCAGCGGGGTGGCTCACGATACCCGTGACGGTCTTGGTGTCCATATCGAGGACACCACCCTGCTCGCGCTCCTTAAGCAGCAGGTCGAGAACCTCGCCCCACAGCTCCTTGGTACGCTCGGTCGGACCTACGAGGAACGACTCGTCGCCCTCGTAGGGGGTGTAGTTCTTCTGGATGAAGTCTCGGACGTCAACCTCTCCCGTCCAAATGCCTTCCTTGAAGCCTTCCCATGCCTCCTGCATTGTGTAACCACGCTCCTAGTTACGTGTAATGCGGCGCTCTCTCACACCGCTGCTTATTGAATTCTTGAATTATCGGCTTGCACTACCGGCTTCTTCCGTTCTTCACCACACGTTGGTACAGGGAAAAACGTTTGTCCACCTTGGAACTACAACCCAAAACCCAAGATTTCACCCGTCTGAGAAGGATAACATAGCGACCCTCTGCATCTGGGCTGTTATATGTTTCTTTTTTTATATCATAATGGCTTTTTTTACAAACCCGCAGGAAATGCGCGCGCGAACAACTACCGTTCACCGATTTGTTTGGTATTTTTCCTTGCCTTTGTACGACGTTCACTCTAGCTGTTATGCCAGCTTTAGCAGGGTAAAGTATCCCAGAGACCCTTCAGAAACTGAAGGGCGGCCACGGGATTTCCCCCGGGGCCGCCCTGTGGCATGGCTAGTTTTTTAGCTTTGATTGCCGCTTGGCATTAGGCGGCTGAGGCGGCCTTGTCGGTCGCTGCCTTGCTGTTGCTCTGCTGGCCCTCAAAATGCTTGTGGCACCAGCTGGTAACGAGCGGGGTCAAAATGGCCGTCACGATAGCGCACGCTGCAACCTGCGCCGTAGCCGTCGCGAGCACGGCGCCACCGTACATGGCCTCGTTGACGCTTGCCATGGCGGCAGGCGTGGCCACATTGGCTCCGGCGCAGCTCGAAATGGCCGCACCTGCGACACCCGTACCACCCGTGAGCTTATCGACCGCGATGACGGGAATTGCAAAGACCACCGAGCAGATCACGCCGAGCAGAATACCGGGAAGACCGCCATTAATGAGCTGGCCAAAGGTCATGGTCGAGCCCATGGCAAAGAAGACGAGCACGATGATGGCGGAAAGTGCCGGTGTCATCATCTTCTTAAAGCTCGGGAAGAGGTTGCCCAGGATAATGCCAACGACGATCGGCAGGATGGCGCCCACGAGCGACCAACCGATCGGAGCCTGACCGGCAGCGCCGAGCACGATCATCGTGACCGGAGGGCCGACAACAAGCGTGGTGATGGCGACGGCGCCACGCTCGGCCTCATTGCCCATGGTGCCCATCAGGCCAGCGTACATAGCGTTGTTGGCACCCGTGCAAGCGGCCAGCATCACCATGGCCGAGATACCAAACAGGTTGTCGTTGAACACATAAAGGATGAGCAGCGACACGGCAACGACCACAATCTGCTTGACGGCGATGATGATGGCGCCGCGGGCAGCAGCGGCAGGAGCACTCTTAAACGAAATCGTCGTACCGACGATCAGTAGGAAAGCGCCCACAAGCGGGCCGGCGCCCTGCTGAGTCATGCCAAGCGTAAAGCTGCCGAGCGTTTTGAACAGGTCAGGGAATAGCGTGTTGAGCAGGCAGCCCAGCAAAAGCGGCACCAAGATATTGGCGCCCGGGATGGAGGACATCTTAAAGAACGGCTCCTTTGCCGCCGGCGCCTCCACCGTAGTCGATTCACTCATATATATATCTCCTTTGGATGCATGCGAATCGTAGCCGCACGCGCCTATGTCAGAAAGAAGGCGACAACCCCGAGTCGCCAGGGCCGCCGCAAACGATCACCGCGGGGTATTACCCGTCCAGGACGATGCCGCCGTCGCAGTCACCGATCTCGCCGTTCACGAAGCTGGCAAGGTCGGAAGCGAAGAAGAGCACCATCTGCGCAGGCTCGCTTGCCTGAGCAGCGCGGCCCAAGGGGATACCGTTGATGATGCGCTGAGAGTTTTCGTCAGAGAGAATCGAGGTCATGTCGGTAAGGGTGAGCGACGGGCACACGGCGTTGCAGCGGACACCAAACTTGCCGCCTTCCTTGGCGACCGCCTTGGTTAGACCGTTGACACCGGCCTTGGAGCTCGCGTAGGCCGCGGTGCCGAGCAGGCCGCCGCCGATCTTGCCAGCAACAGAGCTCACGTTGACGATAGTGCCGGCATGGGCCGCCTTAAAGTGCGGGTACACGGCGTTCATCATGGTAAAAGTACCGTTGAGGTTGATGTCGATGGTGCGACGCCACTCGGTGTCGTCGATCTCGTCAAACTTCTTGGTGCTGATGACGCCAGCGCAGTTGATCAGGATATTGGTTTGCGGCAGGTCCGTAAAAATCTGCTCGACGGTCTCGCGCGCCTTGGGTGCATCGGCGACATCGAGCTGATAGAACTTGTTGCCCTCGCCAAGCTCGGCCACTGCGGCCTCGCCCTTAGCAGCGTTCCTTGCGATGAGCGCGACATGTCCGCCGCCCGCGACGATGCCCTTGGCGATCTCGAGGCCAATGCCCTGAGTGCCGCCCGTGACAATCGCGGTCTTGCCCGTGAAGTCAAATGCCATGACTCCATCCCCCTTTATGTAAGGTGTCTCCTTGCGGGAAGTTGGAGCATCGCACGTGGCGATTATATGAGTCCCAGTCGTCATGGTGGTGACAACCCCTCGCCTAACCGCGGGCATATTAGTTCTTTGAAACGCTTCAGCAATTGAATGATTTTAAGTCTTAATGAGCTCTTAATATTGCCCACTGTATGAGGCCCGCGTATGGGGGTATCATCTTTCACCGAAAATAGTTTCTAGTGTTAGGGGTTTTCGGTGGAAGATACCGATTTCCGTGAACTTGGGCGTCAGCTCCTTACCGAGTTCGGCAGCATGCATCAGCGCATTTCGCGTTTTGCGGACAAAGCCCTCGGCGGCGAGATGGCTGTCATGCGCGCCCTCATACTCGCTGGCGGTTCGCTCACGCCGAGCGAACTCGCTGATCGCGCCTGGGTCTCGAGCGCCCGCATCGCCAATATCTTACGCGCCCTCGAGGCCAAGGGCTGGGTCGAGCGCGAGCACTCAAAGACTGACCGTCGTCGCGTACACGTCATAGTGACCGACAAGGGATTCCAGGATCTCGAAATCAAACGCCGGGAATTCGAGGACCGCACCGCGGCTTTCCTCGAGCAGCTCGGCGAAACAGATACCCAAGAGATGGTGCGTCTTCTTAGACGTGCCAACGAAATTATCGACCGCAATCAAGAAAGGAGAGATGCCGAGTGAGGATTCTCAAGCTCTTTAAAAAGCATGTCCTGGCACTGTTCGCAGCTATCGTGCTTATCGTAATCAGCTGCAACGCCGATCTGGCGCTGCCTACCTATATGAGCGACATCGTCGACGTGGGTGTGCAGCAAGGCGGCATCGCCTCGCCCGTGCCCGACACCATTCGCGCCGAATCGCTCGACGACCTTGAACTCTTTATGAGCACCAAGGACGCCAAAGCTGTGGAGGCCGTGTTTAGCAAGGCTGACAAAAATGGCATTCGAACGTATAAGGGTACCGAGGAAGAGCGTGCCGATGGAGGCAAGATTGCCGACATTATGAGCCTGCCCGAGACTGTTGTCCTTTCGCTCAACCAGGGCATCGACGCCAACTCCATGGGCGACATGATGGGCTCGTCCAGCGAGAAAGACGACAACGCTGCCCAGGCCATGCCCACCCCCGAGCAAATGGCAGCGATGACGCCCGAGCAGCTCGCCGAGATGCAGCAGAAGGCCGCGGCGGCGCAGAACATGCAAAAGCAGATTGATGCCGACGGCGGTAAGATCACTATGAAGAGCCTGCGCCTGGGTGTCGAGGGCGGTCTGGTAGACCAAAGCAAGCTCGTCGAGGGCGCCAACCAAATGGCGGACAAAATGGGCTCCATGTCGGGCTCCATCGTCACCCAGCGCGCCGTGAGCTATGTACAGGACGAGTACAAGGCGCAGGGCATCGACCCCGCCGACGTGCAGAACGCCTACCTGAGCCGCATGGCGACCACGATGTTTGGACTGTGCCTCGTGTCGCTCGTCGCCACCATCCTGACCGGTGCCGTGGCTTCGCGCACCGCCTGCTCCATCGCCCGCGACCTGCGCCGCGAGACCTTCAACAAGGTTATGCACTTCTCGCCGGCCGAGGTGGGCAAGTTTAGCCAGGCCTCGCTCATCACCCGCTGCACCAACGACATTCAGCAGATCCAGATGGCCGCAACTCTGTTTATCCGCATGTGTCTGATGGCCCCCGTCATGGGCATCGTCGCCGTCATGCGCGTCCTGGCCAACCATACCGGCCTGGAGTGGACCATCGCCGTTGCCATCATCGCGGTCTCGGCCGTCGTCGGCGTGCTTATGGGCCTCACCATGCCCAAGTTCAAAAAGATGCAAAGCTTTGTTGACCGCGTGAACCTTACCGCCCGCGAGCTGCTCGACGGCCTTATGCCCATCCGCTCGTTCAACCGCGAGGAACATGAACTCGAGCGTTTTGACAAGGCATCGCTCGACCTGATGACCACGCAGCTCTACACCAACCGCGCCATGAGCTTTATGATGCCGCTCATGATGCTCGTCATGAACTGCATCACCGTGCTCATCGTCTGGTTTGGTGCGCAGGGCGTGTCCGACGGCGTGATGCAGGTCGGCAACATGATGGCGTTTATCTCCTACACCATGCAGATCGTCATGGCGTTTATGATCCTCACCATGGTTTCGGTCATCCTGCCCCGTGCCGAGGTCGCAGCCGAGCGCGTAGATGAGGTCATCACCTGCCCCACGAGCATCAACGACCCTGCCTCGCCCAAACTGCCTGCTGCCAGCGCGCCGCGCGGTGAGCTCACCTTCCGCGACGTGAGCTTCCAGTATCCCGATGCCCGCGCCGACGTCATCAGCGGCGTGAACTTCACCACGCATGCCGGTCAGATGCTCGGCATCATTGGCTCCACGGGCTCGGGCAAGTCCACGCTCGTACAGCTGATTCCGCGCCTGTACGACGTCACGGGCGGCAGCATTTCGCTCGACGGCATCGACGTGCGCGACATGACCCTTTCCGAGCTGCGCCGCCGCATTGGTTACATCCCGCAGCAGGGGCGTCTGTTCTCGGGCACCGTCGAGAGCAACCTCAAGTTTGCCGGCGACATGGTGAGCGATGATGACATGCGCCAGGCCGCGCGCATCGCACAGGCCGAGGACTTTATCGCCGAGCGCGAGGGCGGTTACGACTCCCCCATCAGCCAGGGCGGCTCCAATGTTTCGGGCGGTCAGCGCCAGCGTCTGGCCATCGCCCGCGCGTTGGCCAAAAAGCCCGAGGTCGTGGTGTTCGATGACTCGTTTAGCGCCCTCGACTACAAGACCGACGCGCGTCTGCGCGAGGAGCTCGCCAAAAACGTCACCGACGCCGCACTCGTGGTCGTGGCCCAGCGCATCGCGACCATCATGCACGCCGACCAGATCATCGTGCTCGACGACGGCCACGTAGTGGGCACCGGCACGCACGAGGAACTGCTGCACAGCTGCCCGGCGTACCTGGAGATCGCACAGTCGCAGCTTTCCGCCGAGGAGCTGGGGCTTACCCAAGAAGAAATTGCAGCCGTCATGGAAGGAGGCGAGCGCTAATGGCAGACGAGACCAAGACTCAGATTCCCAAGCCCACCCGCCAGCGTGGTCCCATGGGCCGCATGGGTGGCATGCGTCGTGGCGAAAAGGCCAAGGACTTTAAGGGCGCCATGAGGCAGCTGCTCGGCTATATCGGCCAGCACAAGATTGCCGTGTTTGCCGCCGTCGCCTTTGCCGTGTGCTCGGTCATCTTTAACATTGTGGGACCCAAGGTGCTCGGCCAGGTTACGACCAAGCTGTTCGAAGGCCTGGTCGCCAAGGTCAACGGCACCGGCGACGTTGACTTTGACTGGATCGCCAAGACGCTCGGCTTTTTGCTCTGCCTGTATCTGGCGAGCTCTGTCTGCAGCCTGGTCCAGGGCTGGCTCATGACCGGCGTCACGCAAAAGATCTGCTACCGCATGCGCAAGGAGATCGCCGCCAAGATTGCCGTCGTGCCGATGAGTTACTTCAACGGCCACAGCAAGGGAGACGTACTCAGCCGCATCACCAACGACGTCGATACGCTGGGTCAGTCGCTCAACCAGAGCGTGACGCAGCTCATCACGTCGGTGACGCAGATTATCGGCGTGCTCGTCATGATGCTTTCGATCAGCCTGCCGCTTACCGGCGTCACCGTGCTCACGCTGCCGGCCGCCGCGATTATCTTGACCGTAATGATTCACTTCTCGCAGCCGTACTTCCGCGAGCAGCAGCAGGTTCTGGGCGCCGTCAACGGCATTATCGAGGAGGACTTTGCCGGCCAGAACGTCATTCAGGTGTTCGACCGCGCCGAGGCCTCGATCGAAGAGTTCGACCGTCAAAACGACCGCCTCTTTATTAGTGGCTGGCGCTCGCAGTTCCTGTCGGGCCTGATGATGCCGCTTATGAGCCTGGTGGGTAACATGGGCTACGTGGGCGTTGTCGTGGTGGGCGCACAGCTCGCACTGACCGGCAACGCCACGCCCGGCGACATCCAGAGCTTTATCCAGTACGTTCGCAACTTTACGCAGCCCGTGCAGCAACTGGGCAACGTGAGCAACACGATGCAGTCGATGGCAGCCGCCACCGAGCGCGTCTTTGAGTTCCTGGCCGCGCCCGAGGAGGAGCAGAAAGCCGACGCGCAGATTCCCGAAAAGCGCCCCGGCCATGTGGAGTTTGATCACGTCAAGTTTGGCTATACGCCCGACAAGACCATCATCCACGACTTTAGCTGCGAGGCGCAGCCCGGCCAGACCATCGCCATCGTCGGCCCCACCGGCGCCGGCAAGACCACGCTCATCAAGCTGCTGCAGCGCTTCTACGATGTGGACGGCGGTTCGCTGCGTGTCGAGGGCGTCGACGTGCGCGACTGGGACCGCGCGGCGCTGCGCGGCGAGTTTGCCATGGTGCTGCAGGATACCTGGCTGTTTAACGGCACCATCCGCGAGAACATCCGCTACGGACGCCCCGATGCGAGCGATGCCGAGGTCGAAGCCGCCGCGCGCGCCGCACGTTGCGACCACTTTATCCATACGCTTGCCGGCGGTTATGACTTTATGATTAACGAGGAGGGCACTAACCTGTCGCAGGGTCAGCGCCAGCTCGTGACCATCGCCCGTGCTATTTTGGCCGACCGCCCGGCGCTGATTCTGGACGAGGCGACTTCCAACGTCGACACCCGCACCGAGGAGCTTATTCAGCGCGCCATGGATGCGCTGATGCAGGGCCGTACCAGCTTTGTCATCGCGCACCGCCTGTCCACGATCCGCAACGCCGACGTAATCTTGGTAATTCGCGACGGCGACATCGTCGAGAAGGGCACACACGACGAGCTACTCGCCCAGGGTGGCTTCTACGCCGACCTGTATAACTCGCAGTTCGACGAGGCGGCGTAACAACCGGCGGCAAACAACCGCAATGCCCAGAAAACGGGGGCGCAGGACAACCTGCGCCCCCGTTTTTGCTCTGCGACCCTCAAACCGCCTCCCCTGGGACCTGATTGACAGCCCCTTCGAGGCCCCGTGGGCAAAAAATGGCAAATATGAGTACTGTTACCCTTTTAGTAACAGCCAAAACAGCCCCAAATGCCGTTTTCACGGCTTACACGCGTCCCTAAATTGATCAAACAGCCCTATAGCGGACTTATATGTGTTTGCGTTAATGAACATATTTTGCTGTTATGTCTATTATTTTGCGAAGGCAATATGCTACTAAGCTAGCAACCGTACTCATATTTGGCATTTTTTGCCCACAGGGTGTTTCCTGGGGAACCGACAATAGCCTTAGGGTCCCGCGCGACGCCACTCCCTCCCGGTATCCGCCGACGTTCCCCCATATAAAACCTGCCAAAATAAACCTGTCCCTTTTGGCAGGTTTCGGGGTGGCAAGGGCTTGCACTTTAGCGTGCGACAGCGGATAATGCCGAGCATTCGACAATACGTTTATTGCTCTTTCTATAGATTGAGGAGACCCCTATGGCCATGGATTTCAAACGCAGGCTGCCGATCCCCATGGAGATCCGCGAGGAAATGCCGCTTTCTGCCGAGCTTACTGCCAAAAAGCAGGCATTCGACGCCGAGGTCGCCAAGGTCTTTACCGGCGAGGACGCACGCAAGGTGCTCATCATCGGCCCGTGCTCTGCCGACCGCGAGGATTCGGTGCTTGAATACATGAACCGACTGGCCAGGGTCGCCGAGGAGGTCAAGGACAAACTCATCATCATTCCGCGCGTCTACACCAACAAGCCGCGCACCAAGGGCACCGGCTACAAGGGCCTGCTGCACAACCCCAACCCCGAGGCGCCCGATGACCTGCTCGAGGGCGTCAAGGCCATCCGCCATATGCACCTGCGCGTTATTGAAGAAACGGGCTTCTTTACCGCCGATGAGATGCTCTACCCGTCCAACTACCAGTACCTCGTTGACCTGCTGAGCTATGTTGCCGTGGGCGCACGCTCGGTCGAAAACCAGGAGCATCGCCTGGTGTCGAGCGGCATTTCGGTGCCCGTCGGCATGAAGAATCCCACTGCCGGCTCTACCACCGTTATGCTCAACTCCATTTACGCCGCGCAGGCGCACCAGAGCTTCATCTTCCGCAACTGGGAGGTCGAGTGCGGCGGCAATCCGCTCGCGCACGCCGTTATGCGTGGCTACATCGGTCTCGATGGGCGCACCTACCCCAACTACCACTACGAGCACCTGGAGCGCCTGGCCGAGCGCTATACCGAGCACGCCGGCTATGCCAATCCGGCAGCGATCATCGACTGCAACCACGACAACTCGGGCAAGCGCCCGCTTGAGCAGTATCGCATTTGCAAGGAGGTGCTCGACAGCTGCCGCCGCAACGAGTCCATCTCCAAGCTGGTCAAGGGCTTTATGATCGAGTCCTACCTGGAAGACGGCAACCAGCCGGTCGACGGCGGCGTCTTTGGCAAGTCCATCACCGACCCGTGCCTGGGCTGGGAAAAGACCGACTACCTCATCCACGAGATCGCGGAGCGGATTTAGTTACGCGGTTTTACCAAACCGCGTAACGGCTCGACGCTACAAGCCCGCCAGAGCGGCAATCTGCCTTTCAGCTTCGGCGGCATGACCAGAAGGTCAATGCCGCCTCGCTTCAAGGCACCTTGCTCGCTTTGGCGGGCTTTCGCTGGCTTTTGCTCTAGCTGCGGTGTTGGCGGGGCAGCTAATTTAGGGCTCTTCGGGGGTTTGTGTGGGTTAGCCGCCCGGTAAAAGTGCCCGCC
>CAUAJK010000005.1:0-63746 GCA_958429345.1 uncultured Collinsella sp. | reverse complement strand
CGTTCTACTTCATCGAAGACGGCACGCTCGTGGAAAAGACCGAGTCGTCCTCGCAGACGCTCAAGCAGGAATACCTCGATACATACGAGGGAGGTGAATGACATGAAACTATTTGAACAGCTGAAGTCCAATGCGTCGCGCATGGCTGTCTACGCCATCCTCGTGGCAACGGCTTTATGCGGAATCGCGGCACCCGTCTATGCGCTCAACGGAGAGAAAGGCGATGTCGAACCCGCGTACATGGCTTCGACGGTTAAAGACCGGTACAAAGCCTTCTCTGGAGACGCGTTTTACGTAGCAGAGTACGACACGACCTACCGTGAGCTTCGCTACAACAAGAGATACGAATATCTAGGCGCAAAAGTAATCAGCTATACATCGGGTTGGTACGGCCCCAACTATGGACACATAACCCAGTTCAAGTGTAACTACCGTGTGTACAACTAAAGCAACCCGGCCGGGACGAGGGGTGACGCAAAAGCGTCGCCCCCGTTTTTAACCATGTCAACTGAACCTAGTTCAGTTTGGTTGATTTCCGATCTCAGCCGAACACATTGAGCGGAAAGGCCGTTCCCGCAGTCAGTCGAACGTCCCCGGGGCCCTTCTCAGGCCCCGGGGACGGCATTTTCCCAGTTGAAGGAACGGTGGAGATGTGTTTCGATGGGTCAGATTCGTGTCGTTCCGAAAAGACCGTGAACCTTTTGTGGGACGCGCGGCGCCGTGGTACCATAGCCGAGTTTGTTGTCTTGGTCGGAAACCAAGACGCCTTATGCGCTGATCGGTAACCAGCGCCTGACTAATAAGGAGTCCTACCATGAAGCAGGGTATCCATCCCCAGTATGTCGAGTGCACGGTGACGTGCTCCTGCGGCAACACCTTCAAGACGCACGCTACCGTGTCCGAGATGAAGGTCGAGCTTTGCAACGAGTGCCACCCGTTCTACACCGGCCAGCAGAAGTTCGTCGACACCGGTGGACGCGTCCAGCGCTTCGCCGACAAGTTCGGTGGCGCCGCTGCCGCCCAGCTCAAGAAGGCTGAGGAGGCCAAGGCTGCCAAGGCCGCCAAGGCTGCTGAGGCCGAGGCCGCTCGCAAGGCCGCCGCTGAGGCTAAGGCTGCCGAGAAGGCTAAGCGTGCCGCTAAGTTTGCCGAGGAGGCTGCCAAGCAGGCCGCCGAGGCTCCCGCAGAGGCTCCCGTCGAGGAGGCCGCTGCCGAGGCCGAGACCACCGAGGCCGCTGAGTAAATAGCTCGCCGCGGAATCGCTCGCATTCATGGCATAAGGGCCGCGCATCCGTTTGGGTGCGCGGCCCTTTTCTTTTTATTGGTGCAGGCTAACCCGTTCCCATTGCACCAGATTGGTGCGAAGGGGACGGGTTGGTTTGCACCAAATGGCAGAGTGACGGCGTTTTCCCAGATAAAACCTGCCAAAATAAACCAGTCCCTTTTTGGCAGGTCGGTCGGGTCGTAGTTATTACGTGGCGGTCGAGGTCGACCGTATAGGCCGCGCCTTGTTTGGTTAAAGTACAATCATCTGTGTTTAACTCGCCCGCAGCTGCACGGCGTGGGCGATGGCCAAAAAGGAAAACCACATGGGATTCATGTCAAAGCTGCTGTCCTTTGGATCCGATAAGGACCTTAAGCGCTACTACAAGATCGTCGACCAGATCAACGGTCTTGAGCCCCAGTTTGAGAAGATGACCGAGGAGGAACTCCGCGCCCAGACCGATAAGTTTCGCGAGCGTTACGCCAACGGCGAGTCGCTCGACGACATGCTTCCCGAGGCTTTTGCCACCGTGCGTGAGGCTTCCAAGCGCATCACGGGCATGCGCCACTTTGATGTACAGCTCATCGGCGCCATGGCGCTTCATGAGGGTCATATTGCCGAGATGAAGACCGGCGAGGGCAAGACGCTCGTCTCCACCTTGGCCGGCTATCTCAACGCTATTGCCGGCAAGGGCGTGCACGTCGTTACTGTCAATGATTATCTTGCCAAGCGCGACTCCGAGTGGATGGGCCGCATCTACAAGTACCTGGGCATGACCGTCGGTCTGCTCCAGAACAACATGCCGCTCGAGCTCAAGCGTCCGGCCTACCAGGCAGACGTCACTTACGGCACCAACTCCGAGTTCGGTTTCGATTACCTGCGCGACAACATGGTCACCCGTCCCGAGCAGCGCGTGCAGCGCGGTCACAACTACGCCATCGTCGACGAGGTCGACTCCATCCTGATCGATGAGGCCAGGACGCCGCTCATTATCTCGGGCGCTGGCACTAAGTCCGCCAGTACCTACAAGGACTTCGCGCGTGCCGTGCGCGGCCTGGAGCGCGGTGAGGACGTGTCGCACGACATGCTCACCGCCACCGAGGACGTCGAGCCCACGGGCGACTATGTCATGGATGAGGCCAAGCACACCATCGCCGCCACCGAGCGCGGCCTTAAGAAAATCGAGCGCCGCCTGGGTATCGATGATATCTATGCCGATCTCTCCGGTCAGCTGGTCAACCACCTGCAGCAGGCGCTGAAGGCCCAGTACATGTTCCACCGCGATAAGCAGTACGTGGTCACCAACGGTGAGGTCAAGATCGTCGACGAGTTCACCGGCCGCATTATGGAAGGCCGCCGTTACTCCGAGGGCTTGCACCAGGCCATCGAGGCCAAAGAGGGCGTGCTCGTACGCGAGGAGAACCAGACCCTGGCCACCATCACCCTGCAGAACTACTTCCGTCTGTATGACAAGCTTTCCGGTATGACCGGCACGGCACTTACCGAGGATGCCGAGTTCCGCGAGATCTACAAGCTGCCCGTCGAGGTCATCCCCTCCAACAAGCCCGTGCAGCGCGTGGACCACGAGGACCTGGTATACCGTACCATCCAGGCTAAGTACAACGCCGTTGCCGACGACGTCGAGCGACGTCACGCCAAGGGGCAGCCGGTCCTAGTGGGCACCGTCTCCATCGAAAGCTCCGAGAAGCTGTCCGCCGCCCTTACCAAGCGCGGCATCGCGCACGAGGTCCTCAACGCCAAGCATCACGAGCGCGAGGCCCACATCGTGGCCCAGGCCGGACGCTACGGCGCCGTGACCATCGCTACTAACATGGCCGGTCGTGGTACCGACATCCTGCTGGGCGGCAATCCCGACGAGCTGGTGCGCGAGCGCCTTGAGTACGAGGGCCTGACCATGGAGGACGTGACGCCCGAGCAGCTCGAGCAGTTTAACGCCGAGGCCAAGGAGACCTGCAAGGCCGAGCGCGAGCGCGTGCTTGCCGCCGGCGGCCTGACCGTTATCGGCACCGAGCGCCATGAGTCCCGCCGTATCGACAACCAGCTGCGCGGCCGCTCCGGTCGTCAGGGCGATCCGGGCGAGACCCAGTTCTACCTGTCGCTCGAGGACGACCTCATGCGCCTGTTCGGCGGCGACAAGATGGACCGCGTCTCCAAGATGATGGTCACGGCCGACATGGGTGACGACATGCCCATCCAGCATAAGATCATCTCCAAGGCCGTCGAGAGCGCCCAGCACAAGGTCGAGAGCATCAACTTCTCCATGCGTAAGAGCGTCCTTGAGTACGACGACGTTATGAACAAGCAGCGCCAGGTCATCTACGCCGAGCGCAATATGATTCTGGACGGCAAGGACCTGACCGACCACATCACCGAGGTCATGCACGATACCGTCTACCGTTGCGTGCAGGAGTTCTGCACCAAGGACAGCCACGATGGTGAGCGCGACCTGGAGGGCCTTCGCAAGTGGGTTGTGGAGCTCACCGGTCACATCGATACGCCGAAGTTCCCCGACGAGGATTATGAGGCCCTGGCTGCCGATGTCCTGGCTTACGTAGAGAAGTGCTACAACATGAAGGCCGAGCGCTTGGGCGAGGACCTGATGCGCGAGCTCAACACCCAGGTCATGCTGCGCGTCATCGATACCCGCTGGATGAACTACCTGCAGGAGATGGACTACCTCAAGACCGGCATCGGCCTGCGCGGCTTTGGCCAGCGCGACCCGCTGGTTGAGTACAAGACCGAGGCCTACGGCGCGTTCCAGATACTCGTCGATACCATGTATGAGGATTACCTGCGCACGGTTCTGCGCATCGAGATCAAGGCTGCCCCGCGTGCCGTGGAGCACAAGGAGGGGCCCGCGCTCGAGGGCGCGCACTTCTCCGGTCCTGCCGAGGTCGATGGTGACAACGGCGACTCGGTGCTGCGCAAGCAGGCGCAGGTGCAGGCCCGCACGGCTGTCCAGGGTGGTCCGGCTGCCGTCAACAACGGTGGCAAGGTGACCACCTATCGCAAGTCCGAGAGCGACGATCCGTACGTCAACGTGGGCCGCAACGACCCGTGCCCCTGCGGTAGCGGCAAGAAGTTTAAGTACTGCCACGGCAGGAATCGTTAATGGCTGAGGCTTTAGAGGTAACGCCCGCCGAGCTGGACGCGTTCGCGGACCGGCTCGGTGAGGTCGAGTCGTATCTCCACCTGGACGAAAAGCGCACGCGCGTGACCGAGCTCGAGGCTAAAAGCGTGGCTCCCGGCTTTTGGGATGACGCCGACGCCGCCCGTGCCACCATGGAGGAGATCGCGCGTACCAAGGAAGATATCGCTGCCGTGGACACCGCGCGCGGCGAGCTTTCCGATGCCCGCGCCGCGCTGGAGCTTGCCGAGGAGATGGGGGATGACCCCGACGCCGCCGCCCTTCGCGAGGAGGCTGCAGCCACGGCTGAGCGCTTGGCCCGCGCTATCGACGAGCTCGAGCTTTCGAGCTGGTTTACCGGTGAGTTCGATCACGGCGATGCCATTGTGACCATCAAGCCCGGACAGGGTGGTCTGGAGGCCCAGGACTGGACCTTCATGCTCTTTAAGATGTACATGAAGTACTGCCAGCGTCGCGGCTGGAAGGTCACCATCAACGACTGTCCCGCGGCCGAGGTCATCGGCATCGACCGCGCGACCTTTACCGTCGAGGGCAAGGACGCATTTGGCATGCTGCGCGCCGAGGCCGGCGTCCACCGCTTGGTTCGCATTAGCCCCACCGACGACAAGAAGCGCCGCCAGACCACGTTTGCCGGCGTCGAGGTCATTCCGGTGCTGCCCAATGATATCGACATCGAGATCAGTCCCGACGATATCCGCGTGGACGTGTATCACGCGAGCGGCCCGGGCGGCCAGGGCGTCAACACCACCGACTCCGCCGTACGCGTGACGCATTTTCCCAGCGGCATCGTGGTCACGTGTCAAAACGAGCGCAGTCAGATTCAAAACAAGGCCGCGTGCATGCAGATTCTCAAGGCCCGTCTGTACGAGATCGAGCTCGAGAAGCGCGCCGAGGCACTCGACGAGATTCGTGGACCCAAGACCACGATCGGTTTTGGTAACCAGATTCGCAGCTACGTGCTCTACCCGTATCAGATGGTGAAGGACCTGCGCTCGGGTGTGGAGACCAGCAACGTCGAGGCCGTTCTCGACGATGGCGATCTGGATCCGTTTGTGATCGGTTACCATCGCTGGGCAACCGGCAACGCCGATGCGGAAGGCTCGGACGCCTAGGCACATGGTTGGCTCCGGGTCGATGCAAACACTTCGCAGGGGTGGTATTTGCTCGATGAATCGGTAGAATCGAATACAGCAAGAAGTTCAAAGCGCACTCGTTTGGGTGCGCTTTTTTGAGGGAGGCAGCATGGCATATCGTCTGGACATCAAGCGCATTCTTTCGCTGAACTTCTTTCACGATCTACCCAAGATCATGCTGGGCTGCGCCCTGGCAGCCATCGCGACGGACCTGTTTTTGATCCCCAACGGCCTTGCCGCCGGCGGCGTTACGGGTCTCGCCACGATTATCCAAGCGGTCGGTGCGTCTCATGGCATCTCTCTGCCTGTTGGTATTCAAACCATTGTGATGAATGCCTTGCTGCTGCTGGTCGTTATGCGCGCAGGCGGTATGTTCTACGTGGTGCAGACCGCGACGGGCTTTGTGCTGCTGGGCTTTTTCACCGACCTGTTCGCTCCGTTTGTGGCGCCGCTGGCGCATTCCGATCTTATGCTACCCGCCATGTGGGGCGGCATTATCACGGGCATCGGCTACGGCATGGTGCTGCGCGCCGGTGCCAACACTGGCGGCTCAGACACCATCGGTCAGATTATCTCGCGCAACACATCGCTACCGGTTGGCTCGACCGTCATGGCGATCGATGTTGCCGTGTGCGCGCTGTCGGCCCCAGTCTTTTCGGTCGAAAACGCGCTGTATGCGGGCCTTTCGATGGTCATTAGCGGCTACGTGATCGATGCCGTGGTCGACGGTGGCAACAGGCGCCGTATGGTGCTCATCATCTCGGACAAGTTTCCCGATATCGCGGCCGACATCATGTATGGCCTGGGTCGCGGCTGCACCAAGTTTAAGGCGACCGGTATGTACTCGGGCGCCGAGAAACCGGTGATCATGGTCATCGTGAGCCGTCGCGAGCTCAATACGCTCAAGACGATCGTGCGCGAGCGCGACCCGCGTGCCATCGTGACCGTGGCCGACGTTACAGAGACCTTCGGCGAGGGCTTCAAGGACATTAACGCGTAGGGCCGACTGCGTTCCATCCAAAAGACGTTCACATTGATAAACCGTTTCATCAGCGGTTCTGCCTGCTCAATTGTTCAAATAATGATAAATACTCTGGTAAAGCTTCCAGTTTCCAGCATAATGAATGACGTACGTGCATCGCGGCTGGGTTGGGACGACCTTCTGTGCCGTGCGCATCTTGTCTAAAGAGGATGAAAGGAAGGCACAATGAGCGACGAAGAGCTCAAAAAGGTTGCCAACGAGGTAAGGAAGGGCATCGTCACCGGCGTGCACGCTGCCAAGTCCGGCCATCCGGGCGGTTCGCTCGGCGCTGCCGACATCATGACCTATCTGTACTTTGAGGAAATGAACGTCGACCCGGCCGACCCCCGCAAGGCCGACCGCGATCGCTTCGTGCTTTCCAAGGGCCACTGCGCGCCTGGCCTGTACGCCGTGCTCGCCGAGCGCGGGTTCTTCCCCAAGGAGGATCTCGAGACGCTGCGCCACATCGGCAGCCACCTGCAGGGTCACCCCAACATGAACGATACCCCGGGCGTCGACATGTCCACCGGTTCGCTCGGCCAGGGCATCTCCGCCGCCGTGGGCATGGCCGTTGCCGCCAAGCACTGGGGCGATGACTATCGCACCTACGCCCTGCTGGGCGACGGCGAGAGCGAGGAGGGCCAGGTCTGGGAGGCCGCCATGTTTGCCGGCAACCAGCAGCTCGATAACCTCTGCGTGATCGTCGACCACAACGGCCTGCAGATCGACGGCCCCGTCGAGGAGGTCAACGACCCCATGCCGCTCGCCGACAAGTTCCGCGCCTTCAAGTTCCATGTGGTGGAGCTCGCCGACGGCAACGATTTCGATCAGATCCGCGCCGCCTTTGCCGAGGCCCGCGCCACCAAGGGTCAGCCGACCGCCATTATCGCCGAGACCATGAAGGGCAAGGGCGTTTCCTTTATGGAGAACCAGGTGGGCTGGCACGGTAAGGCCCCCAACGATGAACAGTTTGAGCAGGCCATGGCAGAGCTCACGGCCGCCGGAGAGGAGCTCTAGGATGGCAGACGTCAAGAAAATCGCCACGCGCGTAAGCTACGGCGAGGCCCTCGTCGAGCTCGCCAACGAGCACGATGACTTTGTGGTCCTCGACGCCGACCTGGCCGCCGCCACGCAGACCGGCAAGTTCAAGGCCGCCTGCCCCGACCGCTTTTTCGATGTAGGCATTGCCGAGAGCAACCTGATGGGTGTTGCCGCCGGTATCGCAACCACCGGTCGCGTTGCCTTTGCGAGCACCTTTGCCATGTTCGCCGCCGGCCGCGCCTTTGAGCAGGTCCGCAACTCCATCGGCTACCCGCACCTTAACGTTAAGATCGGTGCCACGCACGCCGGCATCTCGGTGGGCGAGGACGGCGCCACGCACCAGTGCTGCGAGGATATCGCCCTCATGCGCGTTATCCCTGGCATGACCGTGATCGTTCCCGCCGACGACGTCGAGGCCCGCGCCGTGACGCGCGCCTCCTACGAGTGCGACGGCCCCGTGTACATGCGCTTTGCCCGTCTGGCCTCGCCGGTTATCAATGATCCCGAGACCTACAAGTTCGAGTTGGGCAAGGGCATCGTCATGCGCGAGGGTGCTGACGTCACCATCATCGCCTGCGGCCTGATGGTCGGCGAGGCTCTCGAGGCCGCCGAGCAGCTCGCTGCCGAGGGCATCGATGCCGAGGTCATCAACATGCACACCATCAAGCCCATCGATGCCGACCTGATCGTCAAGAGCGCCACCAAGACCGGTCACGTCGTGACCGTCGAGGAGCACTCCGTGATCGGTGGCCTGGGCAGCGCCGTTGCCGATGTCCTGTGCGAGCAGTGCCCGACGCCGCTTAAGAAGATCGGTGTCAACGATACCTTCGGCGAGTCCGGCCCGGGTGCCGAGCTCCTGCACAAGTACGGCCTGGACGCCGCCAATATCGTGGCGACCACCAAGGAGTTCTTGGCATAAGGCAAGGCGGATCTCAAGGACTGCTTCGCCAGAACTATAAAACTGTTTCGCCAGTACTATGGAAACCCGGCAGGGGCGCTCTCTTGGAGAGCGCCCCTGTTTCAGTTGCGGTGAAATAAGGACTGTTTTGCCAGCTTAAAGGCTCAACAGTTCCTATTTCACCGCAACTTATGAAGACGCCCCTCAAGCACGGTCCCATCAGGGAAAAGGGCACATATCGGCAAAGTGCAATTCAGACCCTTCCAACTTTGTATATGCAGCACTTCAAGATAAACGCAGCGACCCCTTAGTTACCGCAGGCCGGGCACAGGGTTACTCTCCAAATCTTTCCGCAGGACGGAGGAGCCCCCACAGCGCGAAGCGCGCAGCGGGGGCTCCGACATGTCCGAGGACGATTTGGAGAGTAACCCTGTGCCCGGCCGACGGGATCCCTAAGCCCGCCATGCTTCTTATGTGCAGCAAAGCTAATGCTGCTAAAATACAAAGCGCTCATGTAGTTTAAACGCACGACGATAAGGAGCACCAGTGGGTAACCACTTCCGTACCTCCGGTGCGGGCGATGATGCCCCCAAGACGCAGGCAGGCGTCCAGGGCAGTCGTTTCGCCACTCCGGATTCAGAGGGCCAGCCTGTTGCTCAGGCCCCCGCTCAGCCGGCAGATCAGGCACAGCCGGCATCCGATCCCTTTGCCTACAATCCCACCAGCGATGTCGCGCTTTCCGGCACGGCGGGTTTTGAGCCCGTTCAGGCCGTGACCGCTCGCGTGGAGCAGCCTCAGGCTGGCGCCGCCACGCCGCAGCCTACCATGGCCGGCATTCCCGACCCCATGGCCCCTGCGA
Organism: uncultured Collinsella sp.; assembly: GCA_958429345.1. Taxonomy (GTDB): domain Bacteria; phylum Actinomycetota; class Coriobacteriia; order Coriobacteriales; family Coriobacteriaceae; genus Collinsella. The sequence goes on along the minus strand of CAUAJK010000005.1, from coordinate 54,364 downwards.
CGCCGGCTCCTCAGTCTGCGCAGTCCGGTCTCTTTGCCGCTATTCCCGACCCCACGCAGCCTGCTGCCCCGGTGGTCGAGAGCGATCAGGCCGCCGAGGTCGCAAGCCTCGATAACGCGCTCAACAACCCCGATTTTACGTCGGTGTTTGCGCCCATCGATCCGCAGGCCAGCCGCAAGAAGATGGCCAAGCAGGCCGGTGTCGAGCCCGTCATCCTTATGGAGCATGTCACCAAGATCTATCCGGCACAGCCCAACAAGCCCGCACTCGACGACATCAACATCGAGATCTATCCGGGCGAGTTCGTCTTCCTGGTCGGTCACTCCGGCTCGGGTAAGACCACGCTGCTGTCGACGCTCAACCGCGACGTCAAGCCGACGAGCGGCCGCATCCTGGTTGCCGGTCAGGACCTCATGAAGATCAAGAACCGCAAGGTTCCGTTCCTGCGCCGCCAGATTGGCGCCGTGTTCCAGGACTTTAAGCTTCTGCCGCAAAAAACCGCCTACGAAAACGTGGCGTTTGCCCTGCAGTGCATCGGCAAGCCCAAGGGCGTCATTCGCAGCCAGGTGCCCGAGGTGCTGCGTCTGGTCGGTCTGGCCGATCAGATGGACTCCCTGCCCGACCAGCTTTCCGGTGGCGAGCAGCAGCGCGTTGCCGTCGCCCGCGCTATGGTCAACCGTCCGCCGCTGCTGATCTGTGACGAGCCCACGGGCAACCTCGACCCGGCGATCTCGCTGGGCATTATGAAGCTGCTCGAGCGTATTAACCGCACCGGCACCACCGTGATCGTCGCCACGCACGACCGCGAGATGGTCGATAGCATGCACCGTCGCGTGATCGCCCTCGAGGGCGGCCACGTTATCCGCGACCAGGAGAGGGGAGGTTACGGCAACTATGGCACCAACTAACGTGGGCTACTCCTTCAAAGAGGCAATCAGCCACTTCTTCCGTAACTGGACTACCTCGCTCGGCGCCGTCATCACGATCTTCCTTTCGCTGTTTATCATCGGCCTGTTCATCATGGGCTCCGCGATGCTGAACTCCGTGATCGGCACCGTCGAGGATCAGGTTGTCATCAACGCGTTCATTAGTGATGACGCCGATCAGGCCGATGTTCAGGCTTTTGAGGCCGAGCTTAAGACGTGGAATAACGTCAAGTCCGTGACCTATAAGGACAAGGACGACGCGCTGGCCGAGTATACGAGCAAGATGTCGGGCAACGCCGACGCCACCATGAGCGCGCTCGATGGCCAGAACCCGCTGCCGGCTTCCTTCGCTATTGAGATGGACGATCCGTCCAAGGTCGAGAGCACGGCAGAGAAGCTCAAGAAGGATGCCGATTTCCAGAAGATCGCGGATGACGGCGACGTCAACGCGAGCGTGCTGTACGGCCAGGAGGAAGTGAGCCGCCTGTTCCAGGTGACCAACTACATCCGCATCGCCGCCGTGGTGCTCGTTGGCCTTCTGACCTTTATCGCATTCATCTTCATCAACAACACGATTCGCCTGTCCATTACGGCGCGTCGTCGTGAGATTGCGATTATGCGTCTGGTCGGCGCCAGCAACGGCTTCATTCGTGGCCCGTTTATCACCGAGGGCGTGCTGCAGGCCATTTTGGGCTCGCTGCTTTCCATCGGCGTTCTGGAGCTGCTGCGCAATCTGATGATTCCGCGTTTGCAGGAGAGCATCGGCTGGATGTCGTTTGCCCTGCCGATGCAGTACTACCTGGTGACCTATGCTGCGCTGATTCTGGTCGGCGTGATTATCGGCCTCTTTGGTTCTGCCATCGCCATGCGTCGCTACCTGCGCGTGTAGGCATGCCTGGAATTCATCCCTTCCAACGGGTCGTCTCTTATGGGGCGGCCCGTTTTTTGATCCCTAGGGGACGGCAGGAAAGCGAATCATTTGGGTAGACTCTTTGGAGTTCGCAATCGATAGTTAGGAGGCGCCATGGGGCGCAATAACAAGCATAAGCGTGGAGCTCGCAATAAGCGCGGGCCGGTGCGCAGCGAACGCCGTCCGAGCCTGACCGGGCGCGTGCAGCTCCATGAGCACAGTGCCTACGTTGTAACCGAAAACGGCGACTACAAGGTCATGGGCCGCGGCAAGCGTGAGATCATGGATGGCGATACCGTTGCCGTGAGCATTAAGAACAGCCCGCACGGTGAGCGGCGCGCCGTGATCGAAGGCGTAGTTGAGCGCGCAGCCACAAGCGTGGTGGGTACGTACCAGACCGCCGGTCCGCTCGGTGTGATCGAGCCGCTCGATTCGCGTTTGAAGGCCGACTTCTTCATTCTGCCCGAGGATACCTCGGCGGATCGTCTGGGCGTTCACCCGGGTGATGCCGTTGTCGCGCGCATTTTGACCTACCCGACGCGCCTGGAATCGGGCACCGTGACAATCGAACGCCGCATTGGCGGAGATGACGCGCCCGATTTGGGCGTTCAATATGTGATGGCGCGTTACGGCTATACCGATAGCTATCCCAAGGCCGCGCTGGACGAGGCCGAGGGGCTTTCGCTCGATGTGTCCGCGGCGCTTAAGGACCCGCTCCGCCGCGATCTGCGCGACCGCTTTGTCATCACGATCGACCCAGTCGACGCGCGCGACTTTGACGATGCCATTTCGTTGGAGCGCACGCCCGAGGGTGGCTACAAGCTGGGCGTCCATATCGCCGACGTCTCGCACTATGTAGCGTGGGACGGGCATATCGATCTTGAGGCTCGTCACCGCACGACGTCGGTGTATCTTGCCGATCGTGTACTCCCCATGTTGCCCGAGCGCCTGTCTAATGACCTGTGCTCGCTTCGTCCCGACGAGGACCGCTTGGCGTTTACCGTCGACATTGAGCTCGACGCGCAGGGCCGCGTGCGCCAGTACGACCCTTATCCCAGCGTGATTCGCTCGCGCGTGCGCATGGACTATGATGGCGCCGAGGCGCTGCTGGTGCGTGCTGGCGCGGTGGAGTACTCGGTGCTGGAGGGTGCCGCCGAGGATGTTGCGGCTGCCGAGGCCTCGCGCGAGGAGGCGCTTGAGCGTGGGCTTACATGCGAGGAGGCAGCCCTCGGCTATAACGTCGACCTGGGTGATTTTTTGGTTGTCGCCAACGAGCTTGCGGAGCTCCGCCGCCGCATTCGTCGCGCGCGCGGTTCGGTCGACTTTGATACGGCCGAGATCCGCGCGCTCTTGGACGAGGACGGTGTGCCCGTGCAGATCGTGGCCCGCGAGCGCTCGTGCGCCACGTCGCTGATCGAGGAGGCCATGCTGCTCGCCAACGAGTGCGTGGCCGAGTGGCTGGCTGACCGCGACATTGAGGCTTGCTATCGCGTGCACGACGATCCCAGCCCCGACAGCCTGCACGGTGCCGCCGTGGCGCTGGCGCAGCTGGGCATCATCGATGACCGCCGTGCGGCTGGTATTGCCCTGGGAAGTCCCGATGAGCTGCAGGCTGCGGTTGACGCCGCGGCCGGCACGGCTAACGCTCCGCTCGTCAACACGTTGCTCTTGCGCAGTATGCAGCGCGCGCTGTACAAGCCACGCAACGAGGGCCACTTTGCGCTTGCCGCGCCGTGCTATTGCCACTTCACGAGTCCCATTCGCCGCTATCCCGACCTGGTGGTGCATCGCGTGCTCAAACTGCAGTTGGCCTATGAGCAGCTCGGCGGCAAGGACGCCTTGGTCCGTACGCCGCGGCTGATCGGCAAGGGGCGCGAGTCGCTGCCGCGCATTCTGCCGCAGATCTGCCGCGCATGCAGCGATGCCGAGCGCGCGGCAGATGCCGCCAGCCATGCGACGCAAAAGATCAAGATTGCCCAGTACTATGAGGACCGTCTGGGCGAGCGCTATGCCGGAACCGTCTCGTGGATTAGCAGCATGGGCCTCTTTGTGCGCTTGGACCTGACGCAGGTCGAAGGCTTGGTTTCGATCAAGAGTCTGGGCAACGAGTGGTTCGAGTTCGACGAGGATGCGCTTACGCTGACGGGCGCCGACACGGGGACTCGCTATGAACTGGGTCAGCGCGTGATTGTCGAGGTCTCGCGCGTCAATACCACGCGTGGGCACTTGGACTTTAAGCTTATCCATTAGCCAAATCCCGACTGATGGTGGGGGAGCGGAGGGCGGCCTTTCGGGACCGCCCTTCGCATTTGAATCGTGGCTACCTTGCCGTCTGCTCGGCCGCCCGCTTACCTGCTATTTGAGAGGTAAAACCTACCAAAATAAACCTGTCCCTTTTTGGCAGGTTTACAAGAAAGCGGGGATGAGATGGCGACGGTGTACGGTTATGCGCGGGTGAGTTCGCGCGATCAGAATCTTAATCGGCAGCTGGATGCGCTGGGCGCCTATGGCGTGGGCTCGGCGAATATTTATGCCGACCATGCGAGCGGCAAGGACTTCGATCGACCGCATTATCGCGAGCTGCTGCACGTCCTGGGAGACGGGGACGTGCTGGTGGTGCTTTCTATCGACCGACTTGGCCGTAATTACTCCGAGATTCTTGAGGAATGGCGACGCATTACCAAGGAGCTCGGGGTTGCCATTGTGGTGTTGGATATGCCATTGCTTGACACGCGCGTCAGGGCCAGCGGCGCGCCGGATGTGACCAACACCCTGATTACCGATATTGTGCTGCAACTGCTGAGCTACGTGGCGCAGGTGGAGCGCGAGAATATCCATCGGCGCCAGGCGGAGGGAATTGCAGCGGCGCGGGCGCGAGGGGTCCGTTTCGGTCGACCTCGCAAGCTGTGCCCTCCTCAGTTTGAGCTGGTGCGCGATAGCTATGAGGCAGGCGATATTACCCGCAGCCAGGCAGCAAAGTGCCTGGGCGTGTGCGTGGGGACGTTCGATCGCTGGATGCGCGAGGCGGGGTAGGGGTTTGCGTCGCTTTGTCGCTTCCTGTTGCGATTCAAATTTTGATACGGTGACGATGCCATTTGGGGCTACACTCGCTGATATTCAAAAAAGGAGGTTGGCCCTTGGCGCGCGTAAAACAGATAATCGGATGGACCGCGATCGTTCTGTTCGCTGCAACGCTGGTGGGCATCTGGGTGCTGACGGAGCAAAATGCGGTGGAGACGTCGTTGCTGAGCGAGTCTACCGCGCGTGTGGTGGAGGGCCAGGCTACGGGCGTTCAGGCTGTCGATGCCACGGGTGAAGCTCAGGCGGAGAACGGAATGACCGGGGGCGCCGATTCGGCTGCCTCGAATGTCCGGTCTGGCCGACTTGCTTCCATTCGCATGTGGGTGGGCACGAACGTCCGTCGCGTTGCCCATACCGTAGAGTTTTTCTTCGTCGGATTGTTCGCCTCGGTGGTCGTGGTCTGCTTTTCCAGGCGTCCGTGGAGCGTATGCTCCCGTTGCGTGCCCGTATTGCTCTTTTGCGCCGCCTGCTCCGTTGGCGATCAGGTGCATAAGATCTTTGTTCCCGGCAGGCATTTCGACGTTATCGATTTAGGATTCGATGCTGCGGGCTATGTCACCGCCATGCTGTTGGTATTGCTGGCAGCGGCGTTGGTGCGCCATACGACTCGGCCGATCGGCGCCCATGCGAGGCGCTAGCCGGTAACAAACCCGTTTCTGATAATGCGACCTCGTTGAATTATTTTGTGTCGCGCGTATTTCCGAGCGGTCGGATTTGAGGGGCGAGCGGTAGAACGCTCGCCCTTTGTGCGCCACGATGCGGCACAATGTACCGCAAAAGCTGTTTGTATCCGGTACGAATCGTTCGTTGGTCTTTAATTCTACTCAACGGAGGTGTTTGAGATGGCAAACGGATTGCTTTTGCGGCTTCGCGAGCGTGAGCTCAGCGCGAGCCCGGCGGAACGCAACGTCATCGCATATGTAAGCGCTCATCCGCACGAGGTGGTCGGGCTGTCCGTCCGCGGTCTTGCCGATGTCACGTTCTCCTCGCCCTCGAGCATTTTGCGCTTTTGCAAGCGTTTGGGTTTTGCGGGCTACAAGGAGTTCCAGCGCGAACTGATTGCCGAGCTGGCGCTCTTAGGTGACAAGAAAGACGTAGCTCTCGAGGACATCTCCATGGATGACAGCGTCGAACGTATCGTGGGGAAGGTGATGAAAAGCAACGTGCGCACGATCGAGGCGACGGCACGAACGCTCGATTACACCGTCTTGGAGCGATGCGCGGCCCGTCTTAAGCGGGCACGCGCGGTCAATCTGTTCGGTATTGGTGCTTCTCGTTTGGTCGCGCATGACCTGGCGCAAAAGCTCATGCGTGTCGACAAAGAGTGGCATATGTACGACGACTGGCATGATCAGCTCTTATGTGCCAAGAACATGCATGAGGGCGATATGGCAATCGCCTTTAGCTACTCGGGCTTGACGCAAGAGGTGCTGGACTGCACCGCCGAGGCTCAACGTCACAACTGTCCCGTTGTGGCCGTTACCAAAGTAGATGGATCATCCAAGCTTGCCACCATGGCCGATGCCGTGCTCGGCGTTGCTGCGAGTGAACCCTTGGTCCGCAGCGGTGCCATGGCTTCGCGTATGGCCCAGCTTATGGTTGTCGATGCCCTGTACGCTGCTTACGTTGCCAGCGACTACGAACGGGCGACGCATGTCATTAAGCAAAACTACATCGAGAAACAGGAAAGATGAGGTGAATGAAATGCTCGATTTAACAAAATTCACGACCGAACAGCGTAATCAAAGGTCAATGGACCTCGATACGATGACATCGCTGCAAATCGTCACGACGATGAACGATGAGGATCTTCGTGCCGTCCAGTCGGTCACGAAAGTGTTGCCCCAGGTTGCCACAGCAATCGACTGGGCTGCTGAGGCACTCGAGCGCGGCGGGCGCGTCTTTTACATGGGCGCAGGCACCAGCGGTCGTCTGGGCGTACTCGACGCTTCGGAGTGTCCGCCCACGTTTGGCGTGTCACCCGATCTGATTGTCGGGCTCATTGCCGGAGGCGAGACGGCGTTTATCAAGGCTGTCGAAGGTGCCGAAGACAGCGATGAGCTTGGCGCGAACGACCTGCGAGAGCGTGGACTCTCGGACAAGGATCTTGTCGTTGGCCTGGCGGCAAGCGGCCGTACTCCTTATGTGGTGGGCGGCCTTGCGTACGCCAAGGCAACTGGGTGCAAGACCATTGCAATTGCCTGCAACCAAGGGTCGAAGATCGGGGAGAGCGCAGATCTTGCCATTGAGCCCGTGCCCGGTCCCGAGGTGCTGACCGGCTCAACGAGGCTCAAGGCGGGAACGGTTCAAAAGCTCATTCTCAACATGATTTCGACCGGTGCCATGGTCAAGATCGGCAAGGTATACCAAAACCTGATGGTCGATGTGCAGCAGACGAACGAGAAGTTGGTGGTGCGCGGCCAGAACATCGTGATGGAGGCGACCGGCTGCACGCGCGAGCGCGCCGTTCAGGCGCTTGCAGATGCCGGCGGCCACGTAAAAACCGCTATTGTCTCGGTACTGTTGGACTGCGATGCCGAGCAGGCTACGGTAGCTCTTGAGCGGGCGCGAGGCCATGTCCGTGCTGCGGTGAGTGGCCATGAGAAGAGCAATGCCGACGCCCAATAGGTGCGCGGCGTGAGCTGATATGACATCCAGACGAGATACCCAATACAAGGAGGAGTTATGACGAACAAAGAGCTGGCTCAAAAGCTGCTGGACCTTTTGGGCGGTAAAGACAACGTGCTGGCAAACGCGGCGTGCATGACGCGCCTGCGCGTGACCGTCAAAGACGCGGGCAACGTCGACACGGAGGGCATTAAGGCACTCGACGGCGTGATGGGCCTGGTCGAGGACGACACGATGCAGATCGTGCTGGGTCCGGGCAAGGTGAATAAGGTGCTCGAGGAGTTCTCCAAGCTCACTGGCCTTGCGAAAGGCGTTGCCGACGAGAGCGTGGTTGACGCTGCGGCCACAAACAAGGCCGCGCAGAAGGCCAAGTACGAGTCTAAGCCGGTTCAGGCCTTCCTCAAGAAGATTTCCAATGTCTTCGTCGCCCTGCTTCCCGGCATCATTGCGGCTGGCCTCATCAACGGTATCTGCAACGTCATTAACGTCTCGACGGCAGGCGCGCTTGCAGGCGAGTGGTGGTACCAGGGCATTCGTTCCATGGGCTGGGCCCTGTTTGCCTATCTGCCCATCTTGGTGGGCTATAACGCGGCACGTGAGTTTGGTGGCTCCGCTGCGCTGGGCGGCATCGCCGGCATGATGTGTATCGCCAACAGTGCCATGCCCCTGCTTGCGCCTGGCGCGGCTGATCCTGCCACTGCCATTCTGCTGCCGCTCACCAGTGCGCAGTACAACCCCGCAGCGGGCGGCATGATCGCGGCTCTCATCGCTGGCGCATTTTTTGCCTGGATGGAGCGTCAGATTCGCAAGGTTATGCCCAACGCACTCGACACGTTCTTGTCTCCGCTGCTGGTGCTCATCATCGGCGCCTTTGCTCTGATGCTCGTCATCCAGCCGGTTGGCGCATGGCTGACGACTGCCATCTTTAGCGTTTTGACCTTTATCTTCGAGAAGCTGGGCGTCCTGGGCGGCTATATCCTGTCGGCAGGCTTCTTGCCGCTGGTTTCCGTCGGCCTGCATCAGGCGCTCACGCCGATCCACGCTATGCTCAACGATCCCGACGGCGCTACCAAGGGTATCAATTACCTGCTTCCCATCCTTATGATGGCTGGCGGCGGCCAGGTCGGTGCCGGTTTGGCGCTGTACTTTAAGACCAAGAACGCCAAGCTCAAGAAGTACGTCGCAGAGTCCATTCCCGTTGGAATCCTGGGTGTGGGCGAGCCTCTGATGTATGCTGTTACGCTGCCGCTCGTTCGTCCGTTTGTGACGGCCTGCCTGGGTGCCGGATTTGGCGGCGCGCTCGCGGCGCTGCTTCACATCGGCACGGTTTCTCAGGGCGTTTCCGGTCTGTTTGGCCTGCTGATCGTCGTTCCTGGCCAGCAGCTCGGCTACGTTGCCGCTATGCTGCTTGCCTATGCCGCCGGCTTTGTCCTGACGTGGTTCTTTGGCGTCGACGAGCAGAAGATCAACGAGTTCTTTGGCGAGTAGTTTGATATCGCGAGCCGTGTTGCTCGGGGTTCGCGGCGCGCGGCAGATTTCTTGATGTTATGGTTGTGCCGGCGGGGCTAGCTGCTCCGCCGGCCTTTTTTAAAGGAGCGTTGAAGCGTGAAAACGGGTATTTCGATTTATCTTTCCAGCCCTCTGCAGGATATTGAGCGGACGATTGAACATGGTGCCGCGGCGGGTGCGCGCTATGCGTTCACCTCGCTGCATATTCCCGAGGATGGGGGAGCGGCGTATGCCGATAAGGTCCGTCATGTGCTGTCGCTGCTTTCCGCCCGCGGCATTGCGCTCATTGCCGATGTGGGGCCTCGCACGTGCGATTTGCTCGGGCTTGAGCGCATCGAGGACCTGCGCGATCTGGGGTTGGAATACCTTCGTTTGGACTATGGCTTTAGCGCTCGGCGGGTCGCGGAGCTGTCCGGTGTATTTCACATTGTGGTCAATGCATCGACGGTGAGTTCTGATGAAATCGCATCGTGGCGTGAGGCCGGTGCCGATGTGACTCGTTTTGCCGCCTGCCACAATTTTTACCCCAAGCCTTATACCGGTTTAGCTCTGGAGGACATTGCTCGGGTGAATCTTCGTCTTGCGGCGCTTGGATTCGAAATCATGGCTTTTGTGCCGGGTGATGCTAACGTTCGCGGGCCGGTTTTCGAGGGACTGCCGACGGTCGAGGCGCAGCGCGGTCGCGCGTCAAAGGTTGCTCTCAATATGCTTGAGCTTGCACATGGCGCCGATTGCGACATTGTGTTGGTCGGCGACCCCGATCTATCCGATGCGGGCTGGGCGCAGTTTGCTCAAGTTTCCGCCGGATACGTAGACCTGCAATGCGAGCTTGAGCCCGGTTATGCCTATGTGCGCGGGCAGATTCATCACGACCGGCCCGACTCGAGCGTCCTCATCTTTAGGTCTCAGGAGTCACGTACGACGCTTAAGCCGGATTCCGTGCCGACGGATTCCGGAGCCGGCCTGCCGCGAAAGGCGGGGTCGATCGCTGTGAGCAATAGCGGATATGGGCGCTACGAAGGCGAGCTTGAGATTGCGCGGGTCGATCTTCCCGGTGACGAGCGTATGAACGTTGCGGGCCATATCACGCCCGAGGCAATGGAGCTGCTGCCGTTTATCAAGCGCGGATTCGGGGTACGGTTCGTTTAGCGTGTGACCCGTGGGCTACAATTGGCCCATCATACGAAGGCGCCTCGTGTGGCGTGTGCCTGCGTTGGCCGATCTATATTCGGAGGATTCCCATGACCGTACTGTTTGTTGAATATCCCAAGTGCTCGACCTGTAAGAAGGCCAAGGCATGGCTGGACGAACATGGGGTTGAGTATATCGACCGCGATATCGTTTTGGACAATCCCACGGCTGATGAGCTTGCGACCTGGATTGCTCGTTCGGGGCTGCCGGTGCGGCGTTTCTTTAATTCGTCGGGCATGAAATATCGAGAGCTGGGCCTGAAGGCGCGTCTGGATGCGGGCATGACGGATCGGGAGTGCTACGAGCTGCTGGCGACCGACGGCATGCTGGTCAAGCGTCCGCTGCTGGTGGGCGACGACTTTGCGATTCCCGGCTTTAGGGAATCGGCTTGGGCCGAGGCGTTGCTGTAGCGGCTGCGGAAAGTGCGACCCGGAATTCGCTTCCAGAATGGGATGCACTTTCCCAAAGTGGCCGGTTGCGGAAAGCACGTCCCATTCTGAGCTTCGATTGCGGGACACGGTTTCCGGTTGAGGGCTCAACGGGAAAGTGGGGACCAGTTTGAGCTTGAAATCTGGGACGCACTTTCCGCCGGCGGGCCTGCCCCAGTCAGTCCGCCAGCTGTGCCCATTCGTGCGGATCGTAGACCTTTACGTGTTTGTTGGGCTTGCCGCTCCAGTACTCCTCGTCCATAAAGGGCAGATATGCCTGAACGCCGGGGCAGATAAAGGGAATCCGCTGCTGTTGCAGTCGCTCGCGCTGGCGCTGCTCCAGGTGCGCCTCGGATATGACGGTCGGCATGCCGGACAGCTCGACGAGGCTTGCCTGGATTCGCTTAAGGTCGGGGAGTCCCGCGTGCCATGACATCCGCATGATCAAAAAGGATGCACGGCGGTATTTTGCCTGCACCACAGTAATGGCGGGGCGCAGTGTGGGATGGATTTTGTCCCGTTCGGGCCAAAGGTCGGCAGTGATCTCGAGGCCCAGGGTCTCCCATAGGTAATCAAGCTCTTCGTCCATGGCGCCTCGATATCTACGCGATCATTGATACTTCGATTGTGTTGCCTGGTGCTATCGTTTTCGCGGTAGAATCTGCCAACGGTTGACGGCTACCGCTCGCGGCGTTTTGCCCCTCGTGTACAGCGGTTGGCTTCACAGATCCTTCACGGGTTGGACTAAATAAGGCCAATTTGACTGAATTTCAAAAAAGTCAAAATTGGGGCTTGCGTCACGGCGAGACTTCCCGTATATTTCTTTCTTGCGCAAAGGCACAGCCGAGCGCAGCGATGCAGTCATTGGGATGTCGTCTAATGGCAGGACAGCGGATTCTGGTTCCGTCAATGGGGGTTCGACTCCCTCCATCCCAGCCATTGCATTTGCTACATATGGCCCGTTCGTCTAGCGGTTTAGGACGCCGCCCTCTCAAGGCGGAGATCACCAGTTCGAATCTGGTACGGGCTACCAAAATTGAACGCCCGGGCCTCGTAAGAGACCCGGGTTTTGTGTATTGACCGTATATACGGCGCCTGCCGTGTTTCGCTCAGATCGAGGAGTAGCCATGGATCTGCCCATCAGCTTGCAAGACATCACGTATGCCGAGAACTATCTGGCGCAGGGCGACCTGGCTACGGCGACACCGCTGCTGGAGCGTCTGGTGGAGCTCGCCGAGGAGTATATCGACGCTGAGTGCAAGACGGAGGAGAAGCGCCAATACTTTAGCTTCGATAGCAAGTTTGAGCGCTTGGCCTATCGCCGCGTGGAGAAGGATCCGCGCGAGCTCGTGCAGGTCGAGGTGCCGTTTGACCGCCTGTACTCTGACATGGCGTTTGCCTACATTCGCCAGCAGGATTATGTGAGCGCTCGTAATGCCCTGATGCAGGCTGTGCGTTGGGACCCCATGAACTGCAACTATCGCTTGGATTTGGCCGAGCTGTTCCGCGCACTCGAGGACAAGCAGGAATGGGCGTCGCTCTCGTTCTCGGTGCTGGAGCGTGCAAGCGATGGCAAGTGCGCCGCCCGCGCTTACGCCAATCTAGGTCAGTACTTCTTGGAGCCCGAGACCGAGAACGTTTCGGCTGCCGTGGGCTGCGCGCGTCTGGCGCTGCGCCTGGCGCCCAACGATGCGCATACGACGCGCCTGCTCAACAAGATCCATACCACCTATCCGGATGCCGCTGATGAGAGCGACGACCATGTGATGGGTGAGCTCGCCCTGCAGGGCGTGCCGACCTCACCTTCGGCCGAGATCGCCATCTGCCTGATCATGTGTGCGACCGATGCTGCAAGCGACGGCGACAAGCAGGAGGCGACGCGCCTGACGGTGCGTGCTCGCGACTTGGTGGGCGAGGAGGCCTGCGCGGCGATTATCAAACTGGTGCGCGAGAGCGATGCCGAGCTCAATGCCGAGCGCAAGGCAAAGCGCGCGGCTGCGGGCTCAAACGCCGATGGCGCCAAGGAGGCCGGCGATGCCCAGTAAGCGCGAGCGCAAACTCATTTCCAAGAATCGCTCGGCACATCACGAGTACTTTATCGATGAGACGTTTGAGTGCGGTATTGAGCTGAGTGGCACCGAGGTCAAGTCGATTCGCGAGCGCGCCTGCCAGATCACCGATACCTTCGCGCTGATCCGCGGCGGGGAGTGCTGGCTCGTCGGCCTGCATATCCACCCTTATAGCCATGGTGGCGTGTGGAATCGCGATCCTGACCGTCGGCGTCGTCTGCTGCTGCACCGCAAGGAGATCGACTTTCTTGACGGCAAACTTCGCAACCGTGGTTATGCGCTGGTTCCGTTGGAGCTCTACTTTAATACCGACGGCCGCGTAAAGCTGCTGCTGGGTCTGGGTCGCGGCAAGAAGCTCTACGACAAGCGCGAGGACATGGCCAAGCGTGATGTCCAACGCGAGATCGACCGCGCCCTTAAGGAACGCAACCGTTAGGCACTCTGCATAAGTTGCGGTGGAATACGGACTGTTTTGCCTGTTTGAGGGGCTATTCAGTCCCTATTTCACCGCAACTGCGGGCGTCTCATCTTTCTTACTGTTCTGACACATATGTCTTAAAGGCGGCGTCCGTTATGGGTGCCGCCTTTTTTGTGGGTACATACATTCATGAGGTTCCAACCCGAGCTAGGGGAGTGATCGTTATGGACAAAACTGCGTTCTTTACCATGCCGAGCGGTCTGTACGTGGTGAGCGCTGCGGCAGACGGGTTGCGCGCCGGCTGCGTCATCAACACTGCGGTGCAGGTGACGTCCATGCCGCCGCGTATTTCGGTTGCCGTGAACAAGGACAATGTCACCTCGGGCGTCATCGCATCGGCCAAAGCGTTCGCGCTGACCGTGATCGATCAGACTGCCGACATGCTCTACATCGGTAACTTTGGGTTCCGCACCAGCAGCGATTATGACAAGTTTGCCAAATACGAGACCCGCGAGACGGCTCTGGGCATGCCCTATGTGCCTGAGCACGCGGTGGCCCTGTTTAGCTGCCGTTTGATCGACACTGTGGATGTGGGCACGCATCTGCTGTTTATTGGCGAGGTCGAGGATGCCGAGCGCCTGAGCGACGAGACGCCGCTGACGTACGACTACTATCACAAGGTGCTAAAGGGCAAGACGCCGCCCAAAGCCTCGTCGTATCAAGGCTAGAAATGTTCTAAAAATACTTGCATTATATTATTGAGAATATATACTAATAAGTAAGTACACCAACAGTCACGTTCGAGAGGAGAACATCATGGCTGAGGAGAAGAAGACGTATAAGTTTGTGTGCACCGTTTGCGGTTACGAGGTTGAGGTCGACACGCCCGAGCTGCCCGAGGACTACGTGTGCCCGGTCTGCGGCGTCGGCCCCGATGAGTTTGAGCTTGTCGAGGAGTAGCTCGTAGACACACGACTTGCAACAACATATAGCTCTGTCCAAGGGTCCCGGTCGAATTCTCGGCCGGGACCCTTTTGATTTATCTGACGGTTTAAAACGGTCTCACGTTTTACAGATTGAGACGTTATATCTGGACAGTCACGCCATCTCAATTACATTCCCGTTAGCAGCACGATGTCGAGAATCGCCACGATGACGCCGGTCCCTACGAGCAGCGCGTTGAGCGGGCGCGAGTTGGCGTATTTGCCCATAACGCGGGGCGAACTGGTGAGTCGTATGAGCACAAAGACCGTAATCGGCAACTGAAGCGACAGCAGCGCCTGACTCCAGATGAGACCCTCAAAAGGATTCGGGACGATCAGGCACGCCGCCACTGCGCCGACGAAACAGACCGCCACCCCGATCGAGGAATGTCGGTCGTGGATGTCGTATTCCTCGTCGAACATGCCCGCGGTGATGGTTCCCGCCGCCATGCCCGCCGTCACACTGCTCGATAGTCCCGCGAACAGCAGCGCTACCGCAAAGATGGTCGAGCTCGCCGGGCCCAGAATGGGGGAGAGCGTGTCCGCTGCGACGGCGAGGTCGTCTACGACAATGCCATGCGCAAAGAAGGTCGTTGCGGCCAGGATGACCATGGCCGAGTTGATCGCCCAGCCCACGCCCATCGAAAAGAGCGTGTCGAAGAGTTCGTAGCGCAGACGTTCCTCGATAATCTGCTCGCCTTGGCCTTCGAAGTGCATGGATTGGATGACCTCGGAGTGCAGGAAGAGGTTGTGAGGCATAACGACCGCGCCTAGGACACTTACGATAATCGCGGCCGAGCCGGTGGGCATACTGGGTGTGATCCAGCTTGCGGCGGCCTGCGGCCAGTCGACCTTGACCAGCGTAAGCTCAGCCAAAAACGAGAGTCCTACCACGCCGACGAAGGCGATGATCCATCGCTCGGCGCGCTTGTAGGAGCTCGTCATGAGCATCGCCATCGATACTGCCGCCACGATGACGCAGCCCGCGCGCACGGGCAGCCCAAAGAGCATTTGAAGGGCAATCGCGCCACCCAGGACTTCGGCCATGGCGGTGGCGATGGCCGCGAGATAGGCGCTGGCGAGTACCGCGCGTCCCACGATGCGGGGGAGGTAGCGTGTCGTGGCCTCGGCAAGACAGGTGCCCGTGACGATGCCCAAGTGCGCCGCGTTGTGCTGCAGCACGATGAGCATGATCGTGGACAGCGTGACGATCCACAGCAGCGCGTAGCCAAACTGCGAGCCGGCGGCCATGTTGGAGGCCCAGTTGCCCGGATCGATAAAGCCGACGGTCACGAGCAGCCCGGGGCCGATATGCCGGGCGATATCCAGACCTCCGTGGCCTCCGGTGCGGTGCGAGCCAAAGTGTTGTTTGAGATGGTTGAGCATGGTGAGCTCCTGCGTGCCGTTTGTTTGACGCCGCAAAGGATACCCGTTTTATGCTAAAAAGTTAACCAAGACTAACAAAATTGTTGTATTTGAATAGGATGATGAAGGGGGCTGCGAAATGTCTTGATTCGTAACAACTAGGGATGGAAATTGAGCCTAGGTGTTACAGATCGAGACAGGAAGAAATGGCCCTATGGAATGTCTCGATCTGTAACAGCTGACCGTCAAAACCGGCCCTTCGTGTTACAGACTGAGACATTCGGAGCCGTCTCTCAAAAACATCTCGATCTGTAACAGTTAGTCGTCGAAATTGGGTCTTTCTGTTACAGATTGAGATGTTTGAAGCGGTGAGCTTACAGGCCGAACTTGGGGCCTATGTTGTCGCCCTTGAGGTCGGCGGTGTCCACTCGTAGGGCGTGCGTTACGCGATTGTTTCGAAACGGGCGGGAAACACAACGGGCCGGCGATGCACCTAGTATGCCTAGTCAACTGACTGTCTAACACCTAGGGGAGGATCGCGATGCAGGCAGATTCCGCTCAGCAGCAGGGCCTTTATCGCCCCGAATTCGACCACGATGCATGCGGCATCGGCGCGCTTGCCGATATCAACGGTGAGCGCCATCACCAGATTCTGGACGATGCGCTGTCCATTCTGGTCAACTTGGAGCACCGCGGCGGCACGGGACTCGAGAAGAACACCGGCGACGGCGCCGGCATCCTGTTCCAGGTTCCGCATCACTTTTTCCGTAAAGAGGCCCAAAAGTGCGGCCAGATTCTGCCGGCAGAGGGCGACTATGGCGTGGCCATGCTGTTCTTCCCGCAGGACGGCAAGGGCGTAGAGGATGCCCGTCGCGTGTTTGAGGAGGGCTGCGCCGAAGCCGGCGTTCCGCTGCTCTTTTGGCGTGAGGTGCCGGTCGACCCGCACGACCTGGGCGAGACGGCCCGCGCCTGCATGCCTACCATCCTGCAGGCCTTCCTGGGCCGTCCGGACGACACACCCGCCGGTGATGCCTTTGAGCGCCGCCTATACGTGTGCCGCCGCACCATCGAGAAAAAGGCCGACGCCGAGTTCGCCTTGCGCGACAAGATCTTCTATGTGTGCTCCATGAGTTCGCGCACCATCGTGTACAAGGGCATGCTTGTGGCCACGCAGATGCGCCGCTTCTTCATCGATCTCAACGACGCCGCCGTCAAGACGGCCGTGGCGCTCGTCCACTCGCGCTACTCCACCAACACCACGCCCAGTTGGGAGCGCGCGCACCCCAACCGCTTTATCATCCACAACGGCGAGATCAACACCCTCAAGGGTAACGTCAACTGGATTCGCGCCCGCGAACCCAACCTGTACAGCCCCGTGCTGCAGCACGATCTTGAGCGCGTGATGCCCATCATCAACCGCGAGGGCTCCGATTCCGCGATTCTGGACAATGTGCTTGAGTTTTTGGTCATGAACGGTCGCCCACTTACGCGTGCCGCGTCCATGTTGCTGCCTGAGCCGTGGGACCACAACGACAGCCTGAGTGAGGAACGCCGCGCCTACGACGCCTACCAGTCCATGCTCATGGAGCCGTGGGATGGCCCGGCGGCCATCGCCTTTACCGACGGTCGCACGCTGGGTGCCGCCCTCGACCGTAACGGCCTGCGTCCCGCCCGCTACTATGTGACGCGCGACGGTCGCTTTATGCTGGCAAGCGAGGTGGGCACCATCGAGGTGAGCCCCGAGAACATCCTGACGAGCGGCTGTCTGGGGCCGGGCCAGATGCTCGAGGTCGATTTTGCCCGCGGCCGCGTCATCTACAACGACGAGCTGCGCGCCCGCTATGCCAAGGAAAAGCCCTACCGTGATTGGATTGCCGAGGAGACGCTGACCGTTGACGCGCTCGATGAGCCCGTTGCGGCAACGCCCGCCGAGGACGCTGAGGTGCCCGCTGCCGTGCGTATGGCAAAGCTCGGCTACCACTGGGATGACGTCGACGAGGTCGTGCGTCCCATGGCCCGGCAGGGCAAGGCCCCGCTCGCCTCGATGGGCATCGATGCGTCGCTAGCCTGTCTGTCCAAGAAGACGCGTTCGTTCTTCGACTACTTTTATCAGCTGTTCGCCCAGGTCACGAACCCGCCGATCGACGCCCTACGCGAGCATATGGTCACCTCGACCACGCTCTACCTGGGCAACCACGGCAACCTGCTCGAGGATTCCCGCACGGCCTGCCAGCTGGTGCGCTTGGAGCGCCCACTGCTGAGCGAGGAGGAGTTCGAGCGTATCTGCGCCATCGACCGCGTGGGCTTTAAGACCCGCCGTTTCCGTGCCGTGTACCGCCGCGACGCGGGTGAGGGCGCGCTGCAGGCTGCGCTCAAGCAGCTTGCAGAGGATGTTGAGGCTGCGGTCCGCGACGGCGTGAACATCGTGGTGTTGAGCGATCGCGCCGCTGCGGGTGAGGTGCCCGTGCCGTCGCTGCTCGCCGTGGGCTGCGTGCACAACCACCTGATCCGCGCCGGCGTGCGTACCTTTGCCGACATCGTGGTGGAGTGCGGCGACGCCGTGTCTCCGCACGACTTTGCGGCACTGGTGGGCTACTCCGCGAGCGGCATCTATCCGTACAACGCACATGCGTGCATTCGCGACTTGGCGGCGCACGGCGATCTGGACGTGACGGCCGAGCAGGGCATCGCCAACTACAACAAGGCTGCGACCGCCGGCATCGTTTCCATCATGTCCAAGATGGGCATCTCCACGGTGCAGAGCTACCACTCCGCGCAGATCTTCGAGGCCGTGGGCTTTACGCCGGAGTTCGTCAACGCGTACTTCGCCGGCACGGTGAGCCGTGTGGGCGGTATGGGTGTCGAGGACGTTGAGCGCGAGCAGAATGAGCGCTACGACGCCGCGCTCGCTATCCTTAAGAGCCCGGCTCCCGATCAGCTGCCCACGCTGGGTCTGACCAAGTGGCGCCCGCTCGGCGGCGAGGATCACCTGATCGACCCGCAGACCGTCTACCTGCTGCAGACCGCCTGCCGCGAGGACAGCTATGACACCTTTAAGGAGTACAGCGCCCGCCTGCACCGCACCGGCCGTGCCGTGCGCCTGCGCGACTTGCTCGACTTTGATGCCAGCGGCCGCACTCCGGTGGCACTTGACGAGGTCGAGCCCGCGCTCAACATCGTCCGCCGCTTTAACACCGGCGCCATGTCGTATGGCTCCATCAGCAAAGAGGCACACGAGTGCATGGCCATCGCCATGAACCGTCTGCATGGCCGCTCCAACTCGGGCGAGGGCGGCGAGGACCCGCGTCGCGAAACCCCGCTGGCCAACGGCGACTCCAAGAACTCCGCGATTAAGCAGGTGGCAAGCGCGCGCTTTGGCGTGACGAGCCGCTATCTGTGCAGCGCCTTCGAGATTCAGATCAAGATGGCCCAGGGCGCCAAGCCCGGCGAGG
Source organism: uncultured Collinsella sp. (assembly GCA_958429345.1). GTDB lineage: Bacteria > Actinomycetota > Coriobacteriia > Coriobacteriales > Coriobacteriaceae > Collinsella. Next base: position 35,404 of record CAUAJK010000005.1, on the reverse strand, counting down.
GCGGTCACCTGCCCGGCAAGAAGGTCTACCCCTGGATCGCCGAGGTCCGTCAGTCCACGCCCGGTATCGGTTTGATCTCGCCTCCGCCGCACCACGATATTTACTCTATCGAGGACCTGGCAGAGCTGATCTTTGACCTTAAGAACGCCAACCCCGGCGCACGCGTGTCGGTCAAGCTGGTCAGCGAGGCCGGCGTCGGCACCATCGCCACCGGTGTGGCCAAGGGTGCCGCCGACAAGATCTTGATCAGCGGCCACAACGGCGGCTCCGGTGCTGCGGCGCGCGATTCGATCTGGCACGCCGGTCTGCCGCTGGAGCTTGGCCTTGCCGAGGCTCAACAGACGTTGCTGCAAAACGGCCTGCGCTCGCGCGTGGTGCTCGAGGCCGACGGCAAGCTCATGGACGGTACCGATGTCGCCGTTGCCTGCCTGTTGGGTGCCGAGGAGTTTGGCTTTGCGACCATGCCGCTCATCTCCATGGGCTGCCTCATGCAGCGCGACTGCCAGCAGGATACCTGCCCGGCCGGCATTGCCACGCAAAACTGTCGCCTGCGTCGCGGCTTCCGCGGCAAGCCCGAGCACGTCGAGCACTTTATGCTCTTTGTTGCCGAGCAGCTGCGCGAGGTCATGGCGAGCCTGGGCTTCCGCACCGTCGACGAGATGGTCGGCCATCCCGAGTGCTTGCGCCAGATCGAGGTCCCGGGCAACCGCAAGGCCAACCTGCTCGATCTGTCGCCCGTGCTGGCGAGCGCGACCTGTGAGTTTGGTGCCCACATCCCGGGTGCCGACGGTCGTCACTTCCTGCCGCAGATGGCTGCCGACAGCGAGCTCGACAAGACGCTCGACTCCACGTTGTTTGTGCCCTATACGGCCGATGCCCGTGCGCACCTGCGTCCGATTCGCTTCCGCGCCGATATCGCCAACGTCAACCGCTGCGTGGGCACCATCTTGGGCAACGCGGTGACCAAGGCGCATCCCGAGGGCCTGCCCGCCGGCTCCATCACCATCGATTGCGATGGTTCGGCCGGTCAGAGCTTTGGCGCGTTCCTTCCGCGCGGCATTACGCTCAACGTGTGCGGCGACGCCAACGACTACTTTGGCAAGGGTCTTTCGGGCGGCGAGGTATCGGTGCGCCCCAACCCGCATGCGACCTACAAGTTCGACGAGAACATCATCGTGGGCAACGTTGCGTTCTTTGGCGCTACGAGCGGCCGCGGCTTCATCAACGGCCTGGCAGGCCAGCGCTTTGGCGTACGCAACTCCGGTGCCACGGTGGTGGTCGAGGGCTGCGGCAACCATGGCTGCGAGTACATGACGGGCGGTCTGGCGCTCATCCTGGGCGAGGTCGGGCAGAACTTCGCCGCAGGTATGACGGGTGGCGTGGCTTATGTCTTCGATCAGTACGGCACGCTCGATGCCCGCGTGAACCACGAGAGCGTTGAGCTCAAGGCCCCGACGGCCGGCGAGCTGGCGCAGATTCGTGCGCTCATCCAGGAGCACGTGGACGCGACGCAGAGCCCGCGCGGCATTAAGCTACTCTACAGCTTTGAGACGATGAGCAAACACTTTGTGAAGGTCATTCCGACCGAGTACGAGCGCGTGCTGGCGATTGTCGCCGCCGCCGAGGCCGTCGGCAAGACGCATGAGCAGGCCGAGGAGCTAGCGTTTGACATTGTGACCGGTCGCGCCGACGCTGCCGATGTCGCTCGCTTTGATGTGGCGGGTGGTGTCGCTGGCGCTGCGCCCGCCGCTGCCAGCCCTGTTGCTTCGACCAAGAAGGAGGCGTAAGTGCCATGGGTAAGCCCGGTGCTTTTCTTGATATCGATCGCGTGACCCACGAGCTGCGCCCCGTGGAGGAGCGCAGCCGCGATTTCGATCCGTTGTACGTGGAGCTCGACGACGATGCGCGCCGTGCCCAGGCGAGCCGCTGCATGATGTGCGGTGTGGCGTTTTGTCAGATGGGTGCGAGCTTTGGCAAGGCGCGTCCGAGTGGCTGCCCGCTGCACAATCTGATTCCCGAGTGGAACGAGCTAGTGTATCGCGGCCGCTGGGACGAGGCTGCCGAGCGTCTGTCACTCACCTCGCCCATGCCCGAGTTCACGAGCCGCGTGTGCCCGGCGCTGTGCGAGGCCGCGTGCAACCTGGGCTCGGTCGACGGCCAGCCCACGACGATTCACGACAACGAGCGCGCGATCAGCGACCATGAGTGGGCAAATGGCGGTCCGCGCCGCTTTGAGCCGGCGGGGGAGGGCGCACCCACGGTTGCCGTGGTGGGCTCCGGTCCTGCTGGTCTGGTGGCAGCATGGGAGCTTGCGCGTCGTGGCGCCCGCGTGACGGTGTTTGAGCGCGACGACCGTCCGGGCGGCCTGCTCATGTACGGCATTCCCAACATGAAGCTCGAGAAGTCCGTGGTCGAGCGCCGCGTGGCGCTCATGCGCGAGCTGGGCATTGTGTTTGAGCTGGGTGCCGACGTTACGAACCCTGCGGTAGCGGCCAAGCTCAATGGCTTTGACGCCGTTGTGGTGGCTGCCGGTGCTCGTGCCCCGCGTAGACTGGCTGCTGAGAATATTGACGCACCCGGCGTGGTGTATGCCGTGGACTACCTGACGGCCTCGACCGTCTCGGTGCTCGATGGCGGCGAGCCTGTCGTCGATGCACGCGGCCTGGACGTCGTGGTCATTGGCGGCGGCGATACCGGTAACGACTGCGTGGGCACCGCGGTACGTCAGGGTGCGCGCAGCGTGCGCCAGTTTGAGTTCTTGCCGGCGGCGCCTGATGCGCGCGCGGCGAGCAACCCCTGGCCGCAGTGGCCCAACGTGAAGAAGACCGATTACGGCCAGCAGGAGGCCATCGCTGCCATGGGCGGCGAGATGCGCGCTTGGGGTGTGGATACGCTCGAGGTGCTGCTGGACAAGAAGGGCGCGGCAGCGGGCCTGCGCGTGGTCGATCTGGATTGGTCGGCTGGCAAGCCCGAGCGTATCGCGGGCTCCGAGCACGAGGTGCCGGCCCAGCTGGTGCTCATCGCCTGCGGCTTTACGGGCCCGGAGCACGGTGTGTTCGACGCCGTTGGCGTGCCCGTTGCCACTGCTGGTCGTCCGCTGCCTGTGATGGCCGCCGAGGGCTCGCATCTTGCGGCGCGTGTCGACGGCGTCGCCGCGGATGCCGCGCCGGTGTATGTTGCCGGTGACGCTCGTAACGGCAGCTCGCTCGTGGTGAACGCTATGGTCGACGCCCTGGCCTGCGCTGCCGAAGTCGCCGAGGCGCTGGAGCTGTAAGGCGGCTGTCCACAGCTGAATCGTCAAGGTCTGTCCCCAACGGCCGGCCCAAAAGGAACGTCCCCAAGTGCCGGCAGCTGGGGACGTTCCTTATGTGCCGGCACCCAGGGACACCCCTTGCGGGTTTGCGACCGATTTGTTCGTTTGCCGACGTACGGGTGTTCATTTGTCGACTTCTTGGGCTGTGGTCACCTGTTGTTTCTGTGGTGGCTACGGGCATCTGGCTCAAAAGAGCGGGTTGGAGGTCTATGTTTACCTGCGGTTTTGTTGCGGTGCGCATTTTCGATCAAGCATCCCGTCAAGTGTTTGGTCAGCAGTTGGTTTGCAGCCGGAGGCCTATTTTGTCCGTGTTGACAGTGGCTGCCCACCCTCCTCGTAAGCTCAAATTGAGGTTCATCAGTTTGAGGAGGATGCCGTGACTGACCACGTTTTAGACCGAGCGCATCTGGCCGAAGCCGTCGGCAACGATATTGCCGACATGGCCCATTTTTGGATGCTGCGGAAGTTTCAGTTTTTGGAGCCGGCGCGCGAGCAGTTTGAGATCATTGTCGACCCGTGGCTCAGCTATCGCACCGAGCCTTCGCAAAACGAAATCATGGCCTACAACATGGCATTTACCGATTGGCTGCTCTTCGAGCGCCCCTATCGCCATGGCAAGACGTTGCTCGAGCTGTATGTTGAAGAGCCGCCGACATTGCTTTCGCCTGCCTCGCTCAAGCGGCTCGAGCAGGTACGCGACACACAGTATTTCTCGCGCTTTGGCATTTTGGACAAGGATCCTGCGAACGGCATGGTTGCGCTGAAGGATACGCGCACCGACCGTCGCTTTGATGTCTACGACCCGCATATCGTGCAAAAGGAGCATTGGAGCGACGGCGCGATTGCGGTGCGCCTCGCCTGCGTCGACGATGTCTGGCTGACGGCGGGACAACTCTATCTGTATGACATCGCACGCCTGAGTGACACGGCGGTCGATGGGCCTGGTGCGGTGCATCCGGAGGACCTGCAGGATGGCTTTGACACCTCGTGCATCAGTTTCTTCTTGCGTCTGGTCCGCGACATCATGGGCGCCCAGGGGCGGTACGTAAAGTCGCTCAACATCTACGAGCAGGAGTGGGAGTAGGGGATGTTACTGGTGTCGCTCTGCTGCCCTGACTTTGTCTCAATCTGTAACGTTTGGCGGCTGTTTGGGCCCGTAACTGTTACAGATTGAGACGGAAGGTTGGCGGCTGCCGAAAGATCTTGTTCTGTAACAACTAGAGGCTCAAAGACTGTCTTCCTGTTACAGATCAAGACATTTGTCAGCGGAGGCAACGGTGACGATGGTCCATTTGTCTGACGTGGTGGTGACGAAAGTGTCTAATACCGTTCTCAAACACAAGCATACGACTCGCAACACGCTGGCGCGGAACAGGATGCTCGCGCGTCTCACGGAGACGGCCAAGCAGGGTGCGCTGCTCGCAACGCATGACAATACCGAGCTCATGTGGCTGCGACGCCATGTTGGAACCGACGATATCGCGGAGCCCGAGCCGTACCTGTTCTGTTTTCAGCATGATTGGGATGCATTGACGCCGGCGGAGCGAGCGCTGAGGACTATCAAAGGGCTTGCGGAATTTCATCCCGATTGGGCGTTTTGGGGCTATGACGCGGCGCTTTTGTGGGGTTTGGAGGTGCCGAATGATCTGCTCGGGCCGCGTTTTCTTGTTAAGACGGGCTGTTCGATGACGTTGAACAGCGGGTGCAGGTTGTTGCGTCCGCAGATGGCGGGCGCGCTCGAGCGTGTTGATGGCGTGCAGGTGACGTCATTTTGGCGCACGGTGGAGGATTGCTTGCTTCGTGCGCCGTTCTCCTACGGGTTGGCGATTGCCGATTCTGCACTGCGGGCGAAAGGCGTTTCACGTGGGGATTTGTGCGAGCGCCTCCGCGCCGATTGCGAGGGCAGGCGAGGGTATCGCAGGGCACAGGTGATTGCGTCGTATGCGGACGGGATGTCCGAAAACGGTGGCGAGTCTCGGTTTCGAGCGTTCTTTATTGCATACGGCTTTCCGGTTCCGGAGTTGCAGGTGGAGTTTCGCGATCCGCTCGATTCGAGCCAGGTGTTTCGGGTCGATTATTTTTGGCGGCTCGAGGACGGGACGTGTGTCATCGGCGAGCTCGACGGAAAGGTGAAGTACACCTTGCAGAACGGCGAGGGCCGGGAGTCGGTCGACCCATTCGTGGCAGAACGTCAACGGGAGTCTCATCTGACAATGCTCGGGCACAAGGTGCTTCGGTTTACGTTTGATGAGCTCAAGAATCCGGGGAAGCTGGTTGAGAAGATGAGGTTGGCGGGTATTCCGCGACGGCCCGATTTGGCTGAGGAGTGGAGACGTCAGTGGTATGGGCGCTGAGAGGTTTTGTCTCGATCTGTAACGTTTAGAAGTTGTTTGAGTTCGTAATTGTTACAGATCGAGACAAACCGGTGAAACGTCGACCGAATGTCTCGATCTGTAACATCAAGGGGCCCAATAACCCTGTATCTGTTACAGATCGAGACATTCCCCTGATGTTGCTGGGGTGGGACTGCAACGTATTCCGTCCCCCACATCCCCTCTTCCCTCCGTTAACCGATATGTCTGTGGCAATCGGGCTACACTGGATAATAATGGACAGATGTTCAAGTTTTCTGAGGGGGAGGAGCTCGATATGGCGTCTGCCGATCGTTCCACGTTGTTTATCAATGCGACCGTCCTGGATGGTTCGGAACATATGGAGCCGCAGCCCGACATGGCCGTGGCCGTTGAGCGCGGTGTCATCACATGGATGGGGCCGAGTGCTGTGGCGCAGGCGCCTGCGGGTGCCGAGGTTATTGACTTGACAGGTGCGTATCTCGTGCCAGGCCTCATCAATATGCATGTGCATCTGTGCGGCTCGGGCAAGCCGGTTTCGGCTGGCGATGCGGGAGCGTTGATGAAGAAGCTCGATAACCCCGTGGGGCGCGCCATTGTGCGCCATATCCTCAAAGGCAGCGCCCAGCAGCAGCTTGCAAGCGGCGTGACCACGGTGCGCGGTGCAGGCGACCCGCTGTTTGCGGATCTTGCCGTGCGCGATGCTATCGATGCCGGCAAGTATCAAGGTCCTCGCCTGGTGGCGCCGGGAACGGGCGTCACGGTTCCGGGCGGCCATGGTGCGGGCTTGTTCGCCCAGGTGGCAAACAGTCCCGCCGAGGCAGCCGAACAGGTGCGCGATTTGTATGCGCGCGGTGCCGACGTCATTAAGCTGTTCGTAACGGGCGGCGTGTTCGACGCCACCGAGGTGGGCGAGCCGGGCGTGCTGCGCATGCCGGTCGAGGTTGCCGCGGCGGCGTGCAAGGCTGCGCACGAGGTGAGCCTGCCGGTTATGGCCCATGTCGAGAGTACCGAGGGCGTGAAGGCCGCGCTTGAGGCCGGCGTTGACACGATTGAGCACGGCGCTCCGTTGACGCCCGAGATTCTGGAGCTGTACCGTGGCGCCGCGGGCACGCAACTCGAGGGGCGTGCGCCCAGTGTTACCTGCACTATCAGCCCGGCGCTGCCGTTTGTATTGCTCGACCCGAAAAAGACCCATTCGACCGATACGCAAAAGAAGAACGGCGATATCGTGTGCTCGGGTATTATCGAGAGCGCTCGTGCTGCACTGGAAGCTGGCGTTAAGGTGGGTCTGGGCACGGACTCGAGCTGCCCGTTCGTGACGCAGTACGACATGTGGCGTGAGGTGGCCTATTTTGCCAAGTATGTCGGCGTGAGCAACGCCTTCGCACTGCATACGGCTACGCAAGTCAACGCCGAGCTGCTGGGGCTGGGCGGCGAGACCGGCACAATCGAGTGCGGCAAGGCCGCCGATATCTTGGTGACGCGCAAGAACCCGCTCGATGACCTGTGCGCACTGCGTGAGCCGACGCACGTGATGTGCCGTGGCGATCTGGTGCGCAAGCTCAAGGTGAAGCGCATTCCCGAGGTGGACGCCGAGCTCGACGCGATTATGGCCATGCCTGCCGCAGCGCTTGCCGAGGAGCTGGCCCGCGACGGTGTGGCGTAGGTGTGACAAAGGGACGGTCCCTTTGTCACAATCAAAAAAGCCGAGGTCTCAGTGCGAGGCCTCGGCTTTTATTTGTCCCATGGTATGGCGGCTAGGAGCGCGTTTCCATCTTGGCGTGGCACTTGGGGCAGGTGACGCGGATTTTGCCCTTGCCCTTGGGGACGGAGAGCATCTGGCCGCAGTTGGGGCACTTGAGATAGGCCGTGGTCTTGCGGCCCTTCCACATCTTCTTGGCTGTGCGCTTGGCACGTTCAAAGTCTTCCTTGCTAGTACCGGCTGCGCGCGAGGCGTTGGCCGCTGCAGCTCCGCCGCCCAAGCTGGCTACAAACTTGCCCAAGCCGGGTACGTTTGCAGTCGCGGCGACAAAGGCCTCGTTCTCCTTGCGACGTGCGTCGATATTTTTGGACAGGCCGCGCAGCACGCCAATCACGATTACGGCGATGGCAATCCAGCTGAGCCACTGGATGCGGACTATCGATCCGATCATCGCGATGACGATGCCGGCAAAACCCATCACGATGGTGAGTTCATCGGCACCATTGCGACCCTTCATAAAGTCATTCATGCAAATTGCCTTTCGTTCGATATGCTGCACGCCTTTATACCCGATTTAGAGCAAGGGGGACAGGTTAATCTGCACCAATGTGGTGCAAACATACCTGTCCCCGGAATACCAAGACGGTGCAAAGAAATCTGTCCCCAATGCCCCTATTACTTGGAGAGCTTGTCGACGACGCGTTCGATTTCGGCGAGCTTGGCGGCTTTGAGGTCTTCGTCGCCCGATTCGATTGCCGAAGTCACGCAGCCCTCGATATGCGCCTTGAGCACGTCGGCGTTAATGCGCGCGAGGAGCGCCTGCGTTGCCATGAGCTGCGTGGAAATATCGACGCAGTAACGGTCCTCCTCGACCATCCGCAAGATGCCGTCGATCTGGCCGCGTGCCGTCTTGAGCATGCGGGTCACCGATTTATGGTCTGCCATCATGTCGGGTCCTCGTTTCTGGTCGATCTTCCGGATGTCCCCGTCAGTTGCGGTGAAATACGGACCGTTTAAAGGCCTAGGGCGGCACAACAGTCCGTATTTCACCGCAACTTCTGAGGATTCAGTAGGCAGCGACTGCTATGCGGCGGTCACCGAAAGGGCGTGGAACTTCTCGCCGGCGCCCTCGACAGCGGCGGTGAGCTGCTCGACGGTCACGGTGTCGGCGCACTCCACCTGGACGGTCTGGGTCTCGTGATCGGCGTCGGCGTCGGTCACGCCGGCCACGTTGAGCAACGCCGTCTCGACGGTGGCGTCGCAATGGCCGCACATAAGGCCGGAAGTCTTGATTGTGTATCGCATAGGTATTCCTCTCTGTTGTGTCGGCTTTCCCAGGCACCCGACCTTGACCTTCAAGCCATCGCTCGCGTACCAAAGTACGCGTCGCTCCTCTTTCAGGTCAATCTCGGGCACCTGGAAAACCCATTCTAAATGGACGTAATAGTGAGCTTATTTTGCCACTTTTGGCTTAAAGGTTCGCAGGCGCAGGGCATTGCTTACGACGCAGACGCTCGACAGGCTCATCGCCGCGGCGCCAAACATCGGCGAGAGCTGCCAACCGGTGAGGGGGAAGAACACGCCCGCCGCCAGCGGAATGCCGATGCCGTTGTAGAACAGCGCCCAGAACAGGTCCTGCTTGATGTTGCGAATTGTGGCGCGCGACAGCTCGATGGCACGGGCGACGTCCATGAGGTCGCTGCGCATGAGAACCACATCTGCCCCTTCTTTGGCGATGTCGGCGCCGGTACCGATGGCAAGGCCCACGTCGGCGCGCGCCAGGGCGGGGGAGTCGTTGATGCCGTCGCCCACCATGGCGACCTTGCTGCTCGCATCCTGCAGCTCGCGCACGTGGCGTTCCTTGTCGGCGGGGAGGACGTCGGCGATGACCTGCTCGCTGCTCAGTCCCACGCGGCGGGCGATCGCTTCGGCTGTCACGCGGTTGTCGCCGGTGAGCATGCGCACGTCGAAGCCAAGCGAGCGCAGTGCGGCGATGGCCCCGGCGCTCGTCTCCTTGACCTCGTCCGCCACGGCGATGGTGCCGACAAGCTCGCTGTTCTTGGCAAAGAACAGTGGCGTCTTGCCCTCGGCCGCGAACTGTTCGGCAAGGCCGGCGGGAACCTTCACGCCCAGCTCGTCCATCAGACGCACGTTGCCGGCGGCGATGACATTCTGCCCCTCGCGTGCCGTAACGCCTCGCCCGGGCACGGCGGCAAAGTCCTCGACCATGCGTGCGACGATTCCGCGCGCCTCGCACTCGGCCATAATCGCCTCGGCCAGCGGGTGCTCGCTTGAGCGCTCCAGCGCAACGGCCAGCTTGAGCAGCGCCTTTTCGCTCATGGCGGGCGATCCGTCGGCACGCGTGGCTACCACGATATCGGTCACGGCAGGCTTGCCGCGAGTGACCGTTCCCGTCTTATCGAGCACCACGGTGCCCACGCTGCGCAGGTTCTCCAACGCCTCGGCGCTCTTGAACAGAATGCCCATCTCGGCGCCCTTGCCGGTGCCGACCATAATGGCGACGGGCGTGGCCAGGCCCAGCGCGCACGGGCAGCTGATTACCAGCACGGCCACGGCGGAGGTGAGCGCTTCGTTGATGCTTCCGGTCAGCACCATCCACGCCACAAAAGTTACGGCAGAGATTACAAACACCACGGGCACGAACACGCCGGCGACCTTGTCGGCCATGCGGGCGATGGGCGCCTTGGTGGCGTTGGCGTCCTCGACGAGCTGGATAATCTTGGCGAGCGACGTGTCGGCGCCCACACGCGTAGCGCGGAAGGTAAACGATCCGGTGCGGTTGACGGTGGCGGCGTTGACGGTGTCGCCGGCGGTCTTCTCCACGGGGATAGACTCGCCGGTCAGCGCGCTTTCGTCCACGGCCGAAGCGCCCTCGAGTACGACGCCGTCGACAGGGATGGACTCGCCGGGGCGCACACGCAGCACCTGGCCGGGAAGGATGGCGTCGACGTCCACAGCGGTCTCGGTGCCGTCGTCGGCCACGATGGTCGCGGTCTTGGGCGCCAGGTCGATGAGCGCCTCGATGGCGCCGCCGGTCTTGGACTTGCTGCGCGTCTCGAGGTATTTGCCCACGGTGACCAGCGACAGGATCGTGCCGGCGCTCTCAAAATACAGATTGTCCATGCCCGTCATCATGGCCTCGTGGACCTGGCCCGCGGCCAGCTGGTCGGCCATGATAAACATGGCGTAGAGCGACCAGGCGATGGACGCGGTGGCGCCGACGGCGATGAGGGCGTCCATGGTGGGCGCGCCGTGCGCGAGTGATTTAAACCCGTTGATAAAGTACGCGTCGTTGACGTAGACGATGGGGATGAGCAGGACGAGCTCGGTGAGCGCGAGCGTCATGCTGTGGGTGTGGTCGGTGAAGACGCCGGGCAGTGGCCAACCGAGCATGTGCCCCATGCCTATGTAGAACAGCGGGATGAGGAAGATGATCGAGATGATGAGGCGGGTGCGCATGGCGGAGGCGGCGGCCTCCAGCTTTTTGGTGGGCGACTCCATATGGGCGGCGCCGGACCTGGCTTGCGCACTGCCGTTTGAGCCGGCGGCACCGGTGCCCGCGTCGACGGGTGAGGCCGAGTAGCCCGCGCGATCGACGGCGGTGCAGATGTCATCGGGGGTGACCTGCGCGGGGTCGTAGTCGACCAGCATGGAGCCGGCAAGCAGGTTGACCGCGACGCTTTGGACGCCGTCGAGCTTGCTCACGGCGCGGTCCACATGCGCCTGGCAGGCGGCGCACGTCATGCCGCCCACGTCGAACTTATCTTGAGCCATGGCTTCTCCTTTCTGTGACGTAGTGTCGGAAATGTTAACCATCCGATACTATATACCCATACCCCCTGGGGGTGTCTAGTAATAGTTGGAATGTATGACTTTTCATTACAGATGAGGGTGGTTGGTTGGCCGATGGACCGTCCCAACCAATCATCTCAATCTGTAACATCTGAGGACCGTTTTGCCTGCTAGGTGTTACAGATTGAGATGTTGTCTCGCGGGGTTGGGGTTTGTCTCGTTCTGTAACATCTAGACCTGTATCTGCCGAGCTAGTGTTACAGATCGAGACAATTGCCGGGGAGGGGTCCCGTCACGGCAAGACGCCCGCTCTCTAGATGCAGAATCCGGGGATCACACAGGTTCGTTTGTTTGGCTTGTCCGCAGGCGTTGCGTACGTAAAGACGTCGCCGTCGTGTCCAACGCGATTCAAATAGAGCGTGCCTTCGGTCTCCGATGAGTCGGGGCTCACCGTGCGCTCCCACCAGCAGGTGTCCTTGCCCTTCCACTGGCGGACCATCGTCTCGTTCGTGGAATACGGGCTCACCTTGAGCTCGCGGAAGAGCTGATACTCCTTGCCCTCGCCGTTGTAGATGTCTGCCAGGTAGTGATAGTCCTTGACAAACGAATCGGGCGGTTGCGTACCGCACAGCTCGACCATGGCGGGCAGCCAGAGCGTCGCGGGCAACTCACTCAGGCACGAAGCGCTTTTGGCGACGCCCATGTTGTTCGAGACCTTCTTGACCCCTTTAATGAGTGCGCGCAACTCGTTGGGCAGCAGCTTAAGGCCGTCGCCGTCGAGCCATTCCCGCAGCTCGCAATCTGCCCAGCCGGCGCCCGGCGGTTCAGCCGCAGCGTTGCGCTCGGCAATACCCGCGTCGAACATAAACGTCAGTCCGGCCTTGCCCGTCCCGTCCAGAAGCTCATCGTGACGGATGCCAACAAGCTGCGCGCCAACCTGCAGCCCGTTGGTGAGCGTGACACGCTTGGTACACGGATAGGGGATATGCCCATCGACGTTGAGCAGGTGATAGCGCTTGGCAATCTCGCGTGCCTCGCTACGGGTCTCGGCGGCCTTAATCTTGAGCGAAATCTCCTGCAGCTGATCCCAGGTGTAGTCGTCAAGCGAACTGCGGATGCCGTCCAAGTAGTCGGGGATGCCAAAGCCATGGGTCGCCGCCCCAATGACGCTGAGCCCCGCAACGGCTGCAACGACGCCACCGATAATAAAGCGGCGGCGGGTCATGGCATCGTGCCGGGCCTGCTCCAGGATCTCTCTCGCGCGCTCGCCGGCGACGTCGACCTTAAGGTGCGTGCCAGAATCGATATCAATCGCGACCTCGTCTCCCGCGCCTTCGCGGCCCTCGGATTCGGCATCGGTGAGGAATGCCGAGAGCACCTCGAGCATCTGCTGTTCGGTGGGACGATCGCACTGCTCGACCGAGATGCCTTTCATGATGATTTGGACGAGCGTCTCGTCGTCACTGCATCGCGGCTCGAGCGGTGTCGGCTTGGTCTTGGTCTTTATGAGGTAGAACGAGCCGGTTGCCGCGGCGCCCGTCGACTCCACATCGAACGGCTTGCGACCGCTGTAGAGCTGGTACAGAATGCTCGAAAGCGCATAGACGTCGACCGCGGGCGAGCGGCGAAGGGCCGCGATGCCTTCGATATCCTGCGTGAGCATCTCGGGCGCGGCGTATGCGGGCGTGGCGAAGCGCCAGATGTCGGCACGCCGGGTGATCGTGTCATCGCCGAGGGCCATGGTCGCGGAGCCCATGTCGATGAGGCAGGGGTCAAAGGAGCAATCAGCAATCTGCTGCTCGAGCGTTCGGCTAGTGGTGCGGAACATGATATTGGCAGGCGACAGGTCGCGATGGATGACCGGATTCACGAGGCCTTGGGTCATCAAGAGCGCACGAAGCACGGCGTTTCCGACGGCGGCGACCATCTGGGTGGTCAGCCCGCCCGAGGCGTCGTGCGGAAGCAGGGGCAGCGCCTGCTTGAGTGAGGTGCCCTCGACCCACTCCATGAGGATGAGCGGGTCGTCCTCGCATGAACCGTAGCCATAGACGCGCGGAAATCCGCGCAGGTGCGAGACGGTACACAGATGACGGTACTCCTCGAACAGCGCGGCGGTGTTGGCCAGGTGAGCGGCCGATTGCTCGGCGGAGCGGTCGGGGGCTTGGCCGGAAAGGACGGCGTTGTCCTTGAGTAGCTTGACGGCAAAGACCTCGCCGCTCGTGTTGGTCGCGCGCAGCACGTGCCCGATGTTGCCGTTGTTGCGGTGGGCCGTCTGGAGAATAAGCGTCATAAACCGACGCTTGGCCTCGTCCTCGGCGCTGGGGTCGACCGCCACGGCGGTGTCGAACGTGTCAAGACGGATGAGTTTGTCGCCATAGGCGCTATCGGTAGTATCCATGGCGTTCCTTTGTCTGGCATGGGTTGCCGCGCGTATACGTGAGCAGTGCGGATATCGGTAAAGTACCATGATAGCCGCACTGCCCACGTATACCGCTGAGTATTGTCGTTTACGACGCAGAAGGTAGAAGACGAAAGACGGACGGCGACCGTCTTCCGATCGCCGTCCGTGCTAGTCCACAATGACAAGGAATGTCGTGTAGAGACCCAGATGGAGCCTGTCGCTGTTGGCGATTTCCACGGGGGGATAGACTTTGCCGGGCTCGCGTTGGTCGCGCGGCGGCTCAATCACAATATCGCCGTCGCGCGCGCCCGATTCGAGCACTGTGCCGTTGGTCGATCCAAGGCCCTGGGCGTACCAGTGCTCACCCTCGAGCCAAATGCGAAGATGCTCGCGCGATGCGTCGGCGCCCACATCGGTGATGCTGGGCGAGGTTTTGGGCAAAGAACCAATCACGGTGCCGTGCGGATCGCGTGTGAGGGGATGGATTTGCATGTCGGCGCAGTTGTCGGCATGGGTTCTGAGCAGACCGAGGTTGGGAGCGACGGTGCGCGGCTGCTCCAGGCTGCTCATAAAGCCACGTCCGACGGTAGTTTCGGTGGTGCCAAAGTGCCCGCCCGTCTTGCTGTCGCAAAAGCGCTCGACGGTGGCCACGCCCTGAACGGGATCGGCGAGCGCCCCCGTTGCCACAAAGAGCATAAGGTAAAGCGTGCTTTTCTCGCGCACGGTATTGCCGTCAAAGTTGTCGATGCGATTGAGGGCATTTGCATATAGGCGGCTGTCCAGCTTGTAGCTGGTGAGAGCCGACATCATTTCGTTGGCGGCCGGACCGCGATAGTGCTCGGCGATTGCCCGATAGGCGGACTCGCCGCCGCCGAGCTTGCTGCAGATTGCCGCGGAAAGGTTGAGCGTGGTGACGGTAAAGTCGCTGTAGATGGCGGGCGCGCACTGGTCAGGCTTGCGATGGACGATGTAACGGGTGAGATACGAGCGGTTGGAAGAGCATTTCTCGAGCAGGGTACTGCCGAGATAAGAGTTTCCATTGATAAGCATTCGGGCGATCTCGAGATGTTTAAGACCGCCGAACGAGCGAATATCGTTATAGAGGACCGAGCAAGGCGTCTCTGCTGCCACGGATACCTCCTTTGATTGCTTCCTAGCCAATATGGCGATAGGAATTAATGGCCCCCGGTGGGCGACGTATTAAATGGCTGCGCAATATATAGCGTAACCAAAGCAACATTATAGGCCACATGTTCGAAATTGCAGGAAGACTGAGAGATTTGGTTTGGACTGGACGGAAATCCCCCTCTGTCTTGATCTATAACAATTAGGGCCGATTTTACTCGTTAACTGTTACAGATTGAGACGTTTGTGAGCCGTGTCGACCGTTTGTCTCGATCTGTAACACGTAGAGGAAGATTTGCCCTGTAGATGTTACAGACCGAGACAATCAGCCGGGCTCACCTCGTCCGCCTCGTCATCTGTGATTTACGTGGGGGCATACGGAGTACGGGTATACTAACCCGCGGCGAATCTGCTCCATCGCTTAGAGCTGCTGCGTCTGGACGGCGCGTGATAGGGCTGCCAAAGCGATCGCCAGCGTGCTGAGCAACGTCCTCTCTGTGCGCACCCGTTTTTGTATGTATTAGCGCACTACCAAGCACGCCCGCGCGGCCGCATGCCGTGCCCATAGCGCGTGCAGATAAGGAACAACAACATATGCGTAATTCTGTATCCGACGTCACGGACGCCGAGATTCTGGACGAGACCCGCGAGGCCATGACCCAGGCTGCCTTCGATGCCGCCGACGAGGCAAATGCTGCCCAGGCCGTCGAGTCCGCTACCGAGAGCCTGCCCGCCTTTAACGAGCTGGGGCTTTCGGACGAGATGCTTCGTGCTATCGAGAACCTGGGCTACACGGCGCCGACGCCTGTTCAGGCCGGCTCCATCCCCGTGGTGCTCGAGGGCCGTGACCTGCTTGCCGCCGCTCAGACCGGCACTGGCAAGACGGCTGCCTTTTTGCTCCCGACCATGAACAATCTGGAGCACATCGCTCCTCCCAAACCCGTGCGCGAGCGCGGCGGCCGCAACCGTCGTCGCGGTACTAAAAAGCCCGAGGGCAACGGCCGCGGCCCGGTGATGCTCGTCATCACCCCTACGCGCGAGCTTGCCCAGCAAATCGACGAGGTCGCGAGCAAGATCGCCGACGTCACCGGCCATGTCGCCGCGACCGTCGTGGGCGGCGTGAGCTACAAGCCGCAGACTGCTGCCCTCAAGTACGGCTGCGACATCCTGGTCGCCACGCCGGGCCGTCTGGTCGATCTGATCGAGCAGGGCGCCTGCCACCTGGATGAGGTTAAGGTCCTGGTGCTCGACGAGGCCGACCGCATGCTCGACATGGGCTTTTTGCCCGCCGTCCGCCGCATTGTGCGCGAGACGCCGGCCGAGCGTCAGACGCTGCTGTTCTCGGCGACCCTCGACGAGGAGGCCGTGGGCGAGATCACCGACCTGGTGAGCGACCCGGCTCGCGTGGAGATCGCACCTGCCACGTCGACCGCCGACACCGTCGATCAGTTTGTGTTCCCGGTGTCCATCGAGGCCAAAAACAACCTGCTGCCCGAGTTCCTCAAGAAGGAGGGCCCGGAGCGCACTATCGTCTTTATGCGCACCAAGCACCGCGCCGACAGCTGCTGCCGTCGTCTGGAACGTAAGGGCATCAAGGCCGCCGCGATTCATGGCAACCGCAGCCAGGCCCAGCGCGAGCGTGCCCTTTCGGCCTTCCGCGACGGTACCGTCGACGTGCTGGTGGCAACCGACGTGCTCGCCCGCGGCATCGACATCAGCGACGTGCGCTACGTCGTGAACTTTGACGTGCCGGCCGAGCCGACCGACTACATCCACCGTATTGGCCGTACGGGCCGCGCTGGCGAGCTGGGCTGGGCCATCACGTTTGTGACCGAGCAGGACGTCGACGAGTTCTACGAGATCGAGAAGCTCATGGACAAGACGGCCGATATTTACGAAGCCGGCGACCTGCACGTGGGTCCCAACCCGCCCGCCGTTGACCCCGAGCGCGATCCTGCCGCCTTTAAGGTGAAGAAGAAGACTAAGCGCGGCAAGTCCAAGAGCAAGAAGAAGCTTGAGCAGGCGCGTCGCGACGGCAAGCGCAACGGCGATGACTACGGCGATGTGGCCGGTCGTTCCAACCGCGGTCGCGACGAGCGTCGCGGCGACGGCGAGCGTCCGAGCCGTCCCAAGCGCGGCGGCAAGACCCGCGTGCGCGAGGGCGTTCAGGCTCGCGTGGACGAGGCTGTTGAGAGCGTGGCCCGCGAGGTGGCTGCCGAGGAGCGCGGCGGTGCTGTCGAGCAGGCCCCGCGTGGCAACCGTGCCGAGCGTCGTGCCAAGCAGTTCCAGGGCGAGGCGCATCGCCGCCGCCGCGAGGACGAGGATCGCGGTGGCCGTCGTCGTGTCGAGCGCGAGGACGAGGGCCACGGTTCGCGCGGTGGCAAGCGCGGTGCGGGCGACCGCCGTCGTTCCGGTCGCGACGGCGAGCGCGGCGGGCGCGATGAGCGCCGTGGCGGCGAGGGCCGTGGTGAGCGCGGTGCCCGCGGTGGCGAGTCCCGTGGCGGCAAGCGCTTTGAAGAGCGCGGTAGCCGCGGCGGCGAGCGTCGCGAGGGTGCTCGCGGCAATGGCGGCCGCGGCGGCGCCGCTCGTTCTAACGAGTCGCGCGATCGTCGTGACCCGCGTGCCAGCCGCGATCGTCGCGATGACTGGCGCAACTACGACGATACCCGCGAGGAGCGTCGCGGCGGCTATCGTGGTGGGCGTGGCGGCAACCAGGCCGGTTCCCGTGGCGGCCGCGCCGGCGGTCGCGATAACCGTGGCAGCTACGGCAACAGCCGTGGCGGCAAGCGCGGCGGCAGCTCCCGTCGCCCCGGCGACGGCGGCGGCAAGCGTAAATAACACACGCATCGCCCGCTAGAGCGAGGTGAACCAAGGGCCCCGAGCAACTACGCTCGGGGCCCTTTTTGTTTGCCGTATCCGATCGCTAGTTCAAATGTGATTTCCTCGGGAATGCATCTAGAGGATGCCGTGGACCTGTTTCCTGCCATGCGGCAATGGGTCCCATGGGGTGCGCCGTGCATTTTTTGGAGTATTCTGCAGTTCGAGTTGTCTGCATATGATTCGACGTCGCCAACGGTGGTCTTCGGATATCCCTAGCGAGCGTTCTGAGTCAGATTTCGCCGTTTTCCGGAGCAGGGGCGCGTCATTCTCGCCATGTCGGGACTTAAAATGATACGGCGCCCTACAGTTTTGCCCGCCCGCGGCGGTGCTGGCGCGGTCACGTTGCAGAATACTCCGTTTTTTGCACGGGCCGGGATGGGGTACCTCGGGAGAACACGGCGGTATCCCGTAAATATATACAATCTGTACCGTAATTTATACAAAACGAAGAGGTAGACAGCGTAGGGTGGGAGCATTGGGGTGCTTGGTGCATCAAAACGGGGACCCCACGTGCCGTATACTCTGGCTGGATGTGAAAGCGGCTTGACGCGTTGCCAGGCGTAGGGGGAGGGTGTCTCGATGAGCGTATTCGAAATTGTGTTTAGTCCGACGGGTGGAACGCGGAAGGTGTCTGGCCTTGTGGCCGGGGCACTGGGCAAGAATACCGTTACCGTCGATCTGACCGATAGCGGGCTAGATTTCAGCGCTGTCTCGATGACTGAGGACGACGTGGCCGTAATCTCTGTGCCGGCGTATGCCGGTAGAATCCCGGCTGTGGTGGCTGACCGGTTGGGCATGGTGCGCGGCAACGGGGCTCGGGCTGTTTTGGTTTGTGTATACGGAAACCGCGCGTTTGAGGACACGCTCGTAGAGCTGGAGGACGTTGCGAAGCGCGCCGGATTTAGGGTAGTTGCAGCGGTTTCTGCTATTGCTGAGCATTCCGTTGCTCGTCAGTTTGCTGCTGGGCGACCGGATGCGCAGGATGCGGCGCAGCTCGCAGAGTTTGCGCAGCAAATTCAGCAAAAGCTGTCGGCTGAGGATGCATCCGAGCCCTCTATCCCCGGCAATCGTCCTTATAAACAAGCTGGAGGTCACCGCATGGCACCCGAGGCAACAGAGGATTGCGTTTCCTGCGGTGCATGCGCCGCGGCGTGCCCCGTTTGTGCTATCGACAAGGGTGACCCCAAACGAGCAGCTGGCGAGGCGTGCATCTCCTGCATGCGCTGCATTGCCGTATGTTCGCGAGGCGCTCGTAAGGTTGATCCCAACAAGCTATCCGCTGTTTCCCAGATGCTGAGCAAGGTTTGCGTCGTGCGGAAGGAATGCGAGCTCTTTATCTAGCGCATACGAAATTGGTGCAATGGGACCAGGTTAATCTGCACCAACCTGGTGCAAACAAACCTGTCCCCAATGCACTAGAGTGAGGAGTGTCCCCGAGTGCCGGCAGAAAAGGAACGTCCCTAAGTACCGCATAAATACCGTTTATCGGAGAAAAAATACCGTTCGCCGGTCATAATGATTGTTCCGGCTTTGGGCTTGTCTACAATAACCCCCGTAAAAGAAATGCGGAAGGTTACCGAGTCCCCTCGGACGTGGGCCTAACCAAAGTCTTTGATCGCGAGCGTCTCAATGGGCGCATTCGATTGATTTTGGTTGGGCTATATTTATGAAGGGACATGCCATCATGGGTTTCTTTTCTCGCCTTATGGGCGGCTCGGATAAGCAGACGACTGCAGCTTCCGAGTTCGAAATCCTCGCTCCCGTTTCCGGCGAGCTTGTTCATCTAGAAAATACCAATGACCCCGCTTTTAGCAGCCGTGCAGTGGGCGATGGCGTTGCCGTGGTTCCCCAAGAGGGAACGGTGTGCGCTCCTGTTTCCGGCACCGTCGCGGCGCTGTTTCCGACTGAGCACGCGCTGGGCATCATGTCCGACGACAGCTCTGCTCAGGTGATGCTGCACATCGGAATCGACACTGTTAAACTTGAGGGCAAGGGCTTCCATGCACTTGTTGCCCAGGGTGACCATGTCGACGCGGGCCAGCCCCTCGTCGAGGTCGATTTCGATGCGGTCCGCGCCGCTGGCTTCGATCCTACGGTCTTCGTTATCGTGTGCGAGCGTTCGGAGAACTCGACTCTTCGTGAGCATGCTTCCGGCCCTGTTGCTGTTAAAGAGCCTGTCGTCTGGCTTTCCGAGTAAATTCTTGTGGTGGGTACCGTGGTTATCAAGCGAGTTTTTAACAACAACGTCGCAATGGTCACTTCGGACGATGGCTCCGAGCTCATCGTCATCGGTCGAGGCCTCTGCTTTGGCCGTCATGCCGGCGATGCCATCGACGAGGCGTCGATCGAAAAGACCTACGCGTTGCAGGAGGGAACTTCTCAGGATTCGCGTACGATTGACCGCTTGGCACATCTTTTGGAGTCCATCCCCACCGTCAACCTCGTGATTTCCGAGGACATCGTTCAGATGCTCCGTCGAGAGCTCAATGTTGATATCAACGACAAGATTCTCATTGCTCTCGCAGACCACATCAGCCTTGCTTTGGAGCGTGAGCGCAAGGGCGTCTCCTGTGAGAATCCGTTGCTGCTCGAGATCCAGCAGTTCTATCGCAAGGAGTATGCACTTGCGGGCCGTGCGCTGCAGATTATCAAGGAGTATATGGGCATCCAGATGAGCGAGGAGGAGCAGGGTTTCATTACGCTGCATATCGTCAACGCCACCATGCCGCAACGCTCCGATCGTCTGATCGTTTCGGTCCAGCTTGTTCGTGACGTGCTCGCGATTGTTTCCGAGCGCTATGCTACGACCCTCGATGACACCTCGCTGCCCTATGAGCGTTTCGTTCGTCACCTGCAGTTTTTCGCACAGCGAGCGCTCGATCCTACGGCCGGGCAAATCAACGGAGACGCGCTGTTCCGAATCGATGAAACGGCGTATCCCTGCGCATTCTCATGCGCGGACGCCATAGCCGCCCACTTGTCGTCTACCTATAACGTTGTCGTTACCAATGCCGAGAAGAGTTATCTCGCGTATCACATTGTTAACCTGCTTGGAGAACCTGGTCTCTAGGCATAACGTGTCCACACATCGATTGATATAAGGCAAGGCTCACGGTCTTGTCCAGGGCACATCTGTCTTAATTTGCGGAAAAGGAAGGGGAGTACCGCTATGACCGCAAAAAAGAAGTTCAATTTCAAAGCGCCGTTGGAGGTGTTCGCGAAGTCGATCGTCCAGCTGATGATGTATCTCTCGGTTGCCGGCATCCTGCTCATCGTGGGCATCATTCTGACCAACAAGACCATCTGCGCCATGATCCCTGTGCTGGGCTTCGGTCCGTTCCAGCTTGTGGGCGCCGTTGTCTATCAGTCGCTGATGTTTATCATCAACAACCTCTCGATTCTGTTCTGCGTGGGCATCGCCGGCGCCATGGCAAAGAAGAACAAGGGCCATGCTTCGCTGATCGCCCTGATGTCGTTCTTCCTGTTCCTGCAGGCTAACAACATCGTGCTCAACGCCACCGGCTCTCTTGCCGATGCGAGCGGCATGCTCGGCCTTACCGGAACCGGCCAGGCCACCGTTATGGGCATCCAGGTGCTCGATACCGGCGTGTTTGGCGGCATCATCCTTGGTTGCATCACCGGTGCCGTGTTCAACAAGTACTCGAACAAGCAGTTCCCCATTGCCCTTTCGATGTTCTCGGGCGTTCGCTTTCCGTTCCTGATCATGATCATCATCTCCTGGATCATGGGCGCAGGCTTCTGCATCGTTTGGCCTCCTGTCCAGGGCGCCATTTCCTCCGTCGCCGGCATTATTAAGGAATCCGGCAACATCGGTCTGTTTATCTACGGCATGCTCAACAAGCTGCTCGTTCCCACCGGTCTGCACCACCTCATCTACACCCCGTTCCAGTTCTCCGATGTGGGCGGCACCCTTACGCTGGGTGATCAGGTTATCGCCGGCGCCTATCCCATCCGTGTTGCCGAGATGGCAATGACGGGCCAGCCCTTCTCCGATAGCACCTACTTCAACAGCTACACCTTCAACAACCTGTGGCCCTACATCGGTATCGGTCTCGCCTTTATCGTCACCGCTTACAAGGGGAACAAGGACAAGACCAAGGCTGTCATTATCCCGCTGATCATCACCGCCGTGCTCTCCTGCGTGACCGAGCCCATGGACTTCCTCTTTGTCTTTGCCGCTCCCGTGCTCTTTGTCGTTCACTCGGTTCTTTCCGGCATCTTCCTGGTCCTGCTCAAGGTCCTCTCCGTGCCCGCTTCGACTGCAGGCGGCATCATCAACATCGTGGTCTCCAACCTGGTCCTGGGTGTCGATAAGACCAACTGGCCGGTTATGCTGGTGCTCGGAGTCGTCAACGCCGCGCTGTACTTCTTCCTCTTCACCTTCCTCATCAAGAAGCTCAACCTCCACACGCCTGGTCGCGAGGAGGAGTCCGAGCTTGCTGAGTCCGTTGCCGAGGGCGAGGCCGCCGCTTCTGTCGCGGTGAAGCAGGGCGCTGTTGCCGCAGCTCCCGCAGAGGGCGTCGATGCAGGTATTGCCGACCTGGTCGCAGGTCTTGGCGGCAAGGACAACATCGAGGAGCTCGAGAACTGCTTTACGCGTCTTCGCGTGAACGTTAAGAACCCGGACCTCATCGATGAGAACCTCATTAACCACGTGCCCAACAGCGGCATCAACCGCAACGGCAACAATATCCAGATCATCTTTGGCATGAAGGTCGCCGAGATGCGCGACAAGGTCGAAAACGCAATTGAGAAGGAGCAGTAAACAATGATCATTACTCTGTGTGGTGTCGGATCCACCTTTACCCCCGGCATCGTCAAGTCCATCGCCCTGCGCAAGGACGAGCTCGACGTTGACGAGATTCGTCTGTACGACATCAACGAGGAGCGCCAGCGCAAGATTGGCGTGCTCGTGGACTGGATTCTGCACGAGGACCTTGGCCTGGACATCAAGCTTACGGTGACCACCGACAAAAAGACGGCTTTCACCGACGCGAGCTTCGTGTTTGCCCAGATGCGCGTGGGCGGCTACGCCATGCGCGAGCAGGACGAGAAGATCCCTCTGCGTCACGGCTGCGTGGGTCAGGAGACTTGCGGTTGCGGCGGCCTTGCCTATGGCATGCGCACCATCTTCCCCATGGTCGAGCTGATCGATGACGTTGAGAAGTACGCCAAGAAGGACTACTGGATTCTCAACTATTCCAACCCTGCCGCCATCGTCTCCGAGGGCTGCCGCGTGCTGCGTCCCAACGCTCGCATCATCAACATCTGCGACATGCCGATCGCGATCATCGACGTGGTTTGCGCCGCGCTCGATATCGACAAGAAGGATGTCGAGTACGATTACTTTGGCCTCAACCACTTTGGTTGGTTCACCTCGATTCGCCACAAGGGCGAGGAGGTGCTCCCGCAGCTGCGCGAGTACATCAAGGAGCATGAGATTCTGCTGCCCGATTCTTACCTCAAGGGCATGGGCTCGCTCATGGCAAAGAAGCCCGAGGAGACCGCCGACGAGCATCCCGAGCAGAACCGCCACACTAAGGGCAGCTGGTACTACGTCTGGAAGGGCGAGTACGAGATCATGGAGTGCTTCCCGGAGTACCTGCCCAACACGTATCTGAACTACTACCTGCAGCAGAAGGAGTTCGTCGAGCATTCCAACCCCGAGCGCACCCGTGCTAACGAGGTTGAGGAGACGCGCGAGAAGAACCTCTTCGACGGCATCGACCACTACGAGAAGACCGGCGAGATCGACGAGAGCACGTTCTATGCGGGCAGCCACGGCGACTGGATTGCCGATCTGGCCATCGCTCTGAAGAACGATACCAAGCAGCGCTTCCTGGTCATTTGCGAGAACAAGGGCGCTATCCCCAACATGCCCTACGACGCCATGGTCGAGCTGCCTGCCTACATTGGTAAGAACGGCCCCGAGGTCATCAGCCGCGACAACATTCCTCTGTTCCAGCAGGGCCTCATGATGCAGCAGCTGAACTCTGAGAAGCTCGTGGTCGAGGCTACGATCGAGGGTTCGTACGAGAAGGCGCTCAAGGCCTTCACGCTCAACAAGACCGTGCCGTCGATGAAGGTCGCCAAGGAGGTCCTCGACGACATGATCGAGGCCAACAAGGACTTCTGGCCCGAGCTTAAGTAAAAGCAACAGGGTCGCTGACCACATACCTAGAGCAATGCCCCGTCCACGTGATTGCGTGGGCGGGGCATTGTCGTTTGGTAACGCGTTTTACCAAATATGGCATTTATCTGCGGTAATGTTCTATTTCACCGCTGAGGGTGACATTTCATGCCGCCTGCCGAACTGCTTGGGGACCTAACAACTTTTTAGGTCAGTGTTGTGCGTGTAGCAATTTCGCCCGGCCTCGCCTCCGGGCTGCCATGTGAGAGGGGATCTTATGGCTCGACTGCATGTAATGGAACGCAGCCACGCTCAGGCCGTCATGGACGAGCTGCACGATGCGCTCGGACGTCGTCTGGCGGTGAGCTCGCTCGCCCCGTGTCCCGTGGAGTTTACGGCAGCGCTCGTCAACCTGTGCTCCACCCAGAGCTGCGGCAAGTGCACGCCCTGTCGCGTGGGCCTGAGCGCGCTGAGCGACCTACTTGCCGATGTGCTCGAAGGGCGCGCCGATGAGTCCACGCTCAACCTGATTGAGCGCACGGCCCGCACCATCTACCTTTCGAGCGACTGCGCCATCGGCTACGAAGCTGGCGCCATGGCGCTCACGGCCATTCGCGGCTTCCGCGACGACTTTGAGCGCCACATCCGTGAGCACTCCTGCGGCTTTGACCGCGAGGCCCGCGTCCCGTGTGTCTCGGGCTGCCCGGCGCACGTCGACATTCCCGGTTACATTTCGCTGGTCGAGGCCGGCCGCTATGCCGATGCCGTCAAGGTCATCCGCAAGAACAACCCGCTGCCGCTCGTTTGCGGCCTGGTGTGCGAGCATCCCTGCGAGATGCACTGCCGTCGCGGCATGGTCGATGATCCCATGAACATCCTCGCCCTCAAGCGTTTTGCCGTTGAGCACAGTGACCTCAACGACCACAAGCCGCATGTAGTGGACAACACCGGTAAGCGCGTCGCCGTGATCGGCGGCGGCCCGGCCGGCCTTTCCTGTGCCTACTACCTGGCCGTGATGGGCCACAAGGTGACCATTTTTGAGCAGCGCCACCACTTGGGCGGCATGCTGCGCTACGGCATCCCCAGCTATCGTCTGCCGCGCGAGCGCCTGCATGCCGAGATCGATTGGATCTTGAGCGCCGGCATCGACGTTGAGCTCGATCACTCCGTCAACGGCGAGGAGCTTGTCCGCCTGCGCGACGAGTTCGATGCCGTCTATCTGGCCATCGGTGCCCATAGCGACAAGAAGCTCGGCCTTCCGGGCGAAGAGGCTCCCGGCGTGGAGTCGGCCGTCAAGATGCTGCGTGCCATTGGCGACGACGAGCTGCCCGATCTGAGCGGCCAGCGCGTGTGCGTCATCGGCGGCGGCAATGTGGCCATGGACGTGGCACGCTCTGCCGTGCGCTGCGGTGCCGAAAAGGTGAGCATCGTCTACCGCCGCCGCATCTGCGACATGACGGCCCAGGACGCCGAGATTGCCGGCGCCCAGGCTGAGGGTTGCGAGGTTCTGGAGCTCACGGCGCCGCTCGCCATCGAGACGGGCGAAGATGGTCGCGTGAGCGGCCTGCGCGTGCAGCCGCAGATTATCGGCGAGCCCCGCCGCGGGCGCCCGGCCCCGCGTGCCGCCGCTACGGCCGAGCAGGTCATTCCCTGCGAGCGCGTGTTCGTGGCTATTGGTCAGGACATCGATTCCAAGCCGTTTGAGGACATGGGCATCGCCTGCAAGTGGGGTCGCGTCGTCACCGATTCGGACGGCGCCGTGCCCAACTTCGATGGCCTCTTTAGCGGCGGCGACTGCCAGACCGGCCCCGCCACCGTCATCCGTGCCATCAACGCCGGCCGCGTGGCTTCGGCAAACATCGACCGCTATCTGGGTTTCGACCACAAGATTAAGCTCGAGGTCGAGCTGCCGACCGTCCAGTTTAAGGGCAAGCATGAGTGCGGCCGCTGCGAGCTGGGCGAGCGCGAGGCCGGCGAGCGTATTCACGATTGGAATCTGGTCGAGCAGGGTCTCACCGAGCAGGAGGCGCGCCAGGAGGCGAGCCGCTGCCTGCGCTGCGACCACTTTGGCTTTGGCGCGTTCCGCGGAGGGAGGAACCTGGAATGGTAGAGCCCAACAAAACCACCGCCAGCGACAACACCGAAAACGGAGCGCACAATATGGTCAAGCTTATTATCGATAATTGCAAGGTCGTGGTACCCGAGCACACCACGATCCTGGACGCAGCCAAGTCCGTCGGCATTCAGATTCCCACCCTGTGCTATCTGCGCGACCTGAACGAGATCGGCGGCTGCCGCGTGTGCGTGGTCGAGGTTGAGGGCTGCGACCAGCTGGTTGCAGCCTGCAACAACTACGTGCTCGACGGCATGGTGGTGCACACCAACAGCCCCAAGGCCCGCGAGGCCCGTCGCACCAACGTGCAGCTGCTGCTGTCCCAGCACGATTCGCAGTGCACGAGCTGTGTGCGCAGCGGCAACTGCAACCTGCAGACCATCGCCAACGATCTGGGCATTTTCTACCTGCCGTATCAAAAGCACTTGACGGGCGAGGGCTGGGATTTCGATTTTCCCATCATCCGCGAAAACGACAAGTGCATTAAATGCATGCGCTGTATCAAGGTGTGCGAGAGCGTGCAGGGCCTAGGGATTTGGGACCTGACCAACCGCGCCACGCATACCGCCGTGGGTACCCGCGGGCGCGCGCTGATCGGCAAGACCGATTGCGTCGCGTGCGGCCAGTGCATTACGCATTGTCCGACGGGCGCACTGCGCGAGCGCGACGATACCGAGACCGTGTTTGACGCGCTCGCTAATCCCGACAAGATCGTGCTGGTGCAGATCGCGCCTGCCGTGCGCAGCGCCTGGGGCGAGGAACTCGGCATTCCGCGCGAGGAGGCCACCGTTGAGCGCCTGGCTTGCGCGCTGCGCCGCGTGGGCTTTGAGTACGTGTTCGACACCGATTTCTCGGCCGACCTCACCATTATGGAGGAGGGCTCCGAACTGCTCGAGCGCCTGGGCGCCGCCGCTAAGGGTGAGGGCGACAGCCGCGGCTGGCCCATGTTTACGAGCTGCTGCCCGGGCTGGGTGCGCTTTGTGAAGGCACGTTACCTCGAGTTTGTCGACAGCCTGTCCACGTCAAAGTCGCCGCAGCAGATGTTCGGCGCTATCGCCAAGACCTACTACGCCAAGGTGCTGGGCGCGGAGCCCGAGCGCTTGTTCGTGGTGTCCGTGATGCCGTGCACGGCCAAGAAGGCCGAGTGTGCGCTGCCGAGCATGGTGGGCGAGGACGGCACGCCCGACGTGGACGTTGCGCTGACGGTGCGCGAGATGGTGCGCATGATCCGCGCGAACCACGTGAGCGTCGACACGCTGGTTGAGGAACCACTCGATACGCCGCTGGGCTTTGGCACGGGTGCGGGTGTGATCTTTGGTGCCACGGGCGGCGTGATGGAGGCCGCCGTGCGCTCGGCCTATTACCTGGTGACGGGTAAGAACCCCGACGCGGATTTCTTTACCGACGTGCGCGGACTTGACGGCTGGAAGGAAGCCGTGGCTGATATCGATGGCACCAAGGTGCGCGTCGCCGTGGCACACGGGCTGGGCAACGCCGCCCGTCTGCTCGACGCGATTCGCGACGGCCGCGCGAGCTATGACTTCGTTGAGGTCATGGCGTGCCCGGGCGGCTGCGTCGGTGGCGGCGGTCAGCCCATCCACGACGGCTGCGAGCTGGCAGCCGAGCGCGGTCAGGTGCTGTGGGGCCTGGATGCCGCTGCGGACATTCGCTTCTCGCACGAGAATCCCGATGTTCAGGCGTGCTACCGCGAGTTCTTGGGCGAGCCGCTCTCGCCGCTGGCCGAGGAGCTGCTGCATACCGACCATCACGCATGGACGATGCCTAACGAGGGGGCATGCTAGCGATGCGCGCGTTTGATGTTGAGATGTCGCGCCGGGGGTTTGCCTCGGCGCTCGCCGTGGGCGCGCTGTCGCTTGCGCTCGCGGGCTGTGGCGGCGGGGCTGCCGGTGCCGGGTCCGCCGCGGGCTCGGCTGCCACGGACAGCGCCGGTGCTGCTGCAGGGCCGGTCGAGGTGCACGTCGCCTCGCTCAAGGGGCCGACCTCGATCGGTCTGGTGCAGTTTATGGACCAGGCTGCCGATGGCGAGACGGACAATGAGTTCGACTTTGCGATCAACACCGCCGCCGACGAGATTGTGCCCAAGGTCATTCAGGGCGATATCGACATTGCCCTGGTGCCCGCCAACGTGGCGAGCGTGCTCTATAACAAGACTGAGGGCGCGGTGCAGGTCATCGACATCAACACGCTGGGCGTGCTGAACGTGGTGACGGGTAACGCGGACGTTACTTCGTTTGGCGATCTGGCGGGCCATACCGTCTACATGACGGGCAAGGGCACCACGCCGGAGTACGTCATGAACTACCTGTTGGAGCGCGCGGGCCTGACCGGCCAGGTGGCGCTCGAGTTTAAGAGCGAGCCCACCGAGGTGCTGTCGGCCCTGCTTGCCGACCCGTCCGCCGTGGGCGTGCTGCCGGAGCCGTTTAAGACCGCTGCCATCGCCAAGAGCGAAGGCAAGCTGTCGGCGCCGGTAAGTCTGACCGATGTATGGGATGAGCTGGCGGGTGACACGGGTTCGCGCCTGCTGACGGGCGTGACCGTGGTGCGCCGCGCGTTTGCCGAGGAACATCCCGAGGCCGTGGCGGAGTTCTTGAGATGCCATGCGGCGAGCGTTAAGGCTGTCAATGCGGCACCGGCAGACTGGGCGCAGGCCGTGGTCGATGCGGGTATCGTGGACAACGCCAAGATTGCCGAGAAGGCGATTCCCGGGTGCATGCTTGTCTGCCAGACGGGCAAGGATATGAAGGCGGCACTTAGCGGGTATCTGCAGGTGCTGTCCGACGCGGACGCGAGCGCCGTAGGTGGTAAACTTCCGGCTGACGATTTCTACTACTTGGAGTAGCCCGTGCGTGCGTTTGCTCGACACATGACAGAGCGTATGAAGGCGGTGGCGGCAGCAGGTGCCGTCGCCGCCTTTTGGCTTGCCGTGTGGGTGCTGATGGCGGGTTTCGTGGCGCAGCCGTTGATTTTGCCGGGGCCGGGCGCTGTCGTGGTGGCGTTGCTGCGACTG
This sequence comes from uncultured Collinsella sp., assembly GCA_958429345.1. Taxonomy (GTDB): domain Bacteria; phylum Actinomycetota; class Coriobacteriia; order Coriobacteriales; family Coriobacteriaceae; genus Collinsella. The sequence goes on along the minus strand of CAUAJK010000005.1, from coordinate 6,524 downwards.
GTATGCGATGCCGGCACATGGGCGATTCTGGCAGGCTCGGGTGCGCGAATCTTGGGCGGGCTGGCGCTTGCCGCGGTGTGCGGCGGCGTACTGGCGGGAGTCTCGGTGCGATCGCTGACGTTTGCCCGCTTGGTGGCGCCGGCGCTTTCGTTTGTTAAGGCGACGCCGGTTGCCTGCGTGGTGGTTCTGCTGCTCATTTGGTTGGGGTCGGCGCGCGTGAGCATTGCAGCGGTCTTTTTGATGGCGCTGCCGGCCGTGTATTTCTCACTGGTCGAGGGCTTGACGCAAGCGGATAAGCCGCTGGAGCAGATGTTTCGTCTGCATGGCGTGCGGGGTTGGCGTCTGTTTTGCGCCCATACCTGGCGCGAGGTCCTGCCGTTTGTGCTTTCGTGCGCCCGGGCCGTGATTGGCATGAGCTGGAAGGCCGGCGTGGCGGCGGAGCTGATCGGCATGGCGACGGGCACCGTGGGCGAACGCATCTATCAGGCGAAGCTGCTCATCGAGACGGCTGATCTGCTGGCGTGGACCGTGTTGGTCGTTGCCGCCTCGTGGGCGTGTGAGCGCGTGCTGGTGTGGCTGCTGCGGGTTTCGGGACCCGTGGCGTGGCGCGCGGCCGTGCGGGCACATGGGCATGGACTGCGCGGGCGTGCGTGCGGCTCTGCTGGCGGCGGGGCTGCTGCGGAGCTTGCGCTCGCCGTGGGCGACCGGGCGCCCTGGTCGCCGGCGCTCGACGGACTGGTGCTTCATGTGCCCGCCGGTGGACGCACCTGTGTGATGGGCGCTTCGGGCGTGGGCAAGTCGACGTTGCTTGCGCTGGTGGCGGGGGAGTGCGCACCGTGCTCCATGGTGTTTCAGGACGTGCGCCTGGTCGAGGACGCCTCTGCTTTGGATAACGTGCTGGTGTGCGCCGATGCACGCGTGAATGCCTCGAGTGCCGCTGCCTTGTTGCGCCTGCTGGTACCGGGGATCGATGTGCATGCCCGCGTGGCCGAGCTCTCGGGCGGGCAGCGCCGTCGCGTCGAGATTGCCCGAGCCCTGCTGTGTCCGGGCGGCGCAGTGATTCTGGACGAGCCCTTTACCGGTCTAGACATCGCTGCGCGCGACGCATGCACCGAGGTCGTGCTCGACTTGCTCGACGGCCGTATGCTGTTGCTTGCCACGCACGATTCCGCTGACGCTCGGGCCCTCAATATCTCGGACATCATCACGCTTTAAAGACTTACTCAGCAACAAATTGATCCGTTTTTTCTCCGTCCCCATGGGGTCGGGTATGGTATTCTATCTGCGGGGTAATACTTAGGAATACCAAGTAATACCAACGCCATAGAACAAACTCCAGATGCGGGCCAATCGGGTTGCCTTCACAGCCCGTCGCCCAGCCGCGTGGCCCGCATCCATCCGCACCACCGTCGTTTCAAAAAGGAAGCGCCATGGCAGAACACATGACCCCGGTTGTCGCGAAGGTCTTGCCCGAGGAAAAGGCGGCCTTCGCGGCGGCAACCCAGCTCGTGGGCACTACGCCGTCCAACGCCATCCGCATGTTCATCGCCGCCTTCAATCGCTGCGGCACCTTTCCGTTCGACATTTCGCCCAACGGGGCCTTTGGCGCTGCGCCCGATTCTCATCAACAATGACTGTTCCAAACTGCCGGCACTTGGGGACGTTCCTTTTCTGCCGGCAGTTAAGGAACGTCCCTAAGTGCCGGGTTTTGAGGAGGTTGGCATGCTCAATGCGATGATTTGGGCGCTTGCCTGTTTTGGTGTTGTTGCTGCCGATATTGCCCTGGGCATGGTTTTGTTCTCCGCGCTGGACATCGTGTCGGCGCTGACGGGTTTCCCGATCGACAACCTCGATATTCAATGGTTTCAAGCCGCCGCTCAGACGGCGTCGTTTTTGATGGCGCTGCTGTGGTGGCGCTACCTGTGGCCCCGCTCTTTCATGGCGCGCCGGCAAGGTGAGTGCCCACTCGGCGGGGGAGCAAATGCTGCATGGAAGCGCATCGCCTGCGTTGTCGTGATCGGCCTATCCATGCAGGTGGTCATTAGCTACCTATGCGACGGCGTGCTGTCGCTGCTGCCCGAGGTCGCGGCAGACTATAGCGAGCTCGTCGAGGAAACGGGCATGGGCGATACCGGCCTTCTTGCCGTCCTGACCACGGTGCTCGGCGCGCCGTTTTGCGAGGAACTGCTGGTGCGCGGCATCATCTTTGAGTTTTCGCTGCGTGCGTTTAATCCACAGTGCCGTTCGCTCTGGAAGCGCCGGCGCCGCGCGAACGCGCAGGGCGGCGCCATAGTGCCCTGGGCGGCCCCGAGTACCTGGGGCGTCGCCGCGGCAATCGTGCTGCAGGCGGCGATCTTCGGCTTTATGCACATGAACTGGGTGCAGGGCTGCTACGCGGGCGCTGCCGGCCTCATTTTTGGTTGGGTACTCGTGACCACCGGAAAGCTCCGCTATACGATCCTGTTGCACTTTGCCTTTAATGCCGGGTCGTATCTCATGACGTTGCTCTGGTTTGTGAACACGCCGTTCGGCGTGGCAATTACGGTTGCTATCGCCGGTGTCATCCTCGTTGAGGCAATGCGCTCGCTGCGCCACGCGTGTGGGATGGACGCAGCGAGCGCACCACTGCCCTAGTTGCGCCTGCCGCCTCCGTTGGCACCCTGACGCCCCTGAGCTGCACGGTTGCGCCCGGCAGTGTTCTGCGCGCGCGACATGCCGCTGTGCCCCTTGCTGCCCTTAGGCCCCTTGCCGGCGGCGCCACCGTGGGCCTTACCGCCCTTCTTGCCAGTGCCGTGTCCGCCGCCGGCAGACGTCTCGCCCGGGCGTGGCGGCGCGGGGCGAATCAGGCAATGCTTGGTGTAGCCGATCAGGTCGCGACGGCCAGCCTTTTCCAGTGCCTCGCGTACCAGCTTGTAGTTCTCGGGCTTGCGATACTGGATGAGCGCGCGTTGCATGGCCTTCTCATGCGGGTCGCGCGCCACATAGATCGGTTTCATGGTGCGCGGGTCCACGCCGGTGTAGTACATGCAGGTCGACATAGTGGACGGTGTGGGGTAGAAGTCCTGTACCTGCTCGGGCATGTAGCCCATGTCGCGCACGGCCTCGGCAAGGTCCACGGCTTCCTTCATGGTCGATCCGGGGTGGCTCGAGATCAGATACGGCACCACGTACTGCTTGAGTCCGTATTCGCGGTTCAAGCGTTCAAATTTACGGCAGAACGCGTCGTAGACGGCTCGGCTCGGCTTGCCCATCACGGACAGCACCGCGTCGCTCACGTGCTCGGGCGCTACGCGCAGCTGGCCCGAGACATGGTGTTCCAGCAGCTCGCGCAAAAACTCGTCCGAGGCATCGGCCATGGTGTAGTCGAAGCGGATACCGCTGCGCACGAAGACCTTTTTGACGCCCGGCAGCTGACGCAGGTCGCGCAGCAGCTGTGTGTAGCCGCTCTCGTCGACCACCATGTTCTTGCACACGTTCGGCCACAGGCAGCGCTTGTTCTTGCACACGCCGTGCTTGAGCTGCTTGTCGCAGGCAGGACGGCTAAAGTTGGCCGTCGGTCCTCCCACGTCGTTGATGTAGCCCTTAAACTCGGGATCGCGCGTGAGCAGCTCGGCCTCGCGCATGATCGAGTCATGGCTGCGCATCTGCAGCACGCGGCCCTGGTGGAAGGTGAGCGCGCAAAATGAGCACTCGCCAAAACAGCCGCGGTTGGAGCTAATGGAAAACTTGATCTCGGCAAAGGCCGGCACTCCGCCCGCCGCATCGTAGTCGGGATGCCAATCGCGTGCGTAGGGGAGTTCGGCCACCTCGTCCATCTCGTCGGTGGTGAGTGTCGCCGACGGCGGGTTTTGTACCACATAGACGCTGTTGGGGTAGGGCTCTACCAGGCGATGACCGGTGATGGGGTCCATATTCTGTTGCTGCACATTAAAGCTGCGCGCGTAGTTGAGCTTGTCGGCGGTAAGGTCGTCCCAGCTGGGCAGCAGGTCGTAGTCGTAGACCTCATCGAGCGAGCTGGTGCGGTAGACGGTGCCATTGATATAGGTAATCTGGTCCACGGGCAGCCCCGCGTCGAGCGCGTCGGCGATCTCGACAATCGCGTGCTCGCCCATGCCGTAGATGAGGATGTCGGCGCCCGAGTCGAGCAGCACCGAGCGCTTGAGCTTGTCCTGCCAGTAGTCGTAGTGGGCCAGGCGACGCAGGCTTGCCTCGATGCCGCCGATGATGATGGGGGCATTCTTGAACGTCTGGCGGATGAGATTTCCGTAGACCGTGACGGCTCGGTTGGGACGGCGCCCCTCCTCGCCACCGGGGGTATAGGCGTCGGTGTGGCGGCGGTGCTTGGTCACCGAATAGTGGTTGACCATGGAGTCCATGTTGCCAGCACTGACCAAAAAGCCCAGGCGCGGCTCGCCGAGCACGGTGATGCTGGCGGGGTCGGTCCAGTCGGGCTGGCAGATGATGCCCACTTTGTAGCCGTGCGCGTCGAGTACGCGGCTGACGATGGCCATGCCAAAGCTGGGGTGGTCCACGTAGGCGTCGCCGCAGATGTAGACAAAGTCGCACTGGTCCCAGCCGCGCGCGTCCATATCGGCGCGGCTGACGGGGAGGAACTTGTCGCGGCCCGGACGCCAGGGGCGTGTGGGCGCTGCTGGGGTATGCGTGGTGTGCCCACCCTGCGCCTTACCGCCGCGCTTTTGCTGCTGGCCCTGTTTGCCCTGCTGACTGCGCTGGTTGTTCTGAGCGTGCTGAGGCTTTTTTGCCACGATCCCTCCCGATGTTTGTATGCTGCACGTAATTGTAACCAGTCTTTTTGGGACGGGGCTAAAAAGACTGGTGGAGTACATGAGCTGGCGGATCGGCGCGTCGATGCGGGTGTCGTTTGTTTCCAGACTGTGTATCTGCGCGCTGGAGAACCCGTCTCGCGCACACGCCATGTTGTCAATGGGTTACAGTATGAACGGCGGCTATGCTTCCGCCAACGCACGAGAGGGTCGTCAACAAGGAGGATGCACGGCGATGCAGCGTGCCAAACAGATATCGGAGTCTATTGAGCTGGGCATCATCTTGGCGCTTGCCGGTGGCTTTATGGACGTTTATTCGTACATTGGGCGCGACCATGTTTTTGCCAACGCGCAGACGGGCAACATCTTGCTGGTGGGTGTGAGCATCTCGGAGGGCAATTGGGCACTTGCGGAGCGCTACTTCTTCCCTGTGGTCTCGTTTGCCGTGGGCATTATGCTTGCCGACCTGGTACACGAACGGTTTGGCAGCGTGATTCACTGGCGCCAGGTGACGGTGTTCTTTGAAGCCGTCATCTTGCTGGGCGTGAGCTTTATCCCCGGTGGCGGTTACAACCTGCTCGCCAACTGCCTCACTTCGTTTGCCTGCGGTATGCAGGTCGAGAGCTTCCGCAAGATCCACGGTCACGGCATCGCTACGACCATGTGTATCGGCAACTTGCGCAACGCGCTGCAAAACGTGGACGATTACATCATCACCCACAGGCGTGGCTTTTTGGAAAACGGCCTGCTGTACTTTGGCGTGATCTTTACCTTTGTGTTTGGCGCCGTGTTGGGCAACTGGTGTATTGAGCGCATGGGCCTGCACGCCATCGTCGTGGCGAGCTTGCTGCTGTTTGTCGCGTTTGCCATCATGTTCATCGACCGCGAGCGCGACTTGCGCTTACGCTGGAAGGTTGCGGCCGAGGCTTGGAAAGAGGGCTGCCGAAAGTAACCGATTGCGGCAAGGGGCTGGCCCTTTGCCGCATTATTTTTCATCATCTGTTGAAACGCTTTAACATTTTTGACGTTCTCACGCGTTTTTTTGTTTCAAAAGCGTTAGGATGGGACTCATAGCGTGGGGCGTAATGGGTGCCCCGCACACGATGGGAGGCTATCAATGGCTAATCGTTTCGTTCTCAATACCATCTCTTATCATGGTTCCGGCGCCATCAAGGAGATTCCCGGCGAGCTCCAGCGTCGCGGCTACAAGAAGATTTTCGTCTGCTCCGATCCCGATCTGGTCAAGTTTGGCGTTACCGCCAAGGTGACCGACGAGCTCGACGCCGCCGGCATCGCCTGGAGCCTCTACTCCGAGATCAAGCCCAACCCCACCATCCAGAACGTCAAGGACGGCGTCGAGGCCTTTAAGGCCGCCGAGGCTGACGCTATCGTGACCATCGGTGGCGGCTCCTCCATGGACACCGCCAAGGCCATCGGCATCATCATCAACAACCCCGAGTTCGCCGATGTCCGCAGCCTCGAGGGCGTTGCTCCCACCAAGAACCATGCCGTGTTCACCATCGCCGTGCCGACGACCGCCGGCACCGCTGCCGAGGTGACCATCAACTACGTCATCACCGACCCCGAGAAGGTCCGCAAGTTCGTGTGCGTCGACACCAACGACGCCCCCGAGGTCGCCGTCGTCGACCCCGACATGATGGCTTCCATGCCCGCCGGCCTGACCGCTTCCACCGGCATGGACGCACTGACCCACGCCATCGAGGGCTACACCACCAAGGG
>CAUAJK010000004.1:0-88556 GCA_958429345.1 uncultured Collinsella sp. | reverse complement strand
GTCTTTCATGCAGCAGGGGCTCTCAATGTTTTTATGTCCTGCTCATATCGTCTCTAATGCACAAACATGCGCACGAACTTGTGCTTCCAGCTTGCGTAGGGCGCATACCGAAACGGCACGTCCAGCCACGTTGCCTTGTTCACGACGCTCTTCTTGTGGCTAAACGTATCGAAGCTCTCGCGTCCATGGTACTGCCCCATACCGCTCGCACCCATGCCACCAAAGCCCATATGGCTCGTAGCCAAGTGCATAATCGTGTCGTTGACGCAGCCGCCGCCAAAGGGCACGTAACGCACAAAGCGCTGCTGAACTGCGCGATCCTGGCTAAAGATATACAGAGCCAGCGGCGTCGGACGATCCGTAATAAACGTCTCGGCCTCGTCTAGGCTCTCAAACGTCAGCACCGGCAAGATGGGGCCGAAAATCTCCTCCTGCATCACGGCGTCATCGGGGGACACGCCATCCAAAATCGTCGGCTCGATCTTGAGCGAAGTCTCGCGCGCGGTACCTCCAAGCACAACCTTATCGGGATCGATCAGCCCGCGCACGCGCGCAAAATGCTTGGCGTTGACGATATGCCCGTAGTCCTCGTTATCGAGCGGATGCTCGCCAAACATACGGCGGGCCTCCTCCTTGATAAGGTCCAGCAGCTCGTCGTGCACGCGCGCATCGACCAGCAGGTAGTCGGGCGCCACGCAGGTCTGCCCCACGTTGAGCCACTTGCCAAAGGCGATACGCCGCGCTGCGACCTTCAAGTTTGCCGTCGCATCCACGATACAGGGGCTCTTTCCGCCCAGCTCAAGCGTCACGGGCGTAAGGTTTTTACTTGCGCGCTCCATGACGAGTTTGCCAACCGGAACGCTACCGGTAAAGAAGATCTTGTCCCAGCACTCATCGAGCAACGCTTCGTTCTCGGCGCGCCCGCCCTCGACAACCGTCACCAGGCGCAGATCAAATGCCTCTTCACAGATTTGCTTGAGCACCGCGCTCGATGCCGGAGCATAGGCACTCGGCTTGATGACCACGGTATTTCCCGCGGCAAGGGCGCCGGCGAGCGGCTCGAGTGTTAGCAAAAACGGGTAGTTCCACGGAGCCATGATGAGCGTGACGCCATAGGGCACGGCTTGCGTTTTGCACACGCTCACGGCGTTAGCGAGATCGCACGGACGCAGGCGCGGACGACTCCACCGAGCCACGTGAGCGATCTGATGTCGAATCTCGGAAAGCGACGTGCCGATCTCGCACATATATGCCTCGTCATGCGACTTTCCCAAATCGGTCTTGAGCGCATGGGCGATATCGGCCTCGTGGGCCCGCACCGCATCGCGTAAACTCACGAGCGCGCGACGTCGAGCATCGACATCAAACGTGGCGTGCGTCTTAAAGTAGGCGCGCTGATCGCCGACGATGCGCGCAATTTCCTCGGTGTTCATGGACCCTCCTAATTCTCGCCCTCAAACATACCACCAGCAACAACTTCGTACATATGCTCGAGCTCCAGGCGGTCCATCAAAAGTGGAACGGGGTATAGCGGATTGGCCTCGGCATCGGCATGGGCCGCCATTTGCGGAATATCGGAGCGGCGAATACCCGAGACGTATTTGGGGATTCCCAGGGCCTCGTTCATGCGGTCGACCCAATCGATAAAGGCCTCGGCCGCAAGACTGTCCTGCGCGGTAGCCGGCGCGATACCGGCCATGCGGGCAAGATCGGCGAGCTTAGGAGCAGCAGCTTCGCCATAGGCGCGAAGCATATGCGGCAGGATGATAGCGTTGGCCAAGCCGTGCGGAATCCCGTAACGCCCACCCAAGCTGTGTGCGATGGCGTGAACGTATCCAACATAGGAGCGCGTAAAGGCAACACCCGCCTTATACGCCGCCGAAAGCATATTGCGGCGCGCCCGTATGTTGTCCCCACGCTCATAAGCATCGAGCAAATTGTCGTGGATGAGCAGCACCGCCTGACGCGCCATCTTGCGCGTATAGGGCGTGGTGCTGCGCCCGATAAAGGCCTCGACAGCATGCGTTAGAGCATCCATGCCCGTTTGCCCCGTAATGGAGGCGGGCAGGCCGCGCGTAAACTCGGGGTCGTGCACCGCAAAGCGCGGGATAAGCACAAAGTCGTTAATGGGGTACTTGTAGTGCGTCTCGTCATCGGTAATTACCGCCGCAAGTGTGACCTCGCTTCCCGTGCCTGCCGTGGTGGGGACGGCGATGAGCAGCGGCAGGCGACAATGAATCCGCAGCAGGCCGCGCATCTTGTTGATGGGCTTGTTTGGCTGCGCAATGCGTGCGCCCACGCCCTTGGCACAGTCCATGGCCGAGCCACCGCCAAAGCCGATAATGGCCCGGCAGGCACTCTCTCGATACAGGGACGCCGCTTCCTCCACGTTTGAGACCGTGGGGTTCGCACGCGTTTCGGCATAGACCGTAGCGCCAATCCCCTGAGCCGTAAGCGCACGCTCGAGTGATGCCGTGAGCCCCAAACGTGCAATACCAGGGTCTGTCACGATAAGGGCCTTCTGGATCGAGCGCTTTTGAAGCACCGCGGGCACATCCTCGGCATGCTCCAAAATGCGCGGCTCGGTATAGGGCAGGATCGGCAATGCAATGCGAAAAACCGTCTGATATGTTCGGCACCAGGCACGACGGGCTAGATGCATAAAGGAAACTCCTATATTTGTTGATAGGTCAACATTTGCTCGACCGATTGTACTCAGCGGCGGTCAAAGACGGCTTGCCAATCGTTAATCAATCAACATCTTCATATCTCAAAATTGTTTTATTAAAAATCATTCCTAATAGGCTTCACATTTAGTTGCATTTATGGATAATAGAACTCGTCAAGACGCACGTCCGGAGAGGGCCCTTACGGGACCGGACGAGCGCGCAATCGCCATCGATCGAAAGGATCGAATCATGAAGTTTGTTTGCCCCGTTTGCGGTTATGTGGAAGAGTTCGACGGCGACCAGCTGCCCGAGGACTTCAAGTGCCCCCAGTGCGGCGTTCCCGGTTCTCGTTTCCTGAAGCAGGAGGAAGGCCAGCTCGAGTGGGCTGCCGAGCACGTCGTGGGCGTCGCCAAGATGGAGGGCGTCTCCGAGGACATCGTTGCCGACCTGCGCGCCAACTTTGAGGGCGAGTGCTCCGAGGTCGGTATGTACCTGGCCATGGCTCGCGTCGCTCATCGCGAGGGTTACCCCGAGATCGGCCTGTACTGGGAGAAGGCTGCCCACGAGGAGGCCGAGCACGCCGCTAAGTTCGCTGAGCTCTTGGGCGAGGTCGTGACCGACTCCACCAAGAAGAACCTCGAGATGCGCGTTGAGGCCGAGAACGGCGCCACCGCCGGCAAGACTGATCTTGCCAAGCGCGCCAAGGCCGCTGGTCTCGATGCCATCCACGACACCGTCCACGAGATGGCTCGCGACGAGGCTCGTCACGGCAAGGCTTTCGCCGGCCTGCTCAAGCGCTACTTTGGCTAAGCCAGCCGTCTGAGAGACAATCTCTAGCTCGATAAGGCCCGGACCGCATGGTTCGGGCCTTTTTGTGTCTCGAGGACTCGTTAACGCCCTGAAATACGCCCTGAAATAGGACCATCTTCGACATCGGATTCTCGTCAAAAACTAAGTGAGTAGACTTTTTTGGAACTTGCCGAGCACACCACCCATATTGCTTTATAAAGCCGCAGGTAAATGACTTGTTGCAAAACGGCCTGGTCGCCAAAGTGCCAAAAGTCTACTCACTTAAAACCGCAGCCGTCCACGATCGAGTCTTTTTGTGCCTAACGGGCATCTTTCCGTCGATTACTCCCAATTTTGTCCAATCAACGAATAGTTCAGACCGGAGTAATGCCTCAGCCCTTTGCTCATCTGCGCTTTTATCACGATATTCAGCATCGAGCATCCTGCATACGGCCTTAACGACCGCGCGGAATCTATCCTCATCGGATATCTGTCTGTGTGTCAGGAGAAGTACATCGTAGCCCATGGCCTGAAGGGCCGTCATGCGATCGGCGTCACGCAAGCCATCCCCTGCGCGTCCGTGCGAGGCCTTTCCCTGACATTCAATGGCCACCTGTCGCCTGCCGTCCGGCGAAGAAAGTAGCAGGTCAATATATACACGGGACTTTCCCACAATCGCTCGAGCACTTGTGCTTAACGTCACTTCGACATTGAGCTCTATACCGCAAAACCCTTCGCCTCCCAGGGCTCGCGGCAGCCCGAGCAACAAATGCGCCTCGACCTCAAAAGGCGACGCGGCACCCAATGGGACGAGTTGCGATACCGCCATAAATCTATTGCCGTAACGCATCCCGCAAACATCTGAACAAAAACGGTCAAGGTCTCTGCCCAAAACCAAAGCGTCTCGACGCCATAAATTTGAAGTGGCGCCGTCCTCGGACGGGCAGCGCACCCAACCGAACGTTGTCGAAATCGCGCCCGAATCAATTGCACGTGAAAGCTCCGCCTCGAGTGCCGCCGGCAGAGCACACACCGCAAACAGGCCGCACATCTCCGCCAACACAAAAAGAAGCTGAAGATCCGTCAGATGCCGCGACATGATGAATGCCGTCAGTAGAGGAGACGTAATCAAAAATCCATGCTCCGTTTCCAGCACGGATTCCCTGGGGAGCTCACCAAGGAACAGCCGCTGCCTAATGCTGGCAGGGCAAGTCCGTTTGTTTCTCGTACGAACCAATGTATACAGCGGAAAACCGAGCGCAACCGCAGCCGTCGGGTTACGGGCGAGATCATATCGCTGCCGGTCTTCTTCCGGTCGCGGAAGCGGCGGACACAAAGCGCGGACTTGAGGAGGCAAACGCCAGTACCTAAAAGCCGATATGTCACAAAGTAGATCCTTCATAGGCACAGGAAAACACGAATTTCAACCCAGCCGGTCTCGCATTGGCGCGAACGCAACAAAAATGGCGCCGAACGGACTGCCAAGTTTTCAACAGCCCTCCCCAACTGGCCAAAAGCTTGCCAAGAGCTGGACGAAACCCTGTTGAAAACCCCATTTTTTCATGTAGAAGCTTTGCGCGGCAAGTGAGTAGACTTTTTTGAACATCCCGAGCAGGCCGGTCATCCTGCTTTTCAAAACCGCAGGTAGATAGCTTGTTACAAAACTGCCTGGTCGCCAAAGTGCTAAAAGTCTACTCACTTAGATTGCAGAGTGCCCCCCATTAGCTGCAATTCCAAGGTATTAAGCACTTTTGGACTCAAATCGTCATACTGAACAAGAATTTGAGTTGAGTTTTCAGGGACAGATGCGCCATCGGCACACCAATAGCAGTCACTGACATCGACGAATGGGATACCCGAGCGCGTGAGGGCCCGCACAAAAGAGCTTCCACCCGCTCCGCGCTCTGCAGCCACGGTGCAGTAAAGGCCCGCGTCTGCATGCTCGATCGAGACTTCCCCTGCCGGAAACGCCTTCCGCACAAGCGCCGCCAGGCCATCGCGCGCCTCGCGAGCGCGCACGCGCACGCGGTTCACATGTCGCTCGTAATCACCAGATTCCAGCAAACGCGCCAAAGCGACCTGGTCAACAGAGCTCACCGACGAGGCGTAGAAACCAAGGTTGCGCCTAAACCGCTCCATTAGCTCATCGGGCAGCACCATGTACGCTAGACGCAACGCCGATGAAAGGCTCTTCGAAAACGTGTTGGTGTAGATAACCGACTGGGCGGCATCAATCGACGCGAGCGCGGGAATCGGCTTCCCGGCAAGGCGAAACTCACAATCAAAGTCATCTTCGATGAGATACCGACCTGGTCGCTCGGCGGCCCAGCTCAGAAGCGCATAGCGACGCGCAATGCTCGTCACAAGGCCGGTCGGATACTGATGGGACGGCATCAGGTGAAGGACATCGGTCCCGCTTTTCTGCAGAGTGCTCAAGTCCACGCCCTCATCATCCAACGGGATATGTCGAACTTTGCAACCCATAGCCTGATAGATGCGCGTCAGACGCAAATAGCCCGGATCCTCAACGGCATACACCTTGTCCGCGCCAAGCAACTGAACCAACATGGTATCGAGCAGCTGGGCGCCCGCACCGATAACGATGTTGTTGGGGTCGACATTCATACCCCTTGTCCCGTGCAGATGGTGAGCAATTGCGCGTCGCAGCCGAGCAGTGCCCTGCGCCGGTGCGGGCGAAAAGATTTCGCGCTCGTCTTCGGATGCCAGCGTCGCCCGTAGCGCGCTTTGCCAAAGCCGCGCCGCCTCCAAAGCAGAAGGAGAAAGCGCATCGAATCGCTCGACCTGTCCGTTGACATCATGCACGCTGGGGCCCACAGAGACGGCATCTCGGTCGATGCCCTCCGCAGCCGAAGCCAAAACCGGTGCATCCGGAAGCTCGCAAGCGTAGTAGCCACGACGCGGCATTGAGCAAATATAGCCCTCGGCAAGTAGCTGGCTATATGCATTCTCGATGGTAATGACACTGATTCCCAGATGACTGGCAAAGGCGCGCTTAGACGGCAAATGCTCCCCCGCCACAATGCGTCCAGCTACGATATCATCTCGAATTTGCTGGTAAACATACTCATAGAGCGATGCTTCGCCGCGTTTTTCCAAATTGTAGTCAAGCATGAGCCTATCACCTGACCTTATTAAGTCATTCAATCTGGTATTAGTCTGACCTTGTAATTATCTCGAAAACTGAGTATTTTGTCATACCCAGCTCCCCGATAGGATGTTCCGACAAGCAATGCACATGCCAACCAAGGGAGCAACCATGGCAGAACAGAACAGCAAAGCCGACCGCGTCAAACTCAATCGCGAGCTCGCGCAGATGCTCAAGGGCGGCGTCATCATGGACGTTACCACGCCCGAGCAGGCACGCATCGCCGAGGAGGCAGGCGCCTGCGCCGTCATGGCCCTCGAGCGCATCCCGGCCGACATCCGTGCCGCAGGCGGCGTCTCGCGCATGAGCGACCCCAAGATGATCAAGGGCATCCAGGAGGCCGTCTCCATCCCCGTCATGGCCAAGTGCCGCATCGGTCACATCGTCGAGGCGCAGGTCCTGCAGGCCATCGAGATCGACTACATCGACGAGTCCGAGGTTCTCTCCCCTGCCGATGACGTCTATCACATCGACAAGACCCAGTTTGACGTGCCGTTTGTCTGCGGCGCCCGTGATCTGGGCGAGGCGCTGCGCCGTGTTGCCGAAGGCGCCACGATGATTCGCACCAAGGGTGAGCCGGGTACGGGCGACGTCGTTCAGGCCGTGCGTCACATGCGCAAGATCCAAAAGCAGATCCGTGACGTTGTTGCCCTGCGCAACGACGAGCTCTTTGAGGCAGCCAAGCAACTGCAGGTTCCGGTCGAGCTGGTGCGCGAGGTCCATGCCACGGGCAAGCTTCCCGTTGTGAACTTTGCCGCCGGCGGCGTAGCGACCCCTGCCGACGCCGCGCTGATGATGCAACTGGGCGCCGAGGGCGTCTTTGTCGGCTCGGGCATCTTTAAGAGCGGCGACCCCGCCAAGCGCGCCGCCGCCATCGTCAAGGCCGTGGCAAACTTCACCGATGCCAAGCTCATCGCCGAGCTTTCGGAGGACCTGGGCGAGGCCATGGTGGGCATCAACGCCGACGAGATCGAAATCATCATGGAGGAGCGCGGACGCTAGTCCGGCAGAAAGGATCGCACATGAGCGATTATGCAGACCAAACGGTCGCCGTGCTGGCGGTCCAAGGCGCTTTTGCCGAGCACGAGGCAAGACTATCCGGGCTTGGCGCACACTGTATTGAGCTGAGGCAGGCGGCTGATTTGAAGCAGGACTTTGACCGTCTGGTACTTCCCGGCGGCGAGTCCACCGTTCAAGGGAAGCTGCTTGCCGAGCTCGGCATGCTCGAGGAGCTTCGTGCCCGTATCGCTGAAGGCATGCCCGTCCTGGGCACCTGCGCCGGCTTGATTCTGCTGGCGCGCGACCTTGCCGCCCACGACGATAAGGGGACGCCGCGCCTGGCAACCATGGATGTGCTCGTCGAGCGCAATGCCTACGGCAGGCAGCTCGGCAGCTTTCGAACCAAGGGGCAGGTAGCCGGCATCGACGGTGAAGTGCCGCTGACGTTTATCCGCGCGCCCCGCATCGTTGAGGTGCACGGCGATGCCGAGGCCTTAGCGAAAGTCGACGGCCGTATCGTCGCCGCCCGTCAGGGCAACCAGCTCGGCGTAACCTTCCACCCCGAACTCGACGAAGACACCGGCCTCCACGAACTGTTCCTACAAATGTAGGTATCGAAATCAACAAACGAAACGAGAGTGGATAATCTCCCACTTTAAGCTTGAATGCAGGCTCAAACTGGGAGATTATCCACTCTCATGCTATGTAGTCATTTAAGAACGTCCCCAATGACTACCTTTTGGCAGGTTTGAATCAAGGCAACGCCGATGTTTTGGCACCGACAGCGAGCGCCCACCAGAGCGAACAAATTGGCATGAAAAGAGGACGGCATAGACCTTCTGGTCATGCCGTCCTCTTTGAATGACAAGTTGTCGCTCTGGTGGGCGCGCAGCGTCAACTAGTTACGCGGTTCGAAGAACCGCGTAACCCCTAAAAACGGTTGCCGCGGAAGCCGCCGCCGTTGCGGCCGCCACGGTCGCCGCCGCGACCGCCGCGGTCGTTACCACGGTTGCCGCCAAAGCCGCCACGGTTGCCGCCGCGGTCGCCATAGCCACCACGGTTGCCGCCAAAGCCGCCGCGACCGCCACGGTCGCCGCCACGGTCACCAAAGCCGCCACGGCCGCCGCGACCGCCACCGCGACCGCCGCGGTCGCCGCCACGGCCGCCACGATCGCCAAAGCCGCCGCGACCGCCGCGGTCGCCGCCACGGCCACCGCGATCGTCACGGCCGCCGCGAGGACCGCGGTCCTCATCCAGGCCCATGGCGACGAGCGGAGCGATAACCTTATCGAGAGCGGCCATCAGCTCGGTGGCCTCCTCGTAAGAAAGCTCGGGCAGGAGCTTCTCCTTCTTGTTGGCAAGCTCGACCAGGCCCTCAGCGGCATCCTCGGCAGCGAAGACGACGATCTTGCGCATATCGCCCTCGGCGTCGTCGATACGGCCGACCAGATCGGCAGCCTCGGCCTCGGCCATCAGGCCATCGAGCTCACGAAGGCGCATGCCCAGCAGGTCGGACATTTCCTTCTGCTCCATCTTGGGCTTGAGGTCAAGAAGCTTGATGGCGCGCTCGATGTTCGCCATGCGCTCGGCCTTGGCCTCCTCCTCCTTGGAAATAGCAAAGCGACGGCTACGCAGCAGGCGGGCGGCCTTCTGCATCTTGTCCATCAGCTCTTCGTCATCGTAATCAACGGCGGCCTCGACAACCTCGGCCTCCTCCTCGGCGGAAACCTCGTCAGCAGCCTCAACCTCGGCAGCTTCGGTCTCCACGGTCTCGACTGCCTCAACCTCGGCAGCCATGGTCTCGTTCTCGGTCTCGTTCATGATCTCTTCGTTCTCGGACATGAGACTCCTTCTTGGCCCTCTCGGGCATCATCGCCCCATTCGCGGGGCCCGTCGCGCACTCTTTGCGCTTTAAACATTCATGCCTCTCGGCAAAACGTCCATTAGTTTATGGTGTCGCCATCCAATCTAGCTGCAGAATCTATGTGCACACATTAATGCGACATGTGCGACTCGCGATGAGCGTACACCAGCGACGCCACGAACCCGACCACGGCAATTACAGCCGCCACACGCACGGCAGCTGCAAATCCAATCGCCTGGGCAACGTCGATCGCAGCGCCAGCGACGCTGGCAGCCGCCGCAGAACTCGAGAGCAGACCGATAAACAGCGACGGGCCAAACGATGCGGCAATCATGTTCCACGTGTTAAGCAATGCCGTTCCGTGGGGATGCTCAGCGGCAGGCAGCGTCTCCAAGCCGGCCGTTTGCGAGGGGCTCAGCACCAAACCGACTCCGGCATACACCACAACGGTCAGCGCCACAACGACGCCGATGTTCATACTCGCCGCCGTCATCGAGATGGCAGTCTGCCCCACGGCAATCAGGGCAAAGCCGACCGGCAGCAGCGGCCATGCGCCACGGGCGTCCATCACGCGTCCGCCCACAATCGAGGTCACGGCGTTACAGGCAATCGCCGGCAAAATGAGCAAGCCCGCAACAAGTGCGGTCATGCCGTATGCGCCCTCAAAATAGATCGGCAACAAAACGCTCATCGAGAACGTCGTCATCATCGACACCACCACAAGCAGGCACGCAGGCCAAAAACGAACGCTCGCCATGGGACGCACGTTAAGCACCGGATGCTCGAGTTTGAGCTGGCGGGCCGCAAACAGGCCGAGCAGCACAATGGCGGCGATAAGCGTCACGATGCCGGCAATCAGATTGGTCGAGAACTCGCCTACGGAATACACAAATGCCGTAATGCCGGCGGCGAGCAAAACAACCGACAGAATATCAAGCGTGGTGTTCGAGCGCTCTCCGACATTCTGAACAAGCTTTACGCCCGCCGCAGCGACCACAATGCCGGCCACCAGCGGCACTACGAACACCGCCCTCCAGCCAAACAACGTGCACATAAGACCGCTGATCACAGGTCCAAACGCCGGCCCTAGCGTAATGCAGGCACCACCCAGGCTCAGATACAGACCGAGCTTCTCGCGCGGGGCGCAAGACAGCACCACGTTCATCATGAGCGGAAACAAGATGCCCGATCCCGCAGCCTGTAAAATACGACTTGGCAGCAAAACGCTAAACGACGGAGCGATCAGACACAGGACTTCGCCGGCGACCATACATCCGCATGCGAAAAACAACAGCTTGCGCGTCGAGAAACGGCCGGACAGGAAGGCCATGATGGCCGTAAAGATCGACGTCACAATCATGTAGCCCGAGACGAGCCACTGCGCCGTGGTGGCACTCACCGAAAAGGCCGCCATAATGTCGTGCAACGCCACGTTAATGATGTTCTCGTTAAACGCGGCAACAAAGGCCGCAATATACATAACGACGAGAAGCGCCGCAGTGGCCGATGGCGTTACTTGAACTTGTTGCTGAGATTTGCTCCCCATGCATTTCCTTCCTCTTGGAACGACAGTTGCATCGCCCCAGAGGAACAGTCCAGGGCGAAAAATGAGCCCTAGACTTACGCCAGACGCCGTACACGACGAGTCTGACAACATGGTCCAACGTCGAAAGATTGTAACGCGGACGCACAGCTTTCCTTCCGCGCTATTATTAAAAGTCCACGAAAGCATGAGACATGAGGAGCCCGCCATGATTAAGCCCATCATGAAATCCGAGTTCTTTTTGCGCCTGCCTTCCGAAGACGCGGGACCCGACGATGCCGCGACCGGGCAGGACCTCCTGGATACACTCCACGAGCATGAGCACGAGTGCGTGGGCCTCGCCGCCAACATGATTGGCGTGCGCAAACGCATCATCTGCGTAAAGGACGGCAACAGGACACTCCTGATGTACAACCCTCAAATTCTTGAGCAGGTCAATGCCTATCAGACGAGCGAAGGATGTCTCTCGCTGATCGGCGAGCGTCCCTGTACCCGCTATCGCCGCATTAAGGTGGAGTATTTGGACGAGAACTTCGTCCACCGCATCAAAAACTTCTCGGGCTACACCGCCGAGATCATCCGGCACGAAATCGACCACTGCAACGGGATTGTTATTTAGTTCCGCCGATTCAAGAAAGCTCCCTGCAGCAAAACAACTGCAGGGAGCTTTTCATAGTGCGGAGTTTCTATCCCCTACGACTGGCGGTAATGGTCAAAGAAGTCGGCGAGGTCTTCGAGGGACTCTTTGAGTACTTCCATGCGCGGCAGGTACACGATACGGAAGTGGTCGGGCTCGGCCCAGTTGAAGCCGCCGCCACGCGTGATCAGGATCTTCTTCTCGTGCAGCAGGTCAAGGGCGAACTGCTCGTCATCGGTGATGTTGAACTTCTTCACATCCATCTTGGGGAAGATGTAGAACGCCGCACGCGGCTTAACCACCGAGATGCCGTCAATCTTGTTGAGCGCCTCATACACAAAGTTGCGCTGCTCGTAGACACGGCCACCGGGACGGATGTAGTCGTTGACGGACTGATGGCCACCGAGTGCCGTCTGAACGATCGACTGGGCCGGCACGTTGGAGCACAGGCGCATGTTAGAGAGCATGTTGACGCCCATGATGAAGTCGCTCATGCAGCGCTGGTTGCCCGAAAGCACCATCCAGCCAATACGATAGCCCGCGATCATGTGCGACTTGGAAAGGCCGCTAAAGGTGACGCAGGGCAGGTCGGGGGCGAGCGAGGCAATCGAGACGTGCTCGTAGCCGTCCATGCACAGGCGGTCGTAGATCTCATCGGCAAAGATCATCAGCTGATGCTTGCGTGCAATCTCGACGATGCCCTCGAGCACCTCGCGCGGATAGACGGACCCCGTGGGGTTGTTGGGGTTGATGATGACGAGAGCTTTGGTCGCGCTCGTAATCTTGGACTCCATATCCTCCAAGTCGGGATACCAATCCGCCTGCTCATCACACAGATAATGTACGGGATGACCGCCGGCAAGGGTTGCGCACGCCGTCCAGAGCGGATAGTCGGGGCTGGGGATCAGAATCTCGTCGCCGTTGTCGAGCAGCGCGTTCATCGAAAGCTGAATGAGCTCGGACACACCGTTGCCCGTGTAGATATGCTCCATCTGAACGTTGGGCAGGCCCTTGATCTGCGAATACTGCATGATCGCCTTGCGCGCGGAGAACAGGCCACGCGAGTTGGAATAGCCTTCGCAGTCGGGCAGCTGCTGGCGCATGTCCTTGATGACCTCATCGGGCGTGCGGAAACCGAAGGGCGCCGGGTTGCCGATATTGAGCTTGAGGATGCGCTCGCCCTCGTCCTCCATACGGGCGGCCTCGTCGACGACGGGACCGCGCACGTCATACAGGACGTTGTCGAGTTTGGTGGATTTAGAAAAAGTACGCATGGTGGTGCTCCTTGCAATTTGAGCTGAGGGATGGGGTTCGGGCTTGGAATCGTTGCGGGGTGATGATGCCTCGCCTTGATCGGCGTCGCCGGCAAGCAGCCAGGTAACATCGACCTCCAAAATCCGGGCGAGCAGCTCAGCCACATCGCGCCGCGGGATCGTCTTGCCGCTCACATATTGGCTCATCTGACTCTTGCCGAGTTTTTTGCCGAGCATCTCCGATGCGCGGATTACGTCCGACTGGCGAACGTCGCGATTGGACATAGTCTGTCGCAGGCGATCGCAAAACGTCTCTTGGGCCACAGGAACCTCCTTGCTGGCAAAGTTCAATTTATAGAACACGAATTGAACCAAGGTTCAATTTAGCAAGCAGTATAGCGCCGTACCTCATTCGAAAGTTCAATTTCATAAGAAAACGTACGGAACTCCGAGTTTTGCCCAAAGCGGACAATGACGTGCACACGTTTAGAGGTATTCAAGGAATCGAGCGGCGGCAAGCGAAACGTCAGCCGTGCGATATATCGCATTGATCTGCCGATGGGGATGTCCCTCGAGTGGTCGCACGGCAACATCGAACTGACAGCGGCGCAAGATGAGCGCGGGAAGAATGCTCACGCCCAAGCCGTCCTCGACCATAGCCATAATCGCATAGTCATCCCAAGTCGACAGCTTAGAGCGCACCGCCAGGCCCGCGCGGCGAAACAGCGGCGTAATCTCGTCATCGGTGCCGCGTTCTAGCAGAATAAACTGCTCGTTAGCCAAATCGGAAAGAGAGACGGCCTCCGCCGTGGCAAGCAAAGAGCCTGCCGGCACTACCGCCATCAACTCGTCGCGCACCAAAGGCCGCGATGCCATGCCGTTTTCTCGGGGCTCATGCGGGATAAAGCCCAGATCGCAGCGGCCCTCTGACACCCATTGTTCAATCTCTGAGTAATCGCCCATCAGCAACTCGTAATCGACGTCCGGGTAATCGGCGCGAAAGCGCGCAATCACTGGCGGCAGCACGTGGGTCGCCACACTCGAAAACGTACCGATGCAGATTTTGCCGCGCATGAGCCCGCGCATCTCATCCACCCGTCGCTGCAAGCGAGTGAATTCCTCACAGAGCGCCTCGACAGCCGGCATGACCTGCCGCCCGTCGGCAGAAAGCACTACGCCCTCGCGACTGCGGTCGAGCACCTTAAAGCCCCAATCGGCCTCAAGATCGGCCACCATACGGCTCACGCCCGACTGCGAATAGCTCAGCCGCTCGGCAGCACGCGTAAAGCTTCCGGCGCGCACCGTCTCCAGCAGCACCTGCATCTTTTGAATATTCGTTTCCACGAGGCGCCTCCACCTATGCATGAGTTTTTGTCATGTTAACTATGCATTATATTCGCTTTTCTTCTAAAGCCAGTTCACCCATAGTGAACTTGTTCGGATATAGAGGGGATGTCAGCGCATGAACAACGGACTGTTTACGTACTTAGCAGCATTGCTATTGTTTGGCTCCAACGGCATCATCGCCGCCGCCATCGCACTGCCGAGCTCCGATATCGTGCTACTGCGCACGTTTTTGGGCGCCCTCTCGCTTGTCACTATCCTTGCCATCACCCAACGCCATAAACTGCAGGCGCCATCTCGTCCCCGCGAAGCCGCAGCACTCCTTCTCTCGGGAGCCGCGCTGGGCGCCAGCTGGATTTTTCTGTTCCGCGCCTACCAGACGATCGGCGTCGGCGTATCCTCGCTGCTGTACTACTGTGGCCCCATCATCGTTATGGCGCTCTCCCCACTCATCTTTGGTGAAAAACTGACCGGCGGCAAAATCGCCGGGTTTATCGCCGTCGCCTGCGGTGCTTTTCTCATTGCAGAACAAGGTCTAGGCGGCAATATGCCCATTGCGGGTATTGTCTGCGGTATCGCCTCGGCATTTTGCTATGCGCTGATGGTCATCGCTAGCAAGGGTGCGCCGCACATCGAAGGCCTCGAGAACTCCACGCTCCAGGTGAGCGCCGCCTTTGTGACCGCGCTGGTCCTCACGCTCATCACGCAGGGCGCCCCCTCATTCCTGTCCGCCGGCGTCGCCGCCAGTATTGATTGGCGCGCCGTCGTCATGCTCGGCGTCATCAACACCGGCATCGGTTGCCTGCTCTACTTTAGTGCCGTCGCCAAGCTGCCCGTCCAGACCGTCGCGGTCGTCGGCTACCTCGAGCCGCTTTCGGCCGTCGTGTTCTCGGCCGTCCTTTTGGGCGAAGCCATAACACCGGTCCGCCTGATGGGCGCCGCGCTTATCATCGGCGGCGCGATTTTTTGCGAACTCGCCGGCAAACGCGCAAACGCCAAGGCTGGCATCGCCCAGACAGTACGTGCTTAAAAGCCCTGCTTTGAAATGCTACCTGCGTAGATAAATAATCCCCAGCTGAGGATTATTGTCTAAAATAACCCGATGTGCCAAACTGCTCTTGTATGTATAAAGACGGCATAAAGTTTTTTGTCCTAGACAGATAACCGGATGTCTAAGGGAGTCCTCGTGGCACACAATAAACTGGAGGCAAACCTCCAAGACCAGCGCGGGCAAGGCGGGCACGGAGCCATCCCCCTCTCCGCTGGCATGCTGCTCGTAACGCTCGGCGTCGTCTATGGCGACATCGGCACGAGCCCCATGTACACCATGAAATCAATCGTCGCCAACAACGGCGGCATCGGTACCGTCAGCGAGGACATGATCCTGGGCGCGCTTTCGCTCGTCATCTGGACCATGACGCTCGTGACCACGGTCAAGTACGTGGTAATCGCCATGAAGGCCGACAACCACAACGAAGGCGGCATCTTCGCCCTGTTCAGTCTCGTGCGCAAGGTGGCGCCATGGCTGATTCTCCCCGCCATGATCGGCGGCGCGGCGCTGCTCGCCGACGGCATCCTCACCCCCGCGGTCACGGTCACCACAGCCATTGAGGGCCTGCGTACCATCGAGTGGGGCCACGCACTATTGGGTGACGGTCAGACCAATGTGATCATCATCACCATCATCATTATCTGCGGTCTGTTTGCCATGCAGCGCGCCGGCACCTCGTCAATCGGCAAGCTCTTCGGCCCGCTCATGACGCTGTGGTTCCTGTTCCTGGCGGGCGCCGGCCTGTTCAACATGCTCGGCAATCTGTCCATCCTACGCGCGCTCAACCCCATCCGCGGCATCATGTTCCTGTTCTCGCCCATCAACCACTCGGGCATCATGGTGCTCGGCTTCGTCTTCCTGTCGACGACCGGCGCCGAGGCCCTCTACTCGGACATGGGCCACGTGGGCAAGGCCAACATCTATGCATCCTGGCCGTTTGTTAAGGCAGCGCTTATCCTTAACTACCTGGGTCAGGGAGCTTGGCTGCTCGCCAATAACTCCAACCCCCAGATGCTCGCGATGGATATCGTTAACCCGTTCTATATGATGCTTCCCGAGCCCCTGCGCCCCTTTGCCATCGTGCTTTCGGCCGTGGCGGCCATCATCGCCTCGCAGGCCCTCATCACCGGCTCATTCTCGCTGGTATCCGAGGCAACGCGCCTCAACCTTATGCCGCACCTGCGCATCCACTACCCCAGCGACACCAAGGGTCAGCTCTATATTCCGCTCGTCAATAACATCATGTGGGTCGGCTGTATCTTCATCGTGCTGCTGTTCCAAAACTCCGAGCGCATGGAGAGTGCCTATGGCCTCGCCATCACCGTGACCATGCTCATGACCACGACGCTTTTGACGAGCTATATCACCGGCATCCTCAAGCACAAGCTGGGCGCCTGCATCTTTGCCCTGCTCTTTGGTGCCATTGAGCTGTGCTTCTTCGCTTCGTGCCTCACCATGTTCTTTGACGGCGGCTACGTCATGATCTTCCTGGCCGCACTGCTGTTTGGCCTTATGTACGTGTGGCGCCGTGGCACCGCCATCGAGCGCACGCAGACGATTCTGTTACCCGTCTCCAAGTACATCGATCAGCTCAACCGTCTGCGCAACGACGAGACCTATCCCGTGCTCGCCGACAACCTGGTGTTTCTCACCAACAGCCCCGATCCGCTCACGCTCGACCGCGACGTGCTCTATTCCATCCTGGATAAACATCCCAAGCGCGCCAAGGCGTATTGGTTCATTAACGTGCATGTCACCGACGAGCCCTATACGCACGAGTATTCCGTCGAGACCTTTGGCACGGACTTCCTCTTCCGCGTTCGCCTGGACCTGGGCTTTAAGGTCAACCAGCGCGTCAACGCCTATCTGCGTCAGATCGTCGGCGACCTGATGGCTTCGGGTGAGCTGCCGCCGCAGCACCACACCTACTCCATCTACGAGACGCGCGGCAACGTGGGCGACTTCCGTTTTTGCATGCTGCGCAAGATGCTCGCCCCCGAAACGGACATCAACCGCAATGACCACCGCGTGATGGCCATCAAGTACGCCGTCCGCCGCGCCTGCGGAAGCCCGGCACGCTGGTACGGTCTTGAGAACTCGGCCATCATCATCGAGTACGTGCCGCTGTTTGCCCGCATGCGCCCGGCCGTTAAGCTCGTGCGCACCCAGGTGCCGCTCGAGGTTCAGATTGAAGAGGCCGAGGAAATGGAAGTCGACATCTTCTCGGACGACTTGGTCAACGGCAACGAGGCCGGTAGGGACATGAACATCGACCCCACCGAGCTGCTCGAGAGCGTCGCAGATATGCCCGAACAGCAACAGCTCGACGGCCTCGAGAGTGAACAACTCAACGACGCCAACTTCTAGCGACGTCACAAATCAACGACAGCGGCCCTGCACCTCACGGGAGATGCAGGGCCGCTTTGCATTGCGGTAAAGCCATCGGCTACGAACGACGCGGCTCGGGAACCACGAGCCTATCGGGGCTCGCGCCCTCGGCATCCATCAGGCTCACGTAGCGAATCGACGGATCCCCATACATCGCGTAGTAATAATTGCCCGTGCGCGCGCTAAAGCATCCGGTATAGATAGTCTTCTCGAACTTGCCATCGCCCATCCTGGACGCCCCCTCGATCATCACCACGCCCTCGAGCGAGCGGAACATGCGGACGACGTTTTCGGTCTCGCTCTCCTTTTGCGGGTAATTGGCATTGAGGTACGCCGCCTTTACAAAACGGCTCGGCGAATAGCAATCGCCCGGAATGCCGCGCATGCCGGCACCCGCGCCATAGGGCTTGAGCTCGGCGCCACGCCATGTCGCCGTCTGCGGAAAATCGCTTGTGGCGGTGATATAGGTGCGGAGGTTTTCCATGTGCCACGGGAAGGTCGGCTGGTTGGCAAGGGTGTCGACCGGATCGTCGTATACATGCAGGCCGTCAGCCATCATCTCGACCACGATGCTACGCTGGCTGTCGCCGATAATCCAATGGAGCAGCGACACACCCAGCCCCTCTCCGGCAGATTTGGCAACAATCACCGTGTCGCGCAGCGCGGCCTCGACCTCATCGACCGTCGAGAACGTCGCTGCCACCCACAGGGGAAACTCATAGGCCGCGATATTGGTCTTTCCATCAACCGGCCCCTCGGCATACTCGGCATAACCCGGGAAATTGAGACCCGCCACGGCGAGGCCCGCATCGTTGCCGCAATCGAAGAACATAGGGTAGTTCTTGTAATCGATGCACATACCGATCACCGCGTGTGCCGCTGTCGCGTCGTCGATAAACGAATACGGAATGTTAAACCCGCGCGGCATCACGCGAACCTGTTGGCCGTAGTCAAAGCTCCAGTCGAGATTGCGGCCCAGATACATGTGACCAGAATTATCGGTAAATCGAATGCTCGTACACATAGCGCCTCCTAGCTTTACGTTCTTGCTAATTTCATTGTCTCCAAACAAAGGGGCGCTAAACAAAAAAGCCCGGACATGACAACAATGTCATGTCCGGACTATTCAAGCTGGATAAACTCAACCAAGTTAACCCCGCAGGTCGTCTAAGGGGTCAAAGTGCCGCAGATTGCCACGAAAGAGGAGCGCCGCGTACTAACGGTACGCAAGCGACGATTGAGCGGCAAGGTGCGGTGCTTTGATCCCCTTAGACCAACTTGCCGAGACAGTGGTCGATCATATGCTGGACCATTTGCGCCTCGAAGCCGACGAAGTCCTGCTTGCGCTCGCGCATCTTGCCGTCGACGATCACGTCATAAGCGACCTTGCACTTGATGTAGCGCGTGGACTTGGTGACCTCCTCGTGCGTCAGGCAGCTCTCCTCCATCTTGCTGGCGCCCAGGCCAAACACCAGACGGGGGTTGTAGAGCACATGGGGCTCGCCGGCATCGTCCAGGTAGACGCAGACCTTCTTGGTGACGCCGATCTGGTTAGCGGCAAGGCAGCCGGCATCGTCGAGCGACTTGATGGTATCGATCAGGTCCTGTGCCACCGACTCGTCCTCGACGGTCGCGACCTCGCAACGCTGGGACAGAACAGCCTCGTCGTGGCAGAGCTCTTTAATCATACGTTCCTCCATAGGGGTCGTTGTAACTGCTTAAGTATACGGTACCCACACATTTTCATGCGAAAAATACCGTCCGTCTGCTACAAAGCGCCGAACATCAACATGCGAGGAACATCAACCTTTCAAAGGCGATATAGTAGTTGAGTTCGTGTCAATCGGCCTAAACTCGGGGCCGAACAAGGAAAGGGTATGCATGGACGAACTTTTTCACGTCAGTGAGCGCAAGTCCACAATCGGGACCGAACTTCGCGCTGGACTGACAACATTCCTGGCGATGGCCTACATCATCGCCGTCAACCCTGCGGTGCTCTCGGGCGCCGGCATCGATGCGGGAGCGCTCGCCTGCGCCACCTGCCTGGGCGCCGGCATCATGACCATCTGCATGGGCATCTTCGCCAACCGCCCGCTCGCCTGCGCGTCGGGCTTAGGCGTCAACGCGATGATCGCCGGAATCACCACCACCGTCTGCGGCGGTGACTGGCACGTGGCCATGAGCGTCATCTTCCTCGAGGGTATCGTCATCTTGCTGCTCGTGCTTTGTGGCCTGCGCGAGGCCATCATGGACGCCATCCCGGTTGTCCTGCGTCACGCCATCTCGGTGGGTCTGGGCCTGTTCATCGCCATGATTGGCCTGTGCGATGCCGGCATTATCACCGCTGGCGCCGGTACACTCGTCGGTCTGGGCGACATCACCTCCCCCACCTTCATCGTCGGCATCATCTCCATCCTGGTGACGGTCGCCCTCGCCTGCCGCAACGTCCCCGGCTCGCTGCTCATCGGCATCGTCGTCGCCGTCATCGCCGGTATCCCCCTAGGTGTGACCCAGGCTCCGACCGGTATCATCGCCCCGCTCGACTTCTCGAGCATCGGTGGCCCCATCGCCGACGCCGGCGGCGTGCCCGCCATCGTCAAGGTCCTTACCGACCCCGCGCTCCTCGTCATCTCGTTCTCGCTGCTCATGAGCGACTTCTTCGACACCATGGGCACCGCGATGGCCGTGGCCAAGCAGGGCGAGTTCCTCACCGACGACGGCAACGTCGAGAATATCAAGGAGATCCTGATCGTCGACTCCGCCGCCGCTGCTGTGGGCGGTTTCATGGGCGTCTCCTCCATCACCACCTTCGTCGAGTCCACCTCTGGCGCTGCCGACGGTGGCCGCACGGGCCTCACCTCCGTCACCACCGGCGTGCTGTTCATTCTCGCCGCGTTCTTCTCCCCCATCGTCACCATCGTTTCCAGCGCCGCCACCTGCGGTGCTCTGGTCTACGTCGGCTACCTCATGATGAGTGAGGCCTCCGAGATCGACTGGTCCGACGTGTCGCAGGGTTTCCCGGCGTTCATGATTGTCGCCGGCGTGCCCTTCACCTACTCCATCTCTGCCGGCATTGGCCTGGGCTTTATCGCCTACGTGGTCGTCGCGCTCTTTAAGGGCGAGGCTTCCAAGATCAAGCCGCTCATGTGGATCGCAGCCCTCGCCTTCCTCGTCTACTTCTTCGTAGCGTAGCGGCAAAGCTGCCAAAGCAGAACACCAAAGCGCGGAGTCGCATCGAGCGGCTCCGCGCTTTTCTTTTAAAGCCAGGCTACGCACGGACGCGCGATGTATTGCTTCCCAAGTTTTGGACATTTTGCCCTCCAAACGGCACTACCGCCGGCTACATCCTGCAGATATGCTGGGCGTAATCGCATAGGCCCTATGAGGATGGGAGTAACCATGGCCGCCTTGTTCACGACCCCCAAGCGCAATGACAAAACCTCTGGAGCCCATTTTGTCGAGCCCGACGTGCGCCGTCGCACGCTGCTCGCACACGGAAGCTGGCGTCGCGTGACGCGCCGCATCGTCTGTGGTCTGACCTGCGCGCTCACGGTGAGCTCGTTGCTCATGCCGAGTGTCTCGCTCGCGGCCGAGTGGGTGGACGTCGGCGGCAGCCGGTATGACGCTGGCACCGCGGCGGGTGACGAGGCTGGCACCTGGTCATGGGACGGCGCCGACGATATGAAGCTCAACGGCTATGACGGCGGTGCGATCAATGCTGCAGGCAAGCTCAACATTGCGTACGAGGGCAAGAACACCGTGAAAACCGAGCCCGATTACACCGGAGCCGCCATCAAAGCGCAGGATGGCACTAACCAGAAAGCGGAGTTGAACATAACGAGCTCGAATAGCACGGATGAGCTCAATGTGACAGCCGAGACCGATGCAATTAAATCCACAGGCGACCTCTCCATTTCTGGCCCAGGCACCGTGAACACCACAAGTACTACTGCCGACGGAATTGAGGCAAAGGGCGACCTCTCTATCACGGGCTCGGGCACCGTGAATGCAACGGGCGATACCGAAGGTATCCAATCCAAGGGCAAGACCACCATCGATTCCTCTGGCACAGTGATCGCTAAAGGAGGCGAAGGCTACGGCATCGCCGCAGGCAGTGACCTGACCATCAAAGGCGGTGGCAAGGTAGAAGCAAGCTCGATAGAAGAAGCGGCGATTTGGGCTGAAGACGGCATCAACATCTCAGGCGGCAGCCAGGTCAAGGCGAACTCCGAGGGAGATCTTGCCGTCGACACTGAGGGCAGTCTCGCGGTCACGAACGCCTCCCTTGACGCAAGCGGTGTTGAATATGGTGTCTATGCCTACAAGGGCATCACACTCGATGGCGCAACCGTGACGGTCCGTACCAGCGCGAACGGCGGCCAGGCCATCGCCCTCATCACTGACGGGGGCGACATCGACATCAAGAACGGTTCCATCGTGGACGCACTCGCGGAAGGCAAATTCTCGGTTGCAATCTCTGCCAGAAACCACCCGCTAAACGTCGCTGGCGGCCACATCTACATCAGCGACTCCGTTGTTAAGGCTATAGCCCGCTATGTCGAGACCGGTGGCGATGGCCCCGATCACTACAGCAACGACCAAAACGGCGCGGTCATCCCTGAGCCTAGGGGTCTGAACATCGGTATCTTCGCCCAGACCTACGAGGGCATCACGCCCGCGAGTATCTCGATCGTCCGCAGCAAGCTCACGGCTGAGGGAGACACGGCGGCAATCTTCGCTCTTGCCACGAGCGCGGACGGCAAGGCAATCGGCACCATCGAGATCGAAGGCGCCAGCATCCTGACGCCTGAAGGCGGCAAGATCATTGACTATAGCAACAGGGAAGCACTCGACGACGGCATCGTCTACGATATGGGTCAAACCATCGGCACGGGCGACGCCACGGTCGACTCCCCCTATGACGCCGCTGTCTCCAAGAGCACGGTCATCGTGCCTCCCGAGGAGATCAAACCCGAGGAGAAGCCCGGCGAGACCAAGCCCGAGGGTTCCAAGTCCGAGGGCACGAAGACGACCAAGACCGTTGCAGTTGCAGCCACGGGAGCCAAGACCACCGGCAAGCTCGCGGCAACCGGCGACGCCTCGAACGCAGCCATCGTGGCAGCCGCCCTTGCAGGAACAGCCGCCATCGCCGCGGGCGCCGTGGTGAGCCGCAAGCGCTCGTAAACACTTTTTCGCACGGGACGGGTGGATCGCGGCCCTTGCCTTCCTCGTCTACTTCTTCGTAGCGTAAGGGCAAGGCTGCAAAAGCTGAACAATAAAGCGCGGAGTCGCCATGCGGCCCCGCGCTTTTCTTTTAGCGCCGGTCCCTGCGCCGGCGTGCGGCCTATTTCTCCCCCATTTTGGCCATTTTGCCCTCCAAACGGCACTACCGCCGGCAACATCCGGCAGATACGCTGAATCTAGTCGTATAGGCCCTATGAGAACGGGAGCAACCATGGCAGCCTTGTTCACGACCCCCAAACGCAATGACACTACCGCCGGAACCCATGTTGCCGAACCCGACGTTCGCCGTCGCATAGGACTCGCGCACGGCAGCTGGCGCCGCGTGACGCGCCGCATCGTCTCGGGCGCCGTGTGCGCGCTCACGGTGAGCTCGCTGCTCATGCCGAGCGTCTCGCTCGCAGCGGAATGGGTCAAGGTCGGCGGCAACAAGTACAACACCGCGGCGAGCGACGAGGCCGGTACCTGGTCGTGGGACGGCGCCGACGACTTGAAGCTCAACAACTATAACGGCGGCGAGATCCAGGCCGCAGGCAAGCTCAACGTGAATTACTCGGGAACCAACATCGTCACTGCCGAATGGATCGAAAGCATCAAAGTTTC
The DNA here is from genome assembly GCA_958429345.1 of uncultured Collinsella sp. Taxonomy (GTDB): domain Bacteria; phylum Actinomycetota; class Coriobacteriia; order Coriobacteriales; family Coriobacteriaceae; genus Collinsella. The sequence continues at coordinate 65,009 of CAUAJK010000004.1, read as the reverse complement.
TCATGGCACTAACGAGAATGCCGAGCTCAATATCCAAGGCGACGAGGGCGGCACGCTCAGCGTGACATCTACTGAGGACGCCATCCTCTCCACGGGTAATATCAACATCGACGGAGCCGGATCCGTCAACGCCACGAGCACTGGGTTTGATGCCATCAATGCCGGAGGTGATCTCGCTGTCAAAGGTTCGGGCAACGTCAACGCCACGGGTGCATCGGATGGCATCAGGGCAAACGGCAATATCACGATTGACGACAGCGGAGCCGTCACCGCCAGGGCTACCAAGGACAAGGGTATTGGAGCCGACAAGAACCTCACCATCAAGGGTGGCGGGACGGTCGAGGTAAGCTCCGAGAAAGACGCTGCCGTCGAGGCCAAGGGCAGCCTCGCAGCCACAAACGCCTCCCTCAACGTAAACGGTGTTGAATATGGCGTCTATGCCCACAAGGGCATCACCCTCGATCATGCAAACGTGACGGTCCGTGCAAGTAAAGGCAGATACGGTGGCGCCAACGCCCTCTTCACCTACCAGGACGACATCGTCGTCAAGAACGGCTCCACCGTGGACGCGTTTGCGGAAGGCGAGGTTTCGGCTGCATTCTCCACCAGAAACGATCGACCCAACGAGAAGGGCGGCCACATCTACATCAGCGACTCCGTTGTCAAGGCCATAGCCCACTATGTCGAGAACGGCGACGGCCCCATCCCCTACAGCGAAAACCAAGATGGTGAGACGAGGCGCGAACCCCAAGGCGAGAACATCGGCATCATCGCCCAGACCAGCGAGGGCGTCACGCCCGCAGTCATCTCGATCATCCGCAGCAAGGTAACGGCCGAAGGAGATACAGCGGCAATCTTTGCCCGTGCCATGAGCGCTGACGGCAAGACAATCGGCACCATCAAGATTGAGAACGCCGCCATCCAGACGCCCGAAGGCGGCAAGGTCATTGACTATCGCAAGCTCCGTGACGGCATCTACGAGGCAGGCCAAGCCATCGGCACGGGCGACGCCACGGTCGACTCCCTCTATATCAAAGCAGTCGCCAAAAGTACGACCATCGCACCTCCCGAGGTAGCCAAGCCGGAAGACCCCAAGCCCGACGAGACCAAGCCCGCAGAAAGCAAGCCCGCGGAGTCCAAGCAGAACCCCAAGCCTGAGGGCTCAAAGCCGACCAAGGCCGTTGCGGCTTCAACCACGAAAGCCAAGACTACCGGCGTGCTCGCGGCAACCGGCGACACCTCGGGTGCGGCCATCGTGGCAACCGTCCTTGCGGGAACAGCCGCTATCGCCGCAGGCACCATGGCGAGCCGTAAGCGTTTTTAGACGCCTCTGCGCACATGGCAGCTCCCGCGAAGGCCCCGAGCCCCAGCACCGTTTAACAACGCCACCGCCGAGCTCCCCTCCGGCGGTGGCGTTTTCCATATGCGTCCGCAGGGGATGCACGAGATTGTCTTTGGTCTAGCCCAACCGGCATACGCTGGCGTGCGACAATTGGGGCTGCCGATATCACAACACTGAGAGAAGCCCGTCATGGAAGCGCATCAAAAGCAGATAACCGTTTATTCGAATCATACGGAAAGCGCGCCTGTCATCTACCTTCCTGTGGTCGTGGGCGACGGCAGCGAGGTTTATAAGTGTTGCCGAGAGCTCGACTGTCCGCCATTCGCCCTCGTCACCATTGGCGGGCTCGATTGGAATCGCGAGCTGAGCCCCTGGGCATGCGACGGGACCGTACGCGATGCCGAGCCTTTCGGCGGCCAAGCTGCCGATTTTCTTGATGAGCTGCTGAATCAGATAATCCCCCAGGTGGAGTCGTCGCTTCCTCAGCCGCCCACCTGGCGCGGCATTGCCGGCTACTCGCTCGCGGGCCTCTTCGCGCTTTGGTCCCTCTGGCAAACCGGCGCCTTTGACCGCGCCGCGAGCGCATCGGGGTCGCTATGGTTTCCCGACTTTGTCGATCGCGCCAGCACGGCCCCTTTTGCCGGCAGCCCGCAAGCCGTCTATCTGTCACTCGGCAAAAAGGAAACCAAGACGCCCAACCGCATGATGCGGCATGTACTCGACGACACGCGCGCGATGGAAGCGTTGCTCGTCGAGCGCGGCATTCCAACAACGATGGAACTCAACCCCGGCAATCACTTTACCCAAACCGACTTGCGCATGGCCCGCGGCATCCACTGGATACTGACGCATTAAAAATGGTGCCCACGCGTACATACGCATGGGCACCATTTATTTTGTTTTAGCTGAACGCAGCTGCTACTCAGCAGCCTCCTCAAGCTCGGAGACATCAAACTCAAAGTCGTTACCCGGCAGGATGGCGTTGAGCACAATGCCCACCAGTGAGCCCACGGCAATGCCGGACAGCGAAATGGTCACGCCGCCCAGCTCCAACACGATGGCGCCGGCGGTGCTGTACGCGATGCCGAGCGAAAGCACGAGCACCAGCGCGGCAACCAGCACGTTGCGGTTGTTCTGGAAATCGACCTGGTTCTCGATGAGGTTGCGGACGCCCACAGCGCTGATCATGCCGTAGAGCACGAGCGACACACCGCCGATCACACACGCCGGCATGGCCGCAATGACAGCCGCGAACTTGGGGCAGAACGAAAGCACGATGGCGCAACACGCGGCAATTCGAATTACGCGCGGGTCGAACACGCGCGTCAGGGCGAGCACGCCGGTGTTCTCACCATACGTAGTGTTGGCCGGAGCGCCAAAGAGCGAAGCCAGAATCGTGGCAAGGCCGTCGCCGAGCAGCGTGCGATGCAGACCGGGATCGGCAATGTAGTTGCGCTCGCAAGTCGAACCGATAGCAGAGATATCGCCGATATGCTCGATCATGGTCGCGAGGGCCAGCGGCATGATGGTGATGATGGCCGTCGTGGCAAGACCGCTATCGAACTGCGGCCCAAAGAGTGCAAACACGGTGTTGTCCCACACGATGGGCAGACCGACCCACGGCGCGGCGGCAACGCCCGAAAAATCGACCTCACCGAGCGCGGCCGCAACGGCATAGCTCACTACGACGCCCAGCAGGATCGGCACGATCTTGACCATGCCGCGACCCCAAATGTTGCAGATCACGATCACAGCCACGGCGACAACGGCAACAAACCAGTTTGTCTGGCAGTTGGCAATAGCGGAACTTGCCAGGATCAAGCCGATGGAAATGACGATGGGGCCAGTCACCACCGGCGGAAAGAAACGCATGACACGCTTGGCGCCAAACGCGCGGAAGAGCGCCGCCAGCACCGGATAGAGCAGACCGGCACAAGCTACGCCCAGGCAAGCGTAGGGCAAAAGCTCGGTCTCGCCGTTGGGCGCGATTGCGGCATAACCGGCAATAAAGGCAAACGATGAGCCCAAAAATGCCGGCACCTTACCGCGCGACAGGAAGTGGAACAGCAGCGTGCCCAAGCCGGCAAACAAAAGCGTTGCCGATACCGAGAGGCCGGTGAGCACGGGCACCAGCACGGTGGCGCCAAACATGGCAAACAGGTGCTGTAGGCCGAGCAGGAACATGCGCGGGCGGCCGAGCGACGATGCGTCGTAGATGGCATCGCTGACGGCGGGCGTCGAGGACTGGGACATGGATGTCCTTTCGAATGGAAGGGCGATCAGGCATATCGGATAACCTGCCCGAACGATACGATCCGAACCATTGTACGCGATACACTATGCCTCGCACGCGCCGCCACCTGCAAACACTAGCGCTATTTCCAAACGCGCTCCGCAATGCGCTTGACCAGCGCGATCTTTGCCCATTGCTCGTCCTCGGTCAGCTTGTTGCCAATCTCGCAGCTGGCAAAGCCGCACTGGGGCGACAGATACAGGCTCTCGAGCGGAACATACTTTGCGGCCTCGTGAATACGCTCGACGATGGCATCCTCGTCCTCAAGCTCAGCGGCCTTGGTGGTCACCAAGCCCAGCACGACCTTCTTGCCCGGGGCAACGTACTTGAGCGGCTCAAAACCGCCGGCGCGCGGCGTATCGAACTCCAGGTAAAATGCATCGACATCCTCGTTTGCGAACAGGTACGGCGCGATGGGGTCATAGCCGCCCTCGAAGGCATAGGTGGAGTGGTAGTTGCCGCGGCACACATGCGTGTTGATGACCAGATCGTCGGGCTTGTCCGCGATGGCGGCATTGTTGAGCGCCACGCCCAGCTCGCTTACCTTTTGCAGGTCGACCGGGCTCATGCCGGTTTTGGCGACAAAATCGGTGTCGCAGTAGATGCCCCAGGTGCAGTCATCAAACTGGATGTTGCGGCAGCCTGCTGCGTACAGGTCGGCGATCACCGTGCGATAAGCGGCTGCGATGGCGTCGGCAAGTTCCTCATCGGTCTTATAGACAGCGCGCAGGCTCTCCTGCTGGCCGTCGCAGCGGTCGAGCGTGACTTCGGAGAACGTCTGGATCGGCGCCGGAATGGTTTGCCGCGCGACCTGGCCCTCCCCCTCGAGCGCCTTGACAAATTTAAAGTGCTCGACGAACGGATGGTTCTCGCCGCTAATGGGGCCGGTTACCACGGCGGTGTCGGCTGTGGTCTCCTCGTCGTGGAACATATAACCCGTACGCGAGGTACGGCGTTCAATGCCGTTAAGGCCCCACATAAAATCGAGGTGCCAGTAGCTGCGGCGAAACTCACCATCGGTGATGACCTGCAGGCCGGCGGCCTTCTGCTTTGCCACCAAATCGCGAATGGCATCGTCCTCGACGGCCTTAAGGCCGGAAGCGTCGAGTTTACCCGCGACATAGGCGGCACGGGCGTCCTTTACAGCCTGCGGACGAAGAAAGCTGCCGACAATATCGGCGCGAAACGGCGCGTTCGGTTGAATCGAAGTGCTCATAGATATCTCCCTTTGCATTGGTTGCTTTACTGGGACAGAGTATGAGCGCTCATATGACCATCGTAAAACATACGTTTATAACAGTTTGATATAGATGCTTCCTATATCAGTCTGGACTGTCATAAAGAGACTTGAACCGTGCGGAGCACAGCAGCCTAGATATGCTGACGAATCGCGTCGATATAGGCCCGACCGTAGCGCGTGAGCGTCGTGTTCTTGCGCGTGATGATGCCAATCTCCATGTATTCGTCCACATCGAGCGGAATCGAGATAATACCGGGGCCGTTAAGTTCATGGCTGATCACGCCCGAGCATACCGTGTAGCCGTTGAGGCCCATGGCCAAATTGAACAACGTCGCACGGTCGCGCACGCGGATATTTTTGCGACGCTCGAACGTCGAGGTCAGCTCCTCGGAATAGTAAAACGAGTTGTAGCTGCCCTGCTCGTAGGACAGGAACGGGTAGTCTTCCAGATCCTCGAGCGTCACGCTGGAGCGGTCCGCCAGCGGATGGTCGGCGCAGACGAAGACATGCGGCGTGGCGCAGAAGAGTCCTTCGAACACGAGCTCGTTGGCCACCAGCATGCGCTCGATGACCTCGCGGTTATGCTCGGATAAGTACAGGATGCCCAGTTCGCTTTTCATATGCGCGACATCCTCGATAATCTCGTGAGTCTGCTCCTCGCGCAGGGTGAAGTCGTAACGCGCGGCATCGAACTCGCGGATCACGTCGACAAACGCGTTGACGGCAAAGGAATAATGCTGGCAGCTCACACTAAAGTGCGGCACCTGCTCGGATGCGCCCTTGTACTTGCCCTCGAGCAGGTCGGCCTGGTCGAGTACCTGGCGCGCATAGCCCAAGAAGGTCTCGCCTTCCTCGGACACAATGACGCCCTTGTTGGTGCGCTCAAAGATGTGCACACCCATCTCGTTTTCGAGATCGCGAATCGACGCGGTAATCGAAGGCTGCGACACAAAGAGACGGCGCGAGGCCTCGGTAATGCTGCCGCATTCGGCAACTTTGACGACATATCTGAGCTGCTGGAGCTTCATGACTGTCTCCTTAGCTGTTCGTGAGATTCGCGTCGGCAGTACCCGGCAGGCGCATAAACGGCGGCATCTCCCCCGTCGCGGCGCAGGCGGCAATCTGATGCAAAGCCCCGGCGACCGCATCATCTGCCGCGGCGCCGATATGCCAGCGCGCGGCAGCCGTGACGGCCTCGTTGGCATTGGCGACTGCAACGGAGTTGGGAACGGCATCGATCATGGGCAGATCGTTATCGGAATCGCCAAATACGGCCACCTCGTCGGGCGTCAGGCCCAAGGCGCGCGCCAGCTCCAGCGCAGCGCAGCCCTTGTCCCAACCATCCGGAAGGATGTCGAACAGGCGCACTCGGTTGTTGGGAAACACAAGCGAAAGTTCCGGTACCTCAACGGCAACGCGCTCGCGTAGCTCCGCGAGCTCCTCACGCGAACGGGCACTCCAGATATTCGCCTTAAACACCGGCGCGCCATCGACAACAGGACGGCACGGGGCCTCTTCGCCTTTGAGCCACGCATTACCGCCCGACTCCATGGCGCGACGAACGCGCTCGGGATCGCTCGTCACGCAGTAGGCATCGTTATCCCAAAAGTCGTCACCCAGGCTGTAGACTTTTAGAAATGTATCGTCGGTTTCTTGCTCCAGATAGTCAGCCAAACGTATCAGAGCATCGTTGTCGATTGCGCGCGAAGCGACTACTTCGCCGTCGACAAACATCACCTGGCCGTTACAGAACGCGCCAGTCGAGAAGCACTCGGAACGATTTTTGAACATCCAGCCCATCGCGGACGGCTGGCGACCCGAAACCGGGCCAAAGTGCAGACCCGCCGCCTGCATGGCATGAATGCCCTCGATGGCGTAGTCGCTGGCGCCGTCATGCCCGGCTGGAATCAGCGTATCGTCCATATCGGTCAGCACAAGTTTAATCATAAGGCCCCCATTCGTATCGGTCCTACCTATTGTAACGACCAGCCAAAATAAACCTGTCCCTTTTTGGCAGGTGCGCTAGTATAGGGAACAACAGATTCGATGCGGGAGTGCCGGCGGTGCAAACCACAAGGCTGAGAGGGCATGGGCCCAATCCTTTGAACCTGTCAGTTAATGCTGGCGTAGGGAGCATGCCGCCTTTACAGGGGCGCTGTCTATGCACAGCGCCCCTTTTCTATGCCAAGGAGGCATGTGCAGTGATTGATTCGGAGCAGCTTAAGCAACATATGGTCAAAGCCGTGGAGGAGATTCGCGCCACCAATCCGATGGCCGGCTCCATCACCAACACGGTGACGATCGACTTTGTCGCCAACGCCCAGCTCGCCGTGGGCGGATCGGCCGCCATGGTCTATCTGCCCGACGAGGGCGAGGCACTCGTTGCCGGCGGCGGCGCCATCTATCTCAATATGGGCACGCTCTTCCCCGTCTACGAGCAGACGATTCCCCGCGCGGCCAAGGCGGCACACGACGCCGGCAAGCCCTGGGTGCTCGATCCGGTTGGCCTGGGCATCGGTAGCCTGCGCACCCAGCTGGTAAACGAGCTCAAGCAGTACAAGCCCGCCATCGTGCGCGGCAACGCCTCCGAGATCATCGCACTCGCCGGCCTGTGGGGTCTTGAGGGCAAGGCGGCCGATCTAAGCCGCGTACGCGGTGTCGATACCACCGATACCGTCGATGCCGCCCGCGATGCTGCCGTGGCGCTCGCCCGCTACACCGGCGGCGCCGTGGTGGTCTCGGGCGAAGTCGACCTGATCACCGACGGCACGACCGTGGCCAAGTCCCACGGCGGCAGCCCGCTCATGTCCAAGATCACCGGCTGCGGCTGCTCGCAAGGCGGCGTGCTGGCCGTGTACGCCTGTGCCACCGACCCGTTTACGGCAGCCGTCTGCGGTACCGCCGTCTACAACGTTGCCGGCACGCGTGCCGCCGCCGTCGCCGATGCCCCGGCAAGCTTTAAGGTCGCCTTTATCGACGAGCTCTACCGCGCAACCGCCCAGGACATTGCCGATAACCAACTCGAGCTCGAGGAGGCATAGGCCATGTCCGAGCCCACAACCAATGCCGGCATGAACACGCTCGTCGCCGTGGCCATCGCCCCGTGCGGCACCGGCGATGAGCTCTCCGCCGAGGTCGCCGAGGTCGTGCGCGTCATACGCGAGAGCGGCCTTCCCAACCGCACCACCTCGATGTTCACCGAGATCGAGGGCGACTGGGACGAGGTCATGCAGGTCGTGCGCGACGCGACCTTTGTGTTGGCGAGCAAGGGCATCCGCACCGAAGTCGTGCTCAAAGTCGATATTCGTCCCGGATTTACCGACACCATGACCGGCAAGCTCGAGCGCATGGAAGCACAGATCAAGAAGCAGGAGGAAGCACGATGAGCATCCGCGACAACCTTGATATCTCGGCCTATCTAGTACTCGGCCCCGAAAACACGCTGGGACGCCCCGTGGGCGATGTGGTGGCCCAGGCGCTCGACGCAGGCTTTACCTGCATCCAGGTGCGCTCCAAGGTGGCAAGCGCCCGCGAGATCATTGCGCTGACCGGCGACGCCGCGCAGGCAATCGCACAGGCCGGCAAGACCGGTCAGGTCGCCTTGCTGATCGACGACCGCCTTGACTGCGTACTCGCCGCACGCGAGCAGGGTATTGCCGTCGACGGCGTGCACGTGGGCCAGAGCGATATTCCCGTCGAGGTCTGCCGCAAGCTTCTGGGCCCCGATGCCATCGTGGGCCTTTCGGCCCGTTGCGAAGAGATGCTCGAGTACGTCAAGACCGCCGACATGAGCCTGGTCGACTACCTGGGCATCGGCCCGCTCCACGAGACCGAGACCAAGCGCGACTGCGGACGCGCAGCCGATGGCTCCATCATCACCAAGAGCTTTGAGGACCTGGCCGCACTCCACGCGGCAAGCCCCGTGCCCATCGTGGTGGGCGGCGGCGTCAAGACGGCCGACCTGCCGCAGCTCAAGGCCACCGGCGTCGACGGCTTCTTTGTGGTGAGCGCTGTCTGCAGCGCCGATGACCCCCACGCCGCCGCCAAGGAGCTTGTCGACACCTGGCAGCAGGCATAAGCCTAGGCCAAGCAGCTGATTCGCAGCCTCATATCTTCAGCAACGGAAAGCGCATCCCAGTTTGGACCTCCATTCCGGGATGCGCTTTCCGCATGCGACCCTTACCCCGCCAGATACGCTTCCAACGCCGGCAAAGTCGCCTCCGCATCGCGGCGGCCGATCTGATAGATGCGCTCAAGTTCATCGGGCTCGCGGCACAGCGACGGCACTTTCACCGATTCGCTCGGACGCACCACAAAGATTTCGCCGGCAGCCTCGCGACGTGCCAGGTCATCGAGCGTGGCATTGTAAACCTCATGCCGATGCTCAAGCGCTGCGACAAACTCCGGGTAGTGACGGAACACGCGACGCAGCATGGGCATCACGCTGTTGGGCTGCTTCACAAAGCCCGCCGGCTGCGTGAGTACCACGATATTGCGGTCATACCCCTGCGCAAACAGCCATGCACTGGGAATAGAATCAGCCACGCCACCATCCAGATACTTATGCCCGTCAATAGCAACGGGACGCGTCGCCACAGGAATCGCCGACGATGCCCGGATCCACTCGATATCGCGCTCGTCGCCATAGGGCAGGTCGTGGTAGACGGCCTTGCCCGTCTCGATATCGGTGCACACGCACGTAAACCGCATGGGACAGGCGCGATACGCCTCCAAGTCGATGGGATCGCGCTCGATGGGCACCTCGTGATAGGCAAAATCGGAATTGAACATATCGCCGGTCCGCAGCCAGCTTGCTACACCCGCATAGCGCTTATCGGCACAATAAGCCTTGTTATAGCGAATGGCGCGGCCGATCTGGCGCGATTTAAAGTTGTAGCCAAACGCCGCGCCCGCCGAGACACCCACCATATGGTCGCAGGTCAAACCGTGCTCCATCCAAACGTCGAGCACGCCCGCCGTATACATACCGCGGTAGCCGCCTCCCTCGAGTGCAAGCCCCACCGTGCGCGTCATATTTGGCTGTGTCATGCGACCATCTCCGTTCCTGCGTTTAAAACCGGGACAAGTATACCCGTCAACATATACCGCCCCAGTCGCATTTTTCATGCGCACCCAGGCGTTGCGGTTTGGCGAATAATAGCCGCCCGCAGCATGTACACCCATATATAATTCTGCACTGTTGTTTATACTACTCAGCAGTTATCAACAGCGAACATTAGCCGGTAAATTAACCCAACAACGCAGCAAGGCGGGGGCCTGGATACACGCAAAGCGCCGAACAACAACGCGTGTGCACAACGAGCTCGCCCGACGCAATTCGCCCGACCTCAGAAAGCCGCTTACGACATGGATACTGTCAGCAATTACACCGAAACGCTCGAAAAGACCGTCCGCGACCTTCTCAAGCGTCAGGAGGATCTGATCAGGACCGCCTTTACCGACCAGCTTACCGGGCTTGGCAACCGTGGCGGCTTTGCCCGCTCCCTCGAGGAGCTCTGGGAGCAGGACACCCCCGTTACCATGGCGTACGTCGATATCGACAACCTCAAGCACTGCAACGACGTCTTTGGGCATGACGAGGGCAACCGCTACATCTTGCAGGTAAGTCTCTATCTCAAGCTGTATATGAAAGTGGACGAGGCGGCGTTTCGCATAGGCGGCGACGAGTTTGCCATCCTATCTACGATTGCAACCGAGGACGACCTCGCCGAACGTCTGGAACGCTGCCGAACGGTCCTGCTCAAAAACAACGATTCCGAGATGCCCCGCTCGTTTAGCTATGGAGTGTCGTATGCCGACCCCGCCCTGGGCGAAGCCCCCAATCGCATGACGCTCGATGCCGACCATCGCATGTACGACTACAAGCTACGTCATGCCATGCACCTTGATCGACGCAATATCACGCAAGTCCACGCCGACGACTTCGAAATAAGCGATCGCATTTTCGACGCCTTTTCGATGCTCAACGAAGGCCGCTATTTCTTTATCGAGAACTTGGACAAACATCGCACCCTTTGGTCACAAGGCGCCTTGCGCGATCTTGGCCTTCCCTCGGAGCACATAGACAACTGTCGCGATTACTGGAAAACGCGCGTGCATCCCGATGACCTTGAGGCCTACATCAACGACATCGACCAAGTCTATAACGGCACCAAGCACCGTCGCGTCATGCAGTATCGTGTGCGCAATGCCGTCGGCGACTACGTCCTCTGCCGTGCTCGCGGGTTTCGCATCGACGGCGACGAAAATGTCCCCTCGCTCTATGTCGGCGAGCTCGTCAACCACTCACTTGCCGAAACCGTCGACGCCGCGACAGGCCTCGGCACCCAGCGCATGTTGGTCAATGCCATCGACGCCTGTCGTTGCGACCGTTGCGAGACGGGCCTTATAGCGGTGCGCGTTCGTGGCACGACAAAGCTCAACGAGCTTTACGGGGCCGAGGCTGTCGACAACATGCTCGCCGAATACGCAGGCCGCATGCTGTCGATCACCCGCGGCAGGAGCAGGGTCTACCGTTCACGTAGCGTCCAGTTCGTCGTGCTCAGCAACGACCTGGACCACGAGGCATTCGAGCAACTGACCCGCCACCTTAAAGAAGCCGTTTTCGCTCCTGTGCAAATCGCAGGCGACACCATTGCTCCCGTCTGTCTTGTCGTCCCGACCTTTTACGAACGCCTGGACTCCCAAGCATCGACTGTTTTGGGCGAACTCGATCGTCGCCTTCGCACGGCCGGCGGACTTGTTCCCAACGACAGTCTGCCCATACCCGAGATGGAACGCAAAGGCGCCGTCGCCGAGCACCTCGACATGCTCACCGGTCTCTACCGACCCAGCGAGTTTAGGCGCCGTGCCAATGCCTTCATCAAGGCAAGGCGCGACGGCGCCTGGTGCATCGCCACGGTCGACATGGGCCACATGCGCCTGTTTAACGAATGGTATGGACAGGCCGAAGGCGACCGCCTGCTTGCCGATGTGGGCACGGTCCTCAAGGACATCGAGAATGCCGGCATGGGCGTCGCAGGGTACTGGGGCCAAGATGACTTTTGCGTACTCATCCCCTTTAAGCACATCACCGTCCATCAAATCTACAACCGCGTTCGCGAGGCAGTAGCCAGGCATGATGGCGGCGTAGGTTTTTGGCCGTCCATGGGCGTTTACCCCATCGATTCCAATGAGGAGATCACCATCGATGCGCAGGCAAAGGCCATGTTTACCAATCGGCGCGCAAAAAACGACTTTAAGGAGCGCATTGCCATTTTTTGCCCCGAGGAGTACAAGCGCGAAATCGTGTTCAACCGCACGCTGACCGAATTCCAGTACGCGCTGTCAAATGGTCGCATCACGTACTATCTTCAGCCCCAGGTCGATATGGAAACCGGCGAGATTATTGGCGCCGAAGCACTCACCCGCTGGATTGACAAGGACGGCTCTCTCATTTCGCCCGCAACGTTTATCCCCGCACTCGAGGAAAGCGGCTTTGTAGTGACGCTCGACAAATATGTTTGGCAGGGCGTCGCCATGTGGCTCCGCGAGCGCCTCAATCGAGGACTTCGCGTGGTTCCGATTTCCCTCAATGTGTCGCGCGTAGACATTCTTGCCTGCGATGTCGCCGAGCATATGGGGTCGCTCGCCGCCCAGTACAACCTGCCGCCCGAACTCATGCACATCGAGATCACCGAGACCGCCTATACCGGAGAGTCCGAGGCCGTGGATAAGCTGACCGCGGATCTGCACACCCGTGGCTTCTCGACCTACATGGACGATTTTGGCACCGGCCAGTCCACGCTCGCGATGCTCAAGAACGTCAACGTCGACGTCATCAAGCTCGACCGCACCTTTGTGCCCACCGACCGCGATCAAGGCCGCAGCGCGCAGATCGTGTCATCGATGCTCGAGATGGCGCAGTCGCTCCATCTGCCCGTCGTGGTTGAAGGCGTCGAGACAAATGAGCAGGCAAACATGCTACGACAAATGGGCGCCCGCTACGCTCAGGGCTTCCTCTACTACCGCCCCATGCCGGCGAAGGATTTTGAGGCATTGCTCGATGGCGGCAATAACAACTGATTCGCTCGCGCGCAAAACGCCATCACCGAAGGGGGAATTTGCCTCCATTAGCTAACTTATATCCCCAATTCAAACCGAATTGGGGATATGATACAAACCGTTGTTCCGCCCAAGGAGGTTATCCATCATGAACGAGTCCTATCGCCTGGGCGAGCAATCGATTATTGCCTATCTTCAGCGACTTGCGAATGGCGTCTCGACCGCCGAACTCGATGTTGCCGCGCTGCCCGCTGGGCTACGCGCCGTTGGTGAGCAGCTGCAAAAGACGCATGCCATCCTGCAACAAGAGCGCCGGCTGCTTGAGAGCAACGCCTATATCGACCCGCTCACCAACTTGGGCAACCGCAACGGATTCGACCGTCACGTCGAGCAACTCTGGCACAAAGGCGACCCCTTCACCTGCGCCTATATTGACATCGACCATCTCAAACATTGCAATGATAGGTTTGGCCACGCCGAAGGCAATCGCTATATTCTGAGCATCTGCCGCACGCTCTCCGAAACCATGAAGCACGATGAGATGCTGTTCCGCATCGGTGGAGACGAGTTTGTGCTCATCTCGCTCTCCGCAAACGAGACTGAACTCGAGCAGCGCTTGGAGCAGGTACGTGCCGGGCTGATCGAGGCGAGCTCAGGCGGCAAGGCGCCCATGATCGGCAGCTTTAGCTTTGGCTGCTCGCGCGTCGATCCACTTGCCGGCGACACACGTCGCCAGATGACGATGGATGCCGATCGCAAGATGTATCGCTATAAGCTTATGCATCGTGTGCAGCAACCGAAAGACAATGATGCGCCGCAACGCCCAATCGTCGATCAGCTTCCCTGCAACGACCGAGTGTTCCAAGCGATCTCCATGAGCTCCGAGACGCGCTATCCGTTCATCCTTAACCTCGATACGGGAGAATCGCAATGGTCGGTTAACGCCGTGCGCGATTTTGACCTGCCCTCCCAGCACCCTTTTAACTCACTCGACATGTGGCTCGCCCGCGTTCATCCCGAGGACCGCGACAACGTACGCGCCGAGCTCGACATGGTGATAAACGGCACGTGGCACTTCCACTACATGCAGTATCGCGTAATGGATGCCACCGGAAAATACGTGCTTTGCGACTGCACGGGCTACCGTTTGGACGGCACCGACACCGAGCCCAGCATGTATGTGGGCATTATCATCAACCGAAGCTTGGCAGATACGACCGACTCGGTAACGGGCCTGGGCGATGTCCACGCGCTGGTCAACGCTATTGGAGAGATGCGCCGCGTGGCGCGCGGGGCAGGCTTTATTGCCATTAAGGTCGACGATATCGCCGAAGTCAATGCCCGCTTTGGATTCGATGCAGGCGACCGCGTGCTCGCCGAAAGCGCCGCCTGTCTCATGGATTGTTCGCGCGGCAAGGGTCGCCTGTTCCGCTCGACGGGACCAATGTTCGTGGCGCTTTTCGACGACTTTGATCCCGAAGAGACCGACGCGATCGCGGAAGAAATCGAGCGGTTCCTGGGTTCTCCCGTGCTCATCGGCTCACTTGAATATCAGCCACCCATTCGTGTGGCGACGCTTCATCTGGACAGCGTTGACCGACAGCCCGTTTCCATTTTGAACGAGCTCAAAGCGCTGCTCGGGAAAGCCGTGCAGGTGCCAGGTACCAAACTGGATTAGCACCGCGCCCGCGCCGCCTCCCCCATCGTGCGATAATCCTCTGCAGAAGTCACCAAAAGCAGAGGGAGTTTGTGATGAAGGTTCTTTTGGTCAATGGCAGCCCCAAGGCAAACGGCAACACCGCCCGTGCACTCGCCGAGGTCGCCGAGCAGCTCAATGCCGAAGGTATTGATACCGAGGTGTTTCAGCTGGGCGCCAAGCCCATTCGCGACTGCATCGGCTGCGGTCAGTGCGGCAAGCTTGGCGGTCGCTGCACCTTTGACGATGACGTGGTGAACGAGCTCATCGCTGCCGCCAAGCAGGCAGACGGCTTTGTCTTTGGCTCGCCCGTCTACTACGCGCACCCCAGCGGACGCATCCTCTCGGCTCTCGACCGCGCATTCTATGCCGGAGGCAAAGCCTTTGCACACAAGCCGGGCGCTGCCGTCGCCGTCGCCCGTCGCGGCGGTACATCGACCACCTTCGATGTGCTCAACAAGTACTTCACCATCAACCAGATGCCCGTGGTCGCCTCCACGTACTGGAACAACGTGTTTGGTCGCGTGCCCGGCGACGCCAATGGGGACGCCGAGGGCCTTGCCACCATGCGCAACATCGGCAAAAACATGGCCTGGCTCCTTCGCTGTATCGAGGCAGGACAGGCCGCCGGCATCAACGCACCCGAGGCAGATCGAGCAACGACCAACTTCATCAGGTAGAACGGCGGAACAAATACATGAACGTGCAGATTTTTGGCACCAAAAAGTCCTTCGATACCAAGAAAGCACAGCGCTTCTTCAAAGAGCGCCGCATTAAGGTGCAGTTTATCGACCTTAAGGAAAAGGAGATGAGCAAGGGCGAGCTCACGAGCGTGATGCAGGCGGTCGGCGGCATCGACAAGCTGCTCAACCCCAAAGCCAAGGACGAGGAGACACTCGCGCTCATCCAGCACCTCACCCCTAGCCAGCGCTTCGACAAGCTGCTCGAGAACCAGCAGGTTCTAGCCGAGCCCATCGTGCGCAACGGCAAGAAGGCCACCGTCGGTTATTGCCCCGATGTATGGGGAGCCTGGGAGTAGCTTGTGTTATTTGCCGGCGCGTGGGTATAAGAGCAGGCGTTTGGCATAAGATTCAACTGTAAGCCATGTCTAACAAAGGAGGGCACATGCCCAACAAACCCGTGAAGATCATCATGCTTACCGGATACCTCGGTGCCGGCAAGACCACGCTGCTCAACCACATCCTCGCTAACGACGGCGGCATCCGCGCCGCCGTGATCGTCAACGACATCGGCGAGATCAACGTCGACGCCAGCCTCATCGCCGACGGTGGCCTTTCCGAAACCGATGACCTCATCCCGCTCACCAACGGCTGCATCTGCTGCACGCTTTCGGACGACCTTGCCAACCAGCTGCAGGGCATCGCCGATTCGGGCGACTTCGACTACATCATCATCGAGGCATCGGGTATTTGCGAGCCCATCCCCATCGCCTACACCATCTCGAGCTTCTGCGACGAGGCCAAGGTGGGCGGCGAACCCAAGCTCGCGCTCGACAACATCGTAGCCGTGGTCGATTGCGCCCGCATGTATGACGAGTTCAACGGCGGCCGTGACCTGCTGGCCGAGGATATCGACGAGGACGACATCGAGAGCCTGCTCATCCAGCAGATCGAGTTCTGCTCTACGCTGATCCTCAACAAGACCGATACCGTGAGCCCTGAGCAGATCGCCGAGCTCAAGGCCATCGTGCGCAGCCTTCAGAAGGACGCCGTGATCGTCGAGGCTCAAAACGGCGAGGTTCCTATGGAGGAGCTGCTCGACACCGACCGCTTCGACTTTATGCGCGCCTACAACTCCGCCGCCTGGATCGAGGCCATGGAGCATCCCGAGGAGCACGACGACCCCGAGGTGCTCGAGTACGACATCGAGACCTTTGTGTACTCGCGCCGCAAGCCGTTTGACCTGCAAAAGTTCACCGATTTTGTTGAGCAGGAGTGGCCCGACGAGGTCATTCGCGTCAAGGGCCCACTGTGGCAGACCGGCGATCCGGACATGTGCTACATGTTTGAGCAGGCCGGCCACCAGATGCGCCTGATGGAGAACGGCCTGTTTGTCGACTCGGCGCCCGAGGGCGAGAAGCAGAAGATCATCGACGAGAACCCCGAAATCATGCAGATTTGGGACGACGAGACGGGCGACCGTATGACGAGCTTGTGCATCATCGGCCGTCACATGGACAAGGATGCGCTCATCGCCTCCCTCGATGCCTGCCTGACCGACTGGCACCGCGCCTAGGTTTATCCAAGCGGGTATTTGTCCGCCTACGTAACCGCCAAACCACCACGAAGGTGCCTGTCCCCTTCGTGGTGGTTTTTCGTTCTGAGCCAAGGAGATTCATGTTCAACATCGTGCTGTATGCGCCCGAGATTCCGGCCAATACGGGCAATATCGGCCGCACCTGCGTGGTCACCGGCGCCCGCCTGCATCTGGTGGAGCCGCTGGGGTTTTCACTCGACGACAAGACGGTGCGTCGCGCCGGCCTGGGCTACTGGCAAAACTTGGACGTGACAACCTATGCCGGATGGGAGGATTTCCTTGCGCGCAACGGCCTCTCCCCCGCCGATGGTCGCCTACATCTGCTGACCAAAAAAGCACGCCGCACCTATGCGCAGAGCACCTACCGCGATGGCGACTATTTGGTCTTTGGCAGCGAGAGCTCGGGCATTCCCGAGCCACTGCTTGCCGCAGCTCCCGAGCGTTGCGAGCGCATCCCAATGCTGCGCGATTGCGACTCACTCGATAACGCCGAGGCTTGGGGAGCCCACGAGGAATCGCTGGGGCATACCGAGGACAGCCACGAGGCCATCCTTCAACAGGACATCTGCGGCAACTTCGTCAACCCCGACGACTACCGCATCAGCGCACTCAACCTCTCCAACAGCGCCGCCATCGTCCTCTACGAGGCCCTGCGCCAGGCAGGCTTTCCGGGAATGTGACAAAGGAACTATCCCTTTGTCACATTCAAGCGCCACGCCGATGGCGCACACGCCTAATTGATGCTCTAGATAAAGAGCCCTCACTTTTAATCAGAATTAACTAAAGTAAAATGAAGTTAAACGCCGGTGTGAAAGGAGAGCCTTGTGAAATATCTCGAGAACCCGTTTACCCCCAGTTTTGGTGAGGTTCCCGCCCATCTCGCTGGCAGACAACAGATTATTCGAGATTTGGACCGTGCCTTCTTGAGCCAGCGCAGGCGCCCAGAATTGACCTCGATCTTCTCAGGCGCGCGTGGAACCGGTAAAACCGCTCTCATGTCGTCGCTCGCGACAAGGGCGGAATCCCACGGCTGGATAGCCGTAAAGACGACCGCGCTCCCGGGAATGCTTGAGGAAATCGAGTTCGGGGCGAAACGTGCTGCCGGCCATCTCATCGACCCGTCTAACAACTTCGAAGTCACCGGCCTCGGAATTGCACCGCTCGGCAGCATCGAGGTCAATCGCGTTCACGATGCCTCAACCTGGCGTTATCGCATGAGCGACATCATCGACCAGCTCAACGAGGCGGGCACCGGTCTGCTCGTCACGGTTGACGAGGTGGACCCGACACTCGACGAGATGATTCAGCTCGCAGCGACGTATCAGCACTTTGTGACCGATGGAAAACGCGTCGCCCTGCTCATGGCGGGACTTCCCAACAACGTATCGACGCTACTGAACCACAAGACGGTCTCGTTCCTTCGCCGCGCCCAACAATATCATCTGGGTCGCATTGCCGACTATGACGTACGCGAGGCCTTGATTCGCACAATCCAGGAAAACGATCGCCTGGCAGATGCCGAGGGAATCGATAGAGCCGTTCGCTCGATCTCTGGTTTTCCCTTCCTATTGCAACTCGTAGGCTACCGTGCCTGGGATCTCACAAGCAATTCGAAGGAAATCTCGTCACGCGACTTTGACCTGGGAATCAAAATCGCGCGCGACGAGATGGACGACCGAATCCTCGCGGCAACCTATCGGGAACTCACTGCAGAGGACAAGCGATTCCTCATCGCCATGCTCGATGACGAGGAAGAGTCCACCACCGCCGACCTTGTCGAGCGCCTTAAACGTTCGCCGCAGCAGGTCTCCCGCTACCGACGCCGCATGATAGATGCCGGCATCATCGGGGAACGAGGACGAGGGCTCGTCGCATTTGAATTGCCATTCTTCCGCGACTATCTCGCGGCTCAATGCGTGAAATAGGCATCAATGAGGCAAAGAGGCTGTCCCTTTGCCTCATTGTCTATAGATAGCGGCCGGTGATGCTTGCGGGGCAGGCTGCGATGTCGCCCGGCGTGCCGGCGCAGACGATTTGCCCGCCCGCATCGCCACCGCCCGGGCCCATGTCGATCACGTAATCGGCGTTACGGATAAGGTCGAGATCGTGTTCGATCACGATAACCGTGGCGCCCTTGGCAACGAGGCCGTCGAACACACTCAGCAACACTTGGACATCGAGCGGATGCAGGCCAATCGTGGGCTCGTCGAACACGAATACGGCATCGTCCTGCACGCGGCCCATCTCGCTCGCAAGCTTAAGACGCTGCGCCTCGCCGCCCGAGAGCGCCGGCGTGGGCTCACCGAGTGTGAGATAACCCAGGCCCAGGTCGTGCAAGGTCTGTAAGCGCGTCTGAACCTTCTTGAGTCCCACCGTGGCGTCGATGGCCTCGTCCACACTCATGTCCATGAGCTGCGGCAACGTAAGCAGACTCCCGTCCTTGCCCTCGCGATGGATATGCGAGGCGGCCTCGGCGTAGCGCGAACCGCGACATGCCGGGCAGACGATCTCGACGTCGGGCAAAAACTGCACGTCGAGCGATATCGAGCCCGTGCCATCGCACGTAGGGCAGCGCAGAGTGCCAGTGTTGTAGCTAAAGGCGCCCGCCTTGTAGCCGGCCGCCTTGGCCTCGGGCGTACGGGCGAAGGCGCGACGCAGCTCATCATGGATGTCGGCATAGGTTGCCACCGTCGAGCGAACATTGGCGCCGATGGGAGTGGCGTCAATCAGGTTGGCGCGCGCGATGCCCTCGGCATCTATCCAACGCACGTGCCCCGGCAGGCGCTCACCAGCTGCCTGCGCCTTAAGCGCCGGAATGAGCGTCTCGAGTACCAACGTCGTCTTACCCGAACCCGAAACGCCCGTAACCGCGACCAAGCGGCCGCGCGGGATATCAACTTCGAGCGGCTTGACGGTATGGATGGTATCGGTCGACATGCGGATATGGCCCTGATCGAACATTTCGTCGTCAGTCACCTGTGGGCGCAAACGCTTGGGCTCTGCGCGCAAAAACGACGCGATACGGCTGCCCTGCGATTGCTCGACCTCGTCTACCGTACCAGCGGCGATCACATTGCCGCCGCCTGCTCCGGCAACGGGGCCCATCTCGACCAGATAGTCGGCTTCCGCCAGTACGCGCGTGTCGTGGTCGACGACAACCACGGTGTTGCCGTCATCCACCAGATCGCGCATCACGCCCACCAAGCCGTCGACATTGGCAGGATGCAAGCCGATCGAAGGCTCGTCCAGCACATAAAGCACACCCGTCGACCGGTTGCGCACCACGCGGGCAAGCTGCACGCGCTGGCGCTCACCCGTGGAGAGCGTGGCGCCAGCGCGGTCGAGTGAAAGGTAATCGAGACCCAGGTCGACCAGACGACGGGCCACGCTCAAAAACGAATCGCAGATATCCGTCGCCATGGGCCGCATCTCGGGCGGCAAGGATGCGGGCACCCCGCGCATCCACTCAATCGCCTCGCCCAGCGTCATGGCCGCGGCCTGCGCCAGATTGATACCGCGCACCTGGGGCTGGCGCGCGGCCTCGGAGAGACGCGTGCCGCCGCAATCACGGCATGCTCCCTCGCGCAAAAAGCGCGCAACACGTTTTAAGCCCTTATCGTCCTTGACCTTGGCGAGCGCATTCTCAACGGTATAGACGGCGTTGTAATAGGTGAAATCGAGCGGCGTGGCGCCCTCGCCGTTTTTGGGCACGTAGAGAATGTGCTTTTTAACCGCCGGACCATGGAACACGATGTCGCGCTCTTGAGGCGTGAGCTGGTTAAATGGCACGTCGGTGCGCACGCCCATCTCGCCAGCCACCTGCTTCATCAGATCCCACATGAGCGTGCCCCAGGGAAGGACCGCACCTTCGTTGATAGTCTTTGACTCGTCGGGCACCAGGCTCGCCTCGTCCACCTCGCGCATGACACCGGTGCCGCCACAGGTGGGGCACGCACCGCCGCTATTGAAAGCCAAATCCTCGGCACTCGGCGCGTAGAACTCGCGGCCGCATGTCGGACACGTGAGCGACAGGCCCGCAGCCACGTTAAGGCTCGGCTCCACGCGTGCCCCGCAATGCGGGCACACGTGATGGGCACAGCGACTAAAGAGCAGACGCAGGCTGTTGTTGAGCTCGGTCATGGTGCCAAAAGTGGAACGCACGCCCGGTACGCTGGGACGCTGATGCAATGCGAGCGCCGCCGGCACGTGCAGCACCTCGTCCACCTGAGCGTGTTCGGCCTGCGTCAGGCGACGTCGAGTATAGGTGCTGAGTGCTTCCAAGTAGCGACGCGAGCCCTCGGCGTAAAGAACGCCCAGCGCCAGCGAACTCTTGCCCGAACCCGACACGCCGGCAATGCCCACAAGCTTTCCCAGCGGAATATCGATATCGATGTCTTTAAGGTTATGAACGCGCGCGCCACGCACCTCGATAGCCTGCGGGCTCATCTTCTGTTCCGTCACCTTTATCACCCTACTCATGCCATAAAACTCGATCGCGAACGTACGCGCCCAGCATGGGCACGGTAAACCGGACGAGGCCGTATCCGGCAGCCTCGATGACGCGCTCGCGAATCAGGCTTGCGCGATATTTACTCGCCCAGCTCTGGGTACGATCACAACGCTCAATGATATCCGCCATGCGCGTCGGTTTGTTCTCGTCAACCGCCATAGCCTCGATAAAAAGGCGCTGTGGACTGCGCAGCCCGTAATACAGGGGCGCGTCAACCGCTTCGTAGAACTCGGAGACGGCATCCGCATGGCCATCCTCGACATCGCGCCTTTCGATGACCTGCGAGCCGCGTCGAACAGCAGACCGCCACATGTAATAGCCCACCAGCTGAACCATATATGGATGCCCCATGCTCTTGCGTGCCGCAAGGTCCGCCGTCTCCGCGTCAACGTAAAGACCAGCGTCTTTGACCGTCTGGATATACGAATCGCGTACCTTGGGCAAAGAGATCGCCCCCAACGTACGCTGCTGGGCACGCCGCAAAAACGTCACGCTCGGCTCTTCAAGCAGATCGTCAACCATACTGGGTAAGCCGGCGAAGACCAGCGCAAGACCGCGCTGGTCGCTATCGGACAAGCCCGTGGCATCCTGGTCTCCGAGCACCTGCTGATAGAGAACGGCAAGAGCCGCCAGTTCCTCGATAGACGCAGATTGCGCCTCGTCAATCGCAAACAGTATGCCCTTGCCTGGACCGAGCTTCTTGAGGCGCTCGTTGACCAGCCCTCGCAACGTTTCGCCCTTTGCTCGCGCCGCCTCGACTGACATCCGGCCAAACGACGGACCGAACTCCATTGACGTCACAACGGGTTTATTCGAGCGAAGCGCGTCGGCCAATCGGTCGCATAAGCCAAGCGAAGCGGAATCGGAGACAACCGCCCATCCGCGCTCATTGGCTAGACGTTGCAGCTCCCGCAGGAGAACCGTCTTGCCACAGCCGCGGTTTCCCGTAATGAGCATGAGCCTACCCGGCGCTCCGGCGCCGTTATCGAGCCCTTCCTCGAAATCTTCGATGACCGACTCGCGGCCGATGAGTATCGGAGGCCGCTTGCCGGCCGTGGGCTTAAAGGGATTTGGATTCATGTCGGCCTCCTCGGATTGGCAAACCCTGGTAATAGTTATACCAACTTGTACCGAGTTATACCAATAGCATGTGACAAAGGAACTGTCCCTTTGTCACATGTGCCCGAAAAACTCGGCGTCTGCTGCTCGCCAGGGGCGGAAGGTGGCGGGATCGATCTTTACGTGCGCCGCGGCGGGCACGTCGTACCATTTGACCGTGTAACCGGCGCCGTGAGAGCAAAAGACCGAGTCGGGCGTGTTGGGCAGATCGGCCTCGGGCTCATAGGCGGCCGTCTCGATTACGCACTCGGCATCATGGCAAGGCGCATAGCCGGCGAACTCCAGGTACAGATGCCCACGACCACTCGTGTAGGCAGCCACCTCCAGCGCGTAATCCTGCACCTCAGATGCCGGCACGCGACCCACAAGCTTCGCCCGGTCTCCCGCCATCGTCGGCGGCTCGTACTCGGCACCCATGCGCGTGGCATCCGAGAGCGCCCGGCCCACGCACTCCCCCGGCACCTCGAGCTCAAAGCGATACCACGGCTCCAACAGCACCGCCGCGCCGGCCTCACGCGCCTGCATGAGCCCCTGGCGAATCGCGCGGTACGTGGCCTGGCGAAAATCGCCGCCCTCGGTGTGTTTGGCATGCGCGCGGCCACCCGTGAGCGTAATGCGCACATCGGTGATGGGCGAGCCGGTCAGCGCGCCCAGATGATCGCGCTCCATGGCGTTGGTGAGCGCCAGACGCTGCCAGTTAAGATCGAGCTCGTCGGTCGAGGTCACGGTGCCAAACTGTACGCCCGAGCCCGCCGGCAACGGCTCCAGGCGCAGATGCACCTCGGCATAGTGGCGCAGTGGCTCAAAGTGGCCCACGCCCTCGACCGGCTGCGAAATAGTCTCCTTATAGAGAATGCCGCCAGACTCAAACGCAACCGAAAGGCCAAAACGATCGGCCAACACCCGCTGCACGATCTCGAGTTGCACGGCGCCCATCAACTGCAGGTGAATCTGCTCCAGATGCGTATTCCAGCTTACGCCGAGCATGGGATCTTCGTCCGCCAGCTCAGTCAATGCTTTGAACACCGTATGGACATCATGTTCGCCCGGAAGCACCGTATAGGTAAGGACCGGCGCAATGACGGGCGCATCGCCCGCAGGCTCCGCGCCCAGGGCGTCCCCTGGGCGAACGTGCGCAAGACCCGTCACGGCACAAATACCGCCAGCAGCAACTTCTTGGGCAAGCTCATACTTTTCGCCGTTATAGATGCGTACCTGATCGACCTTCTGTTCCCACGCCTCGGCACCGGAACGTCCGTCAATCATCTGCTTGGCATGCAGCGTGCCGCCGGTCACTTTAACCCATGCCAAGCGCTCGCCGCGATTTCCGCGGCTCACGCGGTAGACGCGCGCGGCAAACTCCGGGCGCCATGCCTGTTCGCGCATCAGCGCGCATATACCATCCAACAGCTCGTCCACGCCTTGGTCCTTGAGCGCCGAGCCGGCAAAGCAGGGAAAGAGTTTGCGCTCGGCAACCATGCGCGACAGCGTCGCGACGGAAAGCTCACCCGTCTCGAGAAACTCCTCGAGCGCCGCTTCGTCCAACGCAGCAGCGTCCTCCTGAACGGCGCCACCCGCCAGCAGTTCGTTGGCATCCAGGCACCCCTCAGAAAGACGTTGCCCAAGTTGTGCCAGCAAAACATCGCGACCAGGATTCTCCAAATCGATTTTGTTGATATAGATGAACGCCGGAATGTCATAGCGTGCAAGCAGGCGCCACAGGGTTTCAGTGTGCCCCTGCACGCCGTCGTTGGCGCCCACAACCAAAATCGCATAGTCGAGTGCGCGCAGCGTGCGCTCCGCCTCGGCAGAAAAATCGACATGCCCCGGTGCATCCACGAGCATGACATGGGTATCACCGTGGTCGAACACGGCCTGCGACGAGAAAATCGTGATGCCACGCTCGCGCTCGATCTCGTTCGTATCCAGATGCGAATCGCCATCGTCCACGCGGCCGCGCTTGCGAATGCGACCCACGTTAAACAGCATGGCCTCGGCCAACGTGGTCTTGCCGGCATCGACATGCGCCAAGATTCCAACGACCGCTTGCTTCGACATGGCCCTCCTCTTATTACAAGCCCATCGCACGCGGCAACGGGCGTTCACGCTCCACACTGGATGATACAATTTACGGGCCGGCGGGCGAAGCGGGCCCTATCCCCCGACCGAGCTCATCGCTCCGCGTTGCCGCGCGGCGATTTTCGTAGGTTCGCGCCTTGCGAAAGCCGGCACCTCCCCTTTTTGTCTGCCCTGGTTCATCTGGGACAGTAACAACGCGAGCCTCACAACAGCGAGGAGCCACCATGAAGGCATTGCTCAACGAGTTCAAGGAATTCATTAATCGCGGCAGCGTGATAGACATGGCCGTCGGCGTGATTATCGGCGGCGCATTCACTGCCATCGTGACCTCGCTTACCGACAACATCATCAACCCGCTTATCTCCGTGATTGCCGGCGGCAGCGCCACCGAGATCTCGGGGCTGGTGGTGCCGGGAACCAATATCGACTTTGGAGCGTTCATTGGCGCGTGCATCAACTTTTTAATTGTCGCTGCTATCGTCTTTGCCATCGTCAAGGCCTTCAACAAGGCGCAGGAGATTGGCGACAGGCTCGCCGGTGCCACCACCGAGGAAGCCGCACCGGCGCCCGTCTGCCCGTATTGTCTGGAAGAGGTGCACGAAGGCGCGACCAAGTGTTGCCACTGCGGAAGCGAGCTGCCCAGGGAATAGTCGCGTAGGCGCAGCATTATCAACCACACGGCAAGCACCCCAGGCGCCGCAATCAACTAAATTTGGCCCCGTTTGGGGCCATTTGTCGTTCGAGTGAATTGTTGCCGTAAGGCCCAGCTTTTACGCCTCGCGCAGCCAATCGAACGCGACACGCGCCGTGCCGTCGGACACATAGACGATACCAGCGCGCTCAAAGCCGGCCTTTATGATGGCACCCTGCATGGGCAGGTTGTCCTGATGCGTATCGATGCGCAGGTGGTCGGCGCGCTCCTTGGCAAAGGCAAACATCGCAGCCGCGATACCGTGCACGGTGCCATCGGACGCCACACGGTGCAGCACGGCGTATGGAGTGTCGCTACGCCATTGCCCGTCCTCAATTACGTCATAGCACTCGTCCGGGCCCGGTAAAAAGGCAAACGTCGCCACCACGCGGCCGTCGACTTCGCACACATAGCTGCCACCGGCGGCGATATCGGCAGCCAGCTGCTCGGCCGAAGGCGTGCCCTCGGGCCATTGCGTGGCGTTGCCATGCGCGCGCATAAAGGCGCGGGCAGCGTCGTAGATAGCCATGACGGCGGGAATGTCGGTATCGAGGGTTTTTCTGATCATCACGCGGCGACCTCACGTTTATTGGTATCACTTTGATTGAGCAATGATACCAACGTTTGGAGAGGGCGCGAAGCAGATGGGGAGCAAAAAACGATCCGCCTGGTCAAAGGCCAAAAGCGAGTTTTTGGGCGCTGCTACCGGCGGCGATATGAGCGACCTGTTTGCACGCGAGGACGAGCGCCGCGACGCCCTGGACGCCGAGCGCGATGAGGCCTGGCGCTACAAGTCGTGCGAACGCAAAAACCGTTACGACACGCGCGCCGAGGCCGAGGCCGTTATGGCCGAATGCGAAAACCGCGGGCGGCGTGGTTTGGCCTGCTACAAATGCGAATACTGCGGCGGATGGCACCTGACGTCGCACCCTTGGAAATAGGCGCCGCTTCGGCACGGCACTGACGGAGCGCCAGCTATCGCGCGCAAGCTACGGGCGCGGCGGCACCAAAACATCGTAACGAACGGCCTTGCCCGCAAGTTGATAGCTCGGCTTAACGCCGGCAAGCAGTGGCCCCTTCACCGGTCGCTTGATAACCACCTTGCGCGGATGCACCGCAAGCGCAGCTTCGACCAGCGTCTCCTCATCGGCGCACGGCTGTTCCAGATGATGTAGGAGCTGGAACTTCTTTTTGACCGCCGCACTTTTAGTACGCTCGGGAAACATGGGGTCCAGATACACCACGTCGGGAGCCGCGAGCTCGCCCTGCCCGATCAGCTCAGCTGTATGGCGAAGGCCGGTAATACTGTCCTCGCCCGCATGTAAGCGCATGCGCGCCACGGCTGTCGCAAGCGCCGGATCATCTGCCGCGCGATCCAAAGCATCCTTGAGGAGTGCCGCGATCACGCAATCCTGCTCATACAGATCGACGGTAAAGCCCGCGACCGCCAACAGCAGCGAATCCTCGCCAAAGCCTGCCGTGGCATCAATCGCCCATGGGCGCTCGATGCCTTTTGCGCGCGCAGCCTTTACCAACAGCTCTTGCTGCAAACGGCCCTGCTTGAGCCGCGGATGCATGCGGGTGAAATCGGCGCGCAGCTCCATCGTGCCGTCGGTGAGCGTGAGTCCCTCGGACTTCCCGGCCAGCTCAAGCCCCGCGGCCCGAGCAACAGAAAAGGGATCGACGACGCCCATGGACACTCCTTAGCAAGCAAAACGAATACGCGAGTGCCGTTTATGCCAGCACCCAACCGTCCGCTATTGTCCCACATGCGACATGGCCCACAGCATCCCAATGCAAAGCACCGCCATCAATCCCGTGCATACGGCGGCGATCACAGAATCACCCATGCGCCTTCCCAACGACCGCGGCTCACGCACTTGCCCTGCTCCGTACATCATGGCTTCTCCTTCGGTCCAGCTCTTACCATGGCCCCATCATCGCAGCGCCGCGCATACGCTGCCATCGATTTGGCTTACGTCCAGCTTTCCTTTTTGAAAGGTTGGACCGTACAGGCAAGAGACGCTTTCAAACGCATGCTTCGCCCCGTTGAACTACAATGTGCTTCACCATATGTGCAGCACATTGGGTGCGCCAAGTTGGCGTACTCGTATCGAAAGGACCAGCCATGAGCTTCACTCGCAAGACTCTCAAAATCCTTGCCCTGATTTATTTTGTTCTGGGCATCGCCAGCCTCGTCATTGGAATCGCCGGCATCGCGACCGGCAAGTTCGAGTCCACCTACGGATCGAATGCCATGCTCGCCGCGGTCGTGATTATCGCCAAGGGCCTCGTCGATCTTGCCGCAGGTGTCGCGGGTATCAAGGGCGCCAACAAGCCTTCGCAGGTGGATGGCGCGTTTAAGCTCGGCATCGTCGCTGCAATCGCCACGATTGCGCAGGCCGTGCTCACGCTTCCCGCGTTTGGCGGCGACGCCATCAACTATGGCGCCTTTGTCATCGTGGTGTACGACCTGTTCTTTGTTCAGCAGGCACACGCCGTTAAGGCCGAAAACAAGGACCGCCTGTAGGCACCTGTCTCCCATAGCCTCTGCCATCAAGCAGCTAAAAAGGGCCGATCGCGCATCTCCGCGGTCGGCCCTTTACGTTTGCCTAGATAAAACCTACCAAAATAAACCTGTCCCTTTTTTGGCAGGTTGTTAGCTGTGGCGGTACTCGGCGATGATGAAGTCGATATCGGTCTGGAGCGTGTCCAAGTTTGCCAGACGCTCTTTGTCGGCAGGGCGCGTGCGGTAGTAGTACGGCGTCATCTGGAACACCGCCTCGATGTCGGCCTGGGTCTGAAGCGTAATATTCGCAGACACCCGCTGCGTTCCGACCAACTCGAGCTCGGTGGTCTTCGGCAGCTTTTCATCGTTAAGGTACGGCGTGTCGTAGAGCACCTCCTTAAGCCCAAAGAGATGACGGGCACCCGGCACCACGGTATAGAACGAACCTTCTGGCGCCAGCACACGGGCGAACTCACGCTCGTTAAAGGGAGCGAAGAGCTCGGTCACCATATCGAAGGCGCCATCGGCCACGGGGATGTCCTTCATGTTGGCCACGAAGTAGGTCGCATCGCCGCGCTTGGCGGCAAGGCGCACCATCTCTTTGCCCAGGTCGAACCCGTAAGCATCCACGCCCGGCACCGCGCCCATGGCACTCGTGTAATAGCCCTCGCCGCAGCAAATATCGAGCAGCGTCATGGGGCAGTTCGTAGACGCGGCACGCTCAGACGCCCGCTCGCGCACCAGCTCAACCATCGCATCGCGCAACGGCGCATAGTAGCCGCGGTTCAGAAAGTCACGACGGCTGCGTGCCTGCGACTTGGGATCGCCCATGGAGTCGCCGCTCTTGGACGAGCGCAGCAGATATAGATAGCCCTCGCGCGCACGGTCAAACCGGTGTCCGCTCGCGCATGCAGCACCGCGTTCATTGTCCACCAACGGCTCATGGCAAACGGGACACAACAACATGGCAACTCCTTAGCGCGGACTACACAACGCCCACCATTGTCGCACGCCTTCCCCACCTAGTCATTGGGGACGTTCTTGAATGACTAGTTAGAAGAGATAAGGAGTGTCCCCAGCTGCCGGCAGAAAAGGAACGTCCCTAAGTGCCGACTGGTTGCATTAGGAGTATCATCGTCTGCGCAAATAAGCACGAAAGAGCATATTAGAGATTGAGAGCGTATGGCTGATACCGTATCTAAGCACATTGACATGACCACCGGCTCGCTGTGGCGTAACATTCCCCTGTTCGCCTTCCCCGTGGCCGCCACGAGCATCTTGGAGCAGCTGTCGAACCTCATCGCCACGGTCATCATCGGTAACTTCTCGGGCGACCAGGGAACCCTCGCCATGGCGGCGGTCGGCTCCAATGTTCCGCTTACCAGCCTTATGCTCAACCTGTTTATTGGCATATCGCTTGGCTCCAACGTGGTCATCGCCAACGCTATCGGCCGCAACGATCAGAACATGGTCAAGCGCGCCGTCCATACCTCGATTTTAATGGCGCTCGTGGGCTTTGTCGTCATCGCACTGGGCGAGATCTTTGCCGAGCCCATGCTCGCCGCACTCAACGTTCCCGCCGAAACCATGCCGCTCGCTTCGCTCTACCTTCGCGTCTTTTTGCTCAGCATGCCCTCGATCTTGCTCTACAACTTTGAGGCCGCGATCTTCCGCTCCGTCGGCATCACCCGCATGCCGCTGCAGGCGCTTGCTGTGTCCACCGTCCTCAACATTGGCCTGGACCTCATCTTTGTCCCCGTACTTCACTGGGGCGTCGCGGGCGTCGCCATCGCCACCGCCATCGCCTACACCGTCAGCGCCGCTACGCTCTTTATCCGCCTGCTCAAGACCGACTCCGTCGTCCGCGTCACCCCACGCGACCTGGCCATCGACCCCGTCGCCCTCAAGCGCATCGTCAAGATTGGCCTGCCCGCCGGCATCCAAAGCGCCGTCTTTGCCGTCGCCAACATCATCATCCAGTCTGCCATCAACAGCCTGGGCACCGAGGTCATGGCCGCATCGAGCGCCGCCATGAGCCTGGAGTATGTGTGTTACAACCTGCTCAACAGCTTTAGCCAGGCTTGCACCACCTTTGTGGGACAAAACCACGGTGCCCGCCAGATCGACCGCTGCACCAAAACGCTCAAGGTCTGCCTGGTCGAAGGCGGTATCGTTGCACTCACCACGATCATCGTTATTGTCGGCCTGGGGCGCGAGATTTTGTCGCTGTTCAACAGCGACCCCAACATCGTCTCGATCGGCTATATCCGCGTGTGCTCGATCTTCCCGGCGTACGCCTTTAGCATGTTCTACGAAAACATGTCAGGCTACCTGCGCGGCTTTGGTATCTCGCTCATGCCCGCCCTCATCACCATGATCTGTGTCTGCGGCATCCGCTTCTATTGGGTGTTCTGCGTGTTCCCGCACTTCCGCACCTTTGCGAACATTATGATGGTCTACCCCATCAGCCTGGGCACCACGGCGTTCTTTATGGTCGTGGCGGTACTACTTTGCCACCCGGCACGCACCTATCGCGCCACCCAAGCCAAAGCGACAGCCCGCTAAACACCACACTCAACGCCACGCCAGTCATTAATTGACAATATGCGAGCTCATATAGTCGATAAAGCGCCTCGTGGCGATGGGCATGGTGTCCCAGCTGCGCCAGGCTGCCACCACGTCGCGCGAAGGAGCGTGCACGATGGGCCGCACGCGAATATCGGCCCGCATGCCCTCAACGGTACGGCGATATAGCATGCTCACGCCTAGGCCCTCCTCCACCATCGCCATGATGGTGTAGTCGTCGGTCACCTCGCTCGTCACGTGCGGCGACAGTCCATGCGCCGCGAATGCATCGAGCACCAGACTCTGTTCGCCCTCATCCAGCAGCACAAACGGCTCGGACGCCAGGTCGGCGAGCGTCACCTTTTCCTTTGCTGTCAGCGGATGCGCAGCCGGCAACAGTGCCACCAACTCGTCGTGATAGACCACACGCTTCTCGAGCCCCGCGGTAAACCCGCGTGCCGTAAAGCAAAAATCAACCACGCCATTGTGCACCCACTGGGCGTTGCGCGTGTAATCTCCCTGCTTGAGGGTAAAGCGTACGCCCGGGTGCAGCGCACCAAAGTCGCGGATCACGCGCGGCAACACAGTACGGCTCACGTTGGTAAACGTCGCAATGCGAATATCAGTCGACGAAAGCCCCAGCAGTTCCTGGCGCTTGCCCTCGAGCTCAGCCTCGGCAGTCACAATCTGTCGCAGGTACGGCAGATATTGTTTACCGTCGCGCGTAAGCGAGACGCCCTGCTTTCCGCGCTCGATAAGCGTGGTACCCAGCTCGCGTTCGAGCGCCTTGACGGCCTGGCTCACCGCACTTTGCGTATAGCCCAGCTCGTCCGCTGCGCCTTTAAGGCTGCCGCGATCGACCACCATACAAACAATCTGATATCGCGATGCCATCGTGCCTCCACATCAATGCAGCCGTAAAACGTTTTGCCAGGGCTTTTTCTGCTAACATTAGCATTTCTTAATCATACTGAAGATACATTCGCTTTACTACATCCAAATCTGGGAGCAGAATCCTTTTTGCGAAACCGTTCTGTAACAAAAGGAGTCCCATGGATCGCAAAAAAGCAATCGCGCTCTCATTTTCCGTTCCCGTCGCATGGGGCTTTTCGTATCCCCTCATGAAAATCGGCATGGACAGCATGAACGCCACGAGTATCGTCGCGCTACGCTGCATCATCGCCTTTGTGGCCTGTCTGCTGCTCTTCCACAAGCGTGTTTTCCGTATCAACCGCGACCTTATGGTTCGCGCCGCCATCATCGGCGCCATTATGGCAACCGAGCTCACCTGCATGTGCCTGGGCTCCAGCCTCACCTCTGCCTCCACTGCCGGCTTTTTGCAGAGCCTGACGGTCGTGATCGTGCCGTTTGCCAACGCCGCCCTGCTGCGTCGCGCCCCCGAGCGCAAGGTGCTCGTCGGCACGGCTATCGTCACCTGCGGCATGCTGCTGCTCTCGGGCGCCGACTTCACCAGCCTGAACCCGGGCGCGCTCATCATGCTGCTCTCCGCCTTTATCTATGCCAGCCACATTATCGTGGCCAAGCGCTTTGTCGAAGAAGTCGATCCGCTTGCTCTGGGCGTTTGGCAGCTGGGCTTCGGCGGCTTGTTCTCGGGCATCGCTGCATTCACCTTTGGCGGCTTCACGCTTCCCGGCACGCCCAGCGAGATCGTCGTTGTCGTCGCGCTCGCACTCATCTGCTCCGCCTACGGCTTTATCACTCAGACACTCGTGCAGCCCCACGTGCCCGCCGAGACCACCGGCTTCGCCTTCTCGCTCGAGCCGGTCTGCTCCGCCGTCTTCTCGTTCTTCCTGGTTGGCGAGGTCCTAAGCCCCATCGCCTTCTTTGGCGCCGCCCTCATCCTCACCGGCGTCATGGTGGCAACCGTGCAGCTTCCGCGACTTCATGCGCATGCTCACGACCATACCCGCATGGCAGGAGCGCCCGAGCGAGCCTCGTAAAGCGCCTCACCTTTTATAGCCGCGGCATAAAGGTCTCCGGACGCCTTTACAATAGATGCCAACAGAGCATCTGCCATAAAGGAGCCCCATGGACACCGCAACTCGCGACCGCAACATAGCAACTTGGTTGGGCGATGCGCCGCAGCCGGTACGTGACACGACGAACCAGCTGCTCGAGCGCATCGCCCTTTTGCGTGCCGAGCAGACTATCTACCCGGCACAAGACGACATCCTCAATGCCCTCGCCTACACGCCGGCCGACCAGGTCAAAGTTGTCATCTTGGGTCAAGACCCCTATCACGGACCCAACCAGGCCATGGGGCTGTCGTTCTCGGTCCCCGCGACGCAAACCAAGTTGCCGCCGAGCCTGCGCAACATCTACAAGGAACTCAATGCCGATCTGGGTTGCCCCATTCCCGCCACAGGAGATCTAACGCCATGGGCACAACAGGGAGTCCTGCTTCTCAACACTACGCTCACCGTGCGCGAACACGCCGCGAACTCGCACGCCAAACTAGGCTGGAGCACGCTCACCGACTACGTTATCGAACGCTGCTGCCAGCTGCCCCAGTCGGTCGTCTTTTTGGCATGGGGTCGCTTTGCCCAGCAGATGGTTGAAGGCAAGCTCGCCGCAACCGGGGCGGGCAAGGCAACCGGCAAGTTCTGCCTGGCATCCACGCACCCCTCGCCGCTTTCGGCCAACCGTGCCACGGCAGAACTCCCCGCCTTTATGGGATCGCGCCCCTTCTCCGCTGCCAATCGGCTACTCGAACAGCACGGCTCGACCCCCGTCAACTGGACTTGCCTCGACTAAAAATCGATACATCAAAAATGCGCCCGACGGCTTTCCATCGGGCGCGTTTCCTATTCGGGCCAAATAAATTGCGTGCGGCCGGCCTCGCCGCCATCGATTAGCAGACTCTGTCCGGTCATAAACCGGTTGGTCACGCCCACAAAGTAGATCCACTCGGCAATCTCTTGGGCAGTGGCCCAGCGCCCAAGCGGCGTGAGCTCCATAATCTGGCTCCACAGGTGTTCGTCTTCCATCACGCAACGGTTGAGCGGCGTGATAACGCCACCCGGGTCCACACTGTTGGCGATGGCCTGCGGTGCCAGGCGGTTTGCAAGGTTCTTGGTGTAGGCGATAACGCCGCCCTTGCTGGCGGCATAGGCGGGAAACTCCGATCCCGTATGCCCGCTCGCCGACCCCACATTGACCACGGATCTGATAGCCGGCGCCGGCTTGGCGGCAAGCCCCTCCCCCACAAAGGCGTAGCACTCGGTCACGTTGATGGTGCCACACAGGTTGGCGGCGATATCATCGGCCGAATCCTGCGTACCGGCAACGTTCACGATTACCTGGGGCTCAAGATCGTCTGGAAACGAGTCCGGCTCGCGGACATCAACGATCAGATGGCGGTAGCGCTCGTGTTCGATCGCCGCCGGCAAAAGATCAAAGCCCACGACCTCGTGGCCCTCGTCCAAAAAGCGCTGCACGCACGCGGTTCCGATACCGCCCGAAGCGCCCGTGATCAAAACCCGCATACTTGCTCCTTAGGCGGTTGCGTGGCGCTCGAGGTACTCGGAGCCCACGTTCTCGCGCTCCCAGCCGCGCACGACCTTGTAGCCCACGGGGCTCAGGAAGACCTCGCACAGTAGCTCGGCGACAGCGCCGGTCAGCGAGCACATAAGGACTTGCACCCAGGTCCAACCAAAGAACGTGTGGCTCACCACAATGGCAAAGACCAGGTTGTCGATAAACTGGCCAACACCTGTGGACACATAGGAGCGGAAGGCGAAGCTCGCAAAGTTATTCTTTTTGAGCATACGGCCGAGCGACTGGTTGAGCGTGGAGTTAACCACGGCAGAAACGAGCATTGCCAGCGAAGAGCCCAGCACCACGTACCAGGTGCCGCCGATGGTGGCGTTAAGGGCAGTGTTGACCTCGATCATGCCGGTGTCGTAGTAGGCGCCCCACATACCGGGCGTGAGCGAGCATGCCCAAAAGCACAGGCTCACGGCCAGGTTGACCAGCAGCGCGAGGATAGAGATTTTGATGGATGCCTTGGCGCCAAAGCGCTTGCAGATCATATCCTGGCACAAAAACGAGACCCAGCTCACCACAAAGCCGCAGTCGAGTGCCAGATACGGCAGGCTGATAAGCTCTTTGTTGGCCAGCAGGTTCATCATGATGACGCTCACGAAAAACAGCGAAACCGTTGCCGCGGGAATGCTCCGCAACAGGACCTTATAGTCCTCCATGACCTTCTTGATCATTGTGTACTCCTTTGGTTTTAGGTTTAACGAGCAGGATATCGGACCCGAACTGCTCGGACGCCCCGGTCTTGAGACGACGGTGGGTATGATAGCCGCTCACACGGCATCAGGCAAGCAAACGGCGCGGCAGCCCCGCAGGGCCACCGCGCCGATGCGTTAAAAGGCCACGTTGCCAAACTCCGACAGGATAAGGTCGGGGTTGTGGTCGGTTGCCCAATCCACGTTCCACGGGCTCGTGAACAGCAGCAACTTACCACCGCGCATGTCCTCGACACGCAGCGTGTCGCGCGTGAGCGAAAGGCCCGGGATATCGATGGTGTCGGGGTCATTCTGGATCCAGCGGATGTCCGTATAGGGCAGCGGCTGGCGACGAACCTCGACACGGTACTCGGCCTTGAGGCGGCGCTCGAGTACCTCAAACTGCAGGACGCCGACCACGCCCACGATGACGCTCTCCATGCCGGCACCCAGCTCGCGGAAGATCTGGATGGCACCCTCCTGGGCAAGCTCCTCCATACCCTTGACGAACTGCTTGCGCTTGAGCGTGTCGACCTGCGTAATGCGAGCGAACATCTCGGGGGCAAACGTCGGGATCTGCGGATACTGCACGTGGCGCTTGCCGGAGCACACGGTATCGCCGATGCTAAAGATACCCGGGTCGAACAGGCCCACGATATCGCCCGCGTACGCCTCGTCCACGATGGCGCGGTCGTCGGCCATCATCGACGTGCCCGTGGCAAGCTTGAGCTTGCGGTTGCCCTGCACGTGAAAGGCGTCCATGCCGCGCTCGAACTTGCCCGAGCAAATGCGCACAAAGGCGATGCGGTCGCGGTGGTTCTTGTCCATGTTGGCCTGGATCTTAAACACAAAGCCGCTAAAGTCGTCGCGGCAGGGATCGACCGGCTCGCTGGCGAGCGTGTCGGTGTAGGCACGCGGCGTCGGGGCCAGACGCAGAAACTCCTTGAGGAAGGGCTCCACGCCAAAGTTGGTAAGCGCCGAGCCAAAGAACGCCGGGCTCAGCTTGCCGCAGGCCACGGCATCCAAATCGAGCTCGTCGCCGGCACCATCGAGCAGCTCGATGTCGTCCATCAGGTTCTTATGGTTCTCCTCGCCGATAAGCTCGTCCATGGAAGGATCGCCCAGCTCGGCCTCGACCTCGGCGACTTTCTTGGTGGCGTTGGCGTGGCCGTCGCCCTCAAAGGCAATGACGCGACGAGTTTGACGATCGAACACGCCACGGAAGTTGCGGCCGCTGCCGATCGGCCAGTTCATGGGATACGTATTGATGCCCAGGACATTCTCGATCTCTTCCATGAGCTCAAACGGATCGCGAGCCTCGTGGTCGAGCTTGTTCACAAAGGTAAAGATGGGAATGTGACGCAGTGTGCAGACCTTAAAGAGCTTTTTGGTCTGGGCCTCGACGCCCTTGGCGCCGTCGATGACCATGACTGCGGCGTCAGCGGCCATAAGGGTACGGTAGGTATCCTCCGAGAAGTCCTGGTGGCCGGGGGTATCGAGGATGTTGACGCAGGCGCCGTTGTAAGTGAACTGCAGCACCGAGGAGGTGACGGAAATGCCGCGCTCCTTCTCGATGTCCATCCAGTCCGAGACGGCATGCTTGGCCGAGCTCTTGCCCTTGACCGAGCCGGCGGTCTGGATACTGCCGGTATAGAGCAGCAGCTTCTCGGTAAGCGTGGTCTTACCGGCGTCCGGGTGGCTGATGATCGCGAATGTGCGGCGCGACGAGATTTCATCCGACAGGCTTGCCATGCGGATCCTTTCTTGCATTGAGTGCATTACGTCGATGTAACCGCACTATTGTAGCCGCGAAATCCCGCCATAGGGCACCTATCAGGACAAATTCATCAGTTGGGGCCTAGGGTAGCAGTCGATGGCGGCACTCCGCAGCAGTTTGTCTCGATCTGTAACATCTAGACGGTTTTTGAACCTCTACCTGTTACAGATTAAGACAAACAGGTGGGCGTCCCAGAAAGATCTCGATCTGTAACATCTAGCAGCCAAAAACTTCTCCAGTTGTTACAGATTGAGACAACCAAATGGGGTCCGCCAGCAAAATCTCAATCTGTAACAGGTAGCCGTCCAAACCGGTTCCAGATGTTACAGATTGAGATGAATGAACGAGCGGACAATCCCTATTTACCTCTTGCATAGCTGTGCATAGTGTATATATACTGTGCTTACCGGTTATATACACGTGTAGCCCATCAGCTAAGGAGCCGCTGTGGACATTATCCTATCCAATTCGAGCGACAAGCCCATCTACGAGCAAATAGCCTCGCAAGTCAAAGCTCAGATTCTATCGGGCACGCTCGCTGCGGGAGCCAAACTCCCCAGCATCCGTGCACTCGCGAGCGATCTTGGCGTGAGCGTCATCACCACCAAGCGCGCCTACGCCGACCTGGAGCAGCTCGGGTTTATCTGCACCGTGCAAGGCAAGGGCTGTTTTGTCGCCGACGGCAACCAAGAGCTCTTGCGTGAAAACCAGCTCTGCCATATCGAAGAGCTGCTCGCGAAAGCGGCAAGCCAAGCCGAGGCCCTGGGCGTCACGCGCGACAAGCTGCACGAGATGCTCGACCTGGTAGCCCCCGAAACCATGCAGTAGCCATCTGCAAGAAAGGCTATACCATGCAAAACCTTTTAGAACTCAAAGGCATCTCACGCCATGTGAGTGACCGTTTTTCGCTGCGCGACGTCACGCTTGCCGTGGAGCCTGGCCAGATCGTCGGCTTTGTGGGTGCCAACGGTGCCGGCAAAACAACGACGATTCGAGCTGCTCTCGGGCTTATAAAGCTCGATGCCGGCGAAGTGCACCTGTTTGGGCAGCGCTGTGGCGCCGACGCGCCCGATGAGTCGCAACGCCATCTACGCTCCCGCGTCGGTCTTGTCCTGGACACGTGCCCCTTCCCCTCCACGCTCAGGGTGGGCCAGATCGAGTCGCTCGTAGGCCCGACGTACCCCACATGGGACCGCGAAACGTTCGCCGGATTCATCAACCGATTTGGCCTCGATCCCAAGACAAAGGTCAAGGACCTCTCCCGCGGCATGGGCATGAAACTGCAGCTTGCCTGTGCACTCAGCCACAATGCCAAGCTGCTCGTTTTGGACGAAGCCACCGCGGGCCTCGATCCCATGGCACGCGAGGAGCTGCTCGATGAGCTGCTTGCCTTTGTCGCCGACGGCCAGCACAGCGTGCTGCTCTCGAGCCACATTACGTCCGACCTCGATCGTGCCGCCGACCGCATCATCTGCATCGATAACGGTTCGATTGTGTTTGATCTGCCGCGCGAGGACATTACCGACCGCGCCGGCATCGCCCACTGCACCCAAGCACAGGCCGCCGAGCTTATGGCTTGCGTCGAAGGTGCCCGTGCCGCCCACCACGCCTATAGCGTGGACGTGCTCGTGCCCAACCGTCGCGAAACGCTCGAGGCCTTCCCCGAGATTCCCTGCGATCGGGCAACCATTGACGACTATCTGCGCCTCATGCTGAAAGGGGCTTCGAAATGAAACGCGCCTTTATGTCCGAGCTCGCTATCGTTCGCACGCTCGTCCCGAGCATCGCGGGCGTCGGCCTGTTCATATTCGTCGCGCTGACCCTTGCCAACGCATCGGACGGCGATTCCGGCATGAGCGCTGGCGCCTGCGCGGTCAGTGCCATGTCACCCATCATGGTCATGAGCTCGCTGGCCGGCTTCGACAATCAAAACGGTTGGGAGCGCTATCGCGCAACGCTGTCTCTCTCGCGTAAAGACATCATCTGCGCACGCTACCTGAGCATCATTGTCTTCTCGGCTGTCACGGCGTGCGCCGCCGCGCTTCTGAGCATCGTCTCCTTCCCGCTCTTCAACAGCGCGGGTATCCCGTTGACGGGACAGATTGTCTTTGAGATTGCAATAGCCTCAGCAGCATCAATGCTCATCTCCCTCATGATGGTGTTTTTGTCGCAGCCGCTGTTCTTTCGCTTTGGACACATGGAAGCGCTGCGCCTATCCGTTGGTCTGTTTGCCATGCTCGGATGCCTTGCCATGGCCACGCTGAGCTCCTCCAACCCCATCAGCAACTGGCTCATGTCGATTGCCGGAGCGAATCCCGATCCCGCCGTTCTGGGCTGTCTGTGTGCAGGCATCGCCGCACTTACCTTCGCGCTATGTGCAATCAGCTGCGCAGTCAGCACCAAGGTCTATCGGGCACGCGACCTGTAATCGACAGCCAAAGGGCTTGGGCTGCACGCCACCTCATTTACTAGATAAGACGAAGCAACAACAACGCCGCCGCCCTTCGAAGCATGCCGTTTAGATCTTGGAAACCAAAGAGAAGTCGACAGCATATCGACAATTCGAGCCTTCACCAAATGGCTCCCCGGAACATAACCCCCGTCTCGCCGCGGCCATATCAAACCTTCATGGTGGGGCGGTATCCTCATGTCCATAAAACTCGCAGGATAAACCCATTATCCAAGGAGGCACCGCACCCGTGTCGTGGGTTGTCGCAGCATTTGCGTCAGCATTCTTTGCCGGCATCACATCCATCTTGGCCAAATGCGGCATCAAGCAGACCGACTCCGATGTCGCAACGGCCATTCGCACCTGCGTGGTGCTCGTTTTCGCCTGGGCAATGGCGGGCATTTCTGGATCCATTGGAACCATTGGCAGCATCGAACCCAGATCCTGGCTCTTTCTCGTCCTCTCGGGACTCGCTACCGGTGCTTCGTGGATCTGTTACTTTAAGGCGTTGAGCATCGGAAATGTCAATAAGGTCGTACCGGTCGACAAGATGAGCACCGTGCTCGCCGCGCTGGTCGCCATCGCGCTTTTTGACGAGACGAGCAACCTTGCGGTTAAGCTCGTGGGAACCGCTGTCATCACCCTCGGCACGTTTTTAATGATCGAGAAGAAGCAGTCCGCCGAACCCGAGCAGCAGCAAGACCGAACCTGGCTCGCTTACGCCCTCGGCGCCGCCGTGTTCGCGGCACTCACCTCCGTCCTCGCCAAGATCGGCATCGAAGGCATCGAGTCAAACCTGGCCACGGCAATCCGCACCTGCGTGGTACTGGTTATGGCATGGGCAATCGTGGCAGCCAAGGGAAAACTGGAGCAGGTCGCGCACGCTGACCGGCGCGAACTCACATTTCTCGCAACATCGGGCATCGCGACTGGAGCATCGTGGCTGCTCTATTACTATGCCATCGCTGCAGGCCAGGTGAGTGTCGTGGTGCAGATCGACAAACTATCGATTGTCGTATCGGTGCTATTTGCGCGCCTGGCATTCAACGAAAAACTCTCCCGCCGCAGCGCCATCGGTCTCGCCCTCATCGTACTGGGCACCGCCGCGCTTGCAATTTGGAAGTAGCGCCGATACCGAACGAAATCCAGTCCACCCGCAAATCCGTGACACAGCGCCCGCACCGGACTTGAGATGTTTGTACTGACTGCGCGCTACCGTGCTACTTGCGCAGCGGCTTGGGCAGCGGAATGCCGGCGGCGATGACAGCCGCGATGATCATGCAAACGATGCCCTTGAGCGGGAAACACATAAGCAGCAGGCCCACAACCATGACAGGCTGGCGCATGACCGCACCCATCGTCGATGCCGTGCAGACGGCGACGCAAAAGACCGGATCTGCGCCGGTGAGGATGGCAAGGCCATAGCCCAGGCTTACGCCTGAGAAGATAACGGGGAAGAAGTGA
This sequence comes from uncultured Collinsella sp., assembly GCA_958429345.1. Lineage (GTDB taxonomy): Bacteria > Actinomycetota > Coriobacteriia > Coriobacteriales > Coriobacteriaceae > Collinsella. The sequence goes on along the minus strand of CAUAJK010000004.1, from coordinate 24,678 downwards.
CCGCCGCGCCAGCCCAAGTTGATAAGAGCGGGGGTCAGCATGGCCTTGACCAGACCGGTCGCGATAAGCACGCCGGCGGGAATGGTCAGATAGGTTTCCATGAGCACGTCGGCCTGGGTCTCGCCGGCAAACATGGTGAAGGGCAGAGCCGTACCGCAGGCGGCAAGTACCAGACCGGCCAGCATGGCCTTAGCGATGGGGTGCTCCCCTATTGCGTGGGCAAGCACTTCACTCGCGTGCTCAGAGACAAAGTACAGCCAGCCGCAGATTGTTCCGATCAGCGACAGAGGAATGAGCCAGGTAAGCTCCAGGTTGCCCACCTCGGCGGACTCAAACCTCGGCATACCCATGCCGCCGCCCACAAGCTGGCCAAGCAGCAGGTAGGTGCCCAGACCGCCGGCAATCGCAATGCCGTAGACCACGGTCTTTTGCGCCTTGGGCAGCTTGATGGTGACCTCGTCGGACACGGACTCATCGTCGGCGTCTTCGCCCTGGCCGTCGGCGCTACCAGCGAGCGGTGCCACAAAACCAAAGACGGGCGCGGTAAAGAGCGCCGTCAGGGCAGCCTGGGTGCCCAGCAGCGTGAGCTCCCTAAACTCGGCGCCAAAGCGACGCATACGATCGCCGACCCAGCTGCACAGACCTGCGATAACGCCGGTCAGACCGGCCTCCGGTCCAATACTTCCACCAAACAGCAGCGGCAGCAATGCCGCGAGCGAAAGCTTGCCCAGGTTGTCGTACGGGTAGCGCCCGTCTTGCTTGACCTTGGCCATGACCTGGTTGAGGTCGTCGGTCTTGATGCCCGTCATCTTTTCGTACAGGCCAATCACCAAGCCGCCCAACAGGCAAACGAAAAACGGGTACGGCAAAAAGCCAAACGGGCCGCTGGCGAGTTCGGGCGAAGAGACACCCAGCTTATGCGGGACCTCGGTCCACAAATAATCAATGCCGTGCTCCATCGCAAAGAAGAATAGCCAGACTGCGGCACCCGCGAGTGCACCGGTCACGGCAACGCTGACCAAAAACAGCGCTCGGTTCGTGGGTTTGGCAAGGTTATCCATCGGGTCCTCCCGCGGTCAAAGTCGACATAGATACGTTTTATTGTAGAGCGAGCGTTGTCCGAACGAGCCAACCATCTGCGCCGCAAACGGCACCATTGGGAGTCATAGTGGGGCAGGCTCAAGACTTATCCGTTGATAATCGAGGCAATCTCGCGCAAATCGTCGGCAAAGTAGATGCCGAGTTGGCGCCTCGAGCTCGAAAGCCCCTTATCAATCATATGCCCGAGCAGGGCTTTGAGGTCGTTGTAGTACCCATCCAGGTTGTACAGAATGCACGGCGCGCTCAGATGCCCCAACGACACGGCGGACATGACCTCGGCAATCTCCTCGAGCGTGCCCGTGCCGCCCGGAAATGCGATGAACGCATCGCCGAGCTCAATCATCTTGGCCTTGCGCTCCGCCATGTCGCTCGTCACGATGAGGTCGTCAATACCGTCGTGTTGAAACTCTGCCTCGATAAAAAAGCTCGGCTCAACGCCCGTCACATGCCCGCCAGCATCGAGCACGCTATCGGCAAGCGCGCCCATCAGGCCCGACTTGGAGCCGCCGTATACCAGCGCGTGGCCGTTGGTGCCAATCCAGTTGCCCAGCTCCTGTACCGCAGGTAGAAACGCCGGGTCATTACCGACGCTCGCGCCCAGGTACACCGTGATGTTCATATGCAATCCCCCTCGTCGTGACGCGCGGCACCCGTTCTATCGTTGCCGGCGACGGTACTCGCGCACACGGCGCGACAAATCGGCGAGCTCATCGCGGTCGAGTTCTTCCAAATGCTCAAGATCGTCCATAAAGCGCGCCATGGTGTCCTTTTGGCGCAGCTTGATGAGCGTATTGCAGTAGTTCACCGCCACGCCCGTAAGCATGGCGATATAGAAGATACTGATGACGCTTAGGATAACGGTAATGCCGCGGGCAACCGGCGTTTCGGCGGGGATATCGCCAAAGCCGATCGTCGAGACCGTCTCAAAGCTAAACCAGAGACCATCGCCAAACGTGAGGGTCGTGGGCTCGGACAGCCAGACAGCCGTCGAGCACAGCAGGTAAAAGATAAGAAACAGACCCGTGATGCGCGCAAAGCCGGCCTGTCGCAGTACGTCGGCAAGCGTCCTCAACTTGTTCATCGCGACCCCTTTTCCCAGACGTCCAATCTCGTTCGCTCGGTATTGTCCCACAACCGGCAGTTAGGGACGTTCCTTTTGTGCCGGCAGAAAGGGACTGTCCCCAACTGCCGGGCGGGACCGTTTAGCGGTGCAGCTGCCGGCTGGGCAGGCTGAGCTGGTATCCTTATGCGGTAATGTCTCGATTCGTTAGGATTGCATGTGAGAGCTGCCACAGTCCTTCGTTCAGTTATATATCGCACCCTGGCCGTCGCGCTTGCCGCGCTCGCCGTACTGAGCACCATCATGCCCGCCCCCGCCTATGCCGCCAATACCGATTAGCAAGTCAAGACGGTCCGCGTCGGCTGGCTCGTCAGCAACGAGGGCTTCCAGGACGGCACCCCCGGCGAGCGTCTCTCGGGATGGGGTTACGAGTACCTCCAGACCCTGTCGTACTACACGTCCGGCTGGCGATACGAATACGTCTCCGGCACCTTCACCGAGCTTATGGACATGCTCGAGGCAGGCGAGATCGACCTCATGCCCAACATCTCCTACTCCGAGGAACGTGCCCAAAAGCTGCTCTTTTCCTCGAACCCCGAGGGCACCGAGCGCTACTACATCTACGCCAGGCCCGACCGTGACGACCTTGCAAAGGGTGACCCTCAAGCACTCCAGGGTCTCACTATCGGTTGCAACCCCGACGTCATGCAAACCTTCGTTGGCCAGCAATGGCTCGCCAGCGAAGGAATCGCCTGCACATACAAGGAGTATGACGGAGGATCCGATCTCTTTGACGCGCTCGCAAACGACGAAGTCGATGCCGTCATCATGAACGACACAATCTCGTCGCCCAATGCCTCCCCCATGTTCTACATTGGTTCGAACGACTACTACTTTGCCGTTCCCAAAAGCCGCCCCGACCTGATGGACGACATCAATGCTGCCATGACGGCAATCGCCCGCGTCAACCCACGCTATAACGACGAAGTAAAATCTCACTACTCGACCCAAAACAGCGGCTCATCATCGCTCAACGGCCCCGAACGTTCCTGGCTCAAAGCAAATGACAACACCATCACGCTCGGCTACATTACGGGCAAACTCCCCTACTGCAACGAGGACGAAGACGGCGAAATGGAAGGCTCGCTCGCATCGCTTGCGACGACGCTACACGATAAATTTGGCATTACGGTCAAAACCGTCGCCTTTGATAGCTACAAGATGATGTCAAAGGCCCTGTCAAAGGGAAGCATAGACGTTGCGCTGCCGGTATACCGAGATTACTGGTTTGCCGAGCAAACAGGCGTTGTGCAGTCGATATCGTTGGGGACCATACCCCTCACCGCCATCCACACCGGCAGCAGCCTGAACAAAGACCTTCAGAACATCGCCTGCACCAAATCATCGTTTGTCAACAAAAATGCACTTGAAAGTCTGTTCCCCACAGCGACCGTAACCGAATACCAATCCGACGATGAAGCGTTCGACGCCCTCAGGAAGGGAACGGCGCACTGCATCGTCGCTCCCAGTTCACGCGTAAAAACCATCGGTGACCGTTACGATCTCGAGGACTGCGAGACGACCGAGCTCCCTGACACCTGTGAGATCTCGTGCTGGATTTCGCGCGGAAAACCCGAGCTGTTGGGAATCATCAACAAGGGCATCATCAATGCCGGAGAATCGCTCTCCGCAAGCAATTTCTCCTCCACGTCGTACACGGCCCAGGAATCCAACACGCTTCAATTCCTTTATCGCAACCGCACCGCCATTGCAGCTACCCTCATCGGTATGTTGTCGGTCGGCATCGTCCTGCTCATCTGGGCGCTCGTGCGCGCTCGAACCGAGCGCAAAAAAGCCGATGCTGCCAACGCCGCTAAGACGGCATTCCTCACGCGCATGAGCCACGACATCCGTACGCCGCTCAACGGTATCCTGGGCCTTATCGAGATCGAGGAATTGAAGGAAGGCGATATGCAAGTCGCCCGCGAGAGCCGTGCCAAGGCGCGCGTTGCCGCCAATCACCTGCTCTCGCTGATCAACGACATCCTCGAGATGGGCAAAATCGAAGACCGCAAGCTAACACTGGAGCATGCGCCTTTTAACCTCAAAGAGCTCTGTGACGATACGCTAGTGCTGTGCAAGCTCCGCGCGTCCAGTAACGGCATCACAATGCAGGACAATAGTCTGCCGTACGCCACGGGGCCATACATGATCGGCAGTCCCACCCATATCCGACAGATCATGATCAACCTGTTAGACAACAGCATTAAGTACAACAAGCACGGCGGCTCCGTCACCTTTAGCTCAAAGACCAAGCCACTCGATAACGGGCGCGCGCTCTTTTGCTTTAGCGTTTCGGATACCGGCATTGGCATGGCTCCCAAGTTTTTAAAGCATATCTATGAGCCGTTTGCCCAAGAAGGTGACGATGCGCGCAGCAAGTTCCAAGGAACCGGCATGGGCATGCCAATCGTCAAGTCGCTTATTGAACTGATGGGCGGCACCATCGAAGTCACCAGCGAGCTCCATGTGGGCACCACGTTCTACGTGGAAATTCCGCTCGATATCGACAAGAACCCCCAGGCGCGGACGGATACGGTCGAGAAGGCGCTCGACTGCTCGCTTGCCAACATGAACGTGCTGCTCGCCGAAGACAACGAATTGAATGCCGAGATTGCCCAGGCGCTGCTAGAATCCGAGGGCGTCGTGGTCACCCGCGCCGTCAACGGCAACGAAGTCGTCGATCTGTACCTGTCTCATCCCGCCGGCAGCTTCGATGCGATCCTGATGGACATTATGATGCCGGACATGGACGGTTACGAGGCAACCCGCGCGATTCGTCTGAGCGAGAAGGTCGATGCAGCCGATATCCCCATCATCGCGCTCACCGCCAATGCCTTTGCCGAAGACGCCAAGGCGGCACACGACGCCGGCATGAACGCCCATCTGTCCAAACCGCTCGACTTTAACAAGCTCAAAAACATACTCGCCCGCATCAAGAAAAACGGATCCGTTTCGCTATAGTTTTCGCTATAGTTTGTGCTCAACCACCACGCACGACCAGAAAGGAAGCCAACAATGTTTAGGCCCTTACGCCGAAAGAAACGCGCCATCACCGACGAGGAAGCGCGCGAGCTGCTCGCTACCTGCAAGCGCGGCGTCTTTGCCGTCAACGGCGACGATGGCTACCCGTACGCCATTCCCGTCAACTACTTCTTTGACACCGAGCACGACAAGATTTACTTCCATGGCGCCAAGGCCGGCCACAAGGTCGATTCACTCAAGCGCGATGACAAAGTCTGCTTTACCGTTTACGGCAACGAGTGGTACCAGGACGGTGACTGGGCTCCCTACGTAATGAGCACCGTGGTCTTTGGCCGTTGTCGCCTGGCGAATGACACCCCCGCGTTTATCGAGGATAAAGTCCGCCAGCTCGCGCTTAAGTACTACCCTTCTGCCGAAGAAGTCGAAGAGGAAATCGCCAAGGACATTAAGGGCGTCCAACTCTACGAGATTACGATTGAGCATCTCTGCGGCAAGCAGATTCAAGAAAAGTAAGCCTCAAAAGCAAAACTCACAAATAGCAATATGGCCCGGTTCCAACCCACCTTGGAACCGGGCCATATGCTTATGAAGCGTCGGCAGCTATGTGCGCAAGCGCCTCAACGAGCTCCTGCGAGCTCACGGGTTTACTCAGGTGCGCGTCCATGCCCGCCTCGCGCGAAAGTCTGCGGTCGTCGGCAAAGGCGTTGGCACTCACGGCGATAATCGGCGTGGTCGCGGCATCCTCGCGATCGAGTGCTCGAATCCGACGCGTGGCCTCAAGGCCATCGATACCGGGCATCATGATGTCCATCAACACCACGTCGTACTCGTGCGGTGCGCTCGCGGCAAACGCCTCAACGGCAGACTCGCCATCCTTAGCATGCGTCACGACGGCACCGGCACGGCTGAGTGTAAACTGCGCGATCTCGGCATTCAGATCGTTATCCTCTACGAGCAAAACGCGCAAGCCCTGGAGCGCATCGCCATCGCCCGCATCCGCGCGAACTGCCTGAGGAATCTCGGAGCGTTTGCATTTCTCGAACGGCAGGCGGATGGTAAACGTCGTCCCCTGCCCCAAGACGCTCGTAAAACTCATGGTTCCGCCCATAAGCTCGACTAACTGTTTTGCGATAGGCGCGCCCAGGCCAGTTCCCGATGAGGCGCCTTCCACCTGTTGCTCCTCGCGGCAAAACGGCTCGTAGAGGTGCTGTTGGAACTCCTCGCTCATGCCAATACCATTGTCGGCGATCGTGTATTCATAGACGGGGGCGCCATCCGCTGGCTCCACCTCGCGGCACACCAGGCGAACATAGCCGCCCTGGCGGTTGTACTTGACGGCATTGCCGGCAATATTGAGCAACAAGCGCTTGAGGTGCGTCACGCTCACCCGAGCATAGGGATGATTAAGCGTCTACTGGTCGCAGATAATTGTCACCAGACGCTCCTCGGCCTGGCGCTCCAGAATATCGCGCACTTCACAGTTGAGTGCCACCAAATTTGTGGGTACGAGGTTCAGGTCGACCTGCCCGCTCTCCAGGCGACTCATATCGAGTGCCTCGTTGGCAAGGTCGAGCAGCAGTCCCGATGCCGTCCAGATTTTCGAGCGGCACTCAGTCTGCTTTTGCAGATCGTCCGCATTGGCATCGCCAACCTCGACCATGCCGCGAATGCCGTTGATGGGCGTGCGCAGATCGTGGCTCATGCGACGCAGAAACTCTGTCTTTGCCGAGTTGGCAGACGAGGCCTCACGCGCCGCCTTTGCCAGCTTGTCGCCATAGTCGCGCTCCTGCAGCAACAGGTCGGTCATGCGCTGGCGCTCGGCACGGCGACGCATCATCACAACAGCGGCTATTGCACCGCCGTAGAGCACCAGCACGCAGGCGACAACGGCGGCGACGATCTCGAAGTAATGCCGCGCCGAGGCATAGGTGTACACATAGAATTTGTGCGCTTTTCCAAATGTACCCAAATACCACTCGCCGTTGGCGTTAATCAATTTGACCTTACCAGCCAGGCATCGATCCTTAATACCATCGACAATGAAGACATCCGTCGCAGGCAGATCGAATACGCCCAATATGGTGGGTTCAACGGCATTGGTCGCAACGACCTTGCCGTCGCTTTCGATCACGATATTGCCGCTATCGATGGTTTCATAGCCTTCGAGCAAACTCTGCAGTTTGAGCGTATTGCTTGCAACCGCCTTCGCGCTCTGATGCCTTACCGCGATAACGATGCCCTCGCCATCCTGCCGAGCCACGCAACCAATGTCTGCAACCGAATCATCCGAAAGCGTAATGCGGGCGGTATAGGACTTAAGTGGATGGGTTGCCACCTCCAGCACGGGCGCTTCCTTGAGATACGTAGCGAGAGACTCGTAGCCCACATCGCCCGTCGAGGACTCGGACACCAAATTGCCCGATGCGTCCGTCACGATCAGCGCGCTCACGTTGAACTGGTCGGCATATTGCTCCAGCATGGCGTTATCCACCGAACCGTCGCGCTCCATATCGCGAGCAGCCTCTCCGGCAATCTCCATAACGCGAATCAGGTTTTTGGTCGCATAGGCGCTGTTGAACGCATCGTAGGAAAGACTCTGCGTCGCCACGTAATCGACAACGTCGGCAAAGCGCTGCTCGGCTTGGGCCGTCATGTAACCGTAGCTCATCATGCCGGCAGCAACCGAGAGCGCTATCCCCAGCAGAGCGACAAGGAGCCATGCCCCTGCCGAACGATTGCCCCGCTCCTCTACGGCGTGGTCAGGCGCATCGATCATGACAGGCCCTCCATATTCAAAAATGGCGAAGGGTCATCAAAGTACTTTGACACCAGACGTTCCATGGTGCCATCGGCAAGCATTTCTTGATAGGCATGAGTGAGCTTAACGTCGATGCCGCGCGTATCGTTGATATCGAAAGCGGTGCCCAAACCAACCTCTAGCAGCGGCTCATCCAAAATGCGATACGTTACGCCATAGTCTTTTTCGTAGGTGAGCAGCAAGGACTCATGCGCGGCGATGGCGTCGACCAGGCCCTCGACGAGTGCCGGGTTCAGGCATGAACGGTCCGAAAAGCAGTAGAGTTCCTTGATCTGCGGAACGTTTTCATTTGTGCGATTGAGCAAAATGCCCTCGGGCTTAGTGGTGGACTGAACCGCCACGATCTTATCCTCAAGATCGGCAAGCGTGTAGATATCGCTCTGGGGATCGACCGCGACCACCTGGCGGCTCGCAAGATACGGGCCGGCCCAACGATACTCGTTTTCGCGACCCGTCATGCTAAAGCTGCCCATGACACAATCGAGCTCGCCGCTCGCCAGCAGCTCTTTCTTCTTTTCCCAGTCGATCAGCTGGTATTTTGGCTTATAACCAATGCGGGCCAAAGCCTCGGTCAATATCTCGACATCCAGGCCAACAATATCGCCGTACTCGTCGGTATACACAAACGGTGGATAGAGGTCGCTTCCGACGTTGAGCGTCTTAAGGTCGTCGTCCTTTACCTGCGTGGCGTCCGGGCCTTTTGATGCTGGCGTCGAGGCTTCGTCATTGTGCCCGGAACAGCCAGCTATCGCTATGACAAAGGCACTCGCCACTGCAAGCGCAACAAACAACGAAATGGCAACCGAGCGACGGGGTCTTTTCATCGAGCTCCAGACGATCCTGTTTACAGACTGAAATGGCTAAAGATAATAGCAAATAAAACCACACGAGTGCCCAATGGTTACAGACGTTTTACCATGCGGGGCCTTCCAGCCGACTTGGCAGAAGGCCCCGCATGCAGCGCTCACTTACCGTGCATTAAAAACGTGGCGGTCCAAGCGGTCGCACGCTTCCCTTACGCGCGAAAGCGGCAGCGCCAGATTCACGCGAATGTGGCAGAGTCCGTGGAACGGACGGCCGTCCTGATACCCCACGCCCACGCGCGCCCCCTCGTCGAGCAGCCACTGAATATCGCGGCCATGCTCGCGGCACCACTCGGTGCAGTTCAGAAACACCATATACGTGCCCTGCGGACGCGAAAACGCGACGCCCTTCCAGTGTTTTTCTGCATACGTGCAGAAGTACTCGGTATTGCCGGCAAGCACCTGGTTGAGCTCGTCCACCCACTCGTAGCCCTGCGGCTGGTAGGCACCGATAAGCGCATGCATGGAGAGGACATTCATCTCGTTGTAGTGAGTCTTGTTGGACACGGCGCACACGCGGTCGCGCAGCGTCTCGTTGTAGATGATGTGATAGCTGCCGACCAAGCCCGCCAGGTTAAACGTCTTGCTCGGCGCATAGAGGGCAACCGTGCGCATGCGGGCATCCTCGCTCACCGACTGCGTCGGGATATGCTTGTGCCCCGGCAGGATGATATCGGACCAAATCTCGTCCGAGATCACCACGCAATCGTGCTGGCGATAGATGTCCATGGCACGCTCGATTTCGTCGCGCTCCCATACGCGGCCGCAGGGGTTGTGCGGCGAGCAGAACACCGCGGCATGGATGTGGTTTTGGGCGAGCTTGTGCTCCATGTCCTCAAAGTCCATGCGCCACACGCTCTGGTCGTCGAGCTTAAGCGGGCTGTGGACAATGCGATAGCCCGCGGCTTCGATGGACTTGATAAAGCCGATGTAGGTGGGGCTGTGGACCAGTACCGCATCGCCCGGCTGGACATACGCGCGCAGCGTCGACACGACACCGCCCAGCACGCCGTTTTCATAGCCGATATGCTCAGGTGCCAGGCCCTCGACGCCATTACGGCGGCTCTGCCATTCGATGATGCGATCGAAGTACTCGGGACGCGGATTGAAGTAGCCAAACATGGGGTGATGGGCGCGCTGAATGATGTGCTCCTGGACCGTGGGCACCGTGGCGAAGTTCATGTCCGCCACCCACATGGGTATGCGGTCGAAGCCCTCGTCGGGTGCGTTCGGGGCCATACCGGGGACCTCGCCCCAAGAGTCAACGGCAATGGAGTCCATGCCGTGGCGGTCGATGATTGAAGTGAAGTCGTATTTCATGCTGGACTCCCGTGCAGAGCGGAATGATTCGATAGGCGTTATTGTCCACCAGCGCGGGCGGTTTTAGCGCGGGGTTTGGCGCTTAATTTGACGGGTGCGGACGAATGGCTGGTTAGTCTTGCGCGCCGTTGACGGCAACTACGGTTAGCTGGGTTTCATCGACCGCAAACGATATGTCGAGCCCGGCGTAAGCCAAGTGATAAACGCGGTTTGGCTCGTGCTTGCTGCCTGCGCGGCGCGGGTCTTGGCGAAGGACCTCGACCAAGCCGGGGAGCTTTGCGGGCGGGACCATATCCTGCAGCGCTTGCGGGAACTCAACATCGAGCTCTTGCCACGGAGCACCCTCAATCCAGCCGCCCGTCGCATCCGGGTGACAGTCGGCAAATGGAATGTAGGGCTTAATGTCGTAGATGGGCGTGCCATCGCGCAGGTCGGCCCCCAGCACATGGATGATGGGGCCATCGTCGGTGAGCTCGACACGATCAAGCTTGACGCAGGTGAGCCCGATAGGATTAGGGCGAAACGGACTGCGCGTGGCAAAGACGCCCACACGCTCGGCCCCGCCTAGACGCGGCGGGCGCACGGTCTTCGACCACTTGGCATTGGTGCCGGACCTGTCCTGCGCCTTGGCATCGGCAGCTATATCCTTAGCCGTGCCGCCGGGCGTTCCGTTTTCGAAGCGCCACAGCAGCCACAGGTGAGAGAAGGAGTCCAGACCCTCAACCGCCGCACTGGAGGCAAATTCCGGCTCAAAGACGATTCGTCCCTGCAGATGAGGCGCCAAAAAGCTGTTGCGCGGAATGCCGAACTTCTGCGGCAGATCGGTATGTATGTGTGCAATAGGTTCCATGCCGGCCATTGTACGGCATGAAGGTGTGGGGCGTTGCGCGCAATTCTTCGCCGCGGTCCCCTGTCGTGCAACCAACGGTTGCTTGGAAGGGCACCTGCTGCCGCGTATGCTTAAGCCATCAACCAGCAGAAAGGAACTGCTATGGCCTTTGCAGAAAAGCTCATCGCTATCCGTCGCGCCCATCGCCTTACCCAAGAGCAGCTCGCCGCCAAACTCTTCGTCACACGCCAAGCCGTCAGCCGTTGGGAGCGCGGCGAGGTCACACCGGGCATCGACATGATGAAGCTCATTGCCGCCGTGACCGGCGAGCCACTGTCTCATCTGCTCGAAATGCCCGAGCATTATTGCCAGAGCTGCGGCATGATACTCACGCCCGACAACTGCGGCACCGACGCTGCGGGCACCGCGACCGATCATTACTGCAAGTGGTGCTACGACCACGGCAAGTACACCTACGACACCACCATGGAGGCGATGATCGAGGATTGCGCCCCACGGCTAGCACAAAACACAGGTATGTCGCTCGACGAAGCCGTCTCGCTCATGGGCGCCGTCCTGCCGCAACTGGAGCGCTGGCGCACCGTGCAGGAAAACGAGGAGCGCTACGGTGCCGAGGCGCGGGAGCGCTACGGCGACGAGGCGATCGACGCAGCAAACGAAGCGCTGCTGGACATGGACCCTCAGACATGGAACGACATGAAAGAACTTGAACGCGCTATTCTGGGCCAGCTCTCGTTTGCCATCAGCGACGGCGAACCGGATGGAAGCGAGGCTCGCAAGCTTGTCACGATGCATCGTCGCTGGATTGCCCTCAACTGGGGATGCGAGCCCCAAGACGAGGCGTACCTGGGCCTCGCCCACGGCTATCTTGCCGACCAGCGCTTTGTTGACTACTACGACAAGCCCTGCGGCACCGGAGCCACGGCGTTTCTGGTACAGGCCATCGAGTCGTCGTTGACGCGCGCATAGACCGCGGCAGCTTTGGGTATTTCAATCAAAACCTCAACCGATTGGAGACCTATGGCTACTAATCATGAGCTCACGCTGTACGTTATGACCGGCTGCCCGTATTGCATAAAAGTCAAGCGATTCCTTGCCGATAACGGTGTGACCATCCCCGAGCGCAATATCTCGACCGATACCGAAGCCGAGCAGACACTCATCGCCGTCGGCGGAAAACGCCAGGTTCCCTGCCTGTTCATCGACGGCAAACCACTCTACGAATCGAGCGACATCATCGCATGGCTGCAGGAGAATCTGCTCTAGTACGCACGCTCTGTCCGTCCAGGGCCCCAGCCCATACGACCCAAACATATACACCAGCATCCAAAGTCGACATTTTTCGACATCTTTGGATGCTGGCATACAGCTTTTGGGTAGTCATGGACGCTCTTAGCCGGCTAATTGTTTGAGGCGACCTTTGGATTATGGCTGTTTGACGCCTCTGGAAAGGTTTCCGAGAGGGCTGTGGTCAAAAAAGGGCAAATATGAGTACTGCTACCTGTTTAGTAGCAGCGATTTTGATCACTTCAGGAACTATTCAACGTTCCATACGTCCGTAGACGACGCTATTTCTCCTCATATGTTCAATAAAAGTAGCTCCTAATGGGAACAAATCTCATCAGGAGCTACTATTTATAGCAAAATAAATGCAACTATAATGGCAACAGTACTCATATTTGCCCTTTTTTGACCACGACACTCCAGAATAGCCGCTGAGGACGACACTAAATGACAAAATCCGGCACTTGGACGTTCTTATATGACTAGCCATTGAAGGACACCTAACGACTACTCCCATTCGCGACACACTGTGTCGCGAATTAAGCTGGTCCCATTATCGAAGACCAGTGAGAGCTCCTGCTCAGAATCTCGATAGCTTAATAAAGCGCTCCCCTCCGGAAGTTCAATGAGCATCCAAATTCCAGGCTGAAAAGCAAAGGAGTATCGAAGCCGTCAATGCTCATTTCCTATCGAACACGCGGGTCAAAACAAGCTAATTAGCCTGATAAACTGTTTGTATTATTGTCTACAAAACTGTATACAAAAAGAGTATCCGTTGACCTCTGCTCGACATTATGCCGATCGATAGGAGGCGCTATGGACGCTAAGCAGCTCGAAAAGATGATGGGGTTTGCTCCCGGAGAGTTGGAGAAAGCCGCGGAGGCATACGAAAAAGATGAGTGGCCGAAGGGTCGCACCATCAAGCTGGGAAGGCCGTCGATCTCCGATGAGCCAAGCGTTGTTTTATCGGCACGTGTGGGTGAGTCTGTTCTTGATGCGTTTGACGCAAAAGCAAAGCGCCATGGGCAAACACGCACGGAGCGACTCAGGGAGCTCATCACGCTCGATGCAATGATTGCCTAGTTACCCACCGCACCCAAACATGTACACCAGCATCCAAAGCCGACATTTTTCGACATCTTTGGATGCTGGTGTACAGCTTTTTGCTACATAGTCGTTGGGGACGTCCTTAAATGACCAGTCGTTAAAGAACGCCCCCGATGACTAGTTAGCCGTGGAAGCGAGCTGTGGGTGCAAGCGGCTGTTCACGAAAGACGTGCTCGACGGCAGCGCGGTATTCGTCGACCTTTTTGGTCTTGCGTACGATCTTGTGGACGGTAGCGGGATCAGCGAAAGCGCACTTGGCGTAGAACCACCACTCCTTCATGCGGAAGACCGCATTGCCGCCAATCTCTTCTGCATATGCCGCAAACAGCGTGTCGTGGAAGCGCTGCAGCTCAGCAGCCGTTGCAGCAGGGCCGCCCTTGACCATGCGAGCCAGCGCGGGATTCGCGAGCAGGCCACGCCCCAACATCACATGGCGCGTGCCGGGATAGGCCTCCACCAGCGCGTCCATATCCTCAAGATCAAAAATGTCACCGTTATAGGCCACGGGAAACGGCGCCCGCTCCAACGTCTTGCCGTAAAACTCCTTGCGCGGCATGCCCGTATAGCGGTCCTTTTGTACGCGCGGATGCACGATCAGCTCCGCCAGCGGCATGCGGCAATACAAATCGAGCACGCGCTCGTACTCGTCATCACTTTCCAACCCCAACCTGGTCTTGACCGATACCGGCAGCGGAGAGCGCTCACACACGTCACTCAAGAACACCTCGAGCTCGTCCAAGTTGCGCAAAAAGCCCGATCCTTTGCCCTTGGCGACAACCGTTCCCGAAGGACAACCCAAGTTGAGATTGACCTCGCGATAGCCCATGTCGGCGAGCACCTGTGCCGCCCACACAAACTCGTCCGCGTTCTTGGACATCAGCTGAGGCACCACGTTGAGCCCCTGGTTATTGGCAGGATCGATCTCCTTAAACGCCTTGCCACCAAAGCGGTTTCCCACCCGCGGCGGCGGCAAAAACGGCGTGTAATAGCAATCGAGCGCGCCGAAGCACTCCGCATGCACGCGACGGAACACATGCCCGGTAATCCCCTCCATAGGGGCCAGCGAAAGGATCATCTACTCTTCTCTCATATCAACACAACAAAGGGGCCGTCCCTTTGTCACATGCATTATGCCTTGCGCTTCAGGCGATTCACAAGGAAGAGGTAGCTACTGAACGATGACCACCCTCCAGCCGCACCCCATACAACGAGGTCTAATACTTTTCCCGAGAAGTGAACGAGTGAAAAAGGGCCCCCGAAGCATCGGCACTTTCGAGATGCAATTTCCTGCGGTTTTGCCAGCCAAATCCTGCGGGTTTGACGTCTAAAAATGTCGATGCTTCGGAGGCCCAAGTATGGCCGTTCACTTCTCGGAAAAGTATTAGACCTCGATTTACATGCCACTCAATGTGACAAAGTGGCTGCTCCTTTGTCACATTCGATGAAAAAGGGCACCGATGTTAGTCGATGCCCCAAAGCGGCTGCAGGTTAAGCCCTACAGCGTATGTCTAAGACGAATCGAACTATTCGTCCCAGGAGAGGTTCTTACCAGTCTTTTTTGCCAGCAGCAAGAACAGGCCGATAATAACGTTGCATGCGATGCAGAAGATGAAGACGCCCTGGAAGGAGCCGACAAGCTCAGAGACCTTCATCATAACGGGCATGCCAAAGGCGCCGACGATATAGCCCACGGAGCAGATCAGCGCGAAGATGCGACCGAAATCGCGGGAGCCAAAGACATCCATAACCAAAACGGTCAGGGCAGTGCCAGCGATGACGTACATTACGTCGTTCACGCCTGCTGCGAGGATGCTGAGCGTCGAGTTGCCGCTGCTCATCATGAGCATGACAAAGGAGAGGATGGAGACAGCGAGCCAGCCCAGAATGGCCTTCGTGCTGCCGAACCTATCGCAAGTGGTGCCGACGATCGGATTGAGGAACAGATCGAAGAGCGATGCAGCGGATACCATGAAGCCGCCCACCATGGGGCTAAAACCAACCTCGGAAGCATACGTCGGGAAGAGCTGGTTCATGCAGCAAGTGAGCTGAACGAGACAGAGGAAGCCGATGCAGAAGAAGAAGGCAGGCGACTTAATGGCGCGCGCATAGCTAACGCCACGCGTGCTATCCTCGGTCGTCTCCTCGGTCTCGGTGACCGTCTCGCCCTCGACGTAGCCATAGGGCAGCATGCCCTTGTCCTGAGGCTTGTAGCGGATGATCAGAATGGAAGCTGGGAGAATGAGCACTGCGGAAACACCGGCGAGCACCAGATAACCAGTTCTCCAGCCAGCGGCCTCGATGACAGAGGTGATGACGGGACTCATGATGAGCATGTAAATCGAGTTCACTGCCCAAGCGAGACCGATTGCCAGGCCACCAGATTTTTTGAACCACTGGTCAATAACGTCGGACATAGCGACGCCGGTGGTGAAGGCGAAGCAAACGCCAATCAGGGCGCCAGCGGCGATGAACATCCAGACTTCGGTGTAGAAGGCCATGCCTGCGCCGGCAGCGAGCAAAATAAGCTCGACAACGGGGAGCCAAACCTTGCCAACGACCTTGGGAATGAGTTTTCCGACAAACGGAAGAGCTGCCGCAAGACCAATGAGCGTTGCGGTGAAGTAATACGAGAAGATGGAATAGTCAAACCCGAACTCCTCGCACACGGGTGCGACGAAGGAGCCCGCGATGACGCTATAGGATCCGGTCGTGCCGGCAGACATAAGGCCGAGCGCGATTACGAGAACCCATGCGTAAACCTTGCTGCTCTTTAACTTTGCATTTTCCATTGACGCATCTCCTAGAGACCCAGAAGGGCACACATAACGGCCTTGATGGTGTGCTGACGGTTCTCTGCCTCACGGAAGATGACCGAAGCGTTGGCCTCAAAGCACTCGTCGGCAATCTCGAAACCCTCGGTGATGATCTCGCGATGAAGGTCGTTCTTGCACTGGTCGAGGAGCATCTTGCCAACACGGTGATCCGCGTTGTGGACAGAGGGAAGCTCATGCATGCAGAAGATGTCGGGATTGTTGGTGCGCTTGCACAGCTCGCTGGTGACGCGATAGGGGTACAGAGACTCGGCATCGCCCAACCAGGAGTTGTAGTCGTCGGGATCCAGAACCTCTTCTCCGCACTCGGGGTTGATGTAGCGCCACTCCTCGGTAACGATAACGTCAACGCCATCCAGGGCATCGAGGTCAGAGGTGATGGTAAAGGTCCTATTGGGAGCGTACTTGGCGTAGCAGGCCTCCACCTCTTCGATCATTTCCTTGCACATCTGATGACGGAGGTCGTCGGGGCCGATGGCGAGGAAGTCCATGTCGAGCATAGCGCACAGACGGCCATACCACACCGGGGCGCCGGCGCAGTTGCCAACGAAAGCCATCTTCTTGCCGCGGCTCGTACGCAGACCGCCCCATTGCTCTTCCATCGTAAGAGCGTCAGCGAGCATCTGAGTCGGGTGATCGCCGAGAGTAAGGGCATTGATGACCGGGATGTCAACCAGGTCGGCGACGTCATAGAGGAACTGCTCGTCCTTCTGTGCGCGGTAGACGATGAGATCGTACATGCCGTTAAAGACGCGCATGGCATCCTTGACGGTCTCGCAGTCACCCATGTGGGAGTTGGTCAGATAAGTAAAGCCCATGCCCAAATCATTGCAGGAGGTCTCGAATGCGCAACGAGTACGGGTCGAGCCCCACTCAAAGTTGGCGAGGACGTTTTTGCCGGGGAAGTAGCGCTGGTCGACACCAGACTTCTTCTGAGCCTTAAGGTTCCAGGCAAGATCGATGAGATAGCGGAAATCCTCGGAGGAGAGATCATGGATGTTGATGTAGTCGCGACCGCGGAGGCTGTTGTTCATGCCTATTTCCTTTCGAATTATTATCAAAATTATTGTTGAATGTGTCCCCGAGGAAAACACGGATATCCCTCGGGGAGCGGTACATGTGGCGCCTAAGCCAAAGAGCGCAGGCTCTAAGGCTCACTAACGACTGGCCGCCACGTCCTTAGTCCAGCAGTGCACGCCGCCGCCGGACAGGTTAAGCGCGAGGGAATCAATCATGATGACCTTGCGATCGGAGAAGCAGCTCTCAAGAACTGCCTTGGCCTGCTCATCCTTCTCTTTCACGACCTCGCTCATGCCCTCGTGGTAATAACGCTGGCCAAGAACGACGCCGTTGCAAATCAGAAAGTTGCAGTAGCTCGCTGCGGCGTAGAAGTGGACGGGGCCCTCGGGCCAGGGGGTGCCATCCATAAACTTGCCGCCCATTTCGTCGATGAAGCCCTTATAGAGCTCGTAATCTTCATCGCCAGGGGCGATAACGACTTCAATAGGCTCGGCGGTGGGCATACGAACGATCTCGAAGGGCTTGCCCTCCCAGTCCGTTTCGTTGCTCAGGATCTCGTAGGCTGCCTCAATGCGGCGACGAGACTCTGCTCCAGCCTTGCTCGAGGCTGCCTCTTCATCGGACACCTCGGCAAGAAGAATCTTGTTCGGAGTGATAAAGCGACACATCTCATCAATGTGAGCTGCAAAGCTCATGCCAAAGACGGGAGTTCCGTCTTCCTTCTCGTCGAGGATGCCCAGTCGATAGTCGTCGTCCTCGAGCATAGGCTGCGGAAGCCAGATAACCTTGTTGAGGTTGTAGATGCGCTTATACTCGGCCTCTACTTCCTCTTTCGTGAACTCGGGATTACGCTTGCGGCATTCCGTGTCCTCGATGGCGATCAGAGTGCCGTGTCCGTCAAACTCGCGGTCGCCGCCCTCCGAAACCATTTCGGAATTGACGATATCGAAGCAACCGAGCGCAACCGCCATGTGAACGGCTGCCTTACGTGCGGACTGGCACTCCGGGGAGTTCTTGTCCCACACGCCGTAATAGGTCCAAGCGGGGTTGACCATATAAGAATGGCCCTTGTCGTCGACCATGATGCTGGGGCCGTTGTCGCGGACATAGAAGTTGGAGTCTTCGAACTGCGTGATCTCGATGCGATCGAGATCAACCCCCTCCTCCTTCAGGCGCGAGCAAGCCTCCTCATAGGAGCCGGGGGTGCCGCAATTGAGGTTGACCGTAACGTCGCCATACTCGAGCAGAGCCTTGATCACGTCAACGCAGGGCTGGCGGTTATCGTAGCCCTCTGCACGGATGTAATCGGGAAGCCATGTCACATAGACGTTGGAGCGCTTCTCGAACTCGCCCGGCATACGATAGTTCTCGTACATGGTTGGTCCTTCCGTCGGGTTTCCCGCGATGCTGTCCGGCCGCGACAATAGCTGGGTTTCACCTGCTATAGTACTACTATACCTACCGTTCGGTAGATAATTTTGAATAATTGCCGCTCGCCTACTGATACATACCGTTCGCCGTATATAGTGGTCATGTTTGGACACGAATTGATGTTCCGTTGCCATCCTTAATAATGTTGGTAGTGCGGAAGTGATTTGCAATGGAGAAATGCAGCGTGAGCACAAGAAAAAAAATATTGGACGCAATGTACGATCTTGTGGCAGAAGTCGGTTATGACAAAGCGTCTATCGGAAAGATTTGCGACTTTGTCGGTATATCCAAGCCGTCGGTGTACTACTACTTTCCCTCAAAAGAGGAGATTTTCACTACGCTCTTGGACAGCATGTTTCCGACCATTGACTATCAGCGCGACTACTCGCTAATAGTCGATAGGGACGGGTTCAAGGCCGCGCTTATCGAGCTCGGCAATTCAGTTATAGGTGGCTATCGAAGCGATGAAAAGCGCCGGCGCGTGCTGGCCGAGGTTAGCGTTCAAGCAAATCGAATTCCTGCAGTTCAGGAACGTCAAGCGACGGCGACCAAACGAACCATGGATGCGCTTAAAGACATCCTTCTTCATGGTGTAGAGATTGGCGCGTTTTCCGATAGCGCCGACGTAATGCTCTACGTACAAATTTTTTATACCGTTCTGGAGGGAGCAAGCAATACGGTCGCTCAAGGTGAGGATATTGATGAAAAAGCGGTTTGGGCGGGAATAGTCGAGCTTATGTTCAAATAAACCAGCCAAGCTGAAGCGCATGTTGGCACCCATGGTGCCTGCGGGCAACCTCTAAAACGAAAACAGGGGTCGACTCCAGTCTGGCTTGGAGTCGACCCCTGTTGCATGGCAATCTATGCCGATGCAAATCGGCGCTTATTACTTTTCAGCAGCCTTATTGAGAAAGCCGGAAACGATAGCAAACGCAGTAATCATAAGGTTGCAGGCAATGCAGAAGATAAATACTCCCTGGAATGACCCTGCCATGCCGTAAACCTTCATCATGACCGGCATTCCAAAAGCACCGACGACATAGCCCGCTGAGCAAACGATCGAATAGATCCTTCCAAAATCGCGTGATCCAAAGAGCGAGAGGAGAAGCATCGGCATTGCGGTTCCAACGATGGCGAACATGACATCGTTTACACCAGCTGCAATGATGGAAACGGTCTCATTGCTTCCGCCAATGATAAGAAGCAGGAATGAAAGAATGCTGACACCTGTCCATGCGACCGTTGCTTTAATAGCGCCAAGCTTGTCGCATGTTTTGCCCACGAAGGGATTTAGGAAGATATCGGAGAGTGAAGCTGCCGAGACCATTAAGCTTCCTACGATAGGATTGAAACCGACCTCGCTTGCATAGGTTGGAAACAGCTGGTTCATGCAGCAGGTGAGCTGCGCCACGCAAAGCAAGAGGACACAGAGAATAAAAGACGGCGTTTTCGCGGCATCGCGGAGTGCCATGCCCGAAAGGGCATCTTCCTGCTCATCGGCGCTGCAGCTCTCATGGGTTTCGGAGGCGGTCTCTCCGTACGGAAGCATATTGCGATCAGAGGGGTTAAGGCGAATGATAAATGCGCTTGCAGGCAAAATCATAGCTGCAGAAACGGCCGCAAGCACGATGTATCCCGTACGCCAGCCTTGCTGCTCGATGACCAGCGTAATGACAGGACTCAATAACAGCGTGCAGAGAGAATTAACGCCCCAAGCGAGGCCGATGGCGAGACCGGACGATTTGCTGAACCATTGGTCAATGACATCGGACATGCAGACGCCCGTTGTAAACGAAAAGCAGATGCCGATCACTGCGGCGGAGACGGTGAACATCCAGACCTCGGTGTAGAACGCCATTGCGGCGCCGGCGGCAATAAGGACGAGTTCAATGCAAATATGCCATGGTTTGCCGATTACTTTTGGAATGAAGCGACTCAAAAGCGGAAGCCCAAGCGCAAGGCCAAGAAGAATCGCGGTGAAATAGAAAGAAAAAGAAGTGTAGTCAAAGCCCAGATCTTCACATACTGGAGCAACGAATGAGCCGGCAATAATGCTATATGTGCCAGTTGTTCCGGCGGACATTAAGCCGAGCGCAATAACGACGACCCAAGCAAATGCGCCGCTTTCACGGAGACAATCTTTTTTGGCTGGTGTGGTGAGAGTCATGGTTGCTCCATTTCTATCGGCAATACATCCTATATGCCTACCGATAGGTATATAAACCAGAGGACTCTTCGTCAAGCATTAAGCAGGGAGAGGGAGTTCTTAACCTGCCGAACGGTAATTAGACCCCGTTTTCGCAAGGGTCTCAATGTGACAAAGGGACTGCCCCTTTGTCACATTATTCGGAGCGCAGGGCTTCGACGGGGTCCTTCTTGGATGCGCTGCGGGCAGGCAGCAGGCCGGCAACGACCGTTAGCAGCACCGAAATTGCGATGAGCACCAGCGCATCCTGCGCGGGCAGGCTCATCAGGTTGGGGACCTGTTTGGCCGCAAGCGCCCAGGCATTAACCGGGAAGCTCACGGCTACCACGACGACAATGGCAAAGACGCCGGCGATGAGGCCCTCGATAAAGGTCTCGGCGTTGAACACGTTTGCCACGTTGCGCTTCGACGCACCGATTGCGCGTAGGATGCCGATCTCCTTCTTGCGCTCCAATACGCTGATGTAGGTGATGATGCCGATCATGATGGAGCTCACCACCAGGCTGATACTCACGAATGCGATGAGCACCAAGCTGATGGTGTTCACGATGTCGGTCACCGAGCCCATGATGATACCCATGTAGTCGGTGTACGAGATCGCCTGCTCATCGTGACCAGCGGCTTTGACCTGCTTGTTGTACGCATCGATATGGTCGAGCACGCGCTCCTTGGCCTCAAAGTCGCGCGGGAAAATCTTGACCGAGATGGGGTCTGCCTCGTCTGCATAGCCCAGTGTGGTCAGATTGTTATCGTAGGTGAGCTTCGACGCCTTGGCATAGCTCATCATGAGCGAGCTCAGGTCCTCGGCGTCCATGTTGAAGTGAATGGCATGAGCAAAGGCACTCGCATCCACGCGCATGGCGCTCGCCAGGTTAGCAAAACTCGAAGACATCTGCGTCGCCATCTGGTCCATAAGCCCTGCCGCGCCCGCCTTGAGCTGGGATGATACCGTCGACGCTATCTGCTCGCTGATTGCCTTCATCACCTGATCCATAGCCTGCTGCAGATACGGAGCCAGCTGCTTTTGCACATAGTCGCTCATCACCTGCTGCAGACGCTCGGCCAGGGCATCGCCGCCGAGCGCTTTGAGCTGGGCCAGGATTTGCTGAGCTGTGTCATCATTCTCAAGATACGTCGAGAATGCGGCAGAGAGCTTTGACGCGTCCTTAAGATCTTCGGGCGACAGCGCCTTAAACTGATCAGACTGCAAAAAGCCCTCAAACAGCTGGTTGGCTAGTGTTCCCACCTGCTGCATTTGCTCGGGCGTAAGTTCCAGACCGTCAAAGATACCCGAGAAATCTGGGGTTGGCGCTCTTGCCATGATGTCGCTGAAGTCGATGTCCTTGCCAACGCCCGAAAGGTCAATGTCCAGCCCCGACAGATCGATGCCAGAAAGGTCCATACCGCCGGCCGCACCCGAGAGCGCAGACGCATCAAACGAGAACGCGCTCTTGAGCGCCGCCTCGTCCACACTGAACATGCTGCCCAGATCCACGCCTTGCTTGGCCTCGCCTTGCAGTTCGTCGAAGGTTTTGCCCGTAAAGACATCCGTCTCGGGGTGGTCGAGTTGCTCCTGCACAATCTGCGAATCGGCGGCGCGCTCCATAAGCTGGCGAGTCAGCGCATGCGTATAGGCAATGCCCGGAGACAATGCGCTCGCGTTGGCCGTCTCGTTAGGTCGCACCACGCCCACAATGTGCACGTCGATACCGTCGGCAACCTTGGCGGCCATAAAGTCGGCATCACCAGACATGTCGGTCCATATGCCGGCCTCTTCGTTTTTGCGATACGCATCGGCCGGCGACAGCACCTTAAACGTCGTGGACAGCGCATCGTCGTAGGTAAAGTCGGTACCGGTCTCGGGCGTCTCAATCTTACCGTCAGCCGTCATGGCGCTGTTTACCAGATCGTTGAGCTCATCGATATCCAGCGCACCGATGCTATAGAGCGTGTAGTCGCCCACCGTACCGCGGCTCGAAAGCACCATCACGGCTTCGTTGGCAGACGTGGGCCAATGACCGGCGACGACATCGTACTGGCTGTCGAGCAGGCTCTGGTCGTCAATCATCTCGTTAAAGACTGAGGTTCCCATGGATTCCATGTTCACCGTTGCCGCCGAGCTCGCGCCTCCGCTCATGGCCTCGGTCATGGCGTTGGGAACAAGCCGAACGGGTTTCTCGTCACCCTTACCCGCACGATAGACAACCGGCGTCACACCGTAGCCGTACTGAATGGCGTTGACCTCTTTATCGATGCCGTCGCCACCGGCATCGAGCCATGCCTTAAAGCTCGTCATGTCGTTGGACTTAACGCTTGCAAACATGTCCTTTACGGCCGTAACCAAGGGGATCTTATCGGTTCCCTTAGCCTTGCCGCCGGCGCTGTCGTCGGACGAATCCTCGCCGTTGGACGCTTCGTCATCCGTGGCCCCCTGCCCGCCCATCATGGACGACAGGTCGTAATCCTGCTTGGAAATGGTGAGCGGGTAGCTCGAGAGCGTATCCTCCTCGACCTTTTTGATGTAGCCGTTTACGCCATTGGACAGCGCCAGAATCGCCGCGATACCGATAATGCCAATCGAGCCCGCAAAGGCCGTCATGGCCGTGCGGCCCTTCTTGGTCATGAGGTTTCGGGCAGAAAGCCCCAGCGCCGTCACAAAGCTCATCGAGGTTTTGCGCGTAGGCTTAGCCTCGCGACGCGCGGCCTTGGCAACATCAAAGGGGTCGGAATCGTCGGTGATCTTGCCGTCCGCCAGGTTGACGATGCGTGTGGCGTACTGGTACGCCAGCTCGGGATTGTGCGTGACCATAATAACCAGACGGTCGCGCGCCACGTCCTTGAGCAAATCCATGACCTGCACGGATGTCGTTGAGTCCAGGGCGCCGGTCGGCTCGTCTGCCAGCACGATTTCGGGATCGTTGATCAGGGCGCGGGCGATGGCCACGCGCTGCATCTGTCCGCCCGAAAGCTGGCTCGGACGCTTGTTAACGTGCTCCCCCAGGCCGACTTTCTCCAACGCCTCGCGCGCACGCTGGCGGCGCTCGGCATGCCCCACGCCCGTGAGCGTGAGCGCCAGCTCCACGTTTTCCAAAATGGTCTGATGCGGAATGAGGTTATAGCTCTGGAAAACAAAGCCGATGCGGTTGTTGCGATAGGCATCCCAATCGCGATCGCGAAAGTCCTTGGTCGAGATGCCGTCGATCAGCAAGTCACCAGAATCAAAGTGATCCAGTCCGCCGATAACGTTGAGCATCGTAGTTTTACCCGACCCCGAAGGTCCCAGAATGGCCACGAACTCGTTATCGCGAAAAGCCAGGCTCACGCTGTCGAGCGCCACCTGCGTAAACGACTGCGTGACGTACCTTTTGCAAATACCTTTGAGCTCCAGCATGGACGGCAACCTCTCCCACGCGGGCGCACTTGCCCGCTCTCCCCCGCCGTTCGTATTCGACGCGTTTGTCCTACTCTATCCCCATTTTTTGCCGGCGCCAGTGAGGAATGTAGTGAACCACGCCAAAAAACGAACGGGACGGCGCCCAAAAGAAGAGGTCCCGAGCGGGACCTCTATATGGTGGAGCTTATCTTGAAAGGTAGCGGACTACTTCGCACAGCGGCCCACGATCCTCGCTATGCTTTACGCGTTTTTTACTGCTCGCTATTCGCAATCGCCTGGTCGATAAGTTTGTTGAGTGCTGCGCGCTGCTCGGCGGAGCTGATGGCTCCCACGATTGGATCCCCTACG
>CAUAJK010000003.1:0-91320 GCA_958429345.1 uncultured Collinsella sp. | reverse complement strand
GCCGGGCCGACTCGCTTCGGATCGGGCGCTACACCAACTTTCTCGACACTACCGGGCCGCTTGCGTTTGGCGGTCAGCCGTCGGCGCGCTTACACCAACATTTCCGACGCGATCATTTTTAAGATATCGTTACTGGGAATGAGGCCAGATTGCAGGAGTGTCCACTCGAATGATTCGGGGAGGAACAAGCGTACGTTCTTGTAAACGCGCTGTCCGAGCACCTTTTCGATGTAGGGACCAAATGCTGCTCCGTCTCCAATAGCAAGGATGTTTTGCTCGGGACATTCGTGAATCGTACGTTTTAGATTCGCAACGCCGGTGGCGGTATAGCAGGGGATCCCGAGTCGGTTGCAAAGAGCGTCGTAGAATTGATAGCCAGATTTGCTATCCTCGACAACTACGGCGTCGGGTACCTCGAATCCAACATTTAGATCCTGATACAGCATACTTGCCGTGTGGTCATATAGCGGCTTGGTCACCGAGTAGAAGCGCCTGTCGCTCTTGCGGCCATTGATTGTTTTACTTGTCGTGTTGACTAGCTTCAGGATCTCATCAACGCTGTAGGGGAGCTCGTTGGCATCGCGACGAGATATCAGAACAAAATAGTTGGACGAGCCGTTGACGGCTTTGGCGAAGTCCTTTGAGTAGATAAACTCGTTACCCTCATCTAGAAAGACGATTGAATCTTCGATGATCGATAGCTCGCGCTCCCAGCGTCTGCCGGAAAGCGTTTCGCAAGGCACGTCGCAACTGAGTGCAACGCCGCTTTCCGGTCCTCGGTCGTTGTAGTCGCGAATCATCGAGATGAGCGTCGTTTTACCCGTGCCGCTGTTGCCGCGTATAAAGGAAATATTGCGCTTAAACGTGAGTGTGTATTTGACCTTTGCACGCTCTACGACAACGGTATGCGTTCCCTTCATTACTCATCAACATCCAAAAAGTCATTCGTGGCGCCGACAAACTCCTGCATGTTTCTGACGATGCGGCCATCGTTTTCAATGCGGATTTCAAAGCTCTTCCAGGGGAATTTCATGATGTGGTATAAGGTCACCATCACATCCTGCTCTTTGCCGATCTTGAGTAGCCAGCGGGCACAGTTGTCTCCGCAGGTGGATGCGTTGAACACCATATTTGGGAGATTGCGCACCAGCAGCAGCGTCTTAACGCCGCCGGACAGTTCGAGTGGGGTGATCGAGCCCAGCTGTTTGCTTACGATGTTGTGGGGACCGATGAGCTCTGATCCGTCCACGCTTTTAATAATCTGTGCGGCCATAGGGTCTTCGAACCATGAGTCCAAGTATGAGTTCCTAAAATAGGTTTCGGTATCGTAGATGGAACCGGGGTAATCCCCCAGATGGATGCTTAACATGCGCGTCTCCAGACGTTGTGTGACTGCAATGATTATATGCCAGTAATAAAGTGCCGCCAGTAGCGAGGTTGCTGCTGGCGGCACTGGCATTATTAGCGTGTGAATCGCGTTGATGGATTTGCTCGCGAGGCTACTTTTCGAGACGTTCCCTCAGCAGCTCCAGCGCGTGGGCGTAGCCTTGCAGGCCCTCGCCGGTGATGGTGGCGAAGCAAGCTAGGCGTGCATAGCTCACCTGGCGGAAGTCTTCGCGCGTCTCTACGGCGCTGATGTGCACCTCGACGGCAGGGATGGCAACGGCCTTGAGCGCGTCCAGGATGGCCACGCTCGTGTGCGTGTAGGCCGCCGGGTTGATGACGATGCCGTCGACCTTGCCGTAGGCCTCTTGGATCTTGTCGACGATGCTGCCCTCGTGGTTAGACTGGAAGACCTCGACCTCGTCGAAGCCCTGTGCAGCGCCCGCTTCCTGGCAGATCTGCACTAAGCGGTCGTAGTTGTCGCTGCCATAGATGCCCGGCTCGCGAATGCCGAGCATGTTGAGGTTGGGGCCGTTGATGACGAGTGCTTTCATGGTTGCTTCCTTTGCGATTGGAAAACCACCACAAAGGTGCCTGTCCCCTTTGTAGTGGTTTTGGTTAGAGAGCGGGTGGGAGGGTGTCGAGGATGGCACGGGCGGTGTTGGCGGCGCAGTCGCGTGAGTCGATGATGTAGTCGGCCCAGGTGCGGTAGCGCGGCATGCGCTGCTCGGCCAGCTTGTCGATGCCGTCGCGGGCGGTGATAGGGCGTCCCTTGTGGGCGAGTTCGTCGAGCTTGCGATTGAGCATCACGATCTGGCTGTTTTGGTGCAGCAGCGGGTAGTTCTCGTTGCGTGTGACCACGCCGCCGCCGGTGGAGAGCACCAAGCCGCTGCGCTTGGAGATGTCGGACAGAGCCACCGTCTCCTGCTCGCGGAAGGCCGCCTCGCCGCGCTCGACGATAAAGTCGGCGCAGGGCATGCCCAGGCGCTCCTCGAGGGCGCGGTCGAGGTCGATGTGCTCGCGGCCCGTGAGCTGGGCGATCTGCTCGCCCACGCGGGTCTTGCCCGAGCCCGGCATGCCGATCAGCGCGATGTTCTGCTCGCGGCGGGACAAGCGCTCCGTTACGTCCAGGATGCGCTCGCGCGGGGTGGCTTGGCCGGTGTAACGCTCGACGGCCTGTGCCGCTTGGGCCACAAGCATGAGCAGGCCGCTGATGCAGGGGATTCCGCGGCGCTCTGCCTCGAGCATCAGTCCCGTGCGGGCGGGGTTGTAGACAATGTCGATGACGCCCTCGAGCGCATCGAGGCCTTCGAGCGTGCAGGGAGCGTCGGGGCAGTGGGGGAACATACCGGCGGGCGTGCAGTTGACGAGCAGCGTTGCATCGGACTGCTGAGCGATGTTGCTGTAATTGACCTCGCTCGTGCGACCCACGGGTACGACGATGGCGCCCAGATCTCCGAGCACCATACTGGCCGTAGTACCCGCACCACCGGTGGCACCGAGCACGAGGACCTTCTTACCGGCAACCTCAACGCCCAACTCTTCGACCAGGCACTGAAAACCAAAGTAGTCGGTGTTGTCGCCGCGCAGGCGGCCGTCGGGCAGGCGCGTGATGGTGTTGACGTTGCCCATGCGCTCGGCGAGCGGGCTCAGCTCGTTCAGATACTCCATGACGGCGCGCTTGTAGGGGATGGTCACGTTGGTGCCCTCCCACTCGTCGCCCATCATAAAGGCCGCGAGGTCCTCGGGCTCGCGCTCAAAACGCACGTACTCGAGCCCCGCGAGCTCCTTGTAGATGGTCGGGGTGTAGCTGTGGCCCAGCACACGGCCCAGCACGCCGTAGGGACGGGTTGCGGCGGTATCGGTCATCTAGAGCACCTCCGTGTAGCTGCCAAAGTAGGTGAAGCTCTCGCACACGTCGTCGATGGAATCGAGCAGGTCGTCGAGGGCCTTACTGCCAAAGGGGCAGTCCAGGTCAAAGTAGAACATAAACTCAAAGTCGTGCCCGGGGATGGGACGGCTCTCGAGCTTGATGAGGTTGATGTTGAGCGCGTAGAAGCGCTCGAGTACGCGGTAGAGGGCGCCCGGCTCATTGGCCGTGGTGATCATGAGCGAGGTGCGGTTGGCGCCGGGGTAGACGCGCGGCTCGCGGCTGATGACGACAAAGCGCGTGTAGTTGTTGTCCGAGTCCTGGATATTAGGCTCCAGTACCTCCAAGCCGTAGAGCGCCGCACAGCTGCGCGAGGCGATAGCGGCGACGTCGGTGCGCTCGGAGTTGGCGACCATCTCGGCCGACATGGCGGTGTTGGGGTATTTGGTGGCATGCAGGCCGTGGCCCTCGATAAAGCCGGCGCACTGGGCAATGGCTTGGCCGTGGCTGTAGACCTCGCGCACGTCGGCGAGTTTGGTGTCGGGCTTGGCGAGCAAGTTGTGGTCGATCTTGAGGCGAAGCGAGCGCACGATGTGGAAGTCGAACTGGGCGAGCAGGTCGTAGACGGCGTTGACCGAGCCGGCGGTGGAGTTCTCGATGGGCAGCACGCCAAACTCGCAGAAGCCGTCGCGCACAGCGCGCATAACGCCTTCGAAGGTCTCGAAAAACGCGATGTCGGGCACGTCGAAGAGCTTGCACGCGGCGATTTGACTGTAAGCGCCCTCAACGCCCTGGCAAGCGACGGTGGCAGTTTGAGGGAAGGGCGTGTCGGAGGCTGCAGCCGTGGCGTGGGCCTTTTGCGAGACAGTGATGCCCTTGAGTTCGTTGATGTAGCGCTGCTGCTCGGCCTTGCTCATGCTCATGAGGAGACGGAACAGGGTGATGGTCTGCGCCTCGTAGCGCTCGGGCGCGCGGCTGGCGAGGTTGTTGAGTTTTGAGCGCTCGCGGGCGGGGTCAAAGACGGCCTTGCCCATCTCGATCTTTGATTTGGCGACCTCGGTGGCAATGTCCATACGCTCGACAAAGCTGTTGAGGAGCGTGGTGTCGATGCCATCGATGGCCTGGCGGATGTCAGCAAGGTCCATGGAGGCCCCTTTCGTGAATCGTTGCCTGGGGTGGGCGGATTAGCGCTGGCCTGTGTCCTCGAGGAGGGCGTCCCAGATGGCGAGGGCGGCGGCTGCTTCGGCTACGGGGACGGCTCGGGGGACGATGCAAGGATCGTGACGGCCGTGGACCGAGAGCTTGGCATTTTCCATAGCGTCCATGTCCACCGTCTGCTGCTCGCGGCCAATTGAGGGCGTCGGCTTCACGGCCATACGCCACATGACGGGCGCGCCGGTGGAGATGCCGCCCAGAATGCCGCCGGCGTTATTGGACTCGACCTCGATCTCGCCGGTCTCGGCATCGATGCGATACGGATCGTTGTTCTCGCTGCCGCGCATGGCGGCGACGGCAAAGCCCATGCCAAACTCCACGCCCTTTACGGCGGGAATGCCAAAGGCGATTTGCGCGATGCGGTTCTCGATGCCGTCGAACATGGGGTCGCCGATGCCCGCGGGAAGCCCGTAAATGCCGCACTCCACGATGCCGCCGATGCTATCGAGTTCGTCGCGCGCGGCTAGGATCTCCTCGCGCATGCGGCCGGCTGCGGCGGCGTCAATGCAGGGCAGGTCGTTCGTAAGGATCGCCTTGCGGTCGGCCTCGCGATAGACCATATCGTCCATCGGCAGGTCGGAGATGCCGCCGATCTGCGCGACATGCGCCATGACCTTGATGCCACGGGCCTCGAGTGCCTGCAGCGCAATACCGCCTGCGATGCATAACGGGGCCGTCAGGCGACCGGAGAAGTGCCCGCCGCCGGCGACGTCGTGCATGTTGTGGTACTTCACGCGTGCCGGGTAATCGGCATGTCCTGGACGGGGCTTGCGGCGCAGCTCGGAGTAATCATTGGAGCGCGTGTTGGTGTTCTCAATGATCGCGGCGATGGGCGCACCGGTGGTATGTCCATCGACAACACCGGCGATGATGTGGGCGGCGTCGGCCTCGCGGCGTTTGGTCGCGGTCTCGTCGCGGCCGGGGGCGCGACGGTCGAGGAAGGCCTGCAGCTTCTCCTGGTCCACGGCGATGCCCGCCGGGATGCCATCGAGCGAGCAGCCGATAGCGGGGGAGTGCGACTGGCCGAAGATGCTCAGATGCAATACGTTGCCAAAGGTCGAGGACATGCTATTCCTCCTCGAGTGTGACCTTGCCGCCCAACAGGCGGTAGTGGTCGAAGAAATCGGGATAGGACTTGTTGACGGCCTCGGCGCCGTGGATCACGACCTCGCCGGTGGCGCGGCTCGCGGCGATGGCGGCCATCATGGCGATGCGGTGGTCGTTGTGCGAATCGACCTCACCGCCGGTGAAGGCATCGACGCCCTTGATGATGAGGTCGTCGCCGGCAATACGCACCTGCGCGCCCAGCGCGGTGAGCTCGCGGGTGGTGGTGGCCAGGCGGTCGGATTCCTTGATGCGCAGGCGGGCGCAATCGCGGATAAAGGTGCGGCCCTGTGCCAGCGAGGCCACGGCCGAGATAACGGGCACCAGGTCGGGAATGTCGTGGGCGCTCATCTCAAAGCCGGCGAGCTTGTCGGACTGCACGGTGGCGGCGTTGGTGGAGCGCACGATGCGGGCGCCAAAGCGCGAAAGCGCGGCAAGCACGTTGCGGTCGCCCTGTGCGGAGCTCAGGGACACGCCCTCGACGGTGATGGGGTCGGTGCCGATAGCGCCGGCACACAGCCAAAAGGCAGCGTTGGACCAGTCGCCCTCGACAGCCACGTTGCCAGGCGTGCGGTACGAGCCGCTGCTCACGCGGAAGTTCGTGATCTCGGGCTGGCCGTCCTTGGCGGGGATACGTTCGACGTTGACCTCGACGCCGAAGGCCTTCATGGCCTGGATGGTCAGGTTGATATAGGGGCGGCTCTCAATGAGGCCGGTTACCTGCACGCAGGAGGGCTGGGCCAGAAGCGGGGCTGCCAGCAGCAAGCCGGAGATGTACTGTGAGCTCACGTTGCCCGGCAGGATAAAGGTGCCCGGGCGCATACGGCCGCTTGTCTTGAGCGGGAAACCGCCCAGACCCTGCAGGTCGCAGCCGGCGGCAATGATCTCGTCGGAAAGCGGGGAGAGGGGGCGTGCGCCCAGACGGCCCTGGCCCACAAAGGTCGCCTCTGCCCCCAGCGCGCAGGCGACGGGCAGCATAAAGCGGAGCGTGGAGCCGCTTTCGCCGCAGTCGAGCGTGCCGCCGGCAAGGGCCTTGAGCAGGCCAAACTCAACACTCTTCATGGTGGGGTGGACCTGGAAGCCGTCCTCGGCGGTCTCGATGCGGGCGCCGAGCGCCGTGAGGCAACGCACCGTGGCCTCGATGTCGGCGCAGGTGGTGTTGCACGTGACGTGCGTCTCGCCGTTGGCAAGCGCAGCGCAGATGATCAGGCGATGCGCCATCGACTTGGACGCGATGGCGGGAACGGTGCCCTTAAGCGGGGACGGGGTGATGCGGGCTAGCATGCGGATGCGTCTCCCTTCTGGCCGAGGCCTTCGGCAATGAGTTCGTGGAAAGTGGAAAGCGGCGTGCGGTCGATGCTGCAGCGGCCAATGCCGTGCGGAATCACCAGGTCGATGGTGTCGCCCGCGCGCTTCTTGTCGTGGAGCGCCTCGGCAAAGACGGCGTCGGCATCTAGATCGCAGCGGGTCTTGAGGCCATGGCGGGCGCAGAGCTCCTCAATACGACCGGGCAGTGCAGCATCGCAAACGCCGTGCAGGGCCGCGGCGCGCGTGATGATGCCCATGCCGATCGACACGCAGTTGCCGTGTCCGAGTTCAAAGTGCTCGCAGGCCTCGACGGCGTGGCCGGCGCTGTGTCCAAAGTTGAGGAGCTTGCGCTGGTTGGTCTCGCGCTCGTCGGCGACGACCACGGCGCGCTTGATGTCGATATTGCGGGCGATGATGAGCGCTACGCGGGCCACATCGCGGTTGAGTAGCTCCAGCGTGAGCGGGGTCTTCTCCAACTCGGCGAAAAGCTCCGGGTCGGCAATCACGGCGTGCTTGACGACCTCTCCGCAGCCGTCGGCGAACTGCTCGGGCGTAAGGGTGGCCAGGCACCCCACGTCGGCGATAACCACGCTCGGCTGCCAAAAGGCGCCGGCCAAGTTCTTGCCAGCAGCTAGGTCGATGGCCGTCTTGCCGCCCACCGATGAATCCACCATGGCGAGCAGGCTCGTCGGGATCTGCACAAACTTGCAGCCGCGCATGTAGGTGGCGGCCACAAAGCCCGCCACGTCGCCCACGACGCCGCCGCCGAGTGCCACGATCACGTCGGAGCGCGAAAGCTCGTGCTCGGCCACAAACTCCAAAATGGCAACATAGGTTTCGGCGCGCTTATGGGCCTCGCCGGCCTCGAAGGTGCAGATGCTCGCCTCGTAGCCTGACGCCTCCAGGCTCTGCTTAACGGGCATCTGGTAGAGCGGGCCCACGTTGGTGTCCGTCACGATGACGGCCTTGGTGCCGCCGGCAGTGGCGCGAACGAGCGGTCCCGCCTGCTCCAGCAAAAACGTGCCAACATGCACTTGGTAGGGGCGTGCAGTGTCGATATCGATGGTAATCGCCATAAGCTTCGGTCCTTTCGACCTGGCGTGATAGGTGGTCTAGTGGGAGGCCTCGTCGTCGAGCGCGCGCTTGATGCGGTCGCCCTCGGCAAGGAGATTCTCCAGATAGCGCTGGTCGCGGTCCTTAAGGGCGCGGCTGTAGGCGCCGAGCGATTCGATAAGATGGTCGATCTCGAAGGCGAGCGCATCGGCGTCGTCGATCATAAGCTCGGACCACATCTGAGGATTGAGGTGCGCCACACGGGTGAGATCGCGGTAGCTTCCGGCCGAAAAGCCGTGGTGGACCTGGGCGGTGGGGCTCTTGACGTAGGCGTTGGATACCACGTGCGCAAGCTGGCTCGTGAAGGCGATGACGCGGTCGTGTTCGGCGGCGCTGGTCACGCTGAACTTGCCAAAGCCCAAGGGGCGCACCATCTCGCGCACCTGGCCCAAAAGCTCCAGCTTGAGCGCATCGTCCACCGCGGGCGGTACGAGCACCAGCGGGGCGCCCTGGAACAGGTCGGCACGGGAGTGAGCGTAGCCCGAGTACTGCGTGCCCGCCATGGGGTGCGCACCCACAAAGTAAAAGCCGTGCTCGCGGGCAAGCTCAAAGGCGCGCTCGCACACGATGCCTTTGACGCCCACCGTGTCGATCACCACGGGACCCATGATGGCCTCGGTGTCGGTGGCGTCGGCGAGGGCCTGGGCATGCGTCTCGAGCCACTCGATGCAGGCCTCGGGGTAGCAAGCCAGGACGATGATGTCGCATTCGCCGAGTGTCTTGTCGTTGAGCTCGCCGGCAACGGTGCCCATGCTGGCGGCCGTCATGACATCGTCATCGGGGTCCCAGGCCAGCACGCGAACGCCCGCCTGCGCATAGCCGCGGGCAAAACTGCCGCCGATGAGGCCCAGGCCCACGATGCCGGCGCACTTAGGGCCGCCCTGGTTAACGCGCGCGTTTCTCACCGTACCCATGGGCTACTCCATGGTTCCTTGGCAGACAACCTCGCGGATGGCTCGGATGCGGCGCATGGTGTCGTCGAACTGATCGGGGGTGAGGGCCTGGGCGCCGTCGGACCAGGCGCGGCTCGGCTCGTCGTGGACCTCGATCTCCAGGCCGTTGGCACCGCAGGCGGTCGCGGCGAGCGCCATGGGCTCGACGTAGCGGGTGTAGCCGGTGGCGTGGCTGGGGTCGGCGACGACGGGCAGGTGCGACAGGTGGTGCAGCACCGGCACGGCGTTGAGGTCGAAGGTATTGCGGGTGCGGGTCTCGAAGGTGCGGATGCCGCGCTCACACAGGATGACGTTGTCGTTGCCCTCGCTCATGATGTACTCGGCGGCCATAAGCAGCTCGTCGATCGTGCCGGACATGCCGCGCTTGAGCAGAATCGGGGTCTGAGTCTTGCCGACCTCCTTGAGCAGGGGGAAGTTCTGGGCGTTGCGGGCGCCGATCTGCATGACGTCAATCTTCTTGTCCAAGAAGACCTGCACGTCGCGTGGGTCCATGATCTCGGTGACGATCGGCATGTCGAGCTCGGCAGACGCCTCGCACAGCAGGTCGAGACCGGCGGGACCCATGCCCTGGTAGGCGTAGGGGGAGGTGCGGGGCTTGTAGGCACCGCCGCGCAGCATCGTGGCGCCGGCGGCCTTCACGCGGCGTGCGATGCGGATGAGGTTCTCGCCCTCGACGGAGCACGGGCCGGCGATGACCTGGAACTGGTCGCCGCCGATCTTGACGCCGTGGCCGCAGTCGATGACGGAGTCCTCGGGGTGGAACTTGCGGTTGGCGCGCTTGAACGGCTCGGAGACGCGCTGCACGCGCTCGACGACATCCATGGACTCGAGCAGAAACGGGTCGATCTTGGTCGTATCGCCCACCAGGCCGATGATCGTCTCATTCTCGCCGCGCGAGACATCGGTCTTCAGGCCCTTTTTCTCGATCCAGCTGACGATATGGCTGACGGCCTCGTCGCTGGCGCTCTGCTTTAAAATTGCAATCATGGTGTGCCTCTCACCTCGATGGATAACTTTTGCAAAAACGGCCCGCATCGCGAGCCGTGTATATGGTGCATGTGAGTTTATACTATCTGACTCGCTTTTGCCTTCTAAAGTGGGCCGTTGCGCCTCGTCTCCCACGGAATTGCAAAGCTTTTTCTTTTCTTTTGTTAGCCCATGACGCACTTGGGTATAATGCCAACCGTTCGCCCTATTAGCTCAGGGGATTAGAGCGTCTGCCTCCGGAGCAGAAGGCCGTTGGTTCGAATCCAACATGGGGCACCATCGAACGTAAGACCGTCCGAACCTCGCATGGTCCGGGCGGTTTTTCTTATACCGACGCGACGTGATGGGACGTGGTATGGCAGCAACGGATATCGAGCGCGGACTCTCGACCGCCGAGGTCGAGGAGCGCATCGCCGCCGGTAAGATCAACCGCAACATGGAGCTCAAGACCAAGTCGGTCAAAGAGCTCATCATCGAGAACCTCTGCACGCTGTTCAGTTTGATCAACGTGATCTTGGCGTTCCTGGTCATTTTGACCGGTTCGTTTAAGAATCTGACGTTCCTGTTCGTGGTGTTCCTCAATACCGCTATTGGCGTCATTCAGTCCATGCGTTCCAAGAAGATGGTCGATAAGCTCACGCTGCTGACCTCCAAGAAGGCCATCGCGGTGCGCGACGGTGCCGAGGTGGAGCTCGACTTGGATCAGATCGTGCTCGACGACATTATCGGCCTGGGGCGCGGCGACCAGATTCCCGCTGACGCCGTGGTGGTTTCGGGCGAGGCGCTCGTAAACGAGAGCCTACTGACGGGCGAGAGCGACCTTATTAAGAAACAGCCCGGTTCCGAGCTCATGAGCGGCAGCTTTATCGACTCGGGCCTGCTGCGCGCCCGCGTGATCCATGTCGGCGCCGACAACTACGTGGCTAAAATTAATAACGAGGCGAAGTACGTCAAAAAGGTCAATTCCGAGATCATGAACGCGCTTAACGCCATCGTGCGCTTTGCGGGCATCATCATGATCCCGCTCGGTTTGGCGTTGTTTGCCTCGAGTGTGAGCGAGCTGTGGGATGCCGCGGGAACCCCGGGCGATAGCGCGCTTTCGTGGTGCTTCTCCGAGCTGTTGGCTGGTCATGTGCCTTCGTCGGCGCTGCTGTCCACGGTAGGCGCCCTACTGGGCATGATCCCGCAAGGCCTGGTGTTGCTGACCTCGTCGGTACTCGCCATCGCCACGGTGCGCCTGGCCCGCCGCAAGGTGCTGGCACAGCAGCTCTACTGCATCGAGACGCTCGCTCGCGTCGACGTACTGTGTCTGGACAAGACGGGCACCATCACGTCGGGCCGTATGGAAGTCGAGGGCACGTATCCGCTGCCGGTTGAGGGCGTGAGCCTAGGCGCCGGCTCGGACGAGGCGGCCGTTCCCGTCGATACCACGGTGCTCGATTTTGCGCTGGCTAACGTCGCGCGTGCGACTTCGGCCGATGCCAACGAGACCTGCCAGGCGCTGCTCAACTATTACGCCGATCGCCCGGTCGAGGTGTCTGAGCCGCTGTCGGTCATTCCGTTCTCGTCCTCCAAAAAGTGGAGCGGCGCGTCGTTTGCGCAGGGCTCCTATGTGATGGGTGCGGCGCAGTTTGTGCTCTCCGATCGTGTGTTTGCCCAGGTCGAGAACCGTGTCGCCGAGCTTGCCGATACCCGCCGCGTGCTCGTGGTGGCGCGCGTGGACGGCTTTACGCCCGATGGCGATATGGTGGGCGAGGCAGAGCCCGTGGGCTTTGTAACCATCCGCGACGAGATTCGTACCTCGGCGGCCGAGACCATCGGCTACTTTAATGAGCAGGGCGTGACCCTCAACGTGATCAGTGGCGACGACCCGCGTACGGTGTCGTCGATCGCGCGCGTGGTGGGCGTGCCGGGGGCGGACGCTTATGTGGACGCCACGACGCTCGATACGCCGGCCAAGCTCGATGCCGCAGTGGATCGCTACCATGTCTTTGGTCGTGTGACCCCGCAGCAGAAGCGCGAGCTCGTGCAGGCGCTCAAGCGCCGTGAGCACACCGTGGCAATGACGGGTGACGGCGTCAACGACGTGCTGGCGCTTAAGGAGGCCGACTGCTCCGTGGCCATGGCGGCCGGCTCCGATGCCGCGCGCAACGTGGCCGAGATCGTACTCGTCGACAACGACTTTGCCTCGATGCCCGCCGTGGTGGCCGAGGGCCGTCGCTCCATCAACAACCTGCAGCGTTCGGCGTCGCTGTTCCTGACCAAGACGCTGTTCTCGATGGGCCTGGCGGCGCTGTGCATCGCGCTGCCGCCGTACCCCTTCGAGCCCATCCAGATGACGCTCATTAACTTCTTCTGCATCGGCGCGCCGGGCTTTGTGTTGGGCCTGGAGCCCAACAATGCTCGCGTGAAGGGTGCGTTTTTGACTAACGTACTCAAGCGTGCACTGCCGGCGTCGATTGCGGTCATTTTGGCTGCGGCGCTCGATATCTTTGTGGCGCGCGTGTTTGGCTTTAGCCAGCTCACACTGTCTACGATGTGCCTGCTTACGTCGTGTGCGGCGAGCGTCAGCCTGATCTGGCGCATCTCGCAGCCTCTCACGCCCTTACGTGTGGTGCTTTTTGTGTTTGTAGTCGCCGGCATCCTGGTGGGCGTTATCGGATTCCCGGAGCTGCTGTCCATTGCCAACCTGTCGATGGGCCAGATGGTTATCTTGGCTGTTATCGTGGTCTTTACCTGCTCGGTGTTCTTTAAGCTTGCCACGATGATGGATTCGCTCAAGCCGCGTCGTCGTCATGCCGCAACTGGTTTTGGCCGCGGCGTGCGCGTCCGTCTGGGTCGCGGTGGCGGCAAGGTGAGCTCGACGGGTTCGACGGCCGAGCGTTTTGCCAAGCGCGTCGCCGCCGACATGGCGCAGCGCCGCGAAGATCGCACCGCTCGCGAGGCCGAGGCCCGCGCACTCGAGGGCGTGACCCAGGCCCAGCCCAAGAAAAAGAGGAGTGCCGGAGCCAAGCGCTCCCGCGTGACGAAGTCCGCCCAAGGCATCAAAGTCTCGATGCCAAGCAAAAAGAAGAAGTAGCTACGTGCCCTGGCGATGTTGAATTGGTGCCTTGTTCCTGTGGGGCCGTGGCGATGTTATGCTCTAACTTCGATTGTTTGAATTGCTTCGAAAAGAGGATGCCGTGATCTGCCCGCATTGCCTTAAGACTATCGAGGACGGCGCCTCGTTCTGCCCCTACTGCAACGCCTATGTGGGTCCGGGCGATGGTCCCGAGCACACCGAGTTCGTGTTTTGTGAGGGCTGCGGTGCCCGTCTTTCTCCGCATGATCGTACGTGTCCCAAATGCGGACGCCCCGCTCCGGGTATCCTCTCCGAGGACGCGGCCGCATCCGATCTGGCAGCGGGCCGCACGGCGGGCTTTCCGCGCCTAACGCAAGAGCAGATCGATACCGAGGTGCCTCATGCGCCGGCCTCTGCCGCTGCGGTGCTTTCGGACGCCGCCGACCCCAATGAGACCTGCGTGCTGCCGGCTTTCGATAAGGATTTCGGTATCCCCAAGGTCGATATTCCCACGCCCGTTTCCCTGCATGACGATGCTCAAAAACCCAAGCGCAAGGTGCATCCCGATGAGGACGCCTATCACAAGCACAAGCGTCATATCCCCAAGCCGCTCATCGTCATCGCGGTCCTTGCTGTCGTTTGCGGCGGTGCCTATTGGTTCGTGACGACCGATCCCATGGGTGTCATGCCTGGCTTCTACGACCAGTTTGGCCAGGCCGCGCAGACGACCTTCCCCACGCGCCAAAAGGGCGAGGCGACTGAGGACGATACCAAGCAGGACGATTCTGCCGAGGTGGTCCAGGAAGAAACCGTGCTCACCGATGATCAGCTCTATACCAGGCTCGACGGTCTGTATCAGACCATCGTGTCCTACGGTGACGAGGACCAGATCGGCGAGGTCATCGATTCCTTTAACAACGGTTATCTCCGAACGCCGCTGTCCACCCGTCAGGAGCTGTCGCAGAGTGCTTACGCCCTGCGCGACCAGATCAAAAAGACGCAAGATGAGCTTAACATCCTTAAGTATCAGGACGATACGGTCTATGCGGATGACATCGCCCACTTAAAGCAACTTGCCGAGTGGATGTACGAGCGCGTCGACGTGATCTGCCAGAGCTGGGATATCTCGCTGGCCATTCCCGATGGCGAGTCGATGAGTTCCCACCAAAGCGAGATCCTGGCGCCCATCGCACAGGGCGGCAACAGCGCGCTGAACCAGTACGACGCCAATGTGGGCTCCTGGAAGCCGCAGCAGCGTTCCCAAAATTAGTTCGCCATAGTCGGCATAACCTACGTGCGCAATTGATGTAAGCGCATGCTTATTGCTACAATTCGTACAAATATGCTTTAAACGCACGAGGAAGGAACCACATGTTTGGTTTTAAGAAAGAGCTCTACACGCCCGAGTATCAGCTTGCCGGCGACGAGTGCGCCGTTATCGAGACGTCGAAGGGTACCATCAAGGTCAAGTTTGACGGCGAGGGCGCTCCCATTCATGTCGCGAACTTCTGCGAGCTTTCCACGATGGGTTTCTATGATGGCCTTAAGTTCCATCGCTATGTGCCCGGCTTTGTCATTCAGGGCGGCGACCCCAATACCCGCGATATGTCCGGTGCCGACGTCGCTGCCGGTCTTGAGGGCCCCGACGGCATGCCCGGTACCGGTGGCCCCGGCTACTGCATCAAGGGCGAGTTTGCCACCAATCCGCGCAACAGCCATGTCGATGGTGCCCTTGCCATGGCACGCTCCATGGACCCCGATTCCGCGGGTTCGCAGTTCTACTTCTGCTTGGGCGCCCAGCATAACCTCGATTCCGGTTACACCGTCTTTGGTACCACGGTCGAGGGTCTCGATGTGATTTCGCAGCTGCGTGCCGGCGACGAGATCGTCCATGTCGAGATCGTTCACGAGTAAAGGGGACTTCCTTGAATAGCCAGCTGATCCAACAGGGCCGCGCCGCTTACCGCGCGGGTGATTTTTCCGCTGCAGCCCAGATGCTTGGGGCGGCAAAAACTCCCGATGAGATTATGGGCGAGGCTGATCATCTTCGTGGCAACGCCTTGATGCACCTGGGCATGTATGCCGAGGCCGCCGAGGCCTATGCCGCCGCCCTCAACGACGGCACCTATGGCAAGCGCGGCGCGCTGCTCACCAACCGCGGCAAGGCACTCGCCGCCGTGGGCGACTACACAACGGCCGCTCAGGCGTTCTCTGCTGCTACGCAGGATGCTTCTTATGCCACGCCGTTCAAGGCCTATCTGGGCCTGGGTAACGCGCTGTTCCAGTCGGGCGACTATGCCAACGCAGGTACTGCCTTCCGTCAGGCCGCCATCGACGGCGCCAATCCGGCTCCTGCCGCCGCGCTCGGCGAGCTTGGCCGTTGCTTCATTAAGCTCGGCCGTCCGGCGGATGCCGTGGAGACCTACCGCACGGCTATCGACTTTGCCGGCCCCCGCGACGATACGCGTGCGCTCAACGCCGGCATGGGTCAGGCGCTTTCTGCCGCCGGCCGTCCCTCCGACGCACTCGACGCCTTTAACGCCGCTACTGCTGATGGCATCTACCAGCTCACCTCCGAGCAGGCCGATGAGCTTGCCCGCGTGCACGATTCGCTTGCCGCGCTGTCTGCCCAGACGGCTATGGCCACGGCTCCCGCGCCCGCGATGGACGCTCCTGCCGTCGATCCGCTCGATCCTACGGGCGCGACCGGTCAGTTTATGCCCGATCCCTCGGACACCGGCTTCTTTACGCTGTCCGAGTCCGAGATGGTCCAACAGGACCGTCAGGATCGTAAGCAAGCCAAGGTCCGTCGTCGCCATCGCCACACGGGTCTCAAAGTCTTCATCGTGCTGCTTCTGCTCATTTTGATCGCCGCGGGCGGTCTGGGCTTTGCCTACACGCGCGGCTTTGGCTTCCCGTCCCAGGAGTCTGTCGTTACCGATCTGTTCCAGGCTGCCGGCGACGGTGACACGGCAAAGGCCGAGTCTTGCCTGGCCTCGAGCCTGTCCGAGGACGCCAAGTCGATGATCATCTCCTCGATTCCGCAGGGTGCCACCGTGTCCGTCGAGGGCATGGATCAGTCCATGACCGAGACGACCGCTAAGGTGAAGGCATCGCTGTCCAAGGGCGGCGAGCAGGAGTACACCGTCAAATTCGTGCGCTCCGACAACCATATCGGCTGGGCCGTTTCCTCGCTCGATATGGATTTCTCGGCTGCTGACAACCAGTAGTGACCTTATGGGATTTAGCTTTGCCCGGCGCTTCACCGCAAGTGAGGTGCCGGGCTTGCGCTAGTATCATGAACTAGTAGTTTTCCAGCAATCATCCAACACATCAGGAGTTGCGTTGTTTTCTTTGATGGATATGTTCTTCGGTAGCTATGCGGGCGATCTTGCCATCGACCTCGGCACCGCAAATACGCTTGTCTCCGTGCGCGGCAAGGGCATCGTCATTCGCGAGCCCTCTGTCGTCGCCATCGACAAGAACGACGAGCGCATCCTGGCGGTCGGTATCGAGGCAAAGCGCATGCTCGGCCGTACGCCCGGCAACATCGTGGCCGTTCGTCCCCTGAAGGACGGCGTCATCGCCGACTTCGATGTTACCGAGGCTATGCTTCGCTACTTTATCGACAAGGCGTCCGAGAAGCGCTATCCGTGGACCCCGCGTCCGCGCGTTGTCGTCTGCGTTCCCTCCGGCGTCACGTCGGTCGAGAAGCGTGCTGTCTTTGAGGCCACGATCCAGGCTGGCGCTCGCCAGGCCTACCTGATCGAGGAGCCCATGGCTGCCGCTATCGGCGCCGATCTGCCCGTCGAGGAACCCACCGGCTCCATGGTCATCGACATCGGCGGCGGTACCACCGAGGTTGCCGTTATTGCTATGGGCGGCATCGTCGTCTCGCAGTCCATCCGTATTGCCGGCGACGAGTTCGATCAGGCTATCCTCACGCACGTTCGAGATGCCTACAACCTGGCCATCGGCGAGCGTACGGCAGAGGACATCAAGATCAAGGTCGGTTCCGCCGTGCCGCTCAAGGACGAGCTCGACGTCGAGGTCAACGGCCGCGACGTGATCACCGGTCTGCCCAAGACCGTACGCATCGAGAGCGAGGAGATTCGTCGCGCACTCAACAAGCCGCTCGACGAGATGGCCAAGGCCGTCAAGGACGCACTCGATGCCACGCCGCCCGATCTTGCCTCGGACCTTATGTACTACGGCATTTTGCTGACCGGTGGCGGCGCGCTGCTGCGCGGTCTCGACGTGCGCCTGCGCGATGAGACCGGCGTTTCGGTCAACGTCAGCCCCACGGCGCTCGATAACGTCGTTAACGGCTGTGCCCGCGTGCTCGAGGCCAATGCGTTTGATGGCGGCTTCGTCCAGACCAATGCTTAATTTCCAAAAGGTGGATTCCATTTGGCACGATCTTCGGGTTTCTCCACAAATCTGAATACCAAGCGACAATCAACGGGTATGCGCCCGTTGATTGTTTTCAGCCTGATTTCGGTGTTGCTGCTCACGTTTTACATCCGCGAGGGCGAGGCAGGACCGATTCATGCCGTGCGTTCGGGCGTAACGACGATTACCTCGCCGGTGCGCTTTGTGGGTTCGGCTGTGGCGGCTCCTTTCAATGCCATCGGCAACGTGTTCTCTAACCTTACGGCG
Organism: uncultured Collinsella sp.; assembly: GCA_958429345.1. Classification (GTDB taxonomy): domain Bacteria; phylum Actinomycetota; class Coriobacteriia; order Coriobacteriales; family Coriobacteriaceae; genus Collinsella. Next base: position 73,667 of record CAUAJK010000003.1, on the reverse strand, counting down.
TCCCAGGACACGCTCGACGAGCTCAAGAAGCAAAACGAGGAGCTGACCTCTAAGGTTGCCGAGCTCTCCGAGGCTCAAAAGACCGCCGAGCGTCTGGAGGGGCTGGTCGGGCTGCAGTCGACCTACAACCTCAAATCGACCGCTGCTCGTATCGTTGGTGCCTCGGGCGATGCCTGGACCTCGACCGTAACCATCGACAAGGGCTCTGCCGACGGCCTTACCATCAACATGCCCGTGACGAGTTCTGCCGGTGTTATCGGCCAGATTATCGAGGTATCGGCCAAGACCTCTACCGTGCGCCTGATTGGCGACGAGAACTCGGGCGTGTCCGCCATGGTGCAGGACACGCGCGCCCAGGGTATGCTGCAGGGTCAGGCTGACGGCACGCTGCGTCTTGAGTACGTGAGCGTCGACTCCGATGTTAAGGTTGGCGACATCATCGTGACCTCGGGCATCGGTGGCGTGTTCCCCAAGGGCCTTCCGCTCGGCACCGTCTCGTCGGTCGAGAAATCGGCAAACGACGTGTACTACACCATTGTGGTGCGCGCCCAGACCACGGCCGAGAACAACGAGGAAGTGCTGGTCATCACCTCGCTGACCGACGAACAGTCGGCCTCGGATGAGGACGTGAGCACGGCCAACAGCACGCCGCAGGGAACGTCGCGCGATGCTGCGACCAAGACGAAGGACGAGAGCTCGGATGACAGTTCCGACACGTCCGAGACGACCGATTCCGGCTCGAGCGAATAGGGGGCATGTCCATGGATCTACACGAGCAGGGGATGAGCTCCCGCACGTTTGTGATCGCCGCCATCGTGTGCGTGCTGCTGCAGGCAGGCCTGGCACCGCAGATCTCCATTGCGGGCGGTCGCGTCAACTTCATGATTATCCTGGTGTGCCTAGGCGTGTTCTCGGGCGACCCGACCCGTGCCGTCGTGTGCGGTTTTTGCAGCGGGTTGTTCTATGACCTATCCGCTGCCGTGCCGGTGGGCGTTATGTCGCTCCTGCTGACCGTGGGTTCTTTTGCCCTAGTGCACAGCGCTGTCGGTCAGACGGGCGGTACTCCGAGTGCGCGCGGCGTCACTGTGGGCGCCTTCGCGCTCGTCATTAATGTGATCTACAGCATCATCTTGCTGTTTATGGGTTTGGAGACGAGCTTTGTCGTGGCGATCTTCGGCCATGCGCTGCCGTCTTCGATCCTGACGGGTCTGGTTGCCATTCCGTTTTTGATGTCCGGCGTTGTGCCGCAGTCCGGCTATGGATTCTCCGCACGTGGCGGACGCCAGACGGGCATGCGCTTTAAGCCCAAGACCCGCAAGCTCAAATAGGGGAGGCCCGTAGATGTCTTCCCAGATGACGGTTATTATCGCCGGTATCGTGCTGGTTGTGGCCATCGTGGTCGCGCTGGTCGTCATGCGTCGTGGCGATTCCCGTTTTACCTACGATACGCAGCATGGAACGGCCCCGCGCGCCACCGAGGGCGAGGGCAATACCGCGTCGACCGCCTTTAAGGGCCGCTTTTCCATCCTCACCACGGGTGTGGGCGCGATGTTTGCGGCGCTTGCCGTCAAGCTGTGGGGCATGCAGATGGTCTCATCGGACTATTACGAGAAGCAGGCCAATAGTAATCAGACTCGCACCGTTACAACACCCGCTGTGCGCGGTCGCATCCTCGACCGCAATGGCGTGGCGCTTGTCCAGAACCGTCCCTCACTTGCTGTCGTGGCCTACCGCGACCTTGCCGAGGATGAGGTTCTGGTTCGCCATCTTGCCAACGTGCTTGGAATGCCTTACGTGGCGGTCCTTCGTAATATTCAGGACAATACAGAGGGCGCTCAGAGCCTGCATACCATCGCGACGGACGTCCGTCGCTCCACGGTTGCCTATATTCAGGAGCATGCCGGCGAGTTCCCGGGCGTCAAGATTGCCGAGCGTACCGAGCGCCAGTATCCATATGGCGAGACGGCATGCCATATCTTGGGCTATACCGGCACCATTACCTCCGAGCAGCTCGAGGCCCAGAATAAGAAAACCTCTGGCGATGATGATGCTTCTGCTGGCAAGATTACGTACCAGTCGGGCGATATCGTGGGCCAGGCGGGCGTTGAGAGCTACTACGAAAACCTGCTGCAGGGTATTCGTGGTGAGCAGACCGTCAAGGTCGATGCCTCGGGCAATGTGACCGGTCAGGCCGGCGCCGTGCCCGCGAAGGCCGGCTCCGACATTAAGCTCACGCTCGACCTTAAGATCCAGCAGGCCTGCGAGACGGCGCTGGCGAGCGCTATCGAGCTTGCCAAGACCACTGGCTACAGCAATGCCGGCAACGGCGCTGTAGTGTGTCTCGATCCCAACAATGGCGAGATCCTGGGTATGGCGAGCCAGCCCAAGTTCGATCCGTCCGTCTTTATCGGCGGCGTCTCAAATGACGTGTGGACCGAGCTCAATGATGACAAGGGTTCGCACCCGCTGCTCAACCGCGCCATTAGCGGACAGTACATGTCGGCCTCGACCATCAAGCCGCTCTCGGCACTGGCCGGTCTTGAGTTTGGAACCTACACTTCAACGCAGACAACCAACTGTACGGGCTATTGGACGGGCCTGGGCAAGGCTTGGGGCAAGTACTGCTGGCTGCATTCCGGCCACGGCACCATGACGCTGCAGTCGGGTATCGCCAACTCGTGCGACCCCGTCTTCTACGACATGGGCAAGGCGTTCTTTTATGACGAGCAACATCCCGAGGGCCTGCAGGAGGTCTTTCGTCGCTGGGGTCTAGGCAAGACCTGCGGTATCGATCTGCCGAGTGAGGGCGCGGGCCGTATTCCCGATGCCGAGTGGAAAGAGTCGTACTTCACCGACGCCTCTGCCGAGGACCGCAAGTGGAATGCCGGCGATATGACCAACATTGCCATCGGTCAGGGTGACATTCTGGTGACGCCCCTGCAGATGGCGTGTGCCTATATGGGTCTTGCCAACGGCGGCAAACAGTACGTGCCTCACGTGTTTTTGTCTGCCGTGTCGCGCGATGGCGACGGCGATGCCTATAAATACAACGGCAAGGGCAAGAAGAAGCGCCTGGAGGCCAAGATCAACAGCGATTCGGATTTGGCTCTTGTTCGCAACGGCATGCACGACGTGATTTACACGGCATCGACGTCCCTGGCGGCTCACTTTGGCACCCTGACGCCGCAGGTATACGGCAAGTCGGGCACGGGCGAGAAAAGTGGTGAGGACGAATACGCGTGGTTCTGCGCCTATGCACCGGCCGATGACCCCAAGTATGTCATCGCTACCGTCCTGGAGCAGGGCGGCGGTGGCTCAGATACCGCGATGCATGTCGTGCGCGACGTGCTCGGCGTGATTTATGACGAGCCCGATACCTCTTCGGCCTCGGGCGATTCTTCGGTTCGATAGGAGGTTGCGATGGATTTTTCTCCGGCGGATCTGTTCCGTTCAACCAAGACCGGCTCTCGCAGCAGCCTGGACCGTGTCAACAAGCAACTTTCGGCCTCGCGCGGCACGTTTCGCCAAAAGGTGCATATCGGTGTACTCGTGGCTACTGTGGCGCTCGTCGCCTACGGTGCCATCATTATCTGGTCGGCTTCGCAGTTTAAGGCCGATGCCTCGTTCTCACGCCATCTGCTGGGAATTGGCATCGGGGCGGTGCTGGCGGTGCTCGTCTGGCGTACCGACCTGCGCGGTATTTCCAATTTCTCGACGGCGTTGCTCGTCATCGACCTGATCGTGATCTTCTCGCCCAAGATTCCGGGTCTGTCCTATACGGGCGGTCTGGGCATGACGGGCTGGATCAAGATTCCCGGTATCGGCTTGACATTCCAGCCGGTTGAGCTTGCCAAGCTCATCACCATCTTCTTTATTGCTACGCTTGGATCGCAGTATAACGGTCGCATCGATACCGTTCGCGACTACGTCAAGCTCTGCGGCATGCTGTCCATTCCGTTTTTGGCCGTCGTTGCCATGGGCGACCTGGGCTCGGGCCTGGTCGTGCTTGTTTCGGGCGCCATCGTCATTTGTATGAGCGGTGCACGCCGCGAATGGGTGCTGTCGACCTTGGCCCTGCTCGTGGGCCTGGTGGCCCTCGTTCTGGCGCTCGATTCGGTCTTTGATTCGTTGCTCGGCCACGATGTGCTCATCAAGCAGTATCAGATGAACCGTCTGACGGTCTTTATCGACCCCGATAATGCCGATTCGGACGATGCCTACAACCTGCAGCAGTCGCTTATCGCCGTTGGCTCGGGCGGCTTCTTTGGTAAGGGTTTGGGCCATGCGACGCAGTCGGCCGGCGGCTTTCTGCCTGAGTTCCACACCGACTTCGTCTTCGCCTTTTTGTCCGAGACCTTTGGTTTTTGCGGTTCCTTTTTGCTCCTGTGCCTCTACGTGCTGCTGATCTTTTCGACGATTCGCGTCGCCTTTAAGTGCGAGTCGCTGTTCCTGCGTCTGTCGTGCGTAGGTATCGTCGGCATGTGGGCATTCCAGACCTTCGAGAACATCGGCATGTGCATCGGCATGATGCCGATTACCGGTATTCCGCTACCGTTTATTAGCTTCGGTTCGTCTTCGATGATGATCCAGCTGCTGACGGTGGGTATCGTACAATCCATATGGCGGCATCGTTCGGGCGCCGCGTAACCGCTGGAGGGGTTTGCTATGAAAATTCCCGTAGATAAGCTGACCCGCGCTTTTAAGATGGGCGCGTCCGTTAAGAAGGATTCCGATACGCCGGTGCGCGTCTCGGTCTATCTGGATTCATCCGCCTCGCGCTTTCTGGCCGAGACGGTGCGCGACGCCTTTGTGCCGCAGACGACCTCGGGCATTGTGCGCGTCGAGCGTCTGGGGGAGGAGCGAATTGCTCCAAAGACCGATACCGATGTGGTACTGGTGCTCTCGTGTGGTTCCGACCGCTTGGAGAGTGCCGTGCAGGAGCTCGTGATCGCCGGCGCGCCCGTGTGCGTGCTTGCCGAGTCTGCTGTGGAGGTGCCGTTTATCGAGGAGTCCACGCCCATGCTCGGCGTGGTAGCGGCAACCGATAAGACGTATCTGCTCGAGACGCTTGCCCGCTGGATTCTCGATCGCACCGATAAGGAAACGGCTTTTGCGGCGAACTTTGCCTTCATGCGCATCGCGGCGGCCAATCGTATCATCACCTCGTGCGCGCTCACCAATATGGCGACCGGTGCACTGGCGTTTTTGCCGGGCGCCGATTATCCCGTTATGGCGCTGGCGCAGGTGGGCATGCTCTTTGAGCTCGCTGCCGTCTTTGGACGCGGCATTAAGCCTGAGCGCGGCTACGAGGTCGCGGGCGTGCTTGCCGGCGGTCTTGTGATCCGCGCGGTCACCCGCGCGCTCGTCAAGCAGACGCCTCATATTGGGTTTGCCGTCAAGGCGCTCACTGCTGCCGCGGGCACCTATGGCATGGGCCGTGCGCTCGTTTCGCTCTACGAGCGCGATGTCGACTACAGCCGTGCCAACGAGGTGGTCACTGCCACGTTCTCCCGCGTTCGCGATCTGGTGACCACGGTCGCGGGCGCTACCCGTCCTATGGCGTCCTATCAGGACGCATCCGATATCGCTGCTTAGGGGTTTTCCGTTGCGCGTTGCATACCAAGACTGTTTTCATTTAATTGAGCCGCTGCTCGCCAAGGTCGAGAAACCGAGCCGCTATATCGATCACGAGTGGGGCACGCTTTCCAAGGCCGATGCCGACTACCGTTGCTGCCTGATCTACCCGGATGTGTACGAGGTCGGTCTGCCCAACCAGGGCATCGCCATCCTCTACAACATCCTTAACCAGGCCGAGGGCATCTCCTGCGAGCGCGGCTATGTGCCGTGGCCCGATATGGGTGACGCCATGCGCGAGGCAGGCATTCCGCTGCTGTCGCTCGAGGGTGCAGCGCCGGTCGCTTCGTTTGATATCGTCGGCCTGCATGTGCCGCACGAGATGGCGGTGACGAACTTCCTCGAGGCACTCGACCTCGCTGGTATTCCGCTGTTAGCGGCTGACCGCACCGAGGACGACCCCATTATCATCGCCGGCGGCCCCTCGGTGTACAACCCCGAGCCGTACGCGGCCTTCTTCGATGTTATCCTCATCGGCGAGGGCGAGGAATCGCTGCTCGAGACCTGCCAGTTGCATCGCCGTCTGCGTGACGAAGGAGTCCCGCGCGCGCAGATTGTCGAGCAGCTTGCATCCATTGCCGGCAACTACGTGCCGTCGCTCTATGAGGTTTGTCACGACGAGCCCTGCTCGCCGCATGGCTACACCGTGCCGCGTGAGGGCAAGGATGCGCCGACCGTGGTCTACAAGCGCGTCGTCGAGGATTTCGGCGCCACGAATCCGCTGTCGCAGTCGTGCGTGCCCTATGCGCAGCTGGTCCACGACCGCCTGTCGATCGAGATTCTGCGCGGCTGTGCTCGCGGCTGCCGTTTTTGCCAGGCTGGCATGACCTATCGTCCGGTGCGCGAGCGCTCGGCCGACCAGATCGTGTCCTCGGTGATCCAGGGCCTGGAAAAGACCGGCTACGACGAGGTGTCGCTCACCTCGCTTTCGACCACCGACCACTCCTGCATCCGCGATGTGCTCGGTCGCCTTAACCGCCGTCTGGAAGATACGGGCATTCGCGTGTCCATACCCTCGCAGCGCCTGGATTCGTTTGGCGTGGATATGGCCGAGTCGGTCGCCGGCGAAAAGAAGGGCGGCCTGACGTTTGCCCCCGAGGCCGGCAGTCAGCGCATGCGCGACATCATCAACAAGAACGTGACCGAGGAGGACTTGGACCGTGCGGCCAAGGCGGCCTTCGAGGCGGGCTGGAACCGCATGAAGCTCTACTTCATGATGGGCCTTCCCGGCGAGCGCGACGAGGATATCGTGGCTATCGCCAACCTAGCCGACCACGTGCTCGAGCTTGGCCGCTCCGTGGTTCCCAAGGCGCGCCGCGGCTCCATCTCGGTATCCATCTCGGTGTCGGTGTTTATCCCCAAGGCCGCCACGCCGTTCCAATGGTGCCCGCAGCTCGATTACGACGACGTCAAGCGTCGCCAAAAGCTGCTCATCACGAGCGTGCGCAACCGCGCCGTACGCGTGCACTACCACGATGCCGAGACCTCGCTCGTCGAGGCCGCGCTGTCCCGCGCCGGTCGCGACATGACGCCGGTCATCATGGACGCCTGGCGTGCGGGCTCACGTTTTGACGCCTGGGTGGAGCATTTTTCGCTCGACAACTGGAAGTCGGCTGCGGCCAAAAACGGCATCGATCTCAACGAGCTCGTGCACCTGCCCTACGAACTGGACTGGCGCCTGCCCTGGGAGCACGTGAGCCCCGGCTGCTCGCGCGGCTTCCTCGAGCGCGAATACCGCCGCTCGTTGGAGGGCGTCACGACCCCCGACTGCACCCGCACGTCGTGCACCGGCTGCGGAATCTGCCCCACGCTCCATGCCAAGAACGTATTGGTGGGTGATCGCGCATGAGTGAGCGCCTGACCGACAACCCCACGCTCTTTAGGCTTCGCGTTCGCTATGGCAAGCGCGACCGTCTTAAGTACCTGGGCCATCTCGAAGTGATTCATACCATTGAGCGCATCGTGCGTCGCGCGGGGCTGCCCTATGCCGTGACGCAGGGCTTCTCTCCGCACATGCGCGTGGGCTTTTCGTCGGCGCTGCCGGTAGGAACGTCGTCGACTTGCGAGTGGTATGACCTGTTTATGACCGAGTTCGTCGCGCTCGACGAGGCATTTGAGCGCCTGGCGGCGGCATCTCCGGCCGATCTGGCCCCCATCGAGGCCGCTTACATTGACGTGCGTACGCCGGCGCTGACGGCGCAACTCACGCGTCTGTCGTACCGCATCGACCTGCATCTGAATCCCGACGCGCCGGCCTCCGCCGACGAGGTGCGTCGCGCAATCGATACGCTGCGCGCGGGCCATGGCATCGACTACGCACGCGGTAAGAAGAGCAAACGCCTAGACCTTGACCACACGCTCGTGGGCTATGAGCTTAAGGCGGGGGAGCGTCCGGACCATCTGGTGCTCATGCTCGACACCCATGCCGATAACGAGGGCTCCATGCGTCCGGAAATTTTGCTTTCCGCAGCTGATGTTTTGTTGCAGGGCTTGACCCCGGGCGTCGATGCACCTATTGTTTCCACCGGTATGCAAGACCTCGTGACCATCTGCTCCTACGATGTCGAGCGTCAGAATCAAGCATGCGAGGACGACGAGGGCCGACTCGTCAGCCCCATACCTGTGCGAACTTGTGGATTTGCTCCACATACTCGTTGACGGGGGTATTATCGCCTGCTACTATATTCGGCTGTTGCACTAACTGATGCATGAAGGGCAAGTAAACATGTACGCAATCGTTAACACGGGCGGCAAGCAGTACAAGGTCGCCACCGACGATGTCATCACCGTCGAGAAGATCGAGGGCAATGAGGGCGACAAGATCACCCTGCCGGTTATCTTCCTCAACGATGGCAAGAAGATCGTCACCGATCCCGACAAGCTGGCCAAGGCCAAGGTTACCGCTCAGATCGTTGAGCAGTTCAAGGGCGAGAAGCAGCTGGTCTTCAAGTTCCACAAGCGCAAGCGCTATCGTCGTCTGAAGGGTCACCGTCAGCAGCTCACCAAGCTGAAGATCGTGAAGGTTCAGGCTACCTCCCGCGCCAAGAAGGCTGTCAAGGCAGAGGCTGAGGCTGTTGCCGAGGCTCCCGTCGCCGAGTAGATTACACTCGTAACGAAAGAGTAGGTATACACAATGGCACACAAAAAAGGACTCGGTTCCTCCCGTAATGGCCGTGACTCCCGCGGTCAGCGCCTTGGCACGAAGCGCTATGCCGGCCAGACGGTAACCACGGGCACGATTCTCGTCCGTCAGCACGGCACGCACATCCACCCGGGTGAGAACGTTGGCCGTGGCAAGGACGACACGCTGTTCGCGCTGGTCGACGGTACCGTTGAGTTCCACAAGGGTATCAAGCACAGGGTCAGCGTACGCCCGCTCGCGAACGCGTAATTCACCCTTCATAGAGCACATATGTGGGAGGCACTTGAGTTTTAGGATTCAAGGGTCTCCCTCTTTTTTGTAGGAGGCGATTCTGTTGTCACAGTTCACCGATATCAGCCGAATTAACGTTTGCGGCGGCGACGGCGGAGCCGGATGCATGTCGTTTAGGCGCGAGGCATTTGTTCCCAAGGGCGGCCCCGATGGCGGCGACGGCGGTCGTGGCGGCAACGTCGTCATTCAGGCCGACGCTCAGCTTTCCTCACTGATCGATTACCGCTTTAAGCATCACTTTCGTGCTGAGCGCGGAACGCATGGCCAGGGCGCTCGTCGCAATGGTAAGAGCGGAGAGGACCTGATTCTCAAGGTTCCCATGGGCACCGTAGTTCGCGAGCTCGATCCCGAGACGCAGACCCCGATGTTCGAGATTGCCGACCTGGTGCACGACGGCGAGCGCGTTGTCGTGGCGCCCGGTGGTGCCGGCGGTCTGGGCAACACTCACTTTGTGACGTCGGTGCGCCGCGCGCCTGCGTTTGCCCAGCTGGGTGAGCCTGCCGAGGAGCATTGGATCGAGCTCGAGATGAAGCTTATGGCCGATGCCGCGCTCGTGGGCTTCCCCTCGGTGGGCAAATCCTCACTCATCGCGCGTATGAGTGCCGCCCGGCCCAAGATTGCCGACTATCCGTTTACCACGCTCGTGCCCAACCTGGGTATGGTGCGTGCCGGCGAGTACTCCTATGTCGTTGCCGACGTCCCCGGCCTTATCGAGGGTGCGAGCGAGGGCCGTGGCCTGGGCCATCAGTTCCTGCGCCACATCGAGCGCACGGCACTCATCATGCATGTTGTCGATATGACGGGCGGCTTTGAGGATCGCGATCCGGTCGAGGACTATCGCATCATCAACCGCGAGCTCGAGCAGTATGGCGCTGAGCTTTCGGAGCGCCCGCAGATCGTCGTCGCCAACAAGTGCGATGCGCCGGGCACGGCTGACAAGATTGCCGACCTCAAGCGCGCCGCGCTCGACGATGGACATATGTTCTTTGCCGTGTCTGCTGTGACGGGCGCCGGCCTCAACACGCTGATGCTTGCCGTGGGCGAACAGGTGGCCAAGCTGCGCGCCGAGTTGGCTGTCTCCGATGAGCCGGTCGATCTGCGCGATGATGAGTGGGAGCGCCGTCGCCTGCAGCGTGAGAAGCGTTTCCGCATTGTTCAGGAAGAGCCCCATGCCTTCCGCGTGGTCGGTCGCGCCATCGAGCGTATGGTCATCCAGACCGACTGGGAAAACGAGGAGGCCGTCATCTACCTGCAGCATAAGTTTGCGCGCATGGGTGTTGACGACGCGCTCGAGAAGGCCGGCTGCCGTGCGGGCGACGAGGTCCGCATTTGCCAGCGCGCCTTTGACTTTGAGGGCGCCGAGGACTTCTCGGAGTACGAGGAGGAGCTTGAGGACGCAGGCGAGGACGTTGCCGTTGAGGTCTTTGACGTAGCTGATGCTGCGGACGAGGGCGTCGAGGTTGTTGATGCGGCAAAAGCCGCGGACGATGTCGAGACCCCGGAGGGCGAGTAAATCATGTCTCTGCGCGGTGGAATTGGTCTGCCTGAGTTGCCTATCAAGGATGGGCAGGAGTTTCGGCTTGGCATTATGGGTGGCACCTTCGACCCGATTCATTACGGGCACTTGGTTACCGCCGAGCAGGCGCGCGAGTCGCTCGACTTGGACGCAGTTCTTTTTATGCCGGCCGGCTCTCCCGCCTTTAAGCTCGACAAACCGGTGACGCCTGCCGAGGACCGTTATGCCATGACGGTCCTCGCCACCGCTGCGAATCCGGCTTTTTTGGCGAGCCGTTTCGAGATCGACCGTCCGGGCGTGACCTATACGGCCGATACGCTGCATGCCCTTCGCGATTTTTACCCGCCTCAGGTAAAGCTCTACTTTATTACGGGCGCCGACGCGATTATCGATATTGTGACCTGGCATGATGCCGGCCGAATCGCCGAGCTTGCCACGTTTATTGCGGCGACGCGACCGGGCTTTGATATCGATACGGCGCGTGCCCGAATCAAAGAGTCGGGCCTGCCGTTTGATGTGCGCTATATCCAGATTCCGGCGCTGGCGATTAGCTCGACCAACATTCGTAAGCGAGTTGCCCGTGGCATGAGCGTGCGCTATCTTACGAGCGAGTCCGTTCTCGGCTATATTCGCAAACGCGGGTTGTATGCCGATCTGGGTCAAGAAGATTTTGAGTGATGGGGGTCTACGTTGTCGGTAGAGGATCAGTTTGAGGGCGATGAGCGCGCGCTCCTCAAGCGCATTCAAGAGCTGCTCGATGTGCGTATGAAAGATAAACGTAAGCGCTACGTGCATTCGCTCGGGGTTGCCGAGACTGCGCTGCATCTAGCCGAGGTATACGGTGTCGACCGCTTTGATGCCGCCGCCGCCGGCCTGATTCATGACTGGGACAAGGTGCTCTCCGACGACGAGCTGGTCACGCGCGCTCTGCATTACGGCATTAAGATTGCCGGCTCTCCGTCTGCCGCGACGTCGCTTTTGCATGGCCCGGTTGCCGCCTATGAGCTTCCGCAGCTTTTTCCCGAGCTGTCGCCGGCGGTCTTTCAGGCTGTCGACCGTCACACCGTGGGCGCCTGCGACATGACGCCGCTCGATATGGTGGTCTTTGTTGCCGATGCCATCGAACCCAACCGCCATGGTGATTATGCCTACGCGCTGCGCAAGATGGTGGGGGAGTCGACGCTTGACGAGTTGTTCTTCTCCTGTTTTGCGCAGGGTCTGGTCTACGTGATCCAGTCCGGGCGCTATCTTTATCCCACGGCTATTACGATTTACAACCATTACGCCCAGCTACGCTAGCTCGGGTGCGTCTAGAAAGAGGTATTCCATGGCCGACGAGACCATGACCGACGAGCAGATTCTTGAAGGTGTGGAGCACAAGAGCTTCGTTGCCACGTCCGACCGTACCGCCGCCTCGCTGTCCACGAGCGGTGTCGCCGCCGAGGATGTCGCCCGCGCCGCCGCGCAGGCTGCCTACGACAAGAAGGGCGAGGACGTTCAGGTGCTCGACCTGACTGAGCTCTCCGACGTGTGCGACTACTTTGTGCTCGCCACCGGTACCAACAACCGTCAGGTCGATTCTATCGTCGACGAGATCGAGGAGAAGGTCGCCGAGGCTTGCGGTGAGCACCCGTTCTCCATCGAGGGCCGCGAGCAGAAGACCTGGATGCTCATGGATTACGGTTCAGTCGTCGTCCACGTCTTCACCCCCGAGGCACGTGACTTCTATCGTCTCGAGAAGCTCTGGGGCGACGCTCCCCAGCTCCCCCTCAACCTCCTCTAAATGATTTTTCTGGGACGGGGCTTCTCTAGAGCTACCCTCTACCGTTCGCCGGGCAGTTGCGGTTTTCCGCACCTGCCCGGTTTCCTTTTGACCAAAGGCGGTTAATCGTTGAAGCGGGATTGGCGGCCGAAGGATAGGGCGGTGTCGCCGAATTTGTCTCGGACGGCGTCGATGGCGACGGAGAGGTCGCGGCGGTCGCTGGATTGGGCTCCGCGGTCATCGACTTCGCAGAACAGGTCGGTTTGGATACCGCCTTGGTGGTTGAAGTCGCTCATGCCGATACCCGCCAGACGCACGTGCATGCCTTCTTGCCAGATATTGTCGAGCAGCTCGAGCGCTACGGCCACAAAGATATTCTCGTCGTCGGTGGGGTGGGGCAAGCGGCGCTGTGCCGTGCGTCCGCTGCCGTAAGAGTATTTGAGCTTGAGCGTTACGGTTCCGCCCGTCAGCCCTTGACGGCGCAGGCGGCGCCCAACCGACTCGCCGAGCAGCGCGATCGCCGCCTCGATATCCCCACGCTCAGTCAAATCCTTCGCAAAGGTGCGCTCATTGCTCACCGATTTAACTTCACGTTGCTCATCCAGGCTGGTGACCTCGGATACTTCGAGCCCCAAGGCACGTTGACGCATGCACTCGCCATTCACGCCAAAGATTGCAGCCAGGGTGGACTTTGGCGCGCGTGAAAGCTCGCCGAGCGTATAGATGCGCATGCGACGCAGTCGTTCCTCGGCCGAACGCCCGATTCCGCTCATGGCGGACACGGGCAGCGCGGCCAAAAACCGCTGTTCCGTACCGGGGCGCACAATGGTCAGACCAAACGGCTTGTCGCGCTCGCTTGCGATTTTGGCCACGGTCTTGTTGCACCCAACGCCGATGGAGCACGTCACCCCCAGCGCCGCAACGCGGTCGCTTATACGCCGCGCAACCAGCAGCGGGTCTTCGGGTGCAAAGCGGCCCGGTGTGATATCGATAAAGGCCTCGTCGATGGACACGCGTTCAACGCGCGGGGTCTCGTCGGCGAGAATCGCCATGACCTGCGCGCTCACCTCACGGTAGCGATCAAAGTGTCCGTGCGTCCAAATGGCCTGCGGGCACAGGCGCCGCGCCTCGGCCGAGGCCATGGCAGAATGCACGCCAAAGCGACGTGCCTCATACGAACACGTGGACACGACGCCGCGTGACTCGGCGTCTCCGCCCACGATGAGCGGCTTTCCGCGCCATTCGGGATGGTCGAGCATCTCCACACTCGCAAAAAATGCATCGAGGTCCATCAGGCCCACCGCCGGACCCGTCCAGGGCGGCGGAGTGACGCCCGCAGCATCCTCATAACCGTATGTATGTTCGCGTCTTTCCATGTTATGAGTATACCGCGCAGCTCATGTGGGGTGCGTGGATGCGCTTGCAAATCGCGAATTCTTGTCTAAGATATGGATTTGCCCTCGATTACACCGAAGAAGTTGGTCTCACGGACTTCACCTGCCCGCGTCGATGGCGTATTATGTTCAACTGTTTGTTTGTAGTTGCAGCCTAAAGCTGCTTGGTTGGAGGAGTTTCCTTTGGCAGTCAAGATTCGCCTTGCTCGTCACGGCGCTAAGAAGCGTCCGTACTACCGTGTCGTCGTCGCCGATTCCCGCGCCCCGCGTGACGGTCGTATCATCGAGGAGGTTGGCCGCTACAACCCGATGACCGCCCCCAAGACCATCAACCTCGACCTCGAGAAGATTGCTGACTGGCAGTCCAAGGGCGCTCAGCTCACCGACGCCGTCGCCGCTCTGGTCAAGGCCGCTAACGAGGGTGAGAAGACCGAGACCGTCGTCAAGAAGTCCAAGAAGCAGCTCGCCAAAGAGGCCGAGGCCGCTAAGGCTGCCGCTGAGGCCGCTGAGGGCGCCGAGGAGTAAATCGTGCCTGAGGTTGACGCTGCACAGCTCGAGGGTGAGGCAATGCTCTCAGATCGCATCGCCGATCTCGTCGAATATCTCGTTGTTCAGATCGTCGACGACCCGGATTCCGTGAGCCTCGAGGTCATTGATGGTGACGACGCCTCTACGATTGAGGTTTCGGTTGCCGAGGATGACGTCGCTAAGGTCATCGGCCGTCGTGGCCGTACCATCAAGGCCATTCGCACGCTCGCCCGTGCACTGGCCGCTCGCCTCGACACTGCTGTCGAGGTAGAGGTTCTGGGCTAGGACCTTGAGGTCCCAGTACAAAAACATCGCCCGTGTGGTCAAGCCGCACGGAAGGAAGGGGGAGGTCCTCGCGCAGCCGCTGCGGGGGCTTCCTTCTGTATTGGAGCCGGGTATGCGTGTCGCCTTGACGCCGCCGGCGCTCAAGCGCGACCGTTTTTGCACGGTCGTATCCGTCACCGATACGGGCGATGGCGATTTGGTCTCGTTTGAGGGCATAGACGACTTGACGGCCGCCGAGGGCATCACCGGATGCTACGTGCTGGCAAATCGTGACGACTTCGAGCTCGATTCGCTCGACGCCGCCTATACCGACCTCATGGGTCGCGAGGTGATCGACGAGCGTTTTGGCTCGCTCGGCACGATTGTCGAGATCGTGTCGACGCCCGCCAACGATGTTTGGGTTGTCGAGGGCGATCGGTACGGCGAGGTGCTGATTCCCGTGATCGAGCAGGTTGTGCTCGATCTTCCCGACACAGGAATAATTTCCGTCCACGTTATGGACGGCTTGATCGATATGGACAAGTAGGGAGGACAGCATGCTGATTGAGACCCTTTCGGTCTTTCCCGAGATGTTTGAGCCCGTCATGTCCACGTCGATTTTGGGCCGTGCCCGCAAGGCCGGCCTTTTTGATTTTAAGGCGTATAACCTGCGCGACTGGACGCACGACCGCCATCGCACCGTCGATGACGAGCCATACGGCGGCGGGCAGGGCATGCTTATGAAGGTCGAGCCTATTGCTGAGGCAATCGAGGCTATTAGCTCCGAGGGTCCCAAGCCCACCGTGGTGTTCTTCACCCCCTGCGGCGAGCCCTTTACGCAGCATGTGGCCGAGCGCCTGCTCAAAAGCGAGCGCCTGCTGTTTGTGTGCAGCCGTTACGAGGGCGTCGATGAGCGCGCATATGCGTATGCCGATGAGCGTCTGTCGATCGGCGATTACGTGCTCACGGGTGGCGAGCTGCCCGCTATGGTCGTGGCCGATGCCGTCGTACGGCTCATTCCCGGAGCCTTGGGCGACGAGATGAGCAATGTCGACGAGTCCTTCTCGACCGCCGAGGACGGTGGCCTGCTCGAGTACGCGCAGTACACCCGCCCCGCCGAGTTCAATGGCGAGGGCGTGCCTCCAGTGCTCGTGAGCGGCGACCACGCCAAGGTCGATGCCTGGCGTCGCAAAAACGCTATCGAGCGTACCTGTCGCTGGCGTCCCGATCTTATCGAGACGGCACACCTTACGCCCGAGGAGCGCGCGTACGCGCAGGAGATCCTGGACGCTTCGTATTCGCAGAGCGAGGAGTGAGAATGGTTCCATCGCAGCATTCTGCCCTGAGGGGCGCCTTTGAGTGGATCGTAATCGTTGCGATCGCGCTCGCCGCCACCTTCGTGATTCGCACGTTTGTGGTCGAGCCCTTTGTGGTGCCCACCGGCTCTATGGAGTCCACGATCGAGATCGGCGATCAGATCCTGGCGCAAAAGGTGAGCCTTGAGCTCGGCCAGCCTGTCAAACAGGGCGATATCGTGGTGTTCCACAACCCCGATGCCGCGTCCGAGCATGACGTGCTGGTAAAGCGCGTCATCGCCACGGCCGGCCAGACGGTCGACCTGCAGGACGGCAAGGTCGTCGTCGATGGCCAGGCACTCGACGAGGACTATACGACTGGCATGAGCTGGCCGCTTTCCGTCCAGGCGCCCGCTGCCCAGGTGAGCTATCCCTACACCGTCCCTGACGACTGTGTGTGGGTGATGGGCGACAACCGCGAGAACTCTGCTGACTCCCGCTACTTTGGCCCGGTCGACCGCTCCGAATTGATCGCCGTGGCACTTGTGCGCTACTGGCCGCTCAACCGTATCGGCGCTATCAGCTAAAAACCGCTATAGTACAGTACCTAACCGTGTAATCGTTTCGACGAGGGGATATTAGAGGCATGAACGCTTCATCGCTTTCCTTCCAAGACATCATCCTGCGCCTCCAGCAGTACTGGGGCGAGCAGGGCTGCGTCATTATGCAGCCCTATGACTCCGAGGTCGGTGCCGGTACCTTCCATACCGCGACCACGCTGCGCTCGCTCGGTCCCGCCGAGTGGCGCACTTGCTATGCGCAGCCCTGCCGCCGTCCCGCCGACGGCCGCTACGGCGAGAACCCCAACCGCATGCAGCACTACTATCAGTTCCAGGTGCTCATCAAGCCCTCGCCGGTCAACGCCCAGGAGCTCTACCTGGGTTCGCTGGCCGCCATTGGCCTGGACCCCAACGACCATGACGTCCGCTTTGTCGAGGACGACTGGGAGAGCCCGACCCTGGGCGCTTGGGGCCTTGGCTGGGAGGTCTGGCTCAATGGCATGGAGGTCACCCAGTTTACGTACTTCCAGCAGGTGGGCGGCATCGAGGTCGACCCCGTGCCCGTCGAGATCACCTATGGCCTGGAGCGTATCGCCATGTACGCCCAGGGCGTCAACTCGGTCTACGACCTGGTGTGGAGCTACCTGCCCGACGGCACGCCCATGACCTACGGCGACGTGTTCCTGGAGAACGAGCGCGAGTTCAGCGCTTACAACTTTGAGGTCGCCAACGTCGAGATGATGCGTCTGAAGTTTGACGACTACGAGGCCGAGTGCCACTCCTGCCTGGAGCGCAAGCTGCCGCTGCCGGCGTATGACTGCGTCATGAAGTGCAGCCATGCCTTCAACCTGCTCGATGCCCGCGGTGCGCTGTCCGCAGTCGAGCGCGCCAACTACATCCTGCGCGTCCGCGCCGTCGCCAAGGCGTGCTGCGAGGCTTATATGGCCGAGGTCGCCGGAATCAACGAGAATGCCGATCAGGAAGGCGAGGTGGCGTAAGCCATGGCAGACGCTAAGGATTTCCTGTTTGAGATCGGTACGGAGGAAATGCCCTCTGCACCGCTGAACAATGCCGTCAAGCAGCTTGGCACCATGATTGCCAAGGGTCTCGACGAGGCCGGTCTGGCCCACGGTGAGGTCCGAGTGATCTCGAGCCCGCGTCGCCTGGCTGCGCTCGTTGCCGACGTCGCCACTGCGACCGATGAGGTCCTCGAGGTCAAGCGTGGCCCCGCGGCCAACATCGCCTTCGACGCCGACGGAAACGCCACCAAGGCCGCCCAGGGCTTCGCCCGCAAGTGCGGTGTGGCTGCCGAGGATCTGATCCGTCGCGAGGACACCGACGGCCGTGAGTACGTCTTTGCCGAGAAGAACATCCCTTCCGCCCCGGCCACCCCGATCCTGACGGCCCTGTGCGAGAAGACCATCGCCGGCCTGCAGTGGCCCAACTACCGCTCTCAGCGCTGGGGCCACGAGCACGCCACGTTCGTGCGTCCGGTCCGTTGGATCTGCTGCCTTCTGGGCGAGGACGTCGTGCCTGTGTCCTTTGCCGACGTGACGAGTGGCAACACCACGCGCGGTCATCGCGTTCTGGGCCCCGGTGACCATACGGTCGCCAGCCCCGCCGTCTACGAGCAGGTGCTCGAGGACGCCGGTGTGCTTTCTGCCGAGCGCCGTCGCGAGGCCATCCTTGCCGGTATCGCCGAGGTCGAGGCTGCGCGCCCCGGCTGCCACGTCGATACGCCTAAGAAGGTCTTCGAGGAGGTCATCAACCTCTGCGAGTGGCCGACGGTGCTCGTCGGCACCTTCGATGAGGAGTTCCTCAAGGTCCCGCATGAGATCATCTGCGAGTCTATGCTCACCAATCAGCGCTACTTCCCGATCTATGACGGCGAGGGCAAGCTGACGCGTGAGTTTGTGGTCGTCTCCAACAGCAAGCCCGAGAATGCCGAGCGCGTGATCGACGGCAATGAGCGCGTCGTGCGCGCCCGCCTAGACGACGCCAAGTTCTTCTACGAGGAGGATCTGAAGATCTCCCTCGACGAGTTCCGTGAGCGTCTGGCCAAGGTCGCCTTCCAGGAGAAGCTCGGCAGCGTGCTCGCCAAGTCCGAGCGTATTGAGCAGCTCGCGCTCGCTATTGCCCGCGAGGCTCACCTGGGTGCCCACCTGGCCGCCGATGCCGGCCGCGCCGCGCACCTGTGCAAGGCCGACCTGGTGTCCAACGCCGTCGTCGAGTTCACGAGCCAGCAGGGCGTGATGGGCGGTTACTACGCTACCGCGATGGGGGAGAACGACGAGGTCGCTCATGCTATCCGTGATCACTATCGTCCCCGTTTTGCTGGCGACGAGTTGCCCGAGGGCACCGCTGGCTGCATCGTGGCCTGCGCCGACAAGCTCGATACCATTGCCGGCATCTTTGCCATCGGCGAGCCCCCGACCGGCTCTTCCGACCCGTACGCGCTGCGTCGTGCCGCCATCGGCATCATCAACATCTTGCGCGACCGTCTGCCGATCGACCCCACGTCGCTCATCGACTTTGCGCTTGAGCTCTATAGCGAGCAGGGCATTGAGTTCGACGCCGCCGAGGTCGCCCAGCAGGTTCGTGACTTCTTCCACGGCCGTCTGGTGAGCATGGCCCGCGACGAGAAGATCCCGGCCGACACCGTTGCCGCCGTTTCCGCGGTGCACATCATTGCTCCGTCGGTCTTCTTCGCCCGCTGCGCCGCCCTCGACGAGGCCCGCAAGAACGACGCCGAGACCTTCGACAACCTGGCTACCGCTTATGCCCGCGCCGCGCACATCTCCAAGCCCGAGCTGGGCGTGGAGTACGATCGCGCCCTGATGGGCGAGGTCGAGCTTGCGCTTGCCGACGCCTCCGAGGCCGCGCAGACCGCCGTCGATGCCGCTCTCGCCGCCGAGGATTATCCGGCCGCGTTTGCCGCTCTGGCCGCCCTACGCGCGCCCATCGACCGTTTCTTCGACGAGGTTATGGTCATGGACAAGGACGAGCAGCTTCGCGATAATCGCCTTAAGCTGCTCAACCGCTTCGAGGCCGTGTTCTCCGGCATCGCCAACATCGGTGAGCTTGCCCGCAAAAAGTAAGCTAGCCTGCGCATAAGCGCAAAAGGAGCCCCGCATGGATTGCCCGGTCACCGTTCGTCCCACCGTTATCGTTATCTCCGACTCGCTCGGTGATACCGCTTGTGAGGTGGTGCTTGCGGCGTCCGGGCAATTTGATGTCGGGGCTTTTCGTGTTTTACGTCTGCCTAAGGTGACCTCGGTGGAGCAGGTCAAGTCGTTTGTGGGACCGCGTGTCGATGCCGACCATCGCGATATCGCCGTGTTCCATACCATCGTCGACCCGGCGCTTCGTGCTCGCGTGCTCGACTACCTGGGCATGCTGCACATTCGCTCGGTCGACCTGATTGGTCCGACGCTTGCAGTCCTGTCGTCGCTTATTGGCGTGCCGCCAAAAGGAGTGGCGGGTGTGATCCATAAGACCGATGACCGGTATTTCCACCGCATCGAGGCCATGGAGTATTTCGTTGAGCACGATGACGGGCGCGGCTGCGACGATCTGTCGGGGGCCGATATCGTGCTGCTGGGCGTGTCGCGCACATCCAAGACGCCGCTGTCGATGTATTTGGCCTATCAGGGCTACAAGGTCGCCAACGTTCCGTTGGCGCACGGTATGGAGCCGCCCAAGTCGATTTACGAGGTTGACCCGATGCGCCTGTTCGGCCTGATTTCGACCGTCGACGTTATTTCTGAGATTCGCGATAGCCGCTTGGGCGATGATTACGCCCGTGCCGTTGCCGGCTCCTATGCCGAGCCCGAGAGCGTGCACAGCGAGCTCGAGGAAGCTCGTGCCCTCATGAAGCGCCTAGGCTGCTTTGTGGTGCGTACCGACGGCAAGGCGATCGAGGAGAGCGCCTCCGAGATCATTAGCCACTTGGAGGAAATCCAAGAAGTCCGCGCCCGCCGCGCCGCCCGTCGAGCCTAATAGTAGCAGTATTTTGATAAAGCGATTTAGCAATAATATCGCATCTGACCTGCACTTTCTTACAATGGTATCTTCATAATGTAACCACCTTTACCTACCGTTTACCGCCAAATTTACCACGTTTACCAACCCCCGCGTCCTCTGCGCAAGCCCGCTCAATGCCCGCCGTATAGTACCCTCACGGCCCGCATCCGGCGGGTCGATTCGTTACCACGGTCGTGCGCGAGAGCGCATGGAAGGGGAAGTATCGTGAGCGATTGCAAGAGGGTTTACCGTTTTGGAACCGACGCCCAGGGCACCTGTGTCACCGAGGGCGACAAGTCCATGAACTTCGTGCTTGGCGGCAAGGGCGCAAACCTTGCCGAGATGAGCCGCATCGGCCTGCCGGTTCCCGGTGGTTTTACCATTACCTGCCAGACCTGTGTCGAGTACTCCGGTGCCGGCAACGTCTGGCCCGAAGGCGCGCTCGATGAGATCGTTGCCGCCGAGGAAGACCTCGAGTCCCGCTGCGGCAAAAAGCTCGGTGACGCCTCCGATCCGCTGCTCGTGTCGGTTCGCTCGGGCGCTCCGTTTTCCATGCCCGGCATGATGGACACGGTCCTCAACTTGGGTCTCAACGACGACTCCGTTCAGGGTCTCATTGCCCAGACGCAAAACCCGCGCTTTGCTTGGGATAGCTACCGCCGCTTTATCCAGATGTTTTCCAACGTCGTCATGGGCGTTGACGCCGACCTGTTCGAGAACGCCCTGACCCAGGCCCGTCTGGTCGCCGGCGTCCGCGTCGACTCCGAGCTTTCGGCCGAGGATCTGCAGGAGCTCGTCGAGACCTTCAAGGGGATCTTCTCCGAGAACGTCGATGCCTCCCTGTATCCCGAGCTCGAGGTCGCTGACGGCAAGCCCGTCTTCCCGCACGACCCGGATCTTCAGCTACGCCTTGCAATTCAGGCCGTCTTTGGCAGCTGGATGAACGAGCGTGCCTGCATCTACCGCAAGCAGCATGGCATTTCCGACGACCTCGGCACCGCCGTCAACGTGCAGGCCATGGCCTTTGGCAACAAGGGCGAGACCTCTGCGACAGGCGTCGCCTTTACGCGTAATCCGGCCGACGGCACCAAGGAGTTCTACGGTGACTTTTTGGTTAATGCTCAGGGCGAGGACGTCGTCGCCGGTATCCGCAACACCGAGCCTATCGCCGACCTCAAGACCACCCCGGGCCTCGAGTCCGCAGGTGAGGAGCTCGAGCGCGTGTTCCTGACGCTCGAGGATCATTACCGCGATATGTGCGATATCGAGTTCACCATCGAGCAGGGCAAGCTCTGGATGCTCCAGACACGCGTGGGCAAGCGCACCGCCACCGCCGCCCTGCGCATCGCCATCGAAATGGTCGAGGAAGGCCTGATCACCCGCGAAGAGGCCGTGAGCCGTATCGATCCCGCGCAACTCGACCAGCTCCTGCACCCGCAGTTTGACGCTTCCAAGAGGTACGAGGCGCTGGCCAGCGGTCTGAACGCCAGCCCCGGTGCCGCCGTGGGTGAGGTTGTGTTCTCGAGTGATGACGCCGTCGCGCGCACCAACGAGGGCCACAAGGTCATTCTGGTTCGTTGGGAGACCAACCCCGACGACCTGAAGGGTATGGTTGCCGCCGAGGGCATTCTGACCAGCCACGGTGGAAAGACGAGTCATGCCGCCGTTATCGCTCGCGGCATGGGTACGCCCTGCGTCTGCGGCGTTGAGCGCTTCCATATCGACGCTGCTGAGAAGGTCGTGCGTATCGAGGGCAGTGACCGCGTGCTGCGCGAGGGCGATGTCATCTCCATCGACGGCACCCAGGGTATCGTCGTCGACGGCGCCGTTGACCTGGTCTCCGCCGAGCTCACCGGCGATCTGGACACCATCCTATCCTGGGCCGACGAGATTCGCCTGGACGAGACCGGTGGCCATGCCAACCATGTGCGCGTTAATGCCGACAACCCCGAGGATGCCGCGCTCGCGCTCGAGTTTGGCGCCGAGGCCATCGGCCTGTGCCGCACCGAGCACATGTTCCTGGGCGTCCGCAAGAACATCATCCAGAGCTTTATCCTGTCCGATGATGAAGCCGTGAAGCAGCAGGCCCTGGCCGACCTGCTCAAGGTTCAGACCGAGGACTTCCTGGCGATGTTCAAGACCATGTCCGGTCGCGATGTGGTCGTCCGCCTGCTCGATCCGCCGCTTCATGAGTTCCTGGATAATCCTCGCGACCTCGAGGTCGCCGTCACCAAGAAGGAAGCCGCCGGCGCCAGCGAGGAAGAGCTTGCAGCCCTGCGCGCCCGCCTGCGTCGTATCGACGGCATGGTCGAGTCCAACCCGATGCTCGGCCTACGCGGCGTGCGCCTGTCCGTCGTCTTTAGCGATCTGCCGCTCATGCAGGTCCGCGCCGTCGCCACGGCTGCCGCTCGCCTCATCAAGGAGGGCGTCGATCCGCGTCCCGAGATCATGGTTCCGCTCGTCTCCATCACGGCCGAGCATGTTCAGACCCGCGAGGTTATCGAGCGCGTGATCGCCGAGGTTTCCGCCGAGGAGGGCGTCGAGCTCAACATGCCCGTGGGCACGATGCTCGAGCTGCCGCGCGCCTGCATGGTCGCTGACGAGATCGCCCATCACGCAGACTTCTTCTGCTTTGGCACCAACGACCTCACGCAGACGACCTTCGGTTTCTCGCGTGACGATGCCGAGGCCAAGTTCATCCCGCTGTACATGCACAAGAAGATCTTGAAGGACAATCCCTTCGAGACCATCGACACGGCAGTACTCGAACTGGTGCGCATGGCTGTCGAGAAGGGCCGCGCCACCAACCCCGACATGCACTTTGGCGTGTGCGGCGAGCACGGTGGCGACCCCAAGTCCATCAAGGGCCTGTTTAACGTGGCCGACGTGGACTACGTGTCCTGCTCGCCCTATCGCGTGCCCCTTGCACGCCTGGCTGCCGCTCAGGCCAAGCTCGAGACCAAGCGTTTCGCCTAACGTTTTGGGTTTAGACGCCTAGCGTAGCCCCCCTCATGCCGTCCGTCTCATTCGTGAGGCGGGCGGCTATCATGTGCGGGTTTTGTCTTTTTGTCTGCGTAAAAAATTGTTCTTGCAGCAGAAACCCGCGCGTGTATACTCGAATACGTTTGTTCAACTACGTGCCGGCCAAGGTGGTACGGCACCTCTAGAAGAGTAAGGAATTGCACATGGATTACATCCGCGCAATCGAGCGTCAGCAGATCCGCGAGGACATTCCTCAGGTTCGCGTCGCCGACAACGTCAAGGTTCACTACCGCATTAAGGAAGGCGACCGCGAGCGCATCCAGGTCTTCCAGGGCGACGTCATCCGCATGGCCGGCGCCGGTGCCCGCGAGACCTTCACCGTCCGCAAGATGTCCTTCGGTGTCGGTGTTGAGCGTACCTTCCCGCTTCACAGCCCCAAGATCGCCAAGCTCGAGGTCGTTCGTCATGGTCGCGTCCGTCGCGCCAAGCTGTACTACCTCCGCGACAAGGTGGGCAAGGCTGCTCGCATCCCCGAGAAGCGCTAAGAAGATCGCAGCGTCTGTCCACTCGTTTGGACACAAGGGTCACCTTCGGGTGGCCCTTCTTTTTATCTGATTTGCATGCAAGGAGGCCCCGATATGGCCAACATGACGAGCTCGGTTTCGGCTTCGCAGGTTGCCGGCGAGCTGGCGAGCGCCACGTTTGAGGAGATTCCCGCCCTCGTGGAGCATTATCGCGAGGACCCGCGTCAGCAGGTGATCAAGGCTTGTGAGCGTGCTCTTAAGCGCCATGCCAAGGAACTTGCCGAGCGCGAGCGCGTCAACGGCATGTACGAGCTGATGCGCGAGCTCGGTGGGGATGGCGTGGTCGTGGGCGTCGACGAGGTAGGTCGCGGCTCGGTGGCCGGTCCTTTGACGGTATGCGCCGTTTGCCTTCCTATGGAGCCGCGCGTCTGGGGCATCAACGATTCCAAAAAGCTCACGCCCGCGCGCCGCGAGCTGCTCTCTGTGAAGATCGCCGAGGTGGCGACGGCGATCGGTTTTTGCCATATCGCGCCTAAGGATATCGATGAGATGGGCATGGCCCGTGCTATCCGTACCGCCGTTGCGGGCGCCGTGGCCGATACGGGGCTCGAGCCCGACTGCGTCCTCATGGATGGCAACCCCTTGGGCGCCGTTCCCAACGAGCGCGATGTGGTGAAGGGCGATGCCAAGATCGCCTGCATCGCCGCGGCGTCCATCATGGCCAAGGTCACGCGTGACGAGATGATGGTCGAGTACGACGCCGAGTACCCCGAGTACCATCTGGCCGAGTCGAAGGGCTATGCGAGCCCCGAGCACATCGAGGCCATTCGCAAACATGGACTTTGTCCGCTGCACCGCGTGAGCTTTTGCGGAAACTTTCTGCAGACTGAGCGCCTTTTCTAGGTCAATTGTGGAGACAGGGACCTCTGGGGTTTTATAAACCTGCTGGTAGCG
Organism: uncultured Collinsella sp.; assembly: GCA_958429345.1. Taxonomy (GTDB): domain Bacteria; phylum Actinomycetota; class Coriobacteriia; order Coriobacteriales; family Coriobacteriaceae; genus Collinsella. The sequence continues at coordinate 48,798 of CAUAJK010000003.1, read as the reverse complement.
GGCCGTATGCAACAGCATTGCTGCGTACGGCCCGTTTTTTGTCGGCATTTGGTCAGCTTTTGGTTTGCTTCCGGTACTTACCCGCATGAAAGGTGCCCTCATCATCGGGGCAATGCAGTGTGCGGGAAAGGAGACCCCATGAGTGCCGCAAGCAAAAAGAGCAAGACGCAGCAGCTCAAGGAGCGTTGGGAAAACGGCGAGCTCGACTGCGGGGCGATGACGCCCGAGTTTATCAAGGGACTCAGTCCCCGCGAGCTGGGCATGCTGGGCGAGCTGATCACCATCGACTACTTTAACGAGCGCGGCTACACCTTGCTGGAGCAGGGTTATCGTTGCACCGAGGGCGAGGCCGATCTGGTGCTGCTCGATGAGCTCGACGATGTCGTGGTGATGGCCGAGGTCAAGACCAGACGCGTCGCACTGGATTGCAACACGCGGGTCTTTCCCGAGGAGGCCGTGGACGCCCAAAAGCAACGCCGCTACCGCCGCATCGCAAGCTGCTATCTTATGGAGCATTATCCGCTCAAGGCGATTCGCTTCGATGCCGTGGGTGTCACCATTCGCGGCGGGCATATCGCCGAGATCGAGCATCAGTACAACGCGTTCGATTGGCAGGTTTCGTGATGGCGTTCGAGACGTTTGCCGTTCACGCGGCCTGCATTCGTGGCGTCGAGGCGATTCACGTCACGGTCGAGGTCTCGCTTGCCGGTGGCGTTCCGGGCATTCAGATGCTCGGTATTCCGAGTATGGAGGTGATGGAGTCACGCGGTCGTATTCGCTGCGCGATGCGCTCGGCCGGCTTTGAGATCCCACGCTCGGGCATTACGGTCAATCTGGCGCCCGGCGATATCCGCAAGACTGGAAGTGGCTTTGATCTGCCCATCGCCATCGCGGTTCTGGCGGCCGATGGTCAGATTCCCTGCGACAACCTCGATCGTTGTCTTATCGCTGGTGAGCTTGGCTTGGACGGTACGGTGCTTCCTGTCAAGGGCGAGGTAGCGTTTCAGCTATTGGCTCGCGACATGGGGCTGTCTTTTATCGCCGGCAGGTCCGACCAGCATGTGCCACTCGCGGGCGTGGATTGCGGCTTTATCGATCATTTGTCTCAGCTTGCTCATGGTATGGGCGATGCCGCGCGGCACTACTTGGATTCCGAGGGCGTCGAGGCGACCTTTGAGCCAGAGCTCGACTATGCCGACGTGCTGGGGCAGGAAGTCGCTAAACGCGGCATGGCGCTTGCGGCGGCAGGAGAACTCGGCTTGCTCATGATCGGGTCTCCGGGATCGGGCAAGACGATGCTCGCACGCCGTATGACCGGCATCCTACCCGAGCTTTCCGTTGAGGATCAGCAGGAGGCACTGTGCATCCATTCGGTTTTGGGTGAGAACATTGATGGCTTGTTGGCGGGGCACCGCCCCTTCCGCAGTCCCCACCACAGTATTTCGACCGCAGGCCTTATCGGCGGTGGGCGCCCGGTGCACCCGGGTGAGATCAGCCTTGCTCATGGCGGCGTGCTCTTTTTGGACGAGCTTGCCGAGTTTCCCACTGGCGTGCTGCAGACGCTGCGTCAGCCCATCGAGCGCGGCTACGTGAGGATCGTACGCGTCGACGGGGCTTTTACCTTCCCGTCGCGCTTTCAGCTGCTGGCTGCGAGCAATCCCTGCCCCTGCGGCTTTTTGGGCGATCGCGAGGTGCCGTGTCGCTGCTCGGCGGCGATGGTCGAGCGCTATCGGTCTAAACTGCGCGGTCCTTTGGCCGACCGTATCGACATGATGATTGATGTGACCCGTCCCGACCCTCAAGTGATTATCGAGGGTGCGGAGGGCATGTCGTCGGCCGAGTTACGTGACTACGTTGTGCGCGGTCGCGCCTTTCGCGCTTGGCGCGAATCCCGCATGGACGATGCGGATGCCGAGGCCGAGGATGACGAGACACGGTCCATTGACGGCGTCGTTTCGACCTTTGAGCTCGATGATGCGGCGGAGAAGTGTGTGCTCGGCCTGTCGAAGCGCACGCATCTCACAGGGCGTGGCATCGTGCGCCTTGTTCGCATTGCGCGCACGATCGCAGATGTCGCCGAGAGCGAGCAAGTGACGCAGGACCACGTGCTCGAGGCGGCGATGTACCAGGGAAGGAGGGACCAATGATGGTTGAGGGGACCTTCGAGCTGCATCCAGGTGACGCGTTGTATCCCGAGACCGTTTTGGAGCTTTCTGATGTACCTCAGACGCTCTATGTGCGCGGCAACCCCGAGGCGCTTTCGACGCCCGCGCTCTCCATCATCGGTGCGCGAAAGGCCTCGCCGTATGGTCTTGCCGTGGCAGAGCTTGCGGCGAAGGTGGCGGTTGAGGCGGGAGTGACGGTAGTTTCGGGCGGTGCGGTCGGTTGTGACCAGGCCTCGGGTTGGGCTGCGGTCAACGCCGGCGGCAAACACGTTGTGGTGCTGGGGACGGGCGCCGACGTGGTCTACCCGCGTTCGAGCGCGGGGCTGATTACGCGCACGCTTGATACGGGTGGCGCGGTCGTGTCGATCTCTCCGTGGGGCATGGGTCCGCGCAAGTTCGCCTTTCCGCGCCGCAATCGCGTAATCGCGGCCCTGTCGCAAGCCCTCTTTGTATCCGAGGCGGGTATGCCTTCTGGGACGTTTTCCACAGCCGAGGCTGCTATGGATTTGGGGCGCGAACTTCTTGCCGTGCCGGGGTCGATCCTATCGCCCGAGTCGCGTGGCACGAATTACCTCATTGCGAACGGTGCCTGCTGCATCATCGACGAGGAATCTATCGAGATGGCTATCTCACGCATCTACGGCACCCTGCGCTACTCGCGCCCCGATGCTCCCGGCATTGCCGACCTGAATCCAACGCAGCAGACCGTGATGCATGCGCTCATCGCCTCTCCACTCAAGGTCGACGACATTGCGGCGCTCGTCTCGCTCGATGCTGTCGGCGTACTCAAACTCTTGGGTTCGCTTGAACTCGAGGGCCTTATCGAGCGCATGATGGATGGAAGGTATGCGCCCTCCAAGTTTGCCCTTCACGCCCAGACACCCTTCGGTCACAATGGAAAACGTGTCAATTAGAAAGGTGTTTGCAGATGCAGTTCGATCAGGTGACGGTTATCGGTGGCGGTCTGGCGGGTTCGGAGTGCGCGATCCAGCTTGCAGACCGCGGGTTTGCCGTAAAGCTGTGCGAGATGCGCCCCCAGGTGAGCTCCCCGGCCCACCATACCGATCATCTGGCAGAGCTCGTCTGCTCCAATTCGTTTAAGTCGACCCGTCCGGATTCCGCGGCTGGTTTGCTGAAAGCTGAGCTTGAGCGCATGGGTTCAGTCCTGCTCGATTGCGCCCATCGCGCGGCTGTTCCCGCCGGTGGCGCCTTGGCGGTCGACCGCGTCAAGTTTTCCGAGCTTGTCGAGGCCGAGGTTGCCGCTCGTCCCAATATCGAGGTCGTGCACGGCGAGGTCACGCAGATTCCCGAGGGTCACGTGGTCATTGCCGCGGGCCCGCTGTGTTCACCGGCGCTGAGCGAAGAGGTCATGAAGCTCGTCGGTGGCGATGCCCTGGCATTCTTTGATGCGGCGGCGCCGATCGTCGATGCCTCCACGCTCGATATGGACGTGCTGTTCTCGCAGTCGCGCTACGAGGAGCAGGGGGGCGGCGACTATCTCAACGCTCCGCTCAATAAGGAGGAGTACGAGGCCTTTATCGAGGCGCTTACCACGGCCGACCGCGTGGTGCTCAAAGACTTTGAGGGCGGCGATCTGTTCCAGGCTTGCCAGCCTGCCGAGGAAGTTGCGCGCACCGGCAAGGACGCCATTCGCTTTGGCGCCATGAAGCCCGTCGGCCTCACCGACCCGCGTACCGGACGTCGCCCCTGGGCGGCGATTCAGCTGCGTGCCGAGAATAAGGAGAAGACCGCCTATAACCTGGTGGGCTTCCAGACCAACTTGACCTTTGGCGAGCAGAAGCGCGTCTTCCATATGGTGCCGGGCCTGGAGAACGCTGAGTTCTTCCGCTACGGTGTCATGCACCGCAATACCTTTGTCGACGCCCCGCATGTGCTCGATGGCACCTTTGCCGTGCCCGGTACCGGTGTGCGCCTGGCCGGTCAGATCACCGGCACCGAGGGGTACATGGAAGCCGTGGCGACAGGTCTGCTCGCGGCGCTCAACACCTATGCCGAGGCTATCGGTGCCGCGGGCGTCGAGTTGCCGCGTGTGGGCGCCCTGGGTGCGCTCGTGGGCTATGCGACCGATCCTGCCACCGTGGGCTATCAGCCCATGCATGTCAACTTTGGCCTGGTGCCGCCACTCGAGGATGGTAAGCGCCGCAGCAAGCGCGACCGCTACCAGGCCTATGCGGACCGTGCGCTCGAGGCCCTCGATGCCTACTTGGCCACGCGTTCCGACTTGTTTGGAGGCGACCGGTCATAGCCTTTGACCTGTACGACACCGTCGACTCGTTTGTCGCCTATATCGCACGCGTCGAGGGACTTTCTCCCAACACGGTGACGGCCTATGGCTCGAGGCTGGAGCGCTTCGCTGCCTGGTGCGAGCGCGAGGATATCGATGCTTTCGCTGCCGACGTGCGCACCATTCGTCGCTATCTTGCCGAGCTTTCGCGTGAGCAGGTGGCTCCCCGAACGCTTGCGGCGCACCTGTCGGCTATTCGATCTCTCTATCGCTGGATGGCTGCCGAGGGGATTGTCGAGGGCGATGCGGTCTCGGCGATCGCGTCGCCCAAGCTGCCGCGTGACCTGCCGGGCGTCCTTACGACCCAGCAGGTCGAGGCGCTGCTCAAGACGCCTGATACCTCAACACCCGCGGGACTGCGCGATGCGGCGATGCTTGAGTTGCTCTATGCCTCCGGCGCGCGAATCTCGGAGCTCGCGGCGCTCAACGTGGAGTCTATTGGTTGGTCCGAGCGAACGCTGCGACTTTGGGGCAAGGGGAGCAAGGAGCGTATCGTCCCTCTGTATCGTCGCGCACTCGAGGCGACGCGTCTCTATATTGAGGAGGGGAGGCCGGAGTTGCTCGCTCAGGCAAAGCGCCGTGACCCCGCTACCGGGCCGCATCCGCTGCTTATATCGGCGCGCGGCAATCGCATGAGTGCCGCCATGCTCAGGCGGCGGTTCCATACGCTGGCGACGCTCGCCGGCATTCCGGCCGACATTGCCCCGCATGCGATGCGCCATACCTTTGCGACCGATTTGCTCGAGGGCGGTGCGGACCTGCGCTCGGTTCAAGAGCTGCTGGGCCATGCGAGCCTGTCTACAACGCAGATTTACACGCATCTCACGCCCGATCGGCTCAAACGTGCCGTGGCTCAAGCCCATCCCCGCGGCGAATAGTGGCTGGGACGTCCCGCGCCGCACTCAGGTGTGTGGTTTTGATTGCGGGTTGGCAGGAAGATGCATTCCTGCTATCATTCATCGGGTTGCTTCACGGCAACATGTTTTTATCACGCACGCGCGGCTACTTCATACCGTGGTGCCCGGGCTTTGGTAGCACATGTCCGGGTTGGTTTTGGAGGATGACCCCGCGCGGAGGCAAACCACAGGAGGTTTAACATGGCTACCAAGATTAATATCCGCACCCTGCTCGAGGCCGGCTGCCACTTCGGTCACCAGACCCGTCGCTGGAACCCCAAGATGAAGCCGTTCATCTTCGGTGAGCGCAACGGCATCTACATCCTCGACCTCAAGCAGACCATCCTCGACGCCGACCAGGCCTACACCTTCGTCAAGAACGTCGCCAAGGGTGGCAACGTGCTGTTCGTCGGCACCAAGAAGCAGGCTCAGGAGGCCGTCAAGAACGCTGCTGAGCGCGCCAACATGCCTTACATCAACCAGCGTTGGCTCGGCGGTATGCTGACCAACTTCGTCACCATCCGCTCCCGCATCAACCGCATGGAGGAGCTCGAGGCCATGGTCGAGGACGGCCGCATGGCAGTGCTGCCCAAGAAGGAGCAGGCAGTGCTCGGCAAGGAGCTCACTAAGCTCCAGACCAACCTCGGTGGCGCCCGCGACATGAAGGGTCTGCCCCAGGCTCTGTTTGTCATCGACACCAAGCGCGAGGAGAACGCCATCAAGGAGGCCCAGCGCCTGAACATCCCCGTCGTCGCTCTGATCGACACCAACTCCGATCCCGACGAGGTCGAGTACGGCATTCCCTGCAACGATGACGCTATCTCCGCTGTCACCCTTATGTGCGAGCTCATGGCTGACGCCTGCCTCGCCGGCTCTGGCAAGGAACAGGTCTCCGAGGCCGAGATGGCCGCTGAGCCCAAGGCCGAGTAAATCAGTCCTATTTAAGTCTTTTTCATCTCTTTGAAAGGAACCACAATGGCCCAGATTACCGCCGCTATGGTCAAGCAGCTCCGCGAGATGACCGACTCCCCGATGATGGAGTGCAAGAAGGCTCTCGTCGAGGCTGACGGCGACATGGACGCCGCTGTTGACGTTCTGCGCAAGAACGGCCTCGCCAAGGCTGCCAAGAAGGCTGGCCGCGAGACCAACGAGGGCGCTGTCGCCGCGTTCGTCTCCGAGGATGGCAAGACCGGCGCTCTGCTCGAGCTTTCCTGCGAGACCGACTTCGTTGGCTCCAACGCCAAGTTCACCGGCTTTGCTTCCAAGGTCGCCGAGGTTGTCGCCACCACCGAGCCCGCCGATGTCGACGCTCTGCTCGAGAAGCCGATGGGCGAGGAGACCGTTTCCTCCGAGCTCACCGAGATGATTCACATCATGGGCGAGAACATGAAGATCTCCCGCTTCGCCGCCCGCAAGGCCGAGAACGGCGCTCTCGCTTCTTACATCCACATGGGTGGTAAGATCGGCGTCCTCGTCGAGTTTGCTTTCGAGAAGGCCGAGACCGCTCAGGCTGAGTCCTTCAAGACCTTTGCCCACGACGTTGCCCTTCAGGTTGCCGCTGTCGCCCCGATCTGCGCTACCCGCGATCAGGTTCCGGCTGAGACCGTCGAGCACGAGAAGCAGATCTACATGGCTCAGGCTGCCGAGTCCGGCAAGCCCGAGGCCATCCAGGAGAAGATGGCTGTTGGCCGTCTGGAGAAGTTCTACAAGCAGTCCGTGCTCACCGAGCAGGAGTTCATCAAGGACAGCTCCCTCACCATCAAGAAGTACGCTGAGCAGGTCTCCAAGGAGCTCGGCGATACCATTACCGTCGTTGCCTTCGACCGTCTGGTCCGTGGCGAGTAAATAAGCTCTTGTAGCTGGTAATGAGCAGGCTGTGGGTTTTACTCACAGCCTGCTTTTTCATGGCTCTGAGTAGAGCCTTTGATATCATATTGAGAGTCTAATTAAAGGAGGATCGCTTTGTCCGACATCCGATATAAACGCGTGCTTCTTAAGCTTTCCGGCGAAGCACTGATGGGCGACGGCCACTACGGCATCGACCCCAAGGTTACCGACCATCTTGCCAAGCAGGTCAAGGAGCTGCTCGCCGTTGGCCATGAGGTCGGCGTCGTTGTCGGCGGCGGCAATATTTTCCGCGGTATGGCCGGCGCTGCCGGTGGCATGGATCGTGCTCAGGCCGATTACATGGGCATGCTTGCAACCGTTATGAACGCGCTTGCCCTGCAGGATGCCTTCGAGCATAACGATGTTCCTTGCCGTGTTATGAGCGCCATCCAGATGAACGAGATTTGCGAGCCCTATATTCGTCGCCGCGCCATCAACCACCTGTCCAAGGGCAATGTCGTTATCTTCGCCGCCGGCTCGGGCAATCCGTACTTTACGACTGACACTGCCGCGGCCCTTCGCGCCTGCGAGATCGGTGCGGAGATTCTGATTAAGGCCACCAAGGTCGACGGTATCTACGACAAGGATCCCGTCAAGTGCGCTGATGCCGTCCGCTTTGACAAGATCACCTATCACGAGGTGCTCGTCCGCGGCCTGCAGGTTATGGATTCCACGGCAACGGCCTTGTGCCAGGACAACCGTATGCCCATTTTGGTCCTCAACATCGATGGCGAGGACACCGTCAAGCGCGCGCTCGCGGGTGAGCCCGTCGGCACGCTCGTCTATCAGGAGGATTAAGCATGGCAGAGAACATCACCGCCCACATGGACAAGTCGCTCGAGTCCCTCAAGCATAACTTCTCCAAGGTTCGCACCGGCCGCGCCAATGCCAACATTCTGTCCGACATCACCGTCGATTACTACGGTGTTCCCACGCCGGTCACGCAGGTTGCCGCCGTCAAGACCCCTGAGGCGCACATGCTACTCATCGAGCCGTGGGACAAGGCGCTCATCAACGCCATCGTTAAGGCCATCAGCGCCTCCGACCTGGGCATTACCCCCAACTCTGATGGTACCGTCGTGCGCCTGCCGTTCCCGGCTCCCACCGAGGAGCGTCGTCGCGAGCTCGTCAAGGAGTGCCGCGAGTACGCCGAGCAGGCCAAGGTTTCTATCCGCAACATCCGTCGCGACTTTAACAACAAACTCGAGCGCGACGAGGAGCTTACCGAGGACGATGTTCGTCGCGAGCAGGCCAAGGTCCAGAAGCATACCGACGAGTATGTTGCCAAGGTCGAGGAGCTTCTGAAGGAAAAAGAAGCCGAGGTCATGGAGATCTAAGGTGCAATACGACGAGCATAAACTGGTCGAGTACTTTGCCGACGCCCCTGCGGGCGTCGGTTTTTCCGATCTTGACCTCAATAGGATTCCGCATCATATCTCGTGCATCATGGACGGCAACGGCCGTTGGGCCACGGCGCGCGGTCTTGCCCGCACCGAGGGCCACAAGGCCGGTATCGTCTCTCTACGCGAGATCATTACCGCCTGCGTGCGCCTGGGCGTCGACGTGCTTTCGGCCTATGCGTTTTCTACCGAAAACTGGAATCGCCCGCAGCACGAGGTTAACGTCCTCATGCATTTGTTTGCCAAGACGTTTATCGACGAGCTGCCGTTGCTTAAGCGCGAGAACGTGCGCGTTGTGTTTTTGGGTGACATTTCTGCGTTGCCCAAGAAGACCCGTGATGTCTTTGAGCGCGGTCTTGCCGAGTGTGCAGACCATACCGGTATGACCCTGGCGCTCGCCGTTAACTATGGTGCCCGTGCCGAGATCACTCGCGCTGCCCGTCAGCTCGCCTTCGATGCGGCCGCCGGTAAGATTGACCCTGCCGCAATTGATGACGATATGGTGGCGTCGCACCTGTACACCGCCGGTCTTCCCGACCCCGAGCTCGTTATTCGTACCTCGGGCGAGCTGCGCCTTTCGAACTATCTGCTGTGGCAGGTCGCTTATGCCGAGTTTTATGTCACCGATACCTATTGGCCCGACTTTGATCGCTGGGGTCTTGTTGAGGCTATCTTGGCTTATCAGGGCCGCGACCGTAGGTTTGGTGGACTGAGTAAGACCGAGGAGCCTTAATCGTGTCTGATCGTCCCAAGGCAACTGCTCCCAAGGCGCCTGCCTCTTCGACACCTGTGCGCAGGGCCGCTGCTTCCAAGGCACCGGCTGCGAAGGGCGGCAGCGGCTCATGGCTGGCTGGTTTTATTACCCGTGCTGCCGCCGGTATCGTCTATGCCGTCGTCTTTATCCTGTGTCTGGTTTTGGGTATCGTGCCTACGGCTATCTTTGTGTCCGTCATGAGCGGCTTGTGCTGCTATGAGTTCTTTCGCATGACGAAACTCGATGGCAAAGTGGCCAACGAGCGCCTGGGTATCGCTGCCGCCGTGCTCTTTCCGCTCTCGGCACTGGGTGACTCGCTGCTGTTGAATGCCCTGCTTTTTGCTCTGATGCTTGCGGTGGGCATTTGGTATGTCTGGTCGCCGCGTACCCGCATATCCGATGTAGCCGTAACGCTCATGGGTCCCATCTACACCGGTTTTATGCTGTCGGCTATCGTGCTGTTGCGCGATGCGGTGCCCGGTTTTGCCGGCGCCCTGCTTTCTGTGGGTGTTTGCGCGTCTCTCTGGGTCTCTGATTCGTTTGCCTATATCGTGGGTAGTCGTATCGGCAAGCACAAGATGGTCCCCAAGATCTCTCCCAAAAAGAGCTGGGAAGGCTTTTTCGGCGGCATCTTGGGATCGGTGCTCATCTGGCTCATTTTGTGGGCGACGCATTTCTTTAAGCTGAGCTTACCCTATGCGCTGCTGTGCGGCGTGGTCGTGTCCATTCTGGGCGTTATCGGCGACCTCATCGAGTCGCGTATCAAGCGTGGCGTGGGCGTCAAGGATTCCGGCAACCTTATCCCGGGCCATGGCGGCATGCTCGACCGTAGCGACTCGCTTATTTTTGGCTGCATTACCGCGCAGCTGCTTTTGATGATCGGGGGCGTGCTGTAATGTCATTCCAGACGACGTATGGCCCCGATGGACGCCTTCGCGTTGCCATCCTGGGTTGTACGGGCTCTATCGGCACCCAGGCACTCGATGTGTGCCGTCAGCATGCCGATCGACTGCAGGTGACGGCGCTGTCCGTCAATTCCAGCACCTCGGAGCTCGTTGCCGCCGCCCGCGAGTTCTCGGTTCCGGCCGTTGCCGTTGCCGATGCCGGCCACGGTGCGGATGCCGTGCTGCAGGAGCTGCCCGCGGGCACGGAGCTCGGTGTTGGTGCGCAGGCGGTTTGCGAGCTTGCGCGACGCGATGATGTTGACTGCGTGCTCGTCGCTATTGTGGGTGCCGCCGGCCTCGAAGCGAGCCATGCGGCCTTGATCTCGAACAAGCGTCTTGCTCTTGCCAATAAGGAGTCCCTCGTTGTCGGTGGCGACCTGCTGATGCCGTTGGCGCAGCCGGGTCAGCTCATTCCTGTCGACTCCGAACACTCTGCCATCTATCAGTGCTATCTGGGGGAGAATCCGCGCGAGGCCCACTGTATTTGGCTCACCTGCTCCGGCGGTCCGTTCTTTGGCCGCACGCGCGACGAGCTCGATCACGTGACACGCGCCGACGCGCTGGCACATCCCACATGGGCCATGGGCGCTAAGATCACGATCGATTCCGCTACTCTCATGAACAAGGGTCTGGAGCGTATCGAGGCGATGCACCTGTTCGGTTGCGACCTCGACTTTATCAACGTGGTCGTGCAGCGCCAGTCCAAGATCCACTCGATGGTCGAGTATGCGGACGGCTCCGTGATGGCACACCTTGGCGCCTCCGATATGCGTATTCCCATCCAGTTTGCGTTCTCGTATCCCGAGCGCTGGGATACTCCGGCACCTCGTCTCGATTTTCGTGAACTGGGGCAGCTCACCTTTGACGCCGCCGATATGGACACGTTCCGCTGCCTGGCGCTGGCCGAGCGTGCCGGTAAGACAGGCGGCACCATGCCGTGCGTGCTTAATGCGGCCAACGAGGTCGCGGTCGATGCGTTCCTACACGACGGCTGCAGCTTTACCGATATCGATCGCATTGTGGAATCCTGCATGGATTCCCACGATATGCAGGCGGTCGATTCGTTTGAGCAGCTTCGCGACATCGATGCATGGGCGCGTGAAAAGGCTGCGCAGGTGCTCGCCGCAACCCGTTCCTAACCCATAAGGATTGCTTTTTCGTTTTATGGATACTGTTCTGAGCGTTCTCTCATCGGTCTTTTGGGGCCTGCTGATGCTTTCCGTCCTTGTGTTTTTGCACGAGGGCGGCCACTTTTTGGCGGCGCGTGCCTGCGGCGTCCGTGTGACCGAGTTCTTTTTGGGCCTGCCGTGTCGCTTTGACATCCATTACACGTCACGTCGCATTGGAACCAAGTTTGGCGTGACCCCGCTGCTGCTGGGTGGCTACGCTGCCATCTGCGGTATGGATCCGACCGACGTCTCCTGCGCCGATCGCGTGCTCGCGGCTATCTATCGTCATGGTCGCGTGACCGTGGCCGACCTTGCCGCCGAGCTCGAGCTATCCGAGGAGGTTGTGCTCGAGGCATGCGCCTTGCTCTTGGGTTGGGGCTCTATCGCGCCTTGGTATGAGGAAGGAGAGAAGCCCTCGCCGAGCTACTATCCCACCAAGTATCAGACGCTGCCGCGAGATGCGGCGGGTTACACCTCCTTTGACGGCCGCCGTTTCGATCGCGAACATTCAACTTCCGAGGGCGATGTGTGGGAGCTGCCGTGCGGCGAGGCCGAGTTCCTTGCACAAGAGCGTTCGCACACCTATCTTGGCCAGGGTTTTCTCAAGCGCGCCTTTATGCTGCTCGCGGGCATTCTCGTCAATATCCTGACAGGCTTTTTGCTCCTTATGAGCATCTACTCTATTGCGGGTGTCACCGTGCCGATGGATACCAACGTGATCGGTCAGGTTGACGAGGGGTCTATTGCCGCCAAGGCGGGTATCGAGGGCGGCGACGCGATCCTTTCGGTTGACGGAGTATCGTGCTCTACCTGGATGGATGTTTACGATGCCATCGGCAAGGCTGCCGGTAAGGACGATATCGCCATCGAGTACGAGCGTGACGGCAAGCAGCATTCGACCACGGTTGCGCTCAAAGAGGACGAGCGCCTAGGTGTGTATGCCTCTACGCAGGTGGTCCGTTTAGACCCCATCACGTCGGCTCGCCTGTCGTTCTCCTATGTCGTGCAGACAGCGGAGGGCGTGATGCGCCTACTCCAGCCGCAGCATACGATGGAGATCCTCGATCAGTCCTCCTCGATCGTGGGAATTAGCGTTATGTCCTCACAGGCTGCTGCTGCCGGCCCTGCCACATTCCTTTCGTTTGCCGCCCTCATTTCGTTCTCGCTTGGCTTTATGAACCTGCTGCCCATCCCACCACTCGATGGCGGTAAGCTGGTCATCGAGATCATTCAAAAGATTGTGGGCCGCGAGCTTCCGCTCAAGGTCCAGACGATTGTGAGCTATGTGGGCATCGCGCTCTTTGCGCTGCTGTTTGTCTATATGCTTCGTTCCGACATCCTTCGATTTATTCTGTAGGGGAGTGTTTGGATTGTCTTTATCCCATCCTTTGCCTCGCGAGTTGACGCGCCCCGTGCATGTGGGCGGTGTGCAGATCGGTGGCGGCGCGCCGGTGGTGGTCCAATCCATGACCTGCACCGATACCGCTGATGCCCAGGCAACGCTTGCGCAAGTGTGCGCGTTGGCGCAGGCTGGCTGCGATATCGTGCGTGTGAGCGTGCCCACTGAGGCCGCGCTTGAGGGTTTCCGCACCATCTGTGCCGAGTCTCCGGTGCCAATCGTTGCCGATATCCACTTTAACCACAAGCTGGCCATTGGCGCTGTGGAGGCCGGTGCCGCCAAGCTCCGCATCAATCCCGGCAACATTGGCGATTGGGCCAAGGTCGATGCCGTGATCGATGCCGCGGGCGCCGCTGGGTGCGCGATTCGCATTGGCGTGAACGCGGGCTCGCTTGAGCAGGATATCGCCGAGCGCGAAGACCTCACGCAGCCCGAAAAGCTCGTGATGTCGAGCGAGCGCTTCGTCAAGCACTTTGAGGACCGCGGCTTTACGAACATTGTGCTTTCGGCCAAGGCCCATAGCGTGCAAACGACGCTCGATACCTATCGAGCCCTGTCGCGTGAGATTCCCCACGTTCCGCTTCACCTGGGCGTGACGGAGGCGGGGACCAAGCTCCAGGGCACCATCAAGAGCTCTGTAGGCTTGGGTATCTTGCTTTCCGAAGGCATTGGCGACACCATGCGTGTGTCGCTCACAGCCGATCCGGTTGAGGAGCCGCCGGTTGCCTGGGGTATTCTGCAGTCGTTGGGCCTGCGTCGCCGTGGCCCCGAGATTGTCTCGTGCCCCACATGCGCCCGCTGCCAGGTTAACCTTATTCCCATTGCCGAGGAGGTTACCGAGCGGCTTAAGAACTACTCCGCGCCGCTTTCGATCGCTGTGATGGGATGTGCCGTTAATGGCCCCGGCGAGGCTTCTGATGCCGATCTGGGCGTTGCTTGCGGACGTGGTCAGGCCTTGCTCTTTTCGCATGGCCAGATCATTGGTAAAGTAGCTGAGGACCAAATTGTCGACGCGCTTATGGCCGAGGTCGACAAGCTTATTGAGGAGAAATAAATGACCCGAGCAATGTATATGTCTAAGCTTTATGCGCCGACGCTTAAAGAGGATCCGGCGGACGCTGAGCTCGCCAGCCACCGTCTGCTGCTCCGTGCCGGCATGATCCGCAAGGAGGCCGCCGGTCTATATTCCTACCTGCCGCTTGCTTGGCGCTCGATTCGCAAGATCGAGAACATCGTGCGCGACGAGATGGACGCCGCCGGCGCCCAGGAGCTTATGATGCCTATCATGGTCGATGCCGAGTTGTGGCGTGAGTCCGGCCGCATCGACGCCTATGGCAAGGAGCTTGTGCGCTTTGACGACCGTCACGGTCGCGAGTTCGTCCTGGGCCCCACGCACGAGGAGACCGTCACGGCCCTGGTGCGCAACGAGCTGCGCTCCTACAAGCAGCTACCCGTTAACCTCTACCACATCCAGGACAAGTTCCGCGACGAGTTCCGCCCCCGCTTTGGCCTGATGCGCGGTCGCGAGTTCATCATGAAGGACGCCTACAGCTTCTCCGCCACGCAGGAGAGCCTGCAGGAGGAGTATGACAAGATGAAGCAGGCCTACGCTAACATCTGCGAGCGCTGCTATATCAAGGCCCTGCCCGTTGTTGCCGACTCCGGTGAGATCGGTGGCGATACCTCCGTCGAGTACATGGCTTTGGCCGACGCCGGCGAGGCTTCGCTCGTCTACTGCGACGATTGCGGCTTTGCTGCCGATGACGAGGCGGCAAGCACCAAGGTCGTCGTGACCGAGGGTCCTGGTGACGGTACACTCACCAAGGTTGAGACTCCGGGTATGGGCACCATTGAGGCAGTTGCTAAGTTCTTTGGGTTCCCCGAGAACGGCACGCGCAAGTCGCTGGCACTCATCGACGCCGAGGGCAAGCCAGTCGTGGCCATTGTTCCGGGCGATCACGAGCTCAACGATTGCAAGGCCGAGCACGTCTTTGGCAAGGGCTATCGCATGATGACCGACGAGGAGCTTCAGGCGAACGGTCTGCATAAGGGCTTTATCGGACCGGTTAACCTGCCCGAGGGCATTCGTCTGGTCTGCGACGAGAGCCTGCGCGAGTCCAAACAGTGGGCCTGTGGCGCCAACGAGGTCGACTATCACTTTACCGGTGCCTGCCCCGAGCGCGACTTTACCGTCGATGAGTGGGCCGATCTGGTCACCGTTGTCGCCGGCGACCCCTGCCCGCACTGCGGCAAGCCGCTCTCCGCTGCCCGCGGCATCGAGGTCTCTCAGGTCTTCCAGCTGGGCACCAAGTATTCCGAGGCCATGGGTGCCACCTTTATGGACGAGGACGGCAAGGAGAAGCCGCTCATCATGGGCTGCTACGGCGTTGGTGTGTCCCGCTCGCTCGCTGCCGTCGTGGAGCAGCACAACGACGAGCATGGCATCGTCTGGCCGGTCTCCGTTGCCCCGTTCGAGGTCGCGGTGATTCCGCTCGATCCCAAGAAGGAGGAGTGCGCTACCGTCTGCGAGCAGATCGTTGATGGCCTGTGCGCCGAGGGTATCGAGGTTGTCGTCGACGACCGCGACGAGCGTCCCGGCTTTAAGTTTGCCGACAACGACCTTATGGGCTTCCCGTATCAGGTCGTTCTGGGTAAGCGTGGCCTTAAGAATGGCACCGTTGAGCTCAAGGACCGTGCCACGGGTGAGCGCGAGGATGTGGCGATCGACGAGGTCGTCGCCAAGGTCGCCGAGCTTGTGAAGGCAGCACGCCGTTAATCGACGATTTCGCTTGTAGTTCGATATACGGGACGGCCCCGCATTTCTCCAGATCGGGGAGATGCGGGGCCGTCCTTATATCTTGTGGCATCCTCGATATCTAAAAGGAAAACCCCACAGCCCATGCAAGCTGCGGGGTTTTCCTTGTGCCTCCGATGCGAAATAAATCGCTCAGATATTACTGATAATCGACGACGTCGATCCAGTTCTTCAGGAACTCATCGTTCACGTTGCGCTTACGAGCGAGCTCGGAAGCGGCGACGATGCTCGTCCACTGACGCACGACCTGCATGGGCATGTCGGCGCGGTCGCAGTAGAGCTCCAGGTAGGCCTCAGCCTGATCCTTGCTGTTGAGGGCGAAGAGCAGGTAGGTGGTGGCAACGTCGGCAGCAGGGGAGCCCTGGGTGGCGTGTGCCCAGTCGCACACATAGAGCTGGCCGTCGTCGCCGACGATGACGTTGGAGGGGTTGAAGTCGCCGTGGCAGACCTTGAACTCCTTGGTCATGCCGTCCAGACGCTCCTGAAGGTTGTAGCGCGTGGTGGCATTGAGCTGATCAAGGCTGTCGATCATGCGGGCGAACTTGTCGCGCTGACGGTTGAGCAGCGGGGAGGTGTAGCCGTGGATCTCGATCTGGAGGTCGACGAACATCTCGAGGTACTCACCAAAGCGCTGGGGCTCGGCAGTCATCTTCTCGGCAAGGGTGGTGCCCGGAACCTTCTCGGTCACGAGCGCCCAGCCGTTGGCGTTCTCGAGCTGGGAAACCTCGAGAGCCTTGGGGCTGCGGATGCCGCACTCATTGATGCGGGCAAGATTCAAAGCCTCGTTGAACACGTCGGAGACAGGTTTGGTCTCGTTAAAGACCTTGACGATCTTGTCGCCCAGGTCGTAAACGACCTTGTTGCCACGGCGGACGAGCTCGGTCTTGGAATCGGGTAGCAGCATGGTTGCATCCTTTCAACGATGCGATAGAAGCGACGGCGGGGGTGTGTGAAACACCCGTGCACCCCCGCCGTTAAAAACCGTGCTAAAACTAGCAGACGGCGTAGTCCTGAGGCTCGCGGCCGTAGTAGGCGTCCAGGTAGAGCTCCTTGATCTCGCTCATGAGCGGGTAGCGCGGGTTAGCGCCGGTGCACTGGTCGTTGAATGCCTGCTCGGTCATCTCGTCGAGGGTGTCGAGGAAGTACTGCTCGTCAACACCGTAGTCGGCGATGGTCTTCTTGACGCCGATGAAGTCCTTGAGCTCCTCGAGCTTCGTGATGAAGTTCTCGAAGACCTCCTTGTCGTCCTTGCCCTCGATGCCGCAGTACTTGGCCATCTCGGCGTAGTTGTGCAGCGCGTTGGGGTAAGGATACTGGGAGAACGTGCCCATCTTGACGGGGGCCTCAGCAGCGTTGTAGCGCATGACGCGGGTCAGGATGACGGCGTTGGCGAGGCCGTGGGGCAGGTGATGGAAGGCGCCGAGCTTGTGGGCCATGGAGTGGTTGAGGCCCAGGAAGGCGTTGGCGAAGGCCATACCGGCCATGCAGGAGGCGTTGTGCATCTCCTCGCGGGCATGCGGGTCCTTGGCACCGTTCGTGAAACTGGAGGGCAGGTTCTCGAAGACG
The DNA here is from genome assembly GCA_958429345.1 of uncultured Collinsella sp. GTDB lineage: Bacteria > Actinomycetota > Coriobacteriia > Coriobacteriales > Coriobacteriaceae > Collinsella. The sequence continues at coordinate 31,498 of CAUAJK010000003.1, read as the reverse complement.
AGCTTAGCAGCGCGCTCGGAGAGGCCCTTGGTGTAGTCGGAAGCCATGATGGAGACGTAGGACTCAATGGCGTGGGTCATGACGTCGATGCCGGAGGCAGCGGTCAGGCCGCGCGGGGCGGTCATGCAATTGTCGGCGTCGACGATAGCCATGTTGGGGAGCAGCGCGTAGTCGGCGAGCGGCCACTTGATGCCGGTCTCCTTGTCGGTGATGATGGCGAACGGCGTGCACTCGGAGCCGGTGCCCGAAGAGGTCGGGACGGCGACGAAGTAGGCCTTCTTGCCCATCTCAGGGAAGGTGAAGATACGCTTGCGGATGTCCATGAAGTCCATGGCCATATCCTCAAACTTGCACTCGGGGTGCTCGTACATCATCCACATGATCTTGCCGGCGTCCATAGCGGAGCCACCGCCGACGGCGATGATGACGTCCGGCTCAAAGAGAGCCATCTGCTTGGCGCCGCGACGTGCGCACTGCAGCGACGGATCGGGCTCGACGTCGTAGAAGCAGTCGTGGGCGATGCCCATCTCGTCGAGCTTGGCCTCGATGGCACGGGTGTTGCCATTCTTGAAGAGGAACTGGTCGGTGACGATGAAGGCGCGCTTCTTGCCCATGACGTTGCCCAGCTCGTCGAGGGCGACGGGCGTGGAACCCTTCTTGAAGTAGACCTTCTCGGGAGCGCGGAACCACAGCATGTTCTCACGGCGCTCGGCCACAGTCTTAACGTTGATCAAGTGCTTCACCCCAACGTTCTCGGAGACGGAGTTGCCGCCCCAGGAGCCGCAGCCCAGGGTCAGAGACGGCTTCATGCCAAAGTTGTACAGGTCACCGATGCCGCCGTGCGAGGACGGGGTGTTGATGACGATACGGCAGGCCTTCATGACGTGCTCGAACAGGCTGATCTTCTCGGCCTGGGCGGGGTGCACGTACAGAGAGGCGGTGTGGCCCGGGCCACCGGCGAGCACCAGGTGCTCGGCCTTGTCGACGGCCTCCTGGAAGTCCTTGGCGTGATACATGGCCAGGACCGGGGAGAGCTTCTCGTGGGAGAACTCCTCCTTGGCGGGGTCGGTGGAGGTGACCTCGGCGATCAGGATCTTGGTCTTGGCGGGAACCTCGATGCCGGCGAGCTCGGCGATCTTGGCGGCGGCCATGCCGGGGATGCGGTGATCGAGGGCGCCGTTCTTGAACATGGCGGCACGCAGGGCCTCCATGTCGGCACCCTGCTTGACGAAGTAGCAGCCGCGCTTCTGGAACTCGGCCTTGACCTGGTCATAGATGGTGTCGATGACGGTCACGGACTGCTCGGAAGCGCAGATCATGCCGTTGTCGAAGGTCTTGGAGTGGATGATGGAGTTGACGGCGAGCAGCACGTCGGCGGTGTCGTCGATGACGACCGGGGTGTTACCGGCGCCAACGCCCAGGGCGGGCTTGCCCGAGGAGTAAGCGGCCTTGACCATGCCCGGGCCACCGGTGGCGAGGATGATGTCGACGTCGCGCATGACCATGTTGGTCAGCTCGATGGAGGGGACATCGACCCAGCCGATGATGCCTTCGGGGGCGCCGGCCTTGACGGCGGCGTCAAGCACGAGCTTGGCGGCGGCGATGGTGCACTTGGCGGCTGCCGGGTGCGGGGAGATGATGATGGCGTTGCGGGTCTTCAGGCTGATCAGCGTCTTGAAGATCGCGGTGGAGGTGGGGTTGGTCGTCGGGATGACGGCGCCCACGATGCCGATGGGCTCGGCGATCTTGGTGATGCCGTAAGCCTCGTCGCGCTCCAGGACACCACAGGTCTTGGTGTTCTTGTAAGCGTTGTAGATGTACTCTGCGGCGTAGTGGTTCTTGATGACCTTGTCCTCAAGAACGCCGCGGCCGGTCTCCTCGATGGCCATCTTCGCCAACGGGATACGAGCCTTGTTGGCGGCCATGGCGGCCTCATAGAAGATCTTGTCGACCTGCTCCTGCGTGTACGTAGCAAAAAGCGCCTGGGCCTCTCGCATCTGAGCGAGCTTAGCCTCAAGCGCTTCTACGTTGTCCACAATTGCGGGAGTAGTGTTTTCCGGTGACTTTTTCACCATTTGTGTCTCCTTGCGATCGGAGATTTACCCTACGCCTTGCATGATAGCAAGAAATTATTCGGCGAACGGTAAGATTCCTGTAAAAGGCACACTAAAACGCTTCAATAAAATGAACCGCTTTAACTAAAACTATCTGTCTGCTGCATCGCCCCGCTCATTGGGGACAGACTTACATGAGTGCTTTCACTCATTTGGGACAGACATTGATTTGCCATTTTGCCGTTCTGGGCCTGTTTTTGCCGCTCATTGGATATAAATAGATCACAGGCTCAGCATTTCGCGTTCCTTCTCTCCTTTTAGGTGTTGCCTGTTCAGTTTTTGAAAGGAGAGATTATGCCTCGATGCGCCCGTGCCGTTTCGCTCACCGGTTATTACCACGTCTTTGACCGTGGTAACTCTAAACAGATTATTTTTGAAGATGACTCTGACCGATATCGTTTCTTATCGGACATCTCGGACAGGTTCGCGCACCATAAAGTGGCGGTGTTGGCTTGGTGCCTTATGGACAATCACTTCCATTTGATGGTTGATGACCCATTTGACAATCTTTCAAAGGCAATGCAGTGTGCGCTGAGGGCGTATGCCAAGTATTTCAATGGGAAAACGGGGAGAACAGGCCATCTGTTTGACAATCGCTATTCACGGGTTGCGGTCGAGTCGGACACGCAGGCGGTACAGCTGCTCGATTATATCCATCTCAATCCCGTGAAAGGTGCGCTCGACTCGCTCGAGGCGTACCGCTGGTCAAGCTACAAGGCATATCAGCTGGGCTATGATCCCTTTGACATCTGTGACGCGGCTCCTATGCTCGATATCGTCGGAGGCTCCCGTTGCTATTGCGAGCATCTCGAGGAAGTTGCCGGGCACATCTGGTCAGTGGAGGTTCTTCCACGCCGGCGGATCCCCGATGAGGAGGCCCTTTCCGTTGCGCACGAAGTCCTGCCGAGCATAGATCCTGCGCTGCTCAAGGCCCTGCCACGCCCCGATCGCGATGCCTGTCTGCTGAGGCTCAGGCGGGCACATCTCACGGTCAAGCAAATTGCCCGTATCACCGGCATCGGCGCTACAAGCGTAACCAAGGCCACCGCGGGCTGGAACGAGGCGGCGTGAGGTACGTACTGGTGACGATCGAAGCGCCGTGAGTTCGTCGATGCACTGTGAGCTTTGGAAAGCACTCATCTAAGTCTGTCCCCAATGCGTGAAAGCACTCATGTAAGCCTGTCCCCAATGAGTGCAAAAAGGCGCCCTCCGTAGGGGAGGGTGCCTTTGGCAAGTTCTATATGAACGCGAGGTCTTTGACCCGGAGAGTCCGAGGTACTTGTTGGTAAGACCTTATTTAGGAGCGCGCAACCTTGCCAGACTTGAGGCAGGTGGAGCAAACGTTCATCTTGCGACGGTGACCATCGACGACGACGTAGACGCGCTGGATGTTGGGGCGGAACTTACGGTTGGTGACGCGGTGAGAGTGGCTGATGGAGCGACCGGCAACGGGGTGCTTACCGCAAACTTCGCAAACTTTGGACATAACTGACCCTCCTTGGGCGACAAACGAACATGTCGCGTTAACAAACAAGCCTGAACTATAGCACAGAAGCAGCTCCCTGTGCGTAATCTACACAGAGATATTCCTCTTTTGGCGATAGTGCTCACGCTACGGCCCTGGACGTAGATCCGATTTGCGTGCAGCAGAGGGGATTATGCCAGCTCGTGCGTGCGTTTTCAAGCTCGTCCCACAAATATATATAGGTTTATGGTGCGTTGGGCTCCGTTTTCGGATTGCTTTGTATTTATGCTCGCAATTAGGCTCGAGGTTGGCTACACTATCACTTGACCATTAAAGGGGTACGAGATACCCACATGGAATTACATAGCTGCCAATGAGCAGCCCTTCCTGTGGGTGTCTGGTCCGCTTTGAGCGGTCGGGCATCTATTTTTTTGACTGTGTCAGCAGTCAAGACATGTGAGGAAGGAGATCGATGGGCACGACTTCCCCCAAGGCGGTTATCATGGACGAGACCGCCGTCAATCGAGCGATGACCCGCATCGCGCACGAGATTCTCGAGCGCAACGAGGGCTGTGAAGACCTCGCTCTGGTCGGCATCGTCACGCGCGGCGACCTTCTGGCAAAGAAGCTCGCCGAGGAGATCAAGGAGATCGAGGGCGTGGAAGTTCCGCTCGGTAGCCTCGACATCAGCTTCTATCGCGATGACTATGCGACCAATTTCGCTCCCGCGATCCACGCCACCAACATTCCCTTTAGCGTCGACGGCAAGCGCGTCGTGCTGGTGGACGACATCCTGTACACGGGCCGTACCATTCGCGCCGCTCTGGACGCCGTCATGGATCTGGGCCGTCCGAGCCGCATTGAGCTGGCAGTTCTCGTTGACCGCGGTCACCGCGAGCTTCCCATCTCGCCGGACTTTGTCGGCAAGAACGTTCCCTCGTCGCACGAGGAGAACGTGCACCTATATATGAAGGAAGTCGACGGCCGTACCGCTGTCGAGATCAACGACGTCGCGCCGGGCTCCCATGTGGGTTCTGCGCCGCTGGGAGGTGAGTAGTACCGTGGCGTTCAACCATAAGCACCTGATCGACATTACCGAGTACTCCGAAGAGGACATCAAGCTCATCCTCGAGACCGCCAAGGCGTTCTCCGAGGTCAACGAGCGTGCGATCAAGAAGGTCCCCACGCTCAAGGGCAAGACCATCGTCAACATGTTCAACGAGCCCTCGACGCGCACCCGCAGCTCCTTCGAGCTCGCCGAGAAGCGTCTTTCGGCCGACAGCCTCAACTTTGGCGGCTCCTCGACCTCCACGGTCAAGGGCGAGAGCCTCGTCGATACCGTCGAGACCCTCAACGCCTATAAGATCGACTGCATCGTCGTGCGCGACAAGCACGCCGGCGCGCCCTACATCGTCACGCAGAACTCGCCCGCGAGCGTCATCTGCGCCGGTGACGGCAAGCACAACCACCCCACGCAGGCCCTGCTCGACCTGTACACCATTTGGCAGCACAAGGGTGACTTCCACGGTCTGAAGGTCGCCGTCGTCGGCGACATCTCCCACTCCCGTGTCTGCGGCTCGCTGATCCCCGCCCTTAAAATCATGGGCTGCGAGACCTACGCCGTCGCCCCCGGCACGCTGCTGCCGCCGGCACCCGAGGTTCTGGGCTGCGACCACGTGACGAGCGATCTCGATTCCGTCCTGCCCGAGCTGGACGTCGTCTACATGCTGCGTGTACAGCAGGAGCGCCTCGAAGGCGCACCGTTCCCCACGATTCGCGAGTACCACAAGCTCTTCGGTCTGACCAAGGACCGCGAGAAGCTCATGAAGCCCGATGCGATCATCTGCCACCCGGGCCCCATCAACCGCGGCGTCGAGTTCGACTCCTATATGGCCGACCACCCGCAACGCTCCGTCATCCTGGAGCAGGTCTACGCCGGTATCTGCGTGCGTATGGCTATCCTGTATCTGCTGCTTGGAGGTGCCGATAATGGCCTTGCTTCTTAAGAATGCCCACGTCGTCGACCCGTCCGTCGAGCTTGACGGTGTCGTTGACGTCCTGATTGACGGCGACAAGATCGCCGAGGTCGGCGAGAATCTCGCCGTCGAGGGAGCCGAGGTCCGCGACCTTTCCGGCAAGTACCTCGTCCCCGGCCTGGTGGATATGCACGTTCACCTTCGCGAGCCTGGCTACGAGGTCAAAGAGGACATCGAGAGCGGTACCCGCGCAGCTGCCAAGGGCGGCTTTACCGGCGTGTGCTCCATGCCCAACACCGATCCCGTCACCGATAACGGCACCGTCGTGGAGTTCGTCAAGTCCCGTGCTGCCGAGGTCGGTCACTGCCGCGTCTATCCGTCGGGCGCCATGACCCGCGGTCTTAAGGGCGAGGCCATGTCCGAGATGGGCGATATGGTCGCCCACGGCGCCGTCGCCTTCACCGACGACGGTCGCGGCGTGCAGGGCGCGGGCATGCTCCGTCGTTGCATGGACTACGGCAAGATGTTCGGCAAGGTCTTTATGAGCCACTGCCAGGACGAGGACTTGGTCGGCCACGGCCAGATCAACGAGGGCAAGGTCTCGACCCGTCTGGCCCTCGAGGGCTGGCCGGCTGCCGGCGAGGAGCTCCAGATCGCCCGCGACATCGAGATCGCCAAGCTGACCGGTGCCAAGCTGCACATCCAGCACATCTCCACCGCCCATGGCCTGGAGATCGTGCGTGCCGGTAAGGCCGCTGGCGTTCAGGTTACCTGTGAGGCCACCCCGCATCACATGTTCCTGACCGAGAACGACCTGGACGAGACCTACAACACCTCGCTCAAGGTCAATCCGCCGCTGCGTACCGAGGAGGATGCCGAGGCCATCCGTCAGGGCGTCATCGACGGCACCGTCGACGTTATCGTCACCGATCACGCTCCCCACACCCCGTGGGAGAAGGCCCGCGAGTTCGAGCTTGCGCCCTTTGGCATGATCGGTCTCGAGACCTCGCTGTCGCTCGTGCTCACCGAGCTGGTCAACACGGGCAAGATGAGCATGGGCCGTATGGTCGAGCTCATGGCCATCAAGCCGCGTGAGATCCTGGGCCTCGACCAGGTTCAGGTCAAGGCGGGCTCCGTTGCCGACCTGACCGTGTTCGATCCCGCCGTAACCTGGACGGTTGGCGAGGACGGTTACGAGTCGCGCGCCGAGAACTCCGGTTTCGCCGGTCGCACGCTTACCGGTCGCGCCACCGATGTGTTTGTCGGCGGTAAGCAGACGCTCGCCGACGGCTGCATCTGCTAGCATAGCCTTATCGCTTTTGTGCGCGGCGCCCTTGCGGTGCCGCGCTTTCTGTTCGCCTGAACCATGCATCCGCATGGGGGATTGGAGCGTCTATGCCCACACCTTCCACTGCACGCATGCACGACTTCGAGGTCGTCTCGAACCGGGAGATTGCCGACGGCATCTTCTCGCTCGTCATCTCGGCCCCCAAGCTTGCATGTGCGCTCAAGCCCGGTCAGTTTGTGAACATCGCCGTACCCGGCGATGCGTCCTCGCTGCTTCGCGTGCCCCTGAGCTACTACCGCGCCGACGCCGAGGCCGGCACCGTCGAGCTGTGGTACGCCGTCGTGGGCGACGATACCCGTCGTTTGTCCCAGATGGGCCCTGGCTCCACCTCTAACCTGCTGGGCCCCGGTGGCCGTGGCTGGATGGTACCCGAGGGCACCAGGAAGGCCCTGCTCGTCGCCGGTGGCATCGGTGTTCCGCCCGTGCTGTGCCTTGCCGACAAGCTTGCCGAGCAGGGTGTGGCCGTCGACGTGTGCCTGGGCTTTGGCACCGCGTCCAAGGCCGTGGGCATCGATGAGTTCCGCGCGCTGGGCGCCACGGTCAACGTGTGCACCGATGATGGCACGCTGGGCACGCACGGTTTTTGCACCGACCCGGCAGCCGAGCTGCTCGGCGAGGGCGGCTACGACTATGTGGCCAGCTGCGGCCCCGCTGTCATGATGAAGAAAGTCGCCGCCGCTGCCGCCGAGGCCGGTGCGTACTGCGAGGTGTCGCTTGAGCGCATGATGAGCTGTGGCTTTGGCGCCTGCAACACCTGCAATGTCGAGACGGTCGACGGTATGAAGGGTGCTTGCATGTGCGGCCCCGTGTTCGATGCTTCCAAGGTGGTGGTCTTCTAGTGGGTACCGTGAACATGGCCGTCGATTTCGGCGGCGTCAAGATGCAGAACCCCATCAACACCGCAGCCGGTACTTTTGGTTACGGTTGGCAGTTCCAGAACTTCTTTGATGTTTCCCAGCTGGGCGCCATCACCACCAAGGGTTGCGCTGCCGAGCCCTGGCCCGGCAACCCCGCGCCCCGCATGGCCGAGATCCCCGGCGGTATGATCAACTCCGTGGGTCTTCAGAACCCCGGCGTGGCCGCCTTTGCCCGCGAGTCCGGCCCGTGGCTCGAGCAACTGTCCAAGGACGGCTGCCAGGTCATCTGTCAGGTTGCCGGCCACTCCGTTGACGAGTTTGTCCGCGCACTCGAGATGTATGTCGAGCTGTGCCCCTGGGCTGCCGGCTACGAGATCAACGTGAGCTGCCCCAATATCGCCGCCGGCGGTGCCGCCATGGGCTCCACGCCCGAGGGCGCCTCTTCCGTTATGGCTGCCTGCCGCAAGGTGACCGATAAACCGCTGTTCGTAAAGATGGCACCGGTCAACGTCGCCGAGATCGCCAAGGCCCTCGAGGCTGCCGGCGCCGACGGCCTTTCGGTCATCAACTCCATCCAGGGCATGGCCATCGACGTCCATACCCGCAAGTCCCGCGTGGCTAAACCCAAGGGCGGCCTTTCGGGCCCGCTGTGCCACCACATCGCCGTGCGCATGGTCTGGGAGGTTGCCCAGGCCGTCGATATCCCCATCAACGGTGTCGGCGGTGTCATGACCGGTGAGGATGCGGCTGAGTTTATCCTGGCCGGCGCCACCTGCGTGTCGGTCGGTATGGCCAACTTCGTCGATCCGTGCGCTTCGCTCAAGATCGCGCATGAGCTCGAGGCCTGGGCCGAGTCCCAGGGCGTAAAGGACATCAACGAACTGGTAGGTGCGTTCGAATGCTAGAGACCGATGCCCGCGACCGTGTTATCGTCGCTCTTGACTGCGACCGTGAGCGTGCGCTCGAGCTTGCCCACGGGCTTTCGGGCCATGCCGCCTGGCTCAAGGTTGGCATGACGCTCTATTACGCCGAGGGTCCTGAGATCGTCAAGACGTTCAAGGGCCTGGGCTTTAAGGTCTTCCTTGACCTCAAGTTCCATGATATTCCGCATCAGGTTCGCGGTGCCGCCCGCTCGGCTTCACTTGCCGGTGCCGACCTGCTCTCGGTTCACGGCTTGGGTTCGGGCGCCATGCTCGCTGCCTGCCGCGAGGGTGCCGAGGAGGCGCGCGAGGACCGCGCCAAGCTCGTCGCCATCACCGTGCTCACGAGCATGAATCAGGATGCCTTGAGCGAGATCGGCGTCGAGTCGCCCGTGGCCGAGGAGGCCGCCCGCCTGGCAAAGCTCGCTCAGGCCAACGGCATCGATGGCATCGTGTGCTCGCCGATGGAGGCTCACGACATGCGTGAGCTGCTGGGTCCTGATGCCCTGATCGTGACTCCGGGTGTGCGTCCGGTGGGTGCCGCCCTTGGTGACCAGTCCCGCGTGGCGACGCCTTCCCAGGCTATCGAGCGTGGCGCAAGCCACATTGTGGTGGGCCGTCCCATCACCGGTGCCGACGATCCGGTGGCCGCCTTTGACGCCATCGTTGCCGAGCTGGTCGAAAACATCGCGTAAAAGATTCCCCTAAGTCACCACTTTTGGGTCTCATTAGCACAAAATAGCCCCTGTGCCTGCGTAATCTTTCCCATCCTTTGTGTGGAATCGCAGGTCAGGGGCTTAACTTTGGGCGCAGTATATTGCACTTTTTGCGGGTATCGTCTAACCTATGGAGCCGCGATTGGGCATTTTGTACGTTCTACGTGCTAAAATGCCAATTATTGAATCAGATATAACCCAACTATTTGGAGGTACGAATGGCACTCCCTCAGCTTACCGATGAGCAGCGCAAGCAGGCTCTTGAGAAGGCTGCTGCCGCACGTCACGCCCGCGCTGAGCTTCGCGAGCAGATCAAGAAGGGCGAGAAGTCCCTCGAGTCCGTGCTCAACTCCGATGACCCCATCGCTTCCCGCATGAAGGTTTCCACCCTCATCGAGTCTCTTCCTGGTTATGGCAAGGCCAAGGCCGCCAAGATCATGGAGGAGCTCGGTATCTCCGCTACCCGTCGCGTCCAGGGCCTCGGCGTCCGTCAGCGCGAGCAGCTCCTCGAGCAGCTGACCAAATAAGTGAGCGCTCAGGATTCCAAGCTCTTTGTGATTTCTGGACCGTCAGGCGCAGGCAAGGGTACGCTCGTCACTCGTGTGCGCGAGCGCCGCTCTAACCTGGGCCTGACGGTTTCGGCTACCACGCGAGCACCACGCAAAGGTGAGGCCGACGGCGTCAACTACTTTTTTCTGACGCGCGAGGAGTTCGACCGCCGCGTGGCAAACGGTGAGTTTGTTGAGTGGGCCGAGGTCCACGGTAACTGCTACGGCACGTTGGTGAGCGAGGTTCAGTCCAAGCTCGCCTCTGGTTCGTCTCTCATCTTGGAGATCGATGTCCAGGGTGCCCTGCAGGTCAAGGAGCGTTTCCCCGAGGCCGTGCTGATCTTTATCAAGCCACCTTCGCTCGAGGTGCTTCGCGAGCGTCTAGTCGGTCGCGGTACCGAGACGCCCGAGACGATTGAGCTGCGCATGGCAAACGCCGCCGATGAGCTTGCCCTTGCCGACCGCTACGACGAAGTCGTGGTAAATGACGATCTCGACCGCGCGACCGATGAGCTCGTTCGCGTTCTCGATATGCATGAAAGGATCTGAGGTCCGTGTCCGTTGTAAAGCCTTGCATTGACGATCTTCTGGAGAAGACCGATCACAACCGCTTCCTGCTTGCTTCGCTTGCCTCCAAGCGCGCCTGCGACATTAACAGCATGCTGCGTGGCCAGCACAACCGCGTGCTTGCCGTCCAGGATGTCGATGACATCACCATCGGGCTTTCCGGTGCCGACACCATCTCGATGGCTATGGACGAGATTGTCGACGGCGACATCTCTTACGACGAGGCCCGTTACGAGAAGGCGCTCGGCCACAAGGTTGCTGAAGCCTAAATGGCGGCTCGCGTCTGCCTGGTCCACTATCACGAGGTTGGACTGAAGGGTAAGAACCGCGCACATTTTGAGCATATCCTCATGGATAACATCAAGGCGGCCTTGGCCGCCTTTTCCGTGAATGCCGTGTCTCGAATTTCCGGTTATATCCTCGTGACCTTTAACGAGCATCAGGCCGACGAGGCGGCGCGTGTCATTCGCACCGTTCCCGGTGTTGCTCGTGTGTCTTTGGCGTATCACACCAATCGCGACCCTCAGGAGTACTGTGCCGCCGCCGTGAAGGCGCTGCGCGAGTTTGGTTCCTTCGATTCGTTTAAGGTGCACGCCAAGCGCTCCAATACCGACTATGAGCTCACCTCGATTGATATCAATCGTCAGGTGGGCGAGGTGTTGTGTGAGGCCTTCCCCGATAAAAAGGTTCAAATGCACGACCCCGATGCGATGGTGCACGTACTGGTGGTCCAGGGTAGCGTTTATGTGTACGCGCGCTCCGAGCGCGGCGTGGGCGGTCTGCCGGTGGGTTCTGCCGGCAAGGTCGTGACGCTGCTGTCGTCGGGTATCGATTCTCCGGTGGCGACCTGGATGCTCGCGCGTCGCGGCGCGGTGTGCGTGCCGGTACATTTCTCTGGTCGTCCGCAGACGCCCGATACGAGCGAGTATTTGGTGCAGGACATCATCCGTGCGCTTGAGCCGGGTGTCCAGATCGGCCGCCTGTACGTGGTGCCGTTTGGCGACTGCCAGCGTGAGATTTCGGTCACCTGTCCCAGCAATCTGCGCGTGATCATGTATCGCCGCATTATGTATTCGGTTGCCGAGCGCATTGCACACATCGAGGGCGCCAAGGCCATCGTTACGGGCGAATCGCTTGGGCAGGTTGCCTCCCAAACGCTTGAGAACATCATGGCCGTCAACGAGGCCGTGAAGATCCCCGTGTTCCGCCCTCTCATCGGTTCGGACAAGCAGGAGATCATCGCGCGCGCCGAGGAGATCGGTACGTTCGATATCTCCACTGAGGCCGCTCCCGACTGCTGCACGCTGTTTATGCCGCGCCGTCCCGAGACGCACGCTAAACTCGATGCCGTGCATGAGGCCTGGGAGTTGTTCGATCACGAGGAGATGATCGAGCGCCTGCTCAAGCAGACCGAGTACATCGACTTTGAGAGCAACACGTATAAGGCCCCTAAGACCTTAAAACGCAAACATTCGGAGCTTGCTCCGCGTGAGATTTACCAAGATCACGAGTAAATTTGTGCATAGACCGACGATGCGCCTGCATCGTCGGTCTTTTGCTATCTGGGCATTTTGCGGCTAAGTGTTCATTTGCTGACGCGTGCCTGAATAAATGGACGGATTTGTGCAAGGTTTTGGTCGGCTTTTGGTTTGACCGCTAAAACCGGTTTTGGGGCGTGGCTGTTACAGGGCTCCTTTCCTGACACGATGGTGTTGGGAGGTTTTGCTATGGCGCAGCGCGAACAACACGAACGGGTCAAAAAGATGGACCGCTTGGCGGACAAGCTGCTCGGTCATAAGGCAGTGGTGATGGCGATACTGGTCGTCATTGCGATGTCGAGCGGCTTGGCGATGGCGAACCTTGGCGGCGGTGCCGGCGGCGTGTCGTTTGAGCACACTGATGGTTCAGGCTCGTTGGTGGAGCCGGGATCCGGCGATGCTTCGAGCGGAAAGACATCCGAAGGCTCTTCGACTAAGGCTTCTGCCGCGGCAGAGGTCTATGTCGATGTCGATGGCGCCGTTGTGTCGCCCGGTGTATACAGGCTCAAAGACGGGGCACGGGTATCCCAGGCGATCGATGCCGCCGGCGGGCTGGCGCCCGAGGCTGACGTTACGGGGCTTAATCGGGCATCTAAGGTCACTGATGGACAAAAAATCCATGTTCCAACGGTAGGGGAGCAGCAGGCGTCCATTGCGGAAGCCGGTGTTGATGGTGGGGCTTCCACATCATCGGGCGTGAGTGGCGCAACAGGCCTAGTAAACATCAATACGGCAAGCGCGGTAGAGCTGCAGACGCTCTCGGGCATCGGTCCCTCCATGGCCCAGTCGATTATCGATGAACGGACAAAGAACGGTGCTTTTGCCTCGGTTGACGATCTGATGCGTGTGTCGGGAATCGGCGAGAAGAAGCTTGCCAAAATCAAAGATTGCATCTGCGTATGAGTGCGACCGAGCGCGAGCGTGTGATGCCACCGCGGCCCCTGCTTCCGTGGACGATGGCCTTGTGTGCCGGCATGTGCATGAGCTGCGCCTTGGTGCTCAACGTGGCCGCTGATGCGCTGCTGAGGGAGCGGGCGCCGGCGGTCGGGCTGCTATGGGCCATTCCCGTTGCGGCGGCGGTATTCGTTGTGCTGGCTCAATCTTGTGCGCGGCTTGCCCCTTTGAAGCGGTGGTTGTATGCCGCGTCCGTCGGTCTCGTGGCGGGAGCGGTCGTCTCGGCGTGGTGGGCTGTGGGTGCGCTCAGCGCCTCGAAGGCGCTCGACGGTCGAGCGGCAAGCGGCCTCGAGTTTATCGTGCAGGGCGATCCATCCATAAACGACGACGTGTATTCCTATACCTGCGAGGCACGCGCGGACGGTAAGAACTTGGCAACGGTTCGCCTATCGTGCGACCGCGAGCTCAAGGTCGGGGCGCACGTGCGTGTTATCGGTCGCGTTTCACGTTTTGAGAACGATGCGTATGGACGATCGCGCGTGCTCCGAGGCGAGGTGCGCAAGGTTAAAGTCGTTCGGATTGTGTCGGCCGATGAGGGCTCTCCGGGACCGCTGCTTCGGCTGCGAAATGGGCTGCTTGCGTCCATCGCGCCTGCGACCGACCCGGCGCGTGCACTCATAGCCGGTGTCGTCTGCGGTCGTTCGGCCGAACTGCGCGCCCAGCCGGCGGGCGACTGGTTTTCGGTGACGGGAACGGCGCATCTTATAGCCGTCTCCGGCAGCCATTTGGCTATCGTGGGATTTGTAATCGAGGGTGTATTGCAAAAGACTCGCTGCTCACGTGGTGTTCAGCGGGCGATATTGGCGATGGCGCTTGTGGGCTACACTGCCTTTACGGGCGCGTCTCCCTCGGCCGTGCGCGCGTGCTGCATGGTGTTCGCGACGCTTGTCGTAAACGGCGCGGGGCGTCGCCGGCACGGCGCATCGGCACTCTTCGTAACCATGTCCATCTTTGTGCTACTGCGGCCGACGGTGCTGTTCGAGATGGGCTTTCAGCTTTCATGTGCCAGCGTCTTAGCCATTCTGTGCTTTTGCCCCTATGCGACCTACGCTTTGGGTGAGCTGGGTGTGCCATCGGGCGTTGCCAACATACTTTCCGTCACGCTGTGCTCGCAACTGGCAACACTTCCCATTACCATTCCTGCCTTCGGTACGTTCTCGCTCATTGCTCCGCTGGCAAATGCAGTCATCGGTCCGGTGGTGAGCGTACTGCTCGCTGTGTCGATCGTGCTGGTTCCCTTTTCGCTCGTGGAACCGTTGCGGATTTGGGCGCTCGTTGTGCCCATGGTTGCCGCCCGTTGCGCACTGTTCTTCGAGCAGCTGTTTGCCGCCGTGCCTGGTGCATCTGTGAGTGTGCCGCCCGATAGCATGTGGATTTACCTAGTGCCGTGTTTGCTGGCGGTTCTGTTGGTCTGGTGGCCGCGTCCCCGTGCACGTCCTATGGCGGTGGGGCTTTCATGCCTGGTGCTCTTGGCTGCGATTCCGTACGTCTACTGGGATCGATTCGCTCCGCCTTCGGTGACGGTGCTCGATGTGGGCCAGGCGGATGCGATTCTTATCCGCCAGGGCGACGCATTGGCACTCGTCGACTGCGGGCTCGATGAGCGCGTGGTAGCGGCGTTGGTTCGCAATAACGTGCACCATATCGATGCCGTCTTTGTGACGCATTGGGATGAGGATCACTGGGGTGGTCTACCTGCCGTGCTCGAACAGTTTTCGGTTGGAACGATTGCCGTGGCGGCTGATGCGCTGGAGGATGCTCCTGCCGAGGTATTGAACCGACCTGGCGTGGAGTATCGGCAGGTGCGCTGTGGGGATACGGTTGACATCGGCTCATTTTGCGCTCGCGTGATGTGGCCATTCGAGTCCGTGGATGGCGAGGGAAATGATGACTCGCTTGTCCTGCTGCTCTCTTATATTCAGGAAGGCAAGGGCCTGCGTATGCTCCTCACCGGCGATGCCGAGCTCGACCAAGAACGGGAATTCGTGCAGGAGGTGGGGGATATCGATGTACTTAAACTTGGGCATCACGGCTCCAAGGTTTCAGTTGATGGTGAGTTGCTGGACGTCCTGAAGCCCGAGCTTTCCCTCGCGAGCGCAGGCGAGGGGAATCGATACGGCCATCCGTCCGATGCCTGCATCGATGCCGTTAAGGAAGCGGGCGGTGTGTTCGCGTGCACTATCGAACACGGCGACATTACCGTCACGCCAACTGCGAATGGCTTTGCGATGCGATGCCAGCGACCGTGACGACGTCGTTGGCGTGTGGTGGGCCCCTGGGCTAGAATGGCACGGAACGAATACGAAGGCCTGCGGGAGGGGGGCGCAATGTCCGAAACCGGTTTGCTGCCGGCATATCTGATCGTCGGTACCGACGGCGTCAAGCGCGATCACGCCGTCTCGCGTATGAAAGCGCGTCTGGAAAAGTCGGGTATGGTCGAGTTCAACCTCGACGAGCGCGACATGACCAAGGACCCCGATATCGAGTCCATTATCGGATCGCTTAACACCTTTCCGATGGGCAGCGAGTTTCGCTTGGTAATCCTTGATGGCTGCTCAAAGCTCGCCAAGGCGGTCTCGGAGCCGCTTGTCGAGTATTTGGCGAGTCCCAGTCCCACAACGGTCTGCCTCATCATCGCCGACTCGCTTGCCAAGAACACGCGCCTGTATAAGGCGATCGCCAAGATCGACAAGAAGGCCGTGATCGATTGCTCCGGCACCAAGCGCTGGGAGCTTCCGCGCCGCGTGCAGCAGATGGCGACGCAGCACGGCAAGTCGATCTCGACGGCGGCCGCCGAGGAGCTCGTCTCGCGTTCGGGTGAAAACACGCGCATGCTCGATAACGACTTGGCTAAGCTTGCCCAGATGGTCGAGGTGCCCCAGATTGAGCTTGCCGACGTTGAGCGCTGGATTGTACGTACGGCCGAGGTTCAACCCTGGGACTTTCTCAATGCAGTCTCGGCCCGTGACATGCGCCGCTCGCTCGAGCTCTTCAATCTACTGCCCGCCAAGAGCTACGTGTGGACTTACACATTGTTGTGCGGCCGCATTCGCGAGCTTATCGTTGCCAAAGCGCTCGATGCGCGCGGACAGGGTCGTGAGCTGGCCGCAACGCTCAAGCTCCAGTCCTGGCAGGTCAAGAATCACCTGACCTGGGCACGTCGCTTTTCGATGGCAGAGCTCGTCGCAGCGCTCGAGGGTGCCGTTGATGTGGAGCTCGCGCTCAAGGGTTCGGCCGATTCTGAGACCGCGCTTTTGCTCTGGATTACGAACATCTTGAGAAAATCGTGATGATACCTGCCTATTTGACAAATTCGTTCTATCCCTTTGAGGGGGAGCGTGCTATAGTAGGCGCTTGCATGACCTCACCGTGTCTCAGAGGTGTCATACATTTTTTGCAAGGAACTCGAAAGGAACTCCAGAAGTGGCAAACATCAAGTCTCAGAAGAAGCGTATCCGCACCAATGAGGCAGCTCGCATGCGTAACAAGGCTGTCAAGTCCGAGCTCAAGACGCTGACCAAGCACGTCCAGTCCGCCGTCGCCGAGGGCGACGCCGAGAAGGCCCAGGCTGCCCTCAAGACCGTCACCAAGCGTCTCGACATGGCTGCCGCCAAGCATGTTATCCACAAGAACCAGGCTTCCAACCGCAAGTCCGGTCTTGCCAAGCTCGTGAACAGCATCAACGCCTAAGTTGTAAATTTCACACCACACAGATTACGCGCATAAATGGAGCCTGTTTTATGGAACAGGCTCCATTTTTTGTACCGCTCGGGTAAGATAGTCCGCATGAATACTTCAATTGACATTTCCCACATCCGCAACTTCTCAATCGTTGCGCACATCGACCATGGCAAGTCCACGATCAGTGACCGTATCCTCGAACTCACCCATACCGTCGACGAGCGCGACATGGAGTCGCAGCTGCTCGACACCATGGATATCGAGCGCGAGCGCGGCATCACGATCAAGTCCAATGCCGTTCGCGTGTCCTATGACGCCGACGATGGCGAGACGTATCAGTTCAATCTGATCGATACGCCGGGCCACGTGGACTTTACCTATGAGGTCTCGCGCTCGCTGGCAGCCTGTGAGGGCGCGGTGCTCGTTGTCGACGCCACGCAGGGCGTTGAGGCGCAGACCGTCTCTAACGCGACGCTCGCCATGAACGCCAATCTGGACATTGTGCCGGCCATCAACAAGATCGACCTGCCCTCGGCTCATCCCGACGAGGTTAAGACCGAGATCGAGGATGACCTGGCGATCCCTGCCGATGATGCCGTGTGTGTCTCGGGCAAGACCGGCGAGGGCATCCACGATCTGCTGGAGTCCATTGTCTTTTTGATCTCTCCGCCCAAGGGCGATGCGAACGCGCCGCTCAAGGCACTCATTCTGGATTCATACTTCGACGAGTATCGTGGCGTCGTCGCCACGGTCCGCGTCTTTGACGGTTCCATTAAAAAGGGCGATACCCTGCGTATGATGCAGGCAAAGGGCGACTTTTTGGTCGATGGCGTGGGCGTCAAGCGTCCCGCCGAGACCCCGGTCGACGCGCTCACGGTCGGCGAGGTCGGATACGTGGTCACGGGCCTGAAGGACCCCGAGGCCGTTCGCGTGGGCGATACCCTCACGTGGGCGTCGAATCCCTGCCCCGAGCCGCTTCCCGGCTACCGCGAGGCCAAGCCCATGGTTTATACGGGCCTGTTCCCGATCGATAACAAGGACTACGAGAACCTGCGTGACGCGCTCGATAAGCTGCACGTCAACGACCCGTCGTTGGTGTGGGAGCCCGAGACCTCGGTGGCGCTCGGCTTTGGTTTCCGCGTGGGCTTCTTGGGCCTGCTGCATATGGAGGTCGTCAAGGAGCGCCTGGAGCGTGAGTTCAATCTTGACCTCATCGCCACGAGCCCCTCGGTGGACTATCACGTCTACAAGACTGACGGCGAGATGATTGATGTCCGCAGCCCGCAGGATCTGCCCGAGGCTACGCGCATCGAGCGCATTGAGGAGCCCTACCTCAAGGCTAAGATTATCTGCCCGCCCGAGTATACGGGTGCCGTCATGCAGCTCGCCATCGAGCACCGCGGCATTACTACCGACATGATCCATCTCACGAGCAAGTCGGTTGAGATGCGCTTCGATATGCCGCTTGCCGAGCTCATCTTGGACTTCTTTGACCAGCTCAAGAGCCGTACCAAGGGCTATGCCTCGCTCGACTACGAGTTCAACGAGTACCGTCCCTCCGAGCTCGTCAAGCTCGATATCCTGCTTTCGGGCGACGAGGTGGACGCGCTTTCGTTTATCGTGCACAAGGACAAGGCCTATGGCCTGGCCCGCGGTCTATGCGACAAGCTCAAGGAGATTATTCCGCGTCAGCTGTTCGAGGTGCCCATCCAGGGTGCCATCGGCAACAAGATCATTGCCCGTTCCACCGTCAAAGCGCGTCGCAAGGACGTGCTTGCTAAGTGCTACGGCGGCGATATCTCGCGTAAGCGCAAGCTGCTCGAGAAGCAGAAAGAGGGCAAGAAGCGCATGAAGGCCATCGGATCGGTCGAGGTCCCGCAGGAGGCCTTTATGGCGATCCTCAAGGTGGACGAGTAGGTCTATGGCGCTTTCTGAATACAGCAAGCGGCTGCTGGGCGCCTATGCCGAGCAGCCGTTCCTTATGGCTCCCATGGCGGGCGTGACCGACCCCGCCTACCGCATCATGTGTCGCCGCCGCGGTGCCAACCTTGCGTACAGCGAGATGGTGAGCGTGGCGGGCCTTGCCTATGCCAGCAACAAAACGTGGCGTCTGGTACTGCCGGCCGACGAGGAGCAGCAGATTTGCGTGCAGCTCTTTGGCTCTAAGCCCGATCAGTTTGCGAGTGCCGTCGCCGCCGCCGAGGAGCGTGTGGGCGATCGCCTGTCGCTCATCGATATCAACATGGCCTGTCCTGCCCGAAA
Organism: uncultured Collinsella sp.; assembly: GCA_958429345.1. Classification (GTDB taxonomy): domain Bacteria; phylum Actinomycetota; class Coriobacteriia; order Coriobacteriales; family Coriobacteriaceae; genus Collinsella. The sequence continues at coordinate 12,552 of CAUAJK010000003.1, read as the reverse complement.
GGTTGTCACCAAGGGCGAGGGCTCTGCCCTTATGCGCACGCCCGATTTGGCCGAGAAGATCGTCGAGGCGGCGGTGGGCGCGGCGCATGTGCCCGTGACCGTAAAGATCCGCAAGGGCTTTTATGCCGAGGACCGTAATGCCGCGACGTTTGCCCAGATGCTCGAAGGCGCCGGTGCCGCCGCAGTCGCCGTGCATGGTCGTTGCGCCACGCAGCTCTACACGGGCCAGGCCGATTGGTCGGTCGTCGATGAGGTGGCCGACGCCGTCGAGATTCCCGTTATCGGTTCGGGCGATGTGTTCTCGGCCGAGGACGCTGCGGAGCATCTGCGCAGCTCGGGTGCCAGCGCGGTGTTTATCGCGCGCGGCATCTACGGCAATCCGTGGGTGTTCGGTGATGCTCGCGCCCTTGCGCTCGATGGCACGCCGGTGCCGGCGCGCAGCTCCGTCGAGCGCCTAGACGCCCTGCGTGAGCACCTAACGCTGACGCATGAGCTCCTGCCGCTCATGTCGCGTGCCCGCACGTACGTAAGCTGGTACTTAAAAGGCATGCCCCATGCTGCCGCTTGGCGTGCTCATGTGGTTCGCTGCTCCACGTACGAGGAGTTTTTGGCGCTGGTCGATGAGATCGAGCGCGATGTGGTGGCCTGCGAGGCCGCACTTGCCGCCGGCGAATCGGTGCCCCCTCATCCGCTGGAGGCTTAAGGGTGGCCGTTACCGCGCTGTACGTGCATGTACCGTTTTGCGCCCAAAAGTGCCGGTACTGCGACTTTGACTCGCGCAGTTTTGCTCCGTGCGACCTGAGCGCTGCGCTCGATGTCTATTTTGAGCAGCTGTATGCGCGGCTCGATGCCTTTGGCAACGCTGGGGCACTCAGGCAGATCCGCACAGTCTACGTAGGCGGCGGCACGCCGTCGCTGGCAGGGGAGCGCCTGGTGAAACTTGCCCGTCGTATCTCCATGTGGTGCAAGCCCGTTGAATTTACTTGCGAAGCCAATCCTGAGTCGCTGACCGCTGAGCTCGCCACCGCGCTTGCCGAGGCGGGTGTCACGCGCATCTCTCTGGGCGTGCAGACGCTCGATAACACCGAACTGGCTGCTATTGGCCGTATTCACGATGCCGATCGGGCGCTCGCTGCCATCGCGACGGTGAAGGACGCTGGCCTCGATGTGTCGTGCGACCTTATGTGTGGCCTTCCCGGGCAGACGGCGGCGAGTTGGCAGCGCACGCTCGATGGCGTGCTCACGGCGACTCCGCACCATGTGTCGGTCTACCCGCTCACGCTTGAGGAGGGCACACCGCTCTATCGCATGGCGTGCCGTGACGAGTCGCTCGAGCCCGATGAGGATTTCCAGGCCGCATGCATGGACGTTGCGCGCGAGCGGTTGAGTTCGGCGGGCTATCACCCGTATGAGGTGGCGAGCTACGCGCTCGACGGCCATGAGTGCGTCCATAACATTGCTTATTGGATTGGACGGTGCTACCTGGGCCTGGGCCGTTCTGCCGCTGGCATGCTCGATGCCGAGGATTTCGACCGTCTTGCTGGTTTGTTCCCCGGCGTGTCCTCTCGAGGCGATGGGTACCGTGTGCGCTTGGTTCAGCGCGACGATGACGCGACGGCGTTTGAGGCTGAATATCTGTCGCAGCGCGAGGCCGCGGCAGAGGACCTGATGCTTGCTTGTCGCATGACGCGCGGTGTTGCGTCCGACCTGTTGATTCGTGCAGCTTACGTCATCCCAACGGGCGAGCTGGCAGCTGCCTGCGATCGCGCGCTCGAATTGGGTCTTGCTACTTGGGTGCCCGAGACGCTCGGGGTCCATGAGGGACCCTTCACTTCGGCTGACGTCCTCGCGGGCCACGTTCGCGCTCGTCTGGCGCCGACCCACCTGGGCTGGCTCGATGGAAATGTTCTGTTCGAGCTGTTTTGGGATCTAGCTTAGGCCGCTCGGGTAGAATTACCGGAATATATACGCTGCTGTGAGCAGGAGGTTGCCTCGCATGGCGACGATGAACGAAAAAGATTACTACGAGATTCTGGGCGTCTCCAAGGACGCCACCTCGCGTGATATTCAAAAGGCCTTTCAGCAAAAGGCCCGCGAGCTCCATCCGGACGTCAACAAAGAGCCGGATGCCGAGGAAAAGTTTAAAGAGGTTTCCGAGGCCTACGCCGTGCTTTCGGATGAGCAAAAACGTGCGCGCTACGACGCCATGCGTTCTGGCAATCCCTTTGCCGGTGCTCCTACGGCTTCCCCCTATGGTGGCGGCTACGCCGGCAGCACGGGCTATGGCAATCCCTTTGAGGGCGGCTTTCCCTTTGGCGGCGCCTGGGGCCAGCAGCGTCGTGGGCAGGCTGCCTACAATCCCGAGAACGGCGCCAACGTGGTCGTCGATATTAAGCTCGACGCCAAGGAGGCCAAGGGCGGTGCCCGCAAGACCGTCCGCTACACGCGTTTCGATACCTGTACCAACTGCGGCGGTTCGGGCTCCGTTTCGTCTGAGCATGCCCATACCTGCCCGAGCTGTGGCGGCCGCGGTCACATCGACGTCGACCTGTCCTTCCTGTTTGGTGCAGGCACGTTCCAGTCGGTCTGCCCCGAGTGCGGCGGTTCCGGTAAGGTCGTGGCCGACCCCTGCCCTGATTGCGGAGGCAGCGGTCGTACTCGTGTAACCTCCGAGCAGACGATTGAGTTTCCTGCCGGCACGCACGATGGCGACGAGGTCCGCATTAGCGGCATGGGTCATGCTGGCACCAACGGTGCCGCGGGCGGCGACTTGGTCGGCCGCGCCCATGTTGAGGCCGAGCGCTTGGAAGGCAAAGCTCGTACCGGTTTTTACCTGATGGGCATCGTGGCGCCGTTTTTGGTACTCTCGGCCATCTCGGGCGTGTTCTCGGCCTTTGCCGTGATGTGCTTTATTCCGTTTGCCATGGGCCTGTTCATGGTGCTTTCGGACGGTGTGCTTCATCGCAGTCTGTTGTGGTGGAAGCGCGGTGCGATTCAGTTTGCCAACGGTTTTGCCAACGGCTTCATGTTCGCGCTCGTGTCGGTTTGGTTCGCGAGCTGTTCGCAGCGCGCGATGCTTTCGCCCTACGGGATGCAATAACATCAAACCCTCTGTTTGCGGCCGCCCCAGCTTGGGTATAGGACGCACTGTGACAATAATGAAAGTCGGAAGGATTCGGTCGTGTCGGAAAATAGGGATTACTACGAGGTGCTAGGCGTCGACAGGGATGCCGACGCGCGGACGATTAAGCGTGCGTTTCTAAAGAAGGCCCGTACCGTACATCCGGATGTTTCGGACGACCCCGAGGCCGAGGCCAAGTTCAAGGAGCTCAACGAGGCCTATTCCGTTCTTTCCGATGAGCAGAAGCGTGCTAACTACGACCGTTACGGCACTGCCGACGGCCCTGGTGGTTCGGGCTACGTCGATATCAACGATATCTTTGGTGGCATGGGCATGGACGACTTGTTCTCGTCGTTCTTTGGCGGCGGTGCCGGCGGTGGCGCCCGCAGCCGTCGTGAGCGTCGTCGCGGACGTGACATGGCCATCTCGCTTTCGGTGACGCTCGAGGAGGCGGCGCTCGGCTGCAAAAAGACGATCAGCTATGACCGCCTTGCTCCCTGCGAGGATTGCAACGGTACGGGCAAGGCTGACGGTGCGACCGAAAAGCAGTGCGGCCGCTGCCACGGCACGGGCTATGTCACGACGGTTCAGCGTTCGTTCCTGGGCCAGGTTCAGTCTTCTTCGCCTTGCCCCGACTGCCATGGCGAGGGCACGGTCATCGACCATCCCTGCGAGACCTGCGACGGTCAGGGCCGCACGCCTTCGCACGAAAAGATCGACATCGATATTCCCGCCGGCGTTTCGACCGGTCGCCAGCTGCGTGTGAGCGGCTTTGGCGAGGCCGGCCTTCGCGGCGAGCCTTCGGGCGACCTGATTGTCAACGTGCGCGTTGCCGACCATGAGCGCTTTAAGCGCAACGGGGACGACCTGTACCTGGTGAGCGATATCTCGATTGCGCAGGCTGCGCTCGGCTGCGAGATCGAGGTCGAGGGCATTATGCCCGACGAGGTCGTTAAGGTGACGGTTCCCGCCGGCGCCCAGTACGGCGACACCGTGAGCGTCAATAATTACGGCATGCCGCGCATTGGCGGCGGCGGTTCGCGTGGCCGCCTGATCGTGCAACTGCGCGTGGTCGTTCCCACCAATCTTTCCAATAAGCAGCGCGAGCTGCTCCGTGCTTTTGCCGATGAGATGGGCGATGACGTCGCTTCCGGTAAGAAGTCGGTGACCGACCGTATCAAGAGTGCCCTCGACGATATCCTCGATTAAGGAGCCCGCGTGCTCGCACCCCATATTTCCGTCGTCAACCTCGGCTGCCGCGTCAACCGGGTTGAGTCTGACCGTATCACTGCCGATCTTATGCGTCTGGGCTTTGCTATTGTGGATCCCCAGGATGCCGATCTGATCGTCATTAACACCTGTGCCGTTACGGGCGAGGCCGAGGCCAAGACCCGTAAGGCCGTCCGTCATGCGCTGGCTTATCCAAACGAGCCCTATGTGGTCGTGACCGGATGCGTGGTCAATCTGCACCCCGAGGAGCTGCTGGAGCTTTCGGACCGCGTGATCGCCGAGCCGTCCAAGATTGATGTTGCCGAACGTGTCTGCGAGGTGCTGGGCGTTGAGTCCGATAGCGTTCCCGCCTGCAGCGATGGCGAGGTGGTCGATGCGCTCGGTCGCTCTCGCCTGGGCGTGAAGATTCAGGACGGCTGCAACCATCGCTGCACCTATTGCATTGTGTGGAAGGCACGCGGCCCCGAGCGCTCCGTGCCCGTTGAGTCCGTGCTCGAGCAAGTTCGCGAGGCCCAGGAGGCCGGCGTGCCCGAGGTGGTGCTGACCGGTGTGAACCTGGGCGCCTACGATGGCAAGAGCGCGACCGACGAGCATGTCGAAATCGATGAGCTGCTCGAGGCCATCATGGAGCGCACGTCTATCCCGCATGTGCGCATTTCCTCGGTTGAGCCCATGGATATCTCTGAGCGCCTGCTTAAGGTTATGGCGCGCTTTCCGCAGCGTATCGCCCCGTTTTTGCACCTGCCCGTGCAGTCCGGCTGCACGGCGACCCTGCATCGCATGGGCCGTCCCTATAGTGCGGAGGCCTTTGAGGACACGGTGCGTATGATTCGCGCCAATCTGCCGCAGGCGTCACTTTCTTGCGACGTTATTGTCGGCTTCCCTGGCGAGACGGACGAGGAGTTCGAGGAGTCGCTGGCGCTGTGCCGCCGTGTGGGTTTCTCGCGTATGCACGTGTTCCGCTACAGCAAGCGTCCCGGTACCCTTGCTGCCGACATGCCCGACCAGGTTCCGCCCGAGGTTATGGCCGAGCGCAGCCGCCGTATGCGGGCCGCTGCACAGGAGCTCGCTATTGCCGACGCTCGCCGTCGCGTGGGCACGGTCGAGCGTGCCGTGCTCGAGTATGGCGACAACCTGACGCTCGGCTCGTTCCATCATGCCCGTCTTGACGATACCTGTGGACTTACAGCCCCGTGCCTGCTCGATGTTGCTATCATCGGAGTCGATGATTCCGGCTTGGTCCATGCACGCAGGGAGGTTCATGGAAGCCTCGAAGATTAGACTTACCGTTCCCGAGGGGATTGATCCCTCGCGCGTTTTGGGCGCCGGCGACGGCGTCCTTCGTGCGCTCGAGAGTTTGGTTCGCGCTCATGTGGTCGCCCGTGGCGATAGCATCTCCGTGAGCGGCGACCCGGACGAGGTCGAACTCGTGGCGCGCTTTTTCGAGCACGCTTTTCGCGAGGCGGCCGCCGGGCGCACGCTGTCTGCCGACGATGTCTCTCGCTGCCTGGCCGTCTTGCGCGACGGTGAGCACGAGGCTACGTCGCTTCGCGATGACGTGCTGCTTTCGTATCGCGGCCGCGTCATTCGCCCCAAGACGCTCGGCCAAAAGCGCTATGTGGATGCCATCCGCACGCATACCATCACGTTTGGCCTGGGTCCTGCCGGCACCGGTAAGACCTATCTGGCCATGGCGCTCGCCGTTGCCGCGCTCAAGCGTCACGAGGTGGGCCGTCTGATCTTGACGCGTCCGGTTGTCGAGGCGGGGGAGAATCTGGGCTTTTTGCCCGGCACCCTCGAGGAAAAGATCGATCCCTACATGCGTCCGCTTTACGACGCCCTTTTTGACATGATGGATCGCGAGCGCACCGATGAGCTTATGGAGCGCGGCGTGATCGAGATCGCCCCGCTTGCCTACATGCGCGGCCGCACGCTGAGTGATGCCTTCGTGGTGCTCGACGAGGCACAAAATACCACGCCCGAGCAGATGAAGATGTTCCTGACGCGCCTGGGCTTCAACTCCAAGTTCGTGATTACCGGCGACCTGAGCCAGCGTGACCTGGTGGGTCGTCGTGGTGGCTTGGCGGATGTCGAGAAGATTTTGGGCCGTGTCGACGATGTCGCATTTTCTCACCTCGAGCGTGCCGACGTGGTGCGCCATGCCCTGGTGGGTCGTATCGTCGAGGCATATGAAGCTTATGATGACGTGCGCGAGCAGCGCCCGCGCGACCGAAAGGAGTCCCGTTGAGTGTATTGATCAGCAACGATGCCGAGCTCGATACGCTGCTCGACGCGCAGGAGGTGGAGCACATCTGCGAGGTTGTGCTTGCCGCCGAGGGCGTTGAGCGTGAAGTCGAGATTTCCCTTTCGTATGTCGACGAGGACGAGATGCACGAGCTCAACCACGAGTGGCGCGGTATCGACCGCACCACCGATGTGCTCTCGTTTGAGTGCGATTCGGCCTTTGACGATGACATTCCCGCCGATGAGACGCTTGAGCTCGGCGATATCATCTTGGCCCCGGAGGTCATTGCCCGTCAGGCCCCCGGTTTTGGCAATAGCCCCGCTGACGAGTGCCGTCTGATGCTCGTTCACGGCATGCTGCACCTGCTGGGCTATGACCATATTGATGACGACGAGGCCGAGGTCATGGAGGCCCGCGAGGACGCCATCCTGCGCGATCTGGCGCTCGAGCGCGGCGAGGACCCCAAGCTAGTCCATGTCGGCCCCATCACCAACCACGCCCACGACTAGGAGCCGTCTATGATTCCCGGATCTAACAAGGACCATCCGTCCTTCTTAAAGTCGTTCTCCTATGCCATGGAGGGCTTCGTTACCGCCGTCAAGACCGAGCGCAACATTAAGGTCATGCTCGTGGCGGGCGTGTGCACCGTCATTGCCGGCTGTATCGTGGGCCTCGACATTGCCGAGTGGGCCACGATTATCATCTGTTGTGGCCTGGTGATTCACGGCGAGCTGTGCAATACCGCCATGGAGGCGATTGTCGACCTCGCGACCCAGGAGCTGCATCCACTGGCCAAGCGCGCGAAGGATATCGCCGCTGCCTCTGTTTACATTCTTTCCATCACCGCCGCGATTGTGGGCGTGCTGGTATTTGCCCACGCGCTCGGCTTTATTTAGAAAGGGATTCCCATGTCCGACAATATGCAGCCTACCGATGAGATTTTGGACGACGAGTCCCTGGACGCGGTGGATACCGAGGAGCTCGAGGATGTCGAGGAGTTCGACCCGTTTGAGGGCATGAGCGACGAGGAGCTCGACGCCCTGTGCGACGAGGGCGACAGCCTCGCGGGCTTTGGTGACGTGGAGCCCGGTTTCCGCAGCGGCTTTGTGGCCCTGGTCGGACGCCCCAACGCCGGCAAGTCCACGCTGCTTAATGCCTGCTATGGCAAAAAGGTCGCCATCACCTCGCCGGTGGCCCAGACGACCCGTCGCCGCATGCGCGCCGTCGTCAACCGTCCCGGCTACCAGCTGGTCTTTGTCGATACCCCGGGTATTCATAAGCCCAAGGACGGTCTGGGATCCGAGCTCAACAAGAGCGCGTTGTTCGAGCTGAACGATGTCGATGTCGTCGCGTTTTTGATTGATGCCACCAAGCCGATCGGCAGGGGAGACGCTTGGGTTGCCGAACGCGTCAAGAACGCTCGTTCCAAAAAGGTCCTGGTGCTCACCAAGGCCGATGAGGCCGATCCCGCCCAGGTTATGGAACAGCTCAAGGCCGCCCACGAGCTCATGGAATATGACGACGAGATCGTGACGTCGTCGGTCAAGAACTTCAACGTCGATGCGTTTATCGAGACCGTCGCTCGCTTTTTGCCCGAGGGCCCGCGTTGGTTCCCCGAGGACATGGGCACCGACGCGTCCGACGAGACCCTCGTGGCCGAGTTTGTGCGCGAGAAGGTCCTGCGTCGCACCCGCGACGAGATCCCGCACTCCGTGGGCGTCATCTGTGACTCGCTCGAGCAGACTAAGAAGGTCCTGCGCGTGCACGCCACCATTTACGTCGAGCGCGAGGGGCAGAAGGGCATCATCATCGGCAAGGGCGGCGAGATGATCAAGCATATCGGTATCGATGCCCGTCGCGATCTTGAGCGCATCTTTGGCACGCAGGTCTTTTTGGAGCTGGACGTGAAGGTCAAGGCCGGCTGGCGCGATGACGAGGCGCAGATCCGCCGCTTTGGCTACAATGCCGAAGATTAAGCCTCGGCGTCCATGGCAGGCTCTCGCACATATCGCACAAAGGTGCTCGTCCTCGACAAGACGAAGCTCAAGGAAACCGACCTGATCTTGACGATGCTTGACGAACGGGGACGGCAGGTGCGTGCCGTGGCTAAGGGGGCACGTAAGCCTGGCGGTCGCCTTGCGGCCCGCTGCGAGCTCTTCTGCACCGTTGATATGCTGTTGGCACATGGTCGCTCGCTCGACGTGGTTTCTCAGGCGGAGCTTATGGAGGCGCCGCTCGGTGCTGCTCCTGACTACGAGACGACCTGTGCCGCCAGCGCGATTGCCGAGGTTGCGCGCGTGTGCTCGTTCGAGGATGCCGAGGATCCATTTACCTTTGCCATTACGCAGCGGGCGCTCACGCTTGTCGGCAGCGGGCTCGATTCGGCACATATGGACCTGCTCGTGGCGGCCTTTGTCTTTAAACTGCTGTCGCATGTTGGCTATCGACCCGATTTCTCGGCCTGCGTGCTGTGCGGAGACCCCATGCTGTCGTATTTTTCACCACGGGCCGGCGGGCTCATGTGCGGCTCGTGCGCGTCGAGCGTTCCGGGTGCCGAGCTGGTGTCGACCGGTGAGGTCGCGTGGCTACGCGCCCTCATGTCTATGACGTTCGATGCTCTCATGGTCGAGCGAATCGACCCGCATACGGCGGCGTTCTTGCTCGGGCTTTCGCATGTGTGGGCTGCGACGCACACCGATCAGCGCCTCCGTGCGATGGAATTCATGTTGGGTCGGTGATGATGCGCAGGCGCGGGCTGCTTGTGGTAACATACCGACCTGTTGGTACCTCGACCTTGGTTGCTCGCTCCACCGGCGGCTTCCCAGTCCGAGGCGAATCGAGTCGCCCGCGGGCGACGTAAAACGAAAGGTGAAACAATGACTGTTTCCAAAGAGCGCAAGGCGGAGCTGACTGCCCAGTTCGGTAACACCCCGGTCGACACCGGCAACCCCAAGGTTCAGGTCGCCATCCTGAGCGAGCGCATCAAGGAGCTGACCGAGCACATGAAGTCCCATCAGAAGGACTTCCACACCCGTCGTGGCCTGCTCATGCTCGTCGGCCGTCGTCGTCGTCTTCTCTCCTACATCAAGAAGAACGACATCGTCGAGTACCGTGAGCTCATCAAGGCTCTGGGCATCCGCGACAACATCCAGTAAGGATTTGTACATGCTAAGAGCGTCCTGCGCAGCGGGGCGCTCTTTTTGTGTAAGGGCGCGAACAATCACGCTCTGAAGCGTGGCGGGGGCAGGGGGCCCGCGTCACATGAGAAGCCCGCAGGCAAGGGGCCTGTGGGGTAAAGGAGAACAATGACACTCGTATCCAAGACCTTTGAGCTGTACGGCAAGACCTACACCTTTGAGTCGGGCGAGCTTGCCAAGCAGGCCACCGGCGCCTGCCTGGTCAAGCAGGGCGACACCACGATGCTCGACACCGTGGTCGTCTCCAAGGAGCGCAAGAACTACGACTTCTTCCCGCTGACCGTCGACTTCAACGAGAAGATGTACGCCGCCGGCCGCATCCCGGGTGGTTACCTCAAGCGTGAGGGCCGTCCCAGCGAGAAGGCCACGCTCACCGCGCGCATGATTGACCGTCCGATTCGCCCGAGCTTCCCGGACGGCTTCCGCAACGAGGTGCATATCGTCGCCACCTCGCTCGTCGCCGACCAGGTCAACCCCTTCGACGTCATCAACGTCATGGGTGCCTCTCTGGCCATGACGCTCGGCGGCGTTCCCTTCGAGGGCCCGCTTGCCTGCGTGCGCATCGGCCGTAACGTGGAGACCGGCGAGTTTATCGTCAACCCCACCTACGAGGAGCGCGAGAACTCCGATCTGGACCTGGAGCTGGGCGGCTCTGCCGACTTCATCTCGATGGTCGAGGCCGGCGCCGAGGAGATCTCCGAGGACGACATGCTCGCCGCCATGAAGTTTGGCCAGGAGGCCCTTGCTGCTTTCTGCCAGGCTCAGGATGAGTTCGTCGCCGAGTGGGAGCAGGTCAACGGCCCCATCGTCAAGAAGGAGTACCCGCTCGACCAGCCCGTCGAGGAGGTCCAGGAGCGCATCTTTGCCCACTACGACGAGATGGCGGCCGCACTTCGCGACGCCGACAAGCTCTCTCGTATCGGTAAGGTCGAGGCTCTGAAGGAGTCCATCCGCGCCGAGTTCACCGAGGAGGAGCAGGCCGCTTGGGAGCGCGAGATCCCCGTGGCGCTCAAGAAGCTCGAGAAGAAGGCCATGCGCACCATGGTCGTCGAGACTGGCGAGCGCGTCGATGGCCGTGCTGCCGACGAGATCCGTCCCATCATGGTGAAGGATAATTACCTGCCGCTCGTTCACGGCTCCGGCCTGTTCCAGCGTGGCCAGACCCAGGTGCTCTCCGTCCTGTCGCTCGGCATGCTCAACGAGGGCCAGCGTCTGGATACCATCGAGCCCACCGAGGGCAAGCGCTACATGCACCACTACAACTTCCCGCCGTTCTGCACCGGCGAGACCGGCCGCATGGGCAGCCCCAAGCGCCGCGAGATCGGCCATGGCAATCTGGCCGAGCGCGCTCTGCTTCCGGTGCTTCCCGACGAGAACGAGTTCCCCTACGCCATCCGCGTCGTCTCAGAGGTCATGGAGTCCAACGGCTCCTCTTCGATGGCTTCGACCTGCGGCTCCACGCTCGCCCTTATGGACGGCGGCGTGCCCATTAAGCGCCCGGTCTCCGGTATCGCCATGGGCCTGATCCAGGAGGAGGGCAAGACCGTGGTCCTGTCCGACATCCAGGGTCTCGAGGACTTCCTGGGCGACATGGACTTTAAGGTCACCGGTACCACCGAGGGCATCACCGCCCTGCAGATGGACAACAAGGCCACCGGCCTCACCTTCGACATCCTGGCCCGCGCCCTGCAGCAGGCCAAGGAGGGTCGCGCCTTCATTCTGCAGAAGATGCTCGATGTGATCCCCGAGCCGCGCCACACCACGCGCAGCACTGCTCCGCGCATCGTTTCCATCCAGGTTCCTACCGACAAGATTCGCGACGTCATCGGTTCCGGCGGCAAGGTCATCCGCGGCATCCAGGACGAGACCGGCGCTTCGGTCGACATCCAGGAGGACGGTACCGTCTTTGTCGGCGGCACCGGCGAGTCCGTCGACCAGGCTGTCGAGCGCATCAAGCTCATCATCAAGGTTCCCGAGCCGGGCGAGGAGTACACCGGTCGTGTGGTCTCCATCCAGCCCTTCGGCGCCTTCGTCAACCTGCTGCCCGGTAAGGACGGCCTGCTGCACATCTCCCGCGTCGCCAAGGGCCGCGTGGAGAAGGTCGAGGACGTCCTCAACGTGGGCGACGAGGTCAAGGTCGTTGTCATCGAGGTCGACGATCGCGGCAAGATCTCGCTTGATCGTCTGGACAAGCCCGAGGCCCCGGCTCGTGCTGAGGGTGCCTCCGAGGGCGACGGCGAGCACTTCCAGCGCCGTGAGCGTCCGCGTCGCGAGCGCTCCGAGCGCAGCGACCGTCCGCGCCGTCCCGGCGACAACGGAGGCCGCAAGCCCCGCCGTCACCACGACGCCGAGTAACAGCTACACATAAGCAGCTCAACAAGGGCGACCCCGGACAGGGGTCGCCCTTTTGCTATTCCCGGCGGGGTCCGCGGATAAAGTTTCCTGCTCTACAGTCCTGCTCACGACGGAGGCCACATTAAGTGGCCTCCTGTTCGTGCGGAACTCGCGATAAACTTTACCCGCGGACCCCGCCGGGAATAGCAAAAGGGCTGCTTGGTGCGGGTTTCGATTTTGTCAGACAGTCTATTCAGTTTTCTTATTTTCTGAATTGTCGATACTTGTACTCTCGGCATATCCCGAGTTAAAACCGGCCAAAATAAACCTGTCCCTTTTTGGTAGGTCTGGGGCCATCGGGGGCCGGGGCGGGTTAAGTTTGTCGCGAGTTCCGCACGCAAAGGAAAGCACTTAATGTGCTTTCC
>CAUAJK010000002.1:0-97902 GCA_958429345.1 uncultured Collinsella sp. | reverse complement strand
CATTGCGCACGGTCAGGAAGCCGTGGGCAAAGACGTGCTCGGGCAGGGCCTCGCCGATGGCCATGAGCATGGCGGGCCAAATGACGCAGTGGAAGCGGATGATGTCCTTACCCACGATGTGGAACTGCGCGGGCCAGCGATAGGCCAGTTCGGCACGCGCCTCGTCGGTGTCGACACCGTAGCCGACGGCCGTCATATAGTTGAGCAGCGCATCGAACCACACGTAGGTCACGTGACCCTCGTCAAACGGGACCTGAATGCCCCAGTCAAAGCTCGTACGGCTCACGGAAAGGTCATTAAGGCCGCCCTCGACAAAGCTGCGAACCTCGTTCATGCGGAACGCAGGCTCGACAAAGTCGGGGTGCTCGTCATAGAGCTTGAGCAGCTTGTCCTGGAAAGCGGAAAGCTTAAAGAAGTAGGACTCCTCCTGCACGCGCTCAAGCGGACGGTGGCAGTCGGGGCACAGGTGCTGGCCGACGCTGCCGTACTCCTCGTCGCCCTTCTGGACCTGCGTATCGGTGAAGTAGGTCTCGTCAGGCACGCAATACCAGCCGTCGTAGCTGCCCTTATACAGGTAACCGGACTCCTTCATGCGCTCCCACAGGTACTGCACGGCATGATGCTGGCGCGGCTCGGTGGTACGAATGAAGTCGTCGTTGGAGATCTCGAGCTTGCTCCAAAGCTCCTTGAAGTGCGGAGCCTGGCTGTCGGTCCACTCCTGCGGCGTCATGTTGTGCTTGGCTGCAGCCTCGGCGACCTTCTCGCCGTGCTCGTCCATGCCAGTCAGGAACTTGACGTTATAGCCGGCTGAGCGACGATAGCGAGCCTGGACGTCGGCGATGATGGTGGAATAAGCCGTGCCCAGATGCGGATCGGCGTTGACGTAGTAGATGGGCGTCGTGATAAAGAACGAAGGCTTGGTTTGATCCATGGGGTCTGTCCTCCAGAAAAACGTTGCATACAGGGGATGATTCTAGCGCAAGGGCTGGATATCCTCCATCTATTGCATATCGAGCACCATGGCATAGACATCGCGCTTGCGGCGCGAGTACTTCTGTGACAGGCGCTTTGCCACCGCGGAGGCGGGCTCCCCCTCCTCGAGCGCGGTGCGAATGTCCTCGCGCAGGGCCTCGTCGGGGTCTACCGCTGCGGCTCCAACCGACGCGATACCGGCCTCCTCGTCCTCGCTCGGCGGCGCGATGACCAGCGCAATCTCGCCCTTTACCTCGCCACGGGCACGCAGCTCCTCGGCAAGCTGGGCGGCGGGTCCGCGCAAGACTTCCTCGTGCAGTTTGGTGAGCTCGCGGCAGACGGCGACATCGCGCTGGGGAAAGACCTCGGCCACGGCCTCGAGCGTCGCGACGATGCGATGTGGAGACTCGTAGAAGATGAGCGCGCCGGGGACGACGGCAAGGCGCTGCAGTCGGCGCACGCGGTCACCGTGCTTGCGACCCAAAAAACCTTCGAAGAAGAAATGCTCGCAGGGAATACCGGACGATACGAGCGCCGTGACGCAAGCAGAGGGACCGGGAATAACCTCGACGGGCACATCCGCCTCGCGCGCCGCCTCAACCAAAGCCTGGCCGGGATCAGACACGCTCGGCATACCGGCGTCCGAGGCAAAGGCGAGGGTCTCCCCCGCCAGCAGGCGGTCGACCAGGCCGGCTGCGCGACTTGCGATCACGTTCTCGTCGCAACGAACGAGCGGCTTGGAGATGCCTAGGTGCATCAGCAACTTTGAGGTCACACGCGTGTCCTCGCAGCAGATGGCATCGGCGGCGGCAAATGCCTCGCCGACACGCGGGGACAGGTCGCCCAGATTACCGATGGGCGTACCGACCACATAAAGTTTGCCCGTGCGGGCGCTGTTTTGCGTCATATCAACCTATTCAATCATGCCGCGCTCGAGCGTGCCGAGCGCCGCGCGGGCGTCCCATGCTGCAATACGCTTCTCGGTCTTCCACGTTTGGAAGAACCAGCCAGCCGCCGGCGCAAACGATGCCAGCTGGTTGGCGATGAACACGCGCTCGTAGGCATTGCGACCCTCGGGTGTAACCGACGAGTTGGCGAAGATCGCCGCGCCCGACCATTCGCCCACCAAAACGGGGAACCCAGTTGCGACCGCCTCTTTGAGCTCACGCTTGTTGCGCGAAATCGCCGTCGTCAGACCGCGGGGGCTCGTGATGTCGAGCGCATACTCGTCGCGGTAATGGTACAGGTGAAGGTCCATGTAGACGTTCTCGTACTTGGCACCGCGCATAAAGTGCTTCCACTCGCCAGGGTGTCCCGAAGAGGAAAAGACGACGATCTTGTCCTCGGGCATATGCGAACGAACGAGCTCGTACGCGTCACGATAGAAGTTGCGCAGGTAGTGCGCCGGAATGCCATCCGTCATGGTAAAGAGGCTCTTGCGTACGCTCATCTGCGGCGTATCCAACAGCTCGATGCCCAGCAGGCTCTCGGCCTCACCATAGCGATCGGCCAGGCGCTCGAGCACATCGAGCGCAACGTGACGGCCGTTGGTGGACGAATGCCACTCGGCAACAGCCTCCGGAGTGGTGGGCGAATCGTTGGAATCGCCCTGACCGCCGGGTACAGTCGCCAGATCAAGCAGTACGCGGATGTTGTACTTGTCGGCCCACTCAATAGCACGGTCGATATAATCGACAACCGAGATGTAGGAAGCGTCGGACTCCTGCGAGCCAAAGGCATACCACGGCACCGGCAGGCGCACGGCGTTGAGACCGATCTGCGCCATACGGCGAAAATCGTCCTCACTCACAAACGTCTCGTAATGGCGACGCATGCGCTCGTTATAGGCAGCGGTGCCCATGGCCTCCTGCAGCTCGGCTGCATTGGATGCTCCGGTCGCTGCATAGAGCGACGGGGTCACCCAGGGCTCGGGAATAAACCAGCCAGCGAGATTAACGCCGAGAATCCTCTCCATCACGGCCCCCTTCGAATCGCGCAGGTCGAACCTGCATCGCATTGCATAGGAAAAGTATCGTTTTGAGTATACCCGCGCGTGCGGACAGGCGACCGAACGGTCTACAAAGTGGCGCAAAAGTGGGAGGAATGTCCGGGCGGGCGGGCCCGAGATAGCGCGCCGAGATGCGCAGGTGCGCCGGAAGTAGGCGGCCGAAAAGCGCGCCCCGTTTTTTCGCAAGAGACTGGGATGCATTTTCCGTTCGAGGCCTCAACCGGAAAATGCATCCCGTTCTGAGCGCGGGATCTGGGACGCAGTTTCCGCCAAAGACCGCAAAAGGAAAGCACATCCCATTCTGACGCCGGATTCCGGGTCGCGCTTTCCCAAGCGGCCTCAAAGCGGAAAACGCATCCCACTCTGAAGCCAAATTCCGGGACGCAGTTTCCGCAGAGCCCTCGATAAAAGAAAAGGACCCCTTTGCAGAGGCCCTAGTCAATTCAAGGTGGCGGGGAAGGGAATCGCGTCCGCGCGCTGCGCGGACGGACCGCTGTGGCGCTTACGCGCCTTGCGAGCTGCGCTGGCAAACGCTTACGCGTTTACTCAGCTCCGCGCCCTCACGGGGTTCGATTCCATGTGGGGGCTGTATAAAAGAAAAGGACCCCTTTGCAGAGGTCCTAGTCAATTCAAGGTGGCGGGGAAGGGAATCGAACCCCTGACACGAGGATTTTCAGTCCTCTGCTCTACCAACTGAGCTACCCAGCCATTTGAGTTGTGCCTTGTTTCAAGGCTTGATTAGTATAACCAAGGACGCGTTCCGGTCAACCGAGAATTTTAAAAAAGTTTTTGAGCACAGCCTCGGTTCTATAAATCGGCACGTCAGAGGCATCAGCCGGCAGCAAGAAGTTTTTCACTCAGAGCCGCACGGGCAAACTCACTTGGCGTCATCCCCTCGGCAGCCGCCCGTCGACGAATGGCCTCCTTCATTCCCAGAGGAATCTTGACCGACAGCGTTGCCGTCCCCTCACCTGAGAGCGGGGGCCGTCCATGCACGATCCCACCAACGGTGTGTTCGCCATCCGGAAACTCTCCGCGCTCGTACGACTCGCACCACGCGTCAATCATTTCATCCGTTACAACCTGACCATTAGCGGCCGTATACGTCTTGCCCATCATCGACCCCTTTGCCGAGCCTGTTCAATCTCCTGCCAAAATTTCTTCTGGACTGGAGACAAGGCATGAATGATAAGCCACCCACGGACAAGCTCGACCGCGACAAGCTCCACGCTTCGTCCGTCTGGGAGCCATCCAATCGCAAGCCATCTCGGCGGCTCGTCCTTCGACTCGCGACGAATGCACTCAGTAACCGCAAGCCAAGCGCTAAGCACCTGCTTTTCCGTCAGGTGCTTTTTAGCGTTGGGATGAATCTCAACATCCATGCATCTTCTCCTCCATCTTACCCAATTTCGTATGACGAAAGTCCACTGTCGCCAATTCTTAAGCCGGCACGCGTTGGAGAGCAGGGGTCGAAACAATGATTGAAGGACGCTCTAGTACGGCCCAGGCGCCGGGGCAGGAGCACATGCGCCAAGGGCGAACGTTTTCGTATCGCGCGAGGATATTGCCGTCGCGATCGATGAAGGCGATGTCGATGGGATAGGCCATAAAACACGTATGGACCGAAGAGCAGCGTGGAAACGCCATGACGAGCGGCAGGCCGTTGGCGGCAACCGGACGCCGCCCCAGCATGCCGCGCAGGCGCACGGTAAACGACTCCGCCACCACAAACTCGGCCGGCGTCCAACCCAGCCTGTTGAGTGCCCGCGCGTAAGCGATGTAGGACGAGACCGCGGTCACATGACCACCCCCGGACGCCATGGATCGACCGTCACCGCACGCTCGTGCGACAACGTTGTCGGCGCCCCCAGCGGAACGCCAGCGATGCTGAGAGAAGTCGGCCACGGCTCATAGTGCATGGTGCAGGTGTAGGTCCTAAACGTACCGGATAGGGAGAGCAGGCCACCATCTGATGCCTTCGCGCCTTGCTCGCTCGACACTTCGATCTGCAAGTCATAGCCTTCCATGGCATTCAGAATTTGAGTCTGGACCGTCACCGAGGCATCGGCAGAGTTCTCGTCACCCTCCCCGCCCGGTGCCACAGCGTGCGCCAGCACGATGTCGGGCACCACGCGGTCGAAGCGCGAGACCGCGCCGGCAAAGATCATGATGTTGTACGCGATGAGAGCCAGCACGAGCAGGACAGGCGTGACCACGGCCATCTCGACCGTCGCCTGGGCACGCTCCTCGCGCAAGCCCGAGCGAATGCCCATTACGACCCACCGCCAAAAGCTCCCACCAGCGTGGCAACATCGACAGTGAGCGGGATGGAGCCGCCGCCGGGCAGAGGAATCTCCGCAAGCGTGAACACCGTACCGCTAATGGTGCGTTCGACTTGATATTCCAACGCCTCGCAAAGCGCCTTGGGATCGGTCACGCCCAACGGAATACCTCGCAGTTTGTCTTGTGCTTGAGAGAGACCCGCAATGTCAGACCCCGGGCTCTTAATGACGTTGGCGGAATCGGTCAGCACCGGCTTTCGCAGGCGCAAGTCGCACGGTTCCAGACCCAACGCCGCCACGGACGCCGAAACGGTATCGCCGAGCCACGATGCGATGGAGCCCAACGCGCCGCTGCCCCCTCCTAGGTCTTTAATCATCTCGTCCATAAGTTCGTCGGCCGAACCTTGGATGTCTCCGTATCCCACAAGCAGCCGTCCCCAAACATCCATGACGCCATCGAGTACGCCGGCAACGCCGCCCGAGCGTTCCTTCAATGTCGAGAAAAATCGCGAAAGCACGTTGTTTTGCGCCGTCGTCTCATCGGGCGCCAGCACCGCGGCAGAAATAGCACCGCGATCGCCAAGCCTGACTGCCGTGTTAAACGAAGAGTTGAGCTCATCGGGGCTCGAGATGGCACCCGAAGCCGCAAAGGCAACCACGCCGTTGCGACCGGGCGGAGCGATACGCGGACGCTTGCCCGAAAGCGCTTTAATGGCCTGGTCAAAAGCATTGCCCGCACGGTCGGCCTCATCCTCGGTCTGACGCTCAAGTTCGAGTTCTTTGTTGCGGCAGTCGACGTAGTCTTCCAGAGCCTCTTTGAACTTGTCAAAGTGGTACTCGAAGCCGTTTTCGATGAACGATGGCGGCATGAGGGCGCTTCCAAGCGTAACCACGCCGAAGCCGCACGCTTCGCATGTATCACGACCATCATAATCAGCAACAGATGCCAGCCCACTCGGAGTCCCTTTCTGATAGACGGGGCATTCGACTCCATAATGCAGGTATGTTCTGCCGTCGTTGTTGCTTACAGGCCATGCGGCATCGGTGTAAAGTTCGGTCGGCCGCACCTCGTTTGGGACACGCGGCAATAGTGGGATATAGGCAGAAAACCGTTCGCCATCATCTTTTATGTATGCTCGATCGACCTCTTCAATCGCATAGGCATAGAACGCTTTTCGAGCGGCTGACTGCGCTTTCATCTCGACGCTCGATCCCTGAGGTTTTTCATTCGCCAAGCGCTGTCGGTAATAGGTTTTCGCGCGATCGAGCGCTATTTGCGGCTCCCATGTGATGCTCGACTTTTCATGACGGTTCTGGCTGTCAGATAGTTCTGCTAGTTTTTTCGCACGCTCCCACATACACGAGTACTTGCCAATCGAACTCTCGTCCGACCCGCCACAATCCGCCAGCCAAGCGCGC
This sequence comes from uncultured Collinsella sp., assembly GCA_958429345.1. GTDB lineage: Bacteria > Actinomycetota > Coriobacteriia > Coriobacteriales > Coriobacteriaceae > Collinsella. Next base: position 91,221 of record CAUAJK010000002.1, on the reverse strand, counting down.
TCTTTAGCCTTCGCCGTCTCCTCCGAGGCCTTCCGCAGCTCCTCGGCCGCACGCTCTAAATCATCTGATGTGTCTTTAATGGTATCGGTCGAGATCTCGGACCCTTTGAGCGCAGCGAAGTCCGACTCGGATGTCCTGGGCACGGCAAGCGCCGTGCCGGTATAGGTCACACTATCGGTATCCTGCGCCGACACCGCCTGCGTGGCACGCGCGGCGATCAGATACGGCAGAGCCGTCTCAATTTTCTGTAAGCCTTCCGATGCGCTTTTGGCAAACTTGTTGCGCGTTTTAATGATCTCAATCCCGGTGTCGACCATATTGCCGGCAACTGATTCGGCACCTGGGATGAGGATGGCGACCAGGCCCGTCCCGATTGTGGCAAACCCCGCCAGCCCCAGACTCAAGATGCTCGCATCAACCACCGTGGCAGCCGTGTGATAGGACGACACTACGTTGGCACCCGCCAGCGCGCCGCTATCGGCCGCCACCTGGGTATCCCCGGCACGCGACATGCTCCATATCGCCGCGGTCGACGAAAACAACAACGTGAGCACCACTAGGATGACCACGGCAGAAGAAAGCGTGGTGTAGGCACCGTCTTCGATAAACAGATCGACACCGGCGCGGCCCATAAAGCCGCCTCGCTTGCGATGGCAGCTCGGACGGCGCGTCAAAACGCATCTAGACCAGAAACGCTTAATCCCATGCAGCAATCCACGAATCATAATCTCCCTCCAGCCATTCGGGACGCGATTGATACGAGACATCGACCTTGAGCTCAACGTAGCCGCCCTCGGCGGTACCACCCATAGCCTGCGCAAACGCACCGATCACAGGCAACGGCTTGACCTCGCCGGAAACGGACACGGACGAGACACCACCCGCACCGGCCCGGCCAAGCTCGATATCCCACGACAACGGCCCGCCGGCATGAAAGATCGAAACGTTGGGCACTGCGGCAAGCCGGCGGCGGGTGAACTCCTTAAGATCGTCGTCCTCCGCCGTCGTCGTGGTCATGAGCCGCGCGGTCTCGGCGGCGGCAGACTCCATGACCGCGCGCGTATAAAGCAGGCACACCGGTTGCAGTGCGAGAAGGATGAGCGTCAGAAACGTCGGCAGCAAAAAAGCGGCCTCGACCGTAGACTGCGCCCGGTCCTCGCGCGCGATATCAATACAACGCGATGTCCTTAGCGCCCGCAGCGGCGTCGATAACCGACGTCGAGGCAACGCCATGGGATGCCGCCCGCTCAACCAGCGCCGCCAAGCGTCCATCGGTGCCAGCACGCCAAAGTCCCACAATCGCCAGCACGATCGATAACAGCGCCACCGTGACGATGGCGTATTCGACCGTCGCCTGGGCAGATTCCTCACGCAGAATGCCATGCATTTCACGATCCCTCCTTTGAGCTTATTGTTCACGGGACCAGACGCACGGCGCGCAGACGACACGAAGCATCGCCAGCATCCGCGGCAACCGTCACCATATCGACCCAGCCGCGCCCATCGCGCACGATGGCGCCCCATACGTTGCCCTTAATATCGAGATAGCCGCTCAGGGCGAGCTGGGCCGTTGGCACCTCGCGGTAGGCGCGTAACATATCCGCCGCTGCCTCGGTCATCGGTCGGTCCTCGGACCATGCAAGCCGGACCGCAATCGCGTTGTCCTCAGGTGAATCCGTCGCAGTGCCAGACCGCTTGTCGAGCGTCCGCAGAAAGGTTTGCGCCGTGACAGCGACATCCGAATCGTCCGCATCTCGCATCTCATCTTTTTGAGACGCCACCGCCGAATCTGAGCCCGAATCGAAGGCGGCCCCAGGACGCTGCTGCCGCGCGGCGTTAAGCCCCCAAAGCACCGCCGCTATCGCCACGGTCAGGCAAGCAAACACCAGCAGCACCCCGATGGGGCGCTCGCCCTCTACAGGCTGTTGATGCCCTCGCTGATAGCGTTCCATAGATCTTGGACCTTGCCCTTAAATGCGACAATGGCAATGATGGCGATCACCACGAGCACGCCGACCAAGATGGCGTATTCGGTGGTGCCCTGCGCACTCTCCTCCTGCAGTAGCTCCCCGGCATGCTGGCGAGCGCGAATTGACTGGCAAACAGCCCAGCTCCAGACCTTGCCAGCAACGTCAGTCATCGTGTTCATGTATTCCTCCCTACATCATCCCGCCTGCTCCCAACAGCGGGCCCAATATGGACAGAAGCAACGCCGGCAAGATGAGTGTGCCGGTGGGAATCAGCAGCTTGACGGGCGCACGCTCGATCTCGCGCTCGACCGCGGCGCGATGAGCCGCACGGATCTCGCGACTTTGAGCGGCCAGTGTCTCGGCAAGTGGGGCACCCAGGGCGAGCGCCTGTCCCACCGTGATGGCAAAGGTCTCGAGCGCTCGCACGTCCAGGTCGCGCGCGGCGGCCAACAACTCGTCCTCACGCGTGCCCACGCCCACCTGCCACGCCATGCAGGCCCGCTCAAGTCGAAGAGCCAGCACTGACCGGCGGTTGGCGCAGAAAATCTCAAGCGCCGCATCAAACGAAAGACCGGCCGAAAGACCCAAGCGCACAACATCGATCATCTCGGACACTTCGCCGAGCGACACTCGCACCGGGCCGCCCGCTCCAACCGCGCCCTTCATTCGCGCGGTCAGAGCATCGACCACCGAGTGACCCGCGGCAGCGACCAGCACCGCCTCGCGCTTGCAGGCCTCTGCGATCTTGCGTGCATCCGCCCGATCCAAACCCGTCGCGACAAATACACTCAGAGCGCACAGGCAAGCCGCAACTGCAACCGGGGCGCTCATAGCTCCACCCGCATAATGCGCCTGATAACCACCAGGGCAACGGCGTTGAGGGCAAGACCCAGCACCACAGCGCCCGCGCCGGCAGGCGTCGCAAGACCGCGACGAAAATCTGCCGAAAGCAGCGCCAACACCGCGCACATGCCCGTCGGCATCGCCGCGACCATATGCGCAGACATGCGGGCCTGCGACGTCTTAACATCCAGGCGGCGCTTGAGCTCAATGCGCTCCCCCACCATGCTCGACGCCTCGGACAGTAAGTCGGCAAGCGGAGCGCCGGTGCGCTGTGACACCTTAAGCGCCAAGGTCACAAGCGAAAGACCGGGGGCGTCGATGCGCACGAGCAAGTCATCGAGCGCGTCGGTCGCCGAGATGCCGCAATCGATCGCCGCCGCCACCCGCAAAAACTCGGTATGCACCGGTTCTTGCGCATGAGCGCCCACAAAGCGCATGCCCTGGGCCAGCGAATGTCCCGAGGCAAGCGACATGGAAAGTGCGGTAAACGCCTCGGGCATGGCCTCTTCTGCATCGTGTTGCTCGCGCCGGCTCTCAAAGCCATCCCGAGCGGCGCCAACGGCAATCGGAGCAACAAGTCCCAAGGCAAATCCGAGGGGCGATAACGACACCATCGTTAGCAAAACGCAGCAGACACCGCTCGAGAGCAGCAGAAACGCCAAACGCCCCGAAGCATCTTCGATCACGAGGCCAAGGCGATGCGCCGGAGCCAGCGATGCCCACGAACGGGCGATCTTTTTCAGCAGATCGTTTTCCACCAGCTCACGCGGCAGTTTCTCTGCCACCGTCTCGAGCGCCTGACGCGCCAGCTCCGCCGGCGGCACCTGCGGCACACGAGGTTCCGCCCCGCACGCCGTCGCGACAGAAAACCCTGCCAAACCCCCTACGACGAGGGGCACAGCGACCTCCATTCGTCCACCTCCTCTTGTGTGAGCGTCCCCGACCGCAGGCCTTCTGCGATAAACGGCGGCTCGCGGTCAAGCGTCCAGGTGCGCTCGGCGGCATCGAAAGTCACATAGCGCTCGAGCTCTACGCCGCCCGACGCGGCGCGACGCACCCCCGAATACGAGGAGACGAAGCGCCTGCCATCGGCGTGGCGCTCGGACATCACGATGCCGTCGAGCGCCATGGCAATCTGCTCCTCGATGAGCTCGCTCGGCAGATCGATGCCATAACGTGCAAGCAACGTCAGACGCACCACGGTCTCCTGTTCTGAGCCCGCATGAAGTGTGGTGAGCGACCCGTCGTGGCCCGTGTTCATGGCCTGCAACATGTCGCAGCACTCAGCACCGCGCACCTCACCCACCACGATGCGGTCGGGGCGCATGCGCAGGGCATTGGTCACCAGGTCGCGGATCGTCACCGCGCCCTCGCCCTCAATTGAAGCCTCGCGCGCCTCTAGACGCACCACGTGTGGATGATGCGCAAACTTGAGCTCGGCAGAGTCCTCGATCGTCACGATGCGCTCGCCGGTGGAAATCTCGCATGACAACGCGTTGAGCAGGGTGGTCTTACCAGATCCCGTGCCTCCCGCAACCGCCAGGTCCTGTCTCAGCGACACCGCGCATGACAGCAGCTGCGCATACCAAAGCGGCAGCGACCCCAGCCCCACAAGCTCGTCCAGCGAGCAGATGCGGTCCGAGAACTTTCGGATGGTGAGAATCGGTCCGTCAATCGCCACAGGCGGAATCACCGCGTTGACGCGATAGCCCGTTTTGAGGCGGGCGTTGACGATGGGGCTGCGCTCGTCGATACGGCGGCCAAGTGGCGAGATGATGCGGTCGATAAGCACACGGATCTGCTCATCATCCTCAAACGCATGCTCGATGGGGTACAAGACGCCGCCGCGTTCAAAGAAGGCCGAGCGGCAGCCGTTGATCATGATCTCGGTAACGGTGTCGTCCTCGATGAGCGGCTGCAACGGCCCCAAGCCCACCACGTCATCCAAAATCTCGTCGATGATGGTCTCGCGCTCGGGCGTCGCGAGATCGGTCGGCTCCTCAACATTGAGCGCCGCCTCCACCGCGGGACGCAATTCCGAGCGGGCAAGTACCGGGTCGATATAGGCGCTGATACGCGCCACTTCGTCGTAACCCATGCGGTCCATCACGGCGCGCTTAGTGCGTCGTTTCACCGCGCGGCGACGCCCCGCATCTACAGGAGCTGCCGCCGCTGCAGCGCCGGCAGCCTTAATCCTCGTTTGCAGGCTCATCGCTGATCACCCTCGCGCGACCAGGGAAGGCGGATACGCGGGCGTTCGGTACGCGTTGCACGGTCGGCGACTATATCGCTCCAAGGGCCGACGGCGCACCCCAGTTCCACGAGCATCTCGCGCGTGGCCTCGCGCACGCTGGTCGCAAAAGCGCTCGTCTGACCCACTGCCTCGTCGGCGCGCCCAAACGCCATGAGCGCGGCGAGATCCTGCCCGCCATCGGCGATACGAATCTTGGAGCTCAACGCACAGGCAATCTCAAAGCGCATGGCGACGTCCTCGTCTGCCCCGCGCGCACCGAACCGGTTGAACACGGCGCTCATGCGCGTGCGCGGCACACCTACTCGACTTGCCAGTTCAATGACGCGCGACGCCGATGTCGCGGACGACACCGCCGCATCGCCAACGACCAGGCAACGGTCGCTCGCCGCCACCGCAGCCGCCACGGCATCGCCCCAAAAGACCGAGGTATCGATAAAGACCACGTCGGATTCGCGACGCAGGACATCGAGCAGCAGCTCCACCGGACGTGCCATGAGCTCGGCTTGCTCGGGCGCCGCGACGGGACCCCAGAGCGTAACGCCCGGCGCCACGCGCATCGATGCGGCTACGATATCCGGCTCGGTGAGCGTGCCCGCCGCCGACGGCTCGATAAATGCCGCCATATCGCGCGGAGCATCGACGCCTAACAAGTCGTAAAGGTTTCCAAACATCAGGTCCAGGTCGAGCACGGCGGCACGCAAGCCCAACAGCGACGATGCGTGTGCCATGGTGGCAACGATCGTCGACTTGCCGCAACCGCCCGAGCCCGAAATGACGCAGACGACCGGAGCTCGATGCGGCGAAGCGGCAGCGTCTGCCGGCGGCATCGGAGGCGGCGGGGCGGGCGTCGGTGACAGCGTCCCCGTCTCCCCCGCCGCAACTACACGCTGCGTCCAAGCCGGCATGGCGGCTTGTTCGGTCTGCAAGGCAGGCTCGTTCTGTGCAATCTGCTCATGCTGCATCAGCGACAACTCGCCGCACCCGACAAAGCCCTCAACTTCGTCGAGTTCATCCGCCAGATTCACGCCGTGCACGTATCCCATATCTACAGCCGGGGAGTCGCCAGCATGCTGTGCCGGCCCTCCAGCGTCATCGTATACAAGGGGGTTCCGGGGGCGCCGACCATGCTCGGCTTCCGCTTTTCCATAATCATCAACACGCGGGCCTCTTGTAGCGCGAGGCGCCCCGGGTTCCCTATCAACAAAAGCATCGGGCTCAATCGTCATGCGCCGATCGGAATCAACCGCTCCCTCGCCCGCGCGCCCGTTGCCGCATATACTGTGCGCAGCGATGACCTCGGTCGCCCCCGCGCGAAACAGTCCCTCGATATCCGACGGATCGAGCACTTCTATCAACACGACCACGCGACTCACGCGGCCTTCGGCCGTCAGGCGCGCAACAGTCTTGCGCACATCTTCGATATCAAACAGAGACGCCGCGATGATGGCAGCCCCGCGGCGCGACGGAAACGCCCGCGCCATGGAAACCAGCCCGTCCAGGTCACCCACGCGAAGCACCTGTGCACCCGCATCACGGCCCTCGACTTCCTGCTGCAACAGCCCGTAATCGCCGCACGCGCAGCACGCAAGCCAGATCGCCTTCATCACTCGTCGCCTCCGCTCTTTTTGCCGCGCGCCGTGGCGGGAATCGTCAAGCTGACCGTTCCCTTGCCCGAGGCTCCCAGCAGTTCCTTGACGTCTTCGGGGTCAGCCGCCAGCGTCACCCATTCGATCTTGCCCTCGCGCGTGGCACCGGAATTCTCACTGGTATCGATCACGTGCGCGCCGCACAGCCGATCGGTTACGCCATCTTTTTGCACGTACACGTCCACATAGCTGCCCACGCCCGTGGCACCGCCGACCGAGTGCTCGGCATCGACCGCCACCGAAACGGCGACCTTGCCCTTAGGCACCTCGAGCTTGTGGCTCTCGGCCTTGGTGTAGACATTGCAGATCACGGCGTTTTTGGGAATACGCGAAGTCGTCACGTCGCCGCGCACCTGGCGCAGCTCGGTCGCCGCGTCACGCGGCAGCAGACTCGTCAGCCATTCCTGGGTTATGACATTGGTCTCATCGAGGGTCTCGCCCACATCGATATCGCGCGCCGCGACGCATACCTCGACGCGATCGCCACCGTACTTGGCCAAGGTCTCAGCCTGGACCTGTTCGGCTTGCGAGCGGATCGACGAGCCGTAAACCATGCAGAGCAGAGCAGCGAGCACGCCCGCGACCAGACTGATAGCGATGCGCTTGCTCTTGTTCACGGCCGCTCCTCTCATGGCAGTGCCGGGCGAATGCCCGTACCACCATTGTCTGGGCGGTCAGAGCGCAAAGCGGCGCAATCGCGATCTTGGTTTTCGATGTCAAACCAATCGCTGACCAAAAGCCGACCAGCCCGTCAAGCTCGTGGCAAGGTTTTGGCCAGCACGTCAGCAAACTGCATGTTTCGAGGCTTTTCCGCAGCAAAAAAGCCGTCTCCCGAACAGTTGGGAGACGGCTGTCATAGGAAAAATCAATTACAGATGGACATCGGGATCGAGCATTTGAGCACTCACGCGCATGGATGACGCCAGGTTTTGGAACGTTTCCAAACGCAGACTGTCGATCTGCCCGGCGTCCTCGGCCTCGCGAACGGCACAACCCGGCTCATGGGTATGCGTGCAATCGCCAAACCGGCACGCGCGCGATGCCTCGACAATCTCGGGGAAGGCGCGCGCCAGACCCCGCTCGTGACCCACGAGCGGTAGGCTGCGCAGGCCCGGGGCATCGGCGATCACGCCGGCGTCGCCCGGCAGCGCCACCATCACACGCGCGACGGTAGTGTGACGGCCCTGGTCGTCGCGTTCGCGCACACCGCCAGTCGCCAACGTATCGTGGCCCAGCAGTGCATTGAGCAGCGTCGACTTGCCGGCACCCGACTCGCCCAGAATCATGGCGCAGCTCCCGGCGGGCACGCAGGCACGGACCTCGTCCAGGCCGCGGCCCTCGGCAGAGGACGTCACGATCACGCGCACGTCCGGGCCCACCAGGCGGCGCACGCGGTCCAGATCGCGCTCGAGCTCCTCGGCATCGCAGCGGTCAGCTTTGGTGAGTACCACCACCGGCTCGGCATCGCAGTCGAGCGCCAACACCAGTGAGCGCGCCACGCGATCGAGCAGCACCTCGCCGGCGCCGAGCGCCTGCACGATCAGCACGCTGTCGACGTTGGAGCAGAGCACCTGGCGCTCACCGCGGGCACGGCCACGCCAACGCTCAAAGCTCGTACGGCGCGGTAGTACGCACTCGATCACGCCCATATCGTGCCCGGGAGCGCGGCGCACCGCCACACGGTCGCCCACGGCGGGCAGCAGGACCTCGTCCTCGCCGCGCGACTTGGCAAACCCCACGGCATGCTCGGCACGAAAGGTATCGTCGGCCGTCGCCACCAGCGGAAACCCGCGATCTAAGCGCACCACGGCGCCAAGCTGCATCTGCTCGGGCTCCTCGGCCTGTGCGCAAAAGTCGTCAAATGCAGCCTGCTGAGCCGCATCGACCGGCAGGTCATCGAACGCCGGAACATCCTGCAACGCGTCAAGCCCCGGTACGCTTGCCAGCAGCTCCTCAGCAGATGCAGGGGCTTCGGTCGCGAGCTTCCGACGACGATCGCGCTTAGCCCGCGCCCCCGTCGTCTTTTTCTTCGCCTTAGCCTTAGCCTTGCCCACAAACGCCTCCCAGTACCACAAATCACAACTGAGCAGGTATTTTAAATCAAAAAGAGCTGGCCGGGCAAAGCCCTAAATCAAAAAGAGCCGGTCGAGCAAACGCTCGATCGGCTCACAAACTTTCCCTCAGCTTACGGTCCCGAGAGGTTGTCCGAAGGCCCGACCGCCGAGAGGGGTTTCTTCTGAGCGATCCCGCAGCGCGAAGCGCGAGGACCAGCGAAGAAGAAACCCCGCAGGCGGTCGGGCCGGTGGGAGGGATGGTCTTTCGACCTACTCTTTTTCGACCGCGCGCATGATCGCCTTGTAGATCTCCATCAGCGGGATGATCAGGAAGGCCAGGCCCAGCGCGGCAAGAACGCCCTTGAGCTCAAGCGTCACGGGGCCAAAGAACATCTCGGCAAGCGTCGGCTGCACGGTCACGATCACCGTCAGCACCAGCGCCAGCGCAGCCGAAGCCCACAGCCACTTGTTCTGCTTCTTCATGGTGAACAGCGACGCACGACGGCTGCGCATATTGAAGCAGTGGAAAATCTCGACCATGTTGAGCGTGATGAACGCCATCATCACGCCTTCCTCGTCGGCATTGCCGGCAATCATATCGGCGATGTGGATGTAGCCCATGTCAAAGTACACGCCCACAAAGAAGCTCGCCAGCACCAGCACGGTGATGATCAGACCCTGGACCACGCAGTCCAGACCCATATGTCCGGCAAAGACACCGTCCTTGGCGTTGCGCGGCTTGCGCTTCATGATGTCGCCCTCGGCGTCCTCCATGCCCAGCGCGAGCGCGGGGAAACAGTCAGTGACCAGGTTCACCCACAGCAGCTGCACCGGCTGGAAGATGGTAAAGCCGATGAGCGTGGCGATGAACACCGAGAAGACCTCAGCAAGGTTAGCCGAAAGCAAGAACTGGATGACCTTGCGGATGTTGTCGTAGATGCGACGGCCCTCTTCGCAGGCACCGATGATGGTAGCGAAATTGTCGTCGGCGAGCACCATGTCGGCGACGTTCTTGGTGACGTCGGTACCAGTAATGCCCATGCCCACGCCGATGTCGGCGCGCTTGATGGACGGGGCGTCGTTGACGCCGTCGCCCGTCATGGCCACGATCTGGTCGCGCGACTTCCAAGCCTCGACGATGCGTGTCTTGTGCTCGGGTTGGACGCGGGCGTACACGCCGTAGTCCTCGATGTGCGCGTCGAGTTCCTCGTCGCTCATGCGATCGAGGTCGGCACCGGTGATGGCATGGTTGCGATCGGTGACGATGCCCAGCTGCTTGGCGATGGCCACGGCGGTGTCGATGTGGTCGCCCGTGATCATGACGGTGCGGATGCCAGCGTCGTGCGCCTCGCGGATAGCGTCGGCCACCTCGGGACGGACCGGGTCGATCATGCCGGACAGGCCGCAGAAGACCAGGTCATGCTCGAGCGCAGCGGGGCTGCAGTCGGCGGGAACCTCGGTGTAGGTGCGGCTCGCCAGCGCCAGCACGCGCAGGGCCTCGTCGGCCATGGCCTTGTTGGCTGCCACGAGCTCGGCGCGGCGCTCCTCAGTCAGCGGAACGACCTTATCGCCCTCGTAGATATGGGTGCACAGGCCGATTACCACGTCGGGCGCGCCCTTGGTGTACTGCTCGTACTCGCCGTCCAGGGTCTCGACGACCACAGACATCATCTTGCGGCCCGAGTCGAACGGGGCCTCGCCCACGCGCGGGTGCTCGGCAGTCAGGCCGGTGAGCCCCGCCTTGCCGGCGTCGTTGACGAGCGCGCACTCGGTCGGCTCGCCCACGGCCTCGCCCAGCTCCTCGTCCCACTGGGCATCGGAGCACAGCGCCATGCCGGCCAAGAACTTCTCCTTGGGCGCAGCGAGCTCGTGCTTGACGACGGTCATCTTGTTTTGGGTAAGGGTGCCGGTCTTGTCGGAGCAGATGGTCTGTGTGCAGCCGAGGGTCTCGACGGCAGAGAGCTTGCGGATGATTGCCTGGCGCTTGGCCATCTTGGTCACGCCGAGCGACAGCACGATGGTCACGACGGCGACCAGACCCTCGGGGATGGCGGCGACGGCGAGCGAGACGGCGACCATAAAGGTATCGAGCAAGGCAGTCGGGTCGGTAAGGACGTTGCCCACGCCGTGACGGATGATGTCGACGCCAAAGATGACGACGCAGATGACGATAACCATAATGGTAAGGATGCGGCTGAGCTCGGCAAGCTTCACCTGCAGCGGCGTGAGCTCTTCCTTGGCCTCGGCCAGAGCGCCGGCGATCTTGCCCATCTCGGTGTTCATGCCGGTGCCGACCACGACGGCGCGACCGCGACCGTACACCACGGTAGAGCCCATGTAGCACATGTTCTTGCGGTCGCCGAGCGGCACGTCGTCAGTGCCCGCGGCAAGCTCAATCACGTTGGTGTGCTTCTCGACCGGCACGGACTCGCCGGTCAGTGCGGCCTCTTCGATCTTCATCGTGGCGCTCTCGAGCACGCGGCAGTCGGCCGGGACGGAGTCGCCCGCCTCGAGCATGATCACGTCGCCGGGCACGAGCTCGGCGCTCGGCAGGTGCACGAGCTTGCCGTCGCGTAGCACCTTGGACTGCGCCGCGCTCATTTCCTGCAGGGCCTCGAGGGCCTCCTCGCTTTTAGCCTCCTGGACCACGCCCAGCACCGAGTTGACGATAACGACGAACATGATGATGGCGACGTCGGCAAAATCGGGCTCGCCCTTGACCATGCCCGTAAGTGCGCTGATAACGGCGGCAACAATCAGCATGATGACCATGGGGTCTGCCATCTGCTCAAAGAAGCGCTTCCACAGCGGAGTCTTCTCGGCTTCCTCAAGCTTGTTAGGGCCTGTCTTGGCGAGGCGCGACGACGCCTCGTCGTTGCTCAGGCCAAGGTTCTCATCGACACCCTGGTCGCTGAGCACCTCCGCCGCGGCGGACAGGTATTCCTTTTGCATATAGAGTCCCCTCCTGGGATTCGGGCCACTCAGCAGATTGATGCCCGATCATAATTCCCAGGAGAAGGGCAAGGGCTCATCAAGGCTGCCGTGCTGAGCGGCAGTTGATAGTGGAACTATGGTACCCCAAAGCGACGCGTCTAGCCAAAACATTCCATCTGGAAACACGGCACAGGCGCAACGGTGCAGACAGTGTGATGCTCAACATTGATAAAACGTTTTTTCTTCGGCGCATCGTCAGACTGAAATATCGCCCAGATAGCAGCGGTTAGAACGGTTGGTAAAGTTTTTGCATATACCGTTTTTCCGCAAAAAATGAACTTCTAATTCGGCATACGGTCGATTTTTTGGGGTATTCGGTCGGCATTTCGTTATAATCATCTCAGTTTTATTTCTTATGGTTTATCTATCAGCGCAAGACGATGTCAGATGGAGGTCTGAATGTACAAGCGCACCAAGATTGTATGCACCATGGGTCCCGCCTGCGATAGCGACGAGACCATCCGCGAGATGATCAAGGCGGGCATGAACGTCGCCCGTTTTAACTTCTCGCACGGCTCCTACGACGAGCACCACGGTCGCATCGAGCGCGTCCGCCGTATTTCCAAGGAGCTCGGCATGCCCGTCGGCATCCTGCTCGACACCAAGGGCCCCGAGGTCCGCACCGGCCTTTTGGTCGATGGCAAGAAGGTTGCCGTCAAGACCGGCGACAAGATCGTCGTCACCGCTCAGCCCACGTCCGAGGATTTCCACGGCACCGCTGAGCACATCTCCCTCGACTACCTGGCTCTGCCCTCCGAGGTCGAGAAGGGCTCCCTCATCCTGATCGATGACGGCCTGGTTGCCCTCGAGGTCGAGTCCGTCGACGGCCAGGACATGACCTGCGTCGTCAAGAACGACGGCCTGATCGGCGAGCGCAAGGGTGTCAACATGCCCAACGTCAACATCTCGCTGCCCGCTATCACCGAGCGCGATCGTCAGGACATCCTCTTTGGCCTGACCGAGAACATCGATTACATCGCCGCTTCCTTCATCCGTGACGGCGAGTCCGTCCGCGGCATCCGCGAGCTTTGCCGCGAGAACGGCGGCGAGCACGTGACGATCTTCCCGAAGATCGAGTGCGCTCTGGGCGTCGAAAACTTCGACGAGATCCTCGAGGCTTCCGACGGCATCATGGTCGCCCGTGGCGACCTGGGCATCGAGATCAAGCCCGAGCTCGTTCCGCACATCCAGAAGGAGATCATCGCCAAGTGCAACGCGGCCTACAAGCCCGTTATCACCGCTACGCAGATGCTCGACTCCATGCAGCAGAACCCGCGCCCGACGCGCGCCGAGGTTGCCGACGTTGCTAACGCCATTTACGACGGCACCGACGCCGTTATGCTCTCTGGCGAGTCCGCTGCCGGTAAGTACCCGGTCGAGGCCGTCAAGATGCAGGCCAGCATTGCTCTCGAGACCGAGAAGTACCTCCCGGCCCACGCTCCGCTCGAGGTTCCGGCCGACGCTCATGGCACCCGCGTTGTTAACAACGTTGTGGGTATGTCCGCTGTGAACATGGCCACCACCGTTGGCGCCAAGTGCATCACCGTGCCGACGACCACCGGTCGTACCGCCCGCCTGATCTCGCACTTCCGTCCCAACATGCCGATCTGCGCGTTCTCCCGCCACGAGTGGGCCGTCCAGCAGATGATTATGTACTGGGGCGTTATCCCGCACCAGGCCGAGATTACCCAGGGCACCGTCAACGGCACGATTGTCAAGGCGATCGAGACCGCTAAGGAGCTCGGCTACGTCAAGACTGGCGATTTGACCGTCGCTACCGCCGGCGATCCCCGCATGAGCGTCCAGCTCGAGGACAAGGTCTCCTCGACCAACGTCGCTTACGTCGCTCAGGTGCGCTAAATCGCACTTGCAAGCAGATTTGCATTGCAAAGGGTCCGGAAGGCTTCGCCTTCCGGACCCTTTTCTTTGCGTCAATGCCGGCGCACGGCAAAACACGCACTCATTTCTTTACCAAAAGCGCGAAATCCACCCTTCGAGGCCCAAAAAATAAAGCCCCAAGCGCTAAAAGTGTTCGCCCGGTGGCAAGACCACACCTCACGCAGGGCTGATAAATCGTTTTAGCAAGAACCAAATCGACCTGGTTTTCGGAAGTATGCGGCAAAATCTGGAACCTCCGAGCACACCCTGTTTTTTCGCAACAAAATGCCTGATAAACTAGCCTCAAAAGCCAGGTCCGCTCATAGGGTTCAGATTTTGCCGCATACTTCCGGATTGACGCTGGCATCACTCGCTTCAAAGAGATGATTTCGGCCAGGAGGGCATTATGGACCTGACGCTTTGTGGGCAATCCGCCTTTAACTACTACCGCATCCCGCCGCAGGTATTAGGCCTTTACCCCGCCATTAGCCTTGGCAATATGGATCGCAGATGTTGTGGCCTCGGAAGTCATGCAGTTGTAAAAGACCTGCTTCACGCACCACTTCACAGGCTTGTATTCACTCGGGCACAATCCGGGTCGCGAAGCCTGTTTAAATCGCACCTCCTGACCCAAGAACCACCTCCGGGGTCGTTTAGGCAGACTGAACATGGGTTTGATGTCACGTCACCGGAGTTCACGCTGCTCAGCCTTGCCACGCAGGTCTCACGCAACCAGTTACTCATGGCGTGCTACGAGATGTGCGGCTCCTTTGCAGTGTTTAAGCCCTGCGAGCGAACGCAACAACAACTCGATGAAGCTATTTCGCTTAAGTTCATTCCACCCAACTGCGGCTGGGAGCGAGTTAACGACACCAAGGGCAATGACACCAACTTGTGGAAGCGCACGCCGCTTCTTACCGCAACGGATATCGCCGCGTTCGCCAAGCAAGCCGCAGGCCTGCGCGGCGTCAAACAACTGCGCTGGGCGGCCGAGCACATGACGGGGCAGGCCGCCTCGCCCTTCGAAGTACAGACCTCCATGCTTATCTCGCTCCCCCGCGACGAGGGCGGCCAGGGCATCGAGATCGCCAACAACGCGCGCATCCCGCTCAGTGAAGCCGCACGTTCGCTGTATGACAAAACCTGCTGCTACGCCGATATCCTCATCGAAAGCGCCACCGACAGCATGGGCGTCATTCTGGAATCCCAAGGCCGCTCTGCCCACGACAGCGAAGCCGCGAGCCTCTCCGATGCCGAGCGCGCCACCGCACTCACAAGCATGGGCTACGACGTCATCCAAATTACCTATGACCAGATCAAGGAGAAGAAGAGCTTCGACCACATAGCCGAGCTCATCCATAAAAAGGCCGGGCTTCCCCACATCCCAAAGACCAAACAGGAGCGCATTGCCGAAGATACCTTACGGCAAGAGCTACTTGTCGATTGGGTTGAGCTATTCACTGCCGGGCCGGCCAGCTAGCAGCTAGCAATCAGGGGCAGAGCAGGCACATCGGGCGATTCGACACGGGCGGCAAAACCCGCCTCGGTCAGCTCGATGACCTCGGTAAACGTTGCATCGAAAAACTCCTCGGTTAGCAAGCGATACGGCGGATGATCGGGCTCGCCGGGGTTTTCGCGTACAATCTCGTGCATAACGCCAATGGTCTTGAGCACATACTCCTTATGGATGGGATACTGACCAAAACGGGTCGCCGCAGTATACAGGCGATCGGTCGCGCGCGGAATCGAAACGATGCCGAGTGTCTTGCCAAACCAGTCAAAGTCGCCTTGCTTTTTAATGCGGAATTCCTCGCACGGTTTGCCGCCGTGCGCCTCCAGGTACTGATTCACGCGCGTATTCCACACGGTATCGGCCACGAGGTGAGACCAAACGCCCAGCGTCAGATCGAGCTGCGACTGCGCCACGTCATCGGGCGCGAGCGAAAGCTCGCTAGCACCGGGACCGGCAACCGGCTCGGCATCCCTGTAGCGCTGGGGATAGTGCACGCGATTCAGTCGCTCGCGCTCCTCGACAATCGAGGTAGCCGCGGCTGGCGCACCGGTGGGCGAACTTTTAAGCAACGGTGCCACATAGGTATCCCAGAACTCATGCTCACGAGGCTTAGGGATAGGCTCGGGCTTTGCAAAGTGCGTAATGCGGTACGGGATGGGATCGGCGATGCCAGGGACCATATAGCCCACGAAGATATCCGGAACCACGCAGCCAAACAAAAAGGCATTGCAGTCGCGCACGCTATTGGCAAGCGCACCGGTGCGCTCCAGCAAACGCTCCGTCTGAGCGATATGAATGTTCCAGCTTGGCATAGCCACCCCCATAAAAAACCTGGATAACTATACCATCACGGCAAAGCCGCGCGGGCGGCTACGCACGCTCTACGCAGCAACTAGTCCGTAGCACCGCTTTCGGTTCCATACGACGGCGAAGGCGCCTCGATCACATGGTGATATCGATCGATATAGATTGCACGGGCACCCAGGCGTCGCACCAAATCCTGGTGATGTGTGCTCATCAAGACCGTCTTACCCGCCGCGACGTAGGCCAGCAAGAAGTTGACCACAATGTCGCATGAATCCTCGTCGAGCCCATTGGTAGGCTCGTCGAGGACCAAGATATCCGGGTTCATCGACACCACCGCAGCCAGCGCAACGCGCTTCTTTTGCCCGCCCGAGAGCTGATAGGGAGAGGCGTCGGCAAGGTCGGCAACCTGGAACAGCCCCATGGCATCGCTCACGCGGCGCTCGAGCTCGTCTGCCGGCAGCCCCATCTGCGCGGGACCAAAAGCAACTTCCTCGCCCACCGTGGCGCAGAACAGCTGGGCATCGGCGTTTTGGAACACGAAGCCCACGCGCTGGTGGAACTTCTGAGCAGCAGCAGAATCCTTCAGATACGCCGCATCGACCACGCGTCCGTCAAACAGGTATGCCCCTGCGTTCGCGAGTTCAAGGCCGTTAATAAGGCGCATAATCGTCGTCTTACCGCAGCCGTTGGGACCGAGCAGGGCAACGAGTTCACCACGATCGACCTGCAGCGACACACCATCGACAACCGTATGACCCGCATAGGAAAACACCACGTCGCGAAACTCGATGAGCGGCGTGACCTCGGCGCCGGCAGCACCGCTCGCACCCATCGCGTTATTCGTATCGTTTGCCAAAACGTCGCCCTTCCCTACTCACATCAACGGTTCGACCGTCCGCGCTACAGCACCGCGCACAACACGGCGAGCAACGCCACAACGGCCGCGTAAACCACATCGTGCCAGCCAAAGCCGCTCCGTGCAAGCGCCGGATACACGCCGGCGAAGCCGCGACACAGCATGGCCTCGTCCATCGCGCGGCTGCATTCCATCGCCTTGATAAACGTCATGCCCATGATACCCGCCAGCGAATCGGTGCGCGAAAAACCCGCAGGCGCGGAACCGACGCTGCGCAGCATGACCGATTCGCACAGATCGTGCGCCGTGCGTCCCAGCACCTCAATATGCTTGAGCGCCATATCAAACGTAAAGATAACCTCGTCGGGCAGGTGCAGCATTTTGAGCGCCGCCGACATGCGGCTCCAGGTGAGCGTCCACGAAACACCCAGCACCAGCGACACATTAATAAACGTCTTGAGCGCGATCTTGAGCATGGCGCCCATGGCAGACGCGCTCAGCAACAGGGCAGGCAGCGCCAGAACCACCGCAAGCCCCGTGGCGCCAAGCGCCGGTACAAAAGTCGCGCGCAACCCGCGCGCGGGGCGCACCGCGACCAGCACCAGCGCGATAGCCGCCATCAGCATCAGGTACAGCGGGCTCTGCGTCAGACACACGCACAGGACGCAAACGAACATCCCCACCAGGCGCACCGGAGCCGAAACGCAAGAAAGGGCGCGGTCGACCATCGACCCGCCCTCGTGCGCGCCTCCACCCAGGCGAACCCGCTCAAGCAGGCTCGCCAGGTGCAGGACATTCTTTTGCATCACACGATGCCGAGCCCCCACGGGCTCATATCGCTCCTCGGCCGCAAGCCAGCTAGGCAGCTCGGCTATTGCCATGAGCACCGCTTTCCTTAACCGTCAGCGAGATCAGGCGGAATGCGATGGTGAGCACCGCCACGCCAATCACGCCGGACAGGATATACATGGCAGCCTGACCGGCAAAGCCAAGGCCCTGCTCCTCGGAATAGGCCTGCAGATAATCGCCCGTGGGCAGGGCATCGGCAAAGGTCGGAGTATCGAGGCCAACCGAAGTCTGCAGACTGTCGTCACCAGCCTCCTGAACGGCGGTCGCGGCGCCCTCGGCGTCCCACTCGCCCCATGCGTCACCCGTGGCCAGCAGGCCCAGCGGCGTGGCCACGACAAGCACGGCGACCAGGATGAGCGTGGGGACCAGCGAGGTCTTCTTGGCGGCTGCGCCCTCGGCAGTAAGCTGTCCATCGGCGGCTTCGGGGCCGACGATAACGCCCGGCGCCGTCTTCTTGATAAAGCCGTAGATCGCGGCAGTCGCCACGCCCTCGACCACACCGGCTACCAGCATGTGCGGAATCAACATGGCCGGAATGGAAACAGACAGCGGGAAGGGGCAGTATAGCGGGGCACCCGAGGCGTTGGTGAAGAGCATCGGCTGAATGCCGAACTCGATGGCAGCGCACAGGGCAGCCACGCACAAGCCGATCCAGCCGCTCACGATGGCAGAAACCGAAGTGCCCCAGCTCTTGTCGTGCAGGCGGCCGTTGAGCGCACGGAACACGATGGCTGCCACAAACGGCAGCACAAATGCCATGTTAAAGCAGTTGGCTCCAAAGGACAGGATGCCGCCGTCGCCAAACAGCAGCGCCTGCAGTGCCAGTGCGACCGAAACCGCAATGGCCGCGGCCTCGGGGCCCAGCAGCAGCGCGATGAGTGCACCGCCGACGGCGTGACCCGTGGTGCCGCCGGGCAGCGGCACGTTAAACATCATGAGCAAGAAGGAGAACGCAGCGCAGATGCCCAGGAAAGCCATGTGCTCGCGATCGAGCGTGGCGCGTACCTTTTTGATGCAATGGACCCAAACGGGCACCATCGCCACCGCCATGACGGCATCGGTCTGCGGGGACAGATAATTATCTGGAATGTGCATATACGCCTCCCGGTTATCGGCGCACGGAATTGCAACGCCGCTTGAATCACCTTGTCAGTGTTACGTATTGTCAGATTCGTAACACGCCGCGGGCTATCATAGCAAAACGGCGCACTGCCGACAAAGCAGCACGCCGTTATGTAATGCGCGTGTCATATATGCAGGCTCAGCAGCGCCTTATACCGGCCATAGCAGTCACGTAGGATTCGGCAGCAGCCACCGCTGACCCATACCCCAGCGCAAGACCTAGCCGCGGACCTCGCCGTTTACGCCCTTGCACACCTTGGTGACGATCTTCTGGTGCGCCTTTTCGACCTCTTCGCTGGTGAGCGTGTGGTCGTCGGAGCGATACGTAAGCGCAAAGGCCATGGATTTCTTGCCCTTGCCGATGCGGACCGGATCGCGGTAGACATCGAACAGACGCACGCCCTCGAGCAGCTTGCCGCCGGCACTCGTAATACGACGCTCAAGATCCTCGCAGGTCACAGTGTTGTCGACCACGATAGCAAGGTCGTGCTCAACAGCCGGGTACTGCGAGAACTCGCGGTAGTTCTCCTGATTGCGGGCGCCCTTAATCAGCTTGTCCAGATCGAGCTCAAAGGCAACGACGACCTCGTCGATGCCCATCGCCTCGCGCGCCTCGGGGTGAATCTCGCCGACCCAGCCCAGCACAGTGCCGCCGGACAGAACCTCGGCAGCACGACCCGGCTGCAGGAAGGCATAGCCCTCGCCCTCGACGGGACGGAAGCGAACCTTCTCGATGCGCAGCTGGGCAAGCAGCTCCTCGACAATGCCCTTGCCAAAGAAGAAGCGCAGCTTGCGGTACTTCATGTTCCAGGACCGCTCGCTCCACTGGCCCGAGAGCACGCCCGCCACGGACTTGGTCTCCTTGGGCAGGCTGGCGTTCTCGCGACCGTGGAACAGGCTGCCGACCTCGTACAGGTGCACGTTGGGCGTACCGTGCGCCTCGTTGTAGGCCACGGACTGCAGCAGGCCCGGCAGCAGCGAACGACGCATCTCGGTCTGCTCGGCCACCAGCGGGTTCATGAGCACCACGGGGCAACCGCGGCCCTCGGTGGACATACCGATCTTCTCCAGGTCACCCGGGGCGGCAAAGCCGAAAGTCGTGGTCTCGTTGAGGCCGCAGGCGCGCAGGATCTCGCCGACCTTACGGGTGAGCTTCTGCTCGCGGGTCAGGCCGCCAATGTGGTTCTTGGCAGCCGGAATGGTCGCCGTCACGCGGCCCATGCCCCACAGGCGCAGGACCTCCTCGATCAGGTCAATCTCGCGCGGCAGGTCGGGGCGGAAGCTCGGCGGGGTAACCATAAAGTCTTCGCCGTCGCGCTCGACGGTGCAGCCCAGGCGGGTGAGCGAGCGCTCGATAAAGTCGGACTCGATGTCGGCACCGCAGATGGCGTGCACGCGGGCCAGGCGCAGCTTGATGCTGTCGATGGTCTTGGGCGCGGGGAACACGTCCACATAGCCGGGGGCGACCTCGCCGCCGGCGATCTCCTCAATCAGCGCGCAGGCAATGTTGGCAACATCCACGCAGCCGGTCTCGTCAACCTGGCGCTCAAAGCGAATGGAGGCGTCGGAGATCAGCGACAGATCGCGGCTGGTGTGCGAGGTGCGACCGGCGTTGAAGCAGGCGCTCTCGACCATCACATCGACGGTATCGTCCTCGATCTCGGAATCCATGCCGCCCATGACACCGGCCAGCGCCACGGGACGCTCGCCGTCGGTGATGAGGCCCATGCCGGCATCGAGCACACGCTCCTCGCCGTCGAGCGTCGTGAACTTCTCGTCCTGCTGGGCGGCGCGAACCACCACGCGGCGCCTGCCATCGCGCTCGGCAAAGGTGTCCAGGTCAAAGGCGTGCAGCGGCTGACCGGTGAGCATCATCACGTAATTGGTGATGTCGACGATGTTGTTGTGCGGGCGCACGCCCAGGGCGTTGAGGCGCTTGACCATCCAGTCGGGCGAGGGGCCGACCTTCACGTTGCGCACGATGCGGGCAACGTAGCGGTCGCACAGGCCCTCGTCTGCAATCTCGACGGAAAGCTCGTCGTCGGTCGCGCGGCCGGTCTCGGCCTTGATGGCGGGCAGCTCAACGTGGAAATCGCGGTCGAAGATGGCACCGGTTTCGCGGGCCATGCCGATCATGGACAGGCAGTCGGGGCGGTTGGGCGTGATCTCGCAGTCGAGCACGGTGTCGCTCGAGCCCACGTACTCGGCAAACGGCATGCCGCAGGGCGTATCCTCGGGCAGGATCATGATGCCGGAGTGGTCGCCACCCAGGCCGAGCTCGCGCGCGGAGCAGTTCATGCCCATGGACACGACACCGCGAAGCTTGCTCTTCTTGATCTTGACGTCGCCGGGAAGCACAGCGCCGATCATTGCCGTGACGATGTGGTCGCCAGCCTCGAAGTTCTGCGCGCCGCAAACGATCTGCAGCGGGGCGGGGTTGCCGTCGGCGTCGAGATTCTTGTCGCCCACGTCGACCGAGCACACATACATGTGGTCGCTATCGGGGTGCGGGGTCTTGGTGAGCACCTTGGCAGTCACCACGTGGTCGAAGGACTCGCCCACGGTGTCGATTGCCTCGACCTCGGTGCCGGTACGGATATATTCGTCCGAAAGGGTCTTGGGATCCTCCGGAATATCGATCATGGTCTTGAGCCAGTCGTAAGAAACACGCATCTAGCTCTCCTTTCATACTGAAAGCCTGCGAAAAGATGCAGGTGGAAACTTCAACTTTGTGAACATTCCTTACAAAGCGAGGGTTGTCCAAGTGCGGCAGATCGGCCCGAAAGAGGAGCGCCGCGTACTTTGGTACGCAAGCGACGAATGAGCGCCGAGGTGCCGTGCTTGGGCAAGCCGCAGCCTAGAACTGATTCAGAAAACGCATATCGCCCGTCATGAGCGTTCTGAGGTCCGGCAGGTCGTAGCGCAGGGCCGCGACGCGCTCGGCGCCAATACCAAAGGCGAAGCCGGTGTACTTCTCGGGGTCGATGCCGCAGTTGATAAGGACGTTGGGGTCGACCATGCCGCAGCCCAGAATCTCAATCCAGCCGCTGTGCTTGCAGAAGTTGCAGCCCTTGCCGCCGCACACGTGGCAGCTCACGTCCACCTCGCAGGAAGGCTCGGTGAAGGGGAAGAAGTGCGGACGGTAGCGCGTCTTGCGGTCCTCGCCAAACATGCACTTAACAAAGTAGTCGAGCGTGCCCTTAAGGTCGCCAAAGGTGATGCCCTCGTCGACGACCAGGCCCTCGATCTGGTTGAACTGCGGCAGGTGGCAGGCATCGGCCGTGTCGGGACGGTAGACGGTGCCCGGGCAGATCATGTAGATGGGCGGCTTTTGCGACTCCATGGTGTGGATCTGCACGCCCGAGGTCTGGGTGCGCAGCAGCACATCGGACTCGCCATGGGCGTGAGCCTCGGGGTGCGCGACACTGCCGGGGTTGTTGTCGACCACGTAGAAGGTATCGCGGGCCGAGCGGCTCGGGTGATCCATGGGAGCATTGAGCGCAGTGAAGTTGTAATAGGAGGTATCGACCATGGGGCCGGACTCGACGGTGTAGCCGATGCCGCAGAAGATGTCCTCGGCCTCCTCGATGATCTGCTTGATCAGGTGCTGGTGGCCGATCTGCGGACGGATGCCCGGCAGCGTGATGTCGACGGCCTCGTGCTCGAGTGCATGCTTGAGGGCGGCGGCCTTCATCTCGGTGGTGCGCTCGTCGAGCATACCCTCAATCAGCTGGCGCATCTCGTTGGCGCGCTTGCCCATCATGGGACGATCCTCGGGGGCGAGCTTGCCCATCATGCGCATCAGGCCGGTGATGCGGCCCTTGCGGCCGAGCAGCTCAACGCGCGCGGCCTCGAGCTTGGCGGCGTCGTCGGCACTAGTGACGAGCTCCTTGGCCTCTTCCTCGAGTTTGACCAGATCATCAATCAGACTCATGTCTTCCCTTTCGTCTCTCGCGCATCCGCGCTCCGGGACGGCTGACGCTGCCCGATGCTGCGGATGCGCGGCCCGGTTCGGTAACAAAAAACCGTCCTCGGGCATGTGCATTGCCCAAGGACGGTTAAATTCCGCGGTACCACCTTGTTTGACCCGGCGGATGTCTGGCCCGCCGCGCCCACTCTGCGCCTCTTGTCGCGAGGCTCACGGCTTCCCTACTGAGGCTTTGCTGCCACTGGCCGCGCGCCCGTTGAGGTCGCTGCTCGGGAGTGAACGCTTGGCCCTTGCCACCGTAGGAAGGCTTGCAGCCCATGACCTTCCCTCTCTTGCCGGCGACGCGGCGGGCAAAACCCTCTCCGTCAACGCATTGGGCTATAGGATAACACATTCTGCGAGCATATCGCTGCGTTCCGTTTTGTTCGCGCTGGGTACAAGGCAGGTAGCTGTGCAAACTGGCCGTGCACCCGCCTGCGGCGCTCGGCCTGCGAGATTAAGGATACGGTATGGGAAAGAAACTCGATAAGAAGGCCAAGGTCGCCGTGGCAAAGGCTGCCAAGGGCGTCAAGGCCGCTAAAGTCGACAAGGCCGTCAAAAAGTTCCGCAAACTCGAGGGCAAGCTGTGGACTCGCGAGTACCTGCTCAAGATTGCCGAGTTCGATGGAGCGACGATTGCTCCTGCCAACGGCGCTGCCGCCCGTGCCGACGCCATGGGCACGCTTGCCGGCGAACATCACAAGCTACTGACCAGCGAGAAGTCCGTTGAGCTCGTACGCTCGTTAGCGCGCGAGACGGTTGCAGGCGGACACGTAGACGACCCGCAGCTGCTCGACGAGATCCGCGTGCTCGGCCGCGACCAGCGCGAGGCAAGCGTTATTCCTACCGAGGAGGCCGAAGCCTGGACCAGGCTCACCTGCGAGGCCGACGCCGTGTGGCACAAGGCCAAGACGGCCAACGACTGGGCGAGCTTTGAGCCCTATGTGGATAGAATCGTCGCCCAACTTAAACATCAGGCCGAACTCATGGACCCCAAGCGCGACCCATACGACGTTTGGCTCGACCAGTATGAGCGCGGCCTTTCCGCCAAGAGCTTCGACGCGTTTTGTGACGAGGTCAAGGCCACGGTCGTGCCGCTCGTGCACGCCATCGGCGAGCACGAGCGGCAGCCGAGTGCCGACTTTTTGCACGCCCACGTACCCGAGGCTGCCCAGCGTGCCATGAGCTTCGACCTGATGAAGCTCGTCGGCCTGAACCTGGACGACACCACGCTTGCCTTTACCGAGCACCCGTTTAGCGAGGGCTTTGCCGTAGGTGACGCGCGCATCGCGACACACATCTACGAGGACGATTGCATCTCCAACGTCTACAGCATCATCCACGAGGCGGGGCACACTATGTACGAGCTGGGCGTCAATCCCGCCTATGCGCGCACCTGTCTGGAGGGCGGCACCTCCATGGGCATCCACGAGAGCCAGAGCCGCTTCTTTGAGAACACCGTGGGCCGCAGCCGTGCCTTTATGGGACCGCTGCTCGAGGTGCTGCGCCGCCACGCACCCGAGGTCTACGGCAACGTAGACGAGGACACGCTCTACCACGCCGTGAACATCGCGCAGCCTTCGCTGATCCGCACCGAGGCCGACGAGCTCACCTATCCGCTGCATATTATGGTGCGCTACGAGATCGAGCGCATGCTGTTTGCCGGCGAGGCCACGGCCAAGGACATCCCCGCGCTTTGGAATCGCTTTATGGATGAGTACCTGGGCATTCCCGTTCCCGACGACACGCACGGCTGCCTACAGGATACGCACTGGAGCGGCGGCTCGTTTGGCTACTTCCCCACGTATGCGCTGGGCAGTGCCTACGATGCCATGTTTGTGCCGGCCATGTGCCGCGACGGTGTCGACCTTAACGGCGCCTGCGCGAGCGGCGACCTGACACCTGTCCGCGCCTGGCTGGGCGAGCACATTTGGCAGTGGGGCCGCGCCAAGGACGCGCCGGAGCTCATCAAGGGCGCGTGCGGCATGGCGTTCGATGCCCGCTACTACTGCAGCTACCTGCAGGACAAGTTCACCACGCTCTACGAGCTGTAAGGCATAACCGACACGCCAACCCAAAGGGGGCGCCGCGGAACCAATCCGCGGCGCCCCCTTTCCACCTAGTCGTTTAAGAACGTCCCCAATGACTACCTTACAGAGCTTCCAGCGCGTTGGCGATGCGCTTCATGGCGGCATCGGCGGATGCTTGGTCGGGCGCCTCGACCAGCACGCGGATAACCGACTCGGTTCCGCTCTTGCGTACGAGCACGCGGCCCTCGCCCGCCAGCGACGCCTCGGCCTCGGCGATGGCGTTCTGCACGCCCATGTTCTCGAGCGCGGCGTCCTTGTCCGCCACGTGCACGGCCACCTGCGCCTGTGGCAGCAGCTTGCACGGAGCCGTGAGCTGCGAGAGCGTCTCGCGCTCGGCACGAATCACTTCCATCACGCGCAGCGAGGTCATAATGCCGTCGCCCGTGCGCTCGATATCGCCAAAGATCGTATGGCCCGTCTGCTCGCCGCCCAGGCTGTAGCCGCCCTCGCGCATCTTGGCATACACGTGACGGTCGCCCACGCCGCTGGTCACGGCACTCAGGCCGGCAAGCTCCAACGACTTGATCAGGCCAAAGTTGCTGGCGATCGTCGGCACCACGGTACCGCCCGAGAGACGCCCGTGCTTGTTCAGGTACACACCGCACACGTACAGGATCTGGTCGCCGTCGACCACGCGGCCGCGCTCGTCCACGGCCAGGCAGCGGTCGGCATCGCCATCGTAGGCAAAGCCCACATCCAGGCCCTGCTCCACCACGTGGCGCTGCAGGCGCTCAATATGCGTAGAGCCGCAGTCGACATTGATGTTAAAGCCGTCGGGCGCGGCATTGATCACGCGCACATCGGCGCCCAGTGCGTCGAACACCGGCTTGGCCACCGAGGATGCCGAGCCGTTGGCGCAATCGATGCCGATCTTGACGCCCTGTAGCGAAAAGTTCGCACTTGCAATGAGCGAGGCGATATAGCGGTTGCGACCCTGCATATAGTCCACCGTGGCACCGATGTGGTCGCCCGTTGCCAGCGGCACCTCGCTCTTGCCATCGATGTAGTCCTCGATGAGCTCCAGTACGTCCTCGTCCATCTTAAAGCCGTCGCTGTTGACGAGCTTAATGCCGTTATCGCAAAACGGGTTGTGGCTCGCGCTGATCATGATGCCGCAATCGAAGCAGCCTTCCACGGTCTGGTGCGCTACGCCCGGCGTGGGGATCACGTGCAGCATATAGGCGTCCGCACCGCTCGCGACCAGGCCGCTCACCAGCGCCGCCTCGAACATATAACTCGAGCGACGCGTGTCCTTGCCCACGATGACGCGCGCCTTGTGCTCGCGGTTGGCGCCGTAATACCAGCCCACAAAACGGCCAATCTTATAAGCGTGCTCTACCGTCAGCCCAACGTTGGCCTCACCGCGAAAGCCGTCGGTGCCAAAGTACTTCATGCGCTCTCCTTACAAAATAGGGGCGAACAGATTGCCTGTCCGCCCCAAAATGGTACTCGATTATCTGCGCTACCAGAAAAACCCTACGCCGACGCGCTGTCGCGAGCCGCCTGGCATGTAGGAGTCTGACGCAGCGTAAGCGGCTTGTCCCCCGCCTCGGCCGACGTGGTCAGCGTATACGTGATCGTCGTCGTCTCGCCAGCATGCAGGTCAACGGTGCCCGAATAGAAGGGGATTCCATGCCACGTAGCGGCGCCAAGACCAAACTGTGTGCCCTCAACCGTAAGGTCACTGATGTTGCCGCCCGTCGGGGCAAACAACGAGACATTCAGGCGTTCGTCGTCACGCGCGGCATCGGGTGCGCCCGCCGCAACGTAGTCGGGCAGCTTGCCTGCCTCCTCCTGCGTCATGATGTTCGTCAGAGTAACGGTGATGCGATACGAGCACGTGCCGTCGCCGTTCTTGATGCCCTGGCCGATCTGCGTGTCGGCGTTCAGATACCAGTCGAGCTTGGAGAAGCTCAGGTTGTTAAAGTAAACGCCGGCAACGGGATCGGCACTCGGATCATCCGGATCGGGCAGCGAAGCGTCAATGCCCGTCTCTTTGATGGCATTCTGCTCATCATCGTTTCTCATCCAAGCAATCAGACGGCCCTCTTCGGCACCGCGCTCGAATGCACCGACAAGCTTTGTAACGTCGACGTCACCGATGCCACCGAGAATCTTGTCGAAGGCGGCGCTGGCAACAGCCGCAAAGATGCCGTCCGATTCCTCGACCGGATAGTTCCAATACACATCGTGCATGAGAACCTTCGCCGCGTTGGTACCGTCGACGACCGTACCATCAGGCAGCGAGACATTACCGACAAGGCCCAGCAGGTACTGCAAGAACACCGGATCGATGCCGACGACGCCATCAACGTCCTGCCCATACTGGGACTTCCACAGCGCGGCGACACGCTGCGAGTTGCGGGGCCAATCAGGCGAATAGGTATTGCCCGAGTTGTACAGGTTGCTGTGGTTGCCGAACAGCGCCTCATCCTCTTCGTCGACGCTCTCGACTGCCTCATCCTCGCTGAGTCCAATGCGGGGAACAAACTCGCCAATCGACATCTGGCCGTCGGTGACCGAAATCAGGCCCTGCGAACCGCCAAAGCCGCCGCAGGCACGAATCTCGACGTTGTTCATGGCGTACACAAGGTAGTTGCGCGTCTGGCCGTTGGCGCCGAGCATCTGGGGAAGGACGGGGGCGACCTTCTCCGCCGCGTCAACCGCACCGTTGAGGGTGGCAAAGCCGTCCTTGGCTTTATCGACCAGCTCGGTCACCTGGGAAATATGAGTATCGCCAATGCCCTGGACCTTCTCGTTGGCGCTCTTGAACACCTTCGAGCTGCTGGAAAGCGAATCGGCGACCGCCTGCAGCGCGGACACGTTAATCATGCCGTCCTGGAACAGCTTGCCGGGCGTAGCCTGCGAGAGGTTGTCGGCCATGGGAACCAGCGCATTGCTCGAGACATCGGACAGGGCGTCAATCATGGTGCGGGCCGCATTGATATCGCTGCCATACACCGGGATAAACGAAGCCGCCGCCCACAGCGGGCTCGAGGTCTCCGCCTTCATGCTGTTACAGAGCTCATCGATCTTCTTCGCGTCGTCAGGCAGCGTCGAAAAATCGCCCGACGTGACCTTATCCTTAAGGCCACCGACGATCTCGACAGCCTCCTTCGCTTCGCTCTTTACGGTCTTTGCCGAGTTAAGCAGCATAAAGCCGCTTGCGCCAAGCACAACGAGAAGCACCGCGACTACAGCGGCAATAATGGCGCCAGTGTGACGCTTTTTGCGCTCGCCCTTGCGATGGCGATGACGGACCAGACCGTCAGAGGTCGAACTCGACGAAGCATCGCTACCGTAGTTCAAGCCAAAATCGTAATAATCTTCCTTGGAACCCGAGCCCGCAAACTCGGCACCGCTATCATCCAGGCGGGCGAACGTGCCAGTCTCGGAGGCGCCGGTGTAAATCGTGCCAAGGTTACCCGTAAGCCCCGCGCCACCGGCAAAGGGAGTATTGTTGGCGGCCTTGCCGGCATTAACGTTGCCGGCAGCATTCGCGGCGTTGGCAGCACCTGCGTTGTTCGCAGGCACCGAAGGAGCCCCGCTCGGCTGCGACGCGGAGGTTGCACCGCCCGCAAAGACATTCCCTCTTGCACGGCCGGTCTTTTTTGCCTTTTGAGACTGCTCGTACAGAGCGGTAAACATCGCCGTCTCGCCCGGGGACACGCGCTTACCGGAACCGCCCTGTCCAGCGCCGCCCGGCGTGCCGGCTTTACCAGCCCCGTTCGGACGCGGCGGAACTGCAGGACGGCCGCTATCGCTGCCCTTAAAGTGATTACCAGCCATAAAGAAATCCTCGCAATTGAGTCGCAATGAAAAAGTCCATAACGTTACTAGTTTATGGCATTTTGAGCATCGACAGCTAAACTCCAGACACGGACATCAATTGGCGAAAATGCGGCACAACACCTTTTCTGTCTTGGCGGCGGCGTCAACTACACCGTAAGGAACATCATCACGATGATCATGGCAAAGCCGATAAGGTCGGTCGGCAAAAACACCGTGCCCAGCATAACGGCGCTGGTGATGGTCGCCGAAACCGGCTCCACAGTTCCGATGAGGCTCGCACGCACCGAGCCGATGTCCTTAACGCCCTGCATATAGAGCATGTAAGCAAAAAACGAGCCGATAACCACGAACACCGCGAGCGCCTCGATACCGGCGGCATCGAGCGCCGGCATATGCGCCCAGGGCTGCACGAAGACACATGAGACCACGCCCGCCGTGAGCATTGCCGAGCCCGTAACGATGGGGCTACCGTATTCGGGCAGGATCTTGGCGGGAATCACCGCCATACACGCGGCGCTGACCGCGCACATAAGACCTGCTGCCAGGCCAAGCGGCGAGATATTCAGGCTGGTAGGGTCGCCGCCGGTGGCAATTAAAAAGGTTCCACCCAGAGCCAGGCCAATGCCGATGACTTCGCGAGTACGCGGCATGCGGCGATCGGTCACGCAGGCGTAGCCCATGATGATAACGAGCTGCAGGCACTGGAGCACCGTCGCGGTTCCGGCGTTCGTCAGGCGCACGGCCGAAAGATAGCAAAACTGGTTGAACAGCAGGCCAAAGGCGGTAAAGAGCAGCAGCTGCTTGCGATCGGCGGGTGTGGTCCAGAGCTTAACCAGGCGTGCGCGGTCGCGCGTGACAACCACAGCCATAAAGAGTAGACCGGCGAGAATCTGACGCACGCTCATAAGCCACAAGGTGTCGACGTGGTAGGTATCGAACAGAAAGCTCGCGCTGGTGCCCGAGAAGCCCCAAAACGAACCGCCCACCAGCGTAGCCAAGACGCCCGTGATCATCTTGCGCGACGACGCATCGTTAAGGCGCTCGCGCCATGCGCGACGGGTGTCACGGCTGAGCTCGTCGGTGCCCTCGGGCACATCAATGTTCGATATATCGGTCATCGGCACCGAAGCCCCTGCGCCTTCGACCTGCTCGACACACTCTTTGCTCATTCCACTCCCCCGAAACAGCCTGGAAACAATTCGGCTTACCTTACCACGGCGAAGTCACCAGCTGGAGGCTTGTCCGCTTATCGGTAGGACAATTCCGCAGGCGTCTTTCCATAGCTCGATACCGCAATGGCCTTGCATTATGCGACAGCCAAATCGCGGCAGCAGGCTCTTTTGAAATGGATACGACAAAGCCCCCGAATTCCACAATGTAAGCGATTTTTAAAAATGTTCTTGCCACCGAGTTCAGGCTCCGTTATATTATCCCTTGCGCGCTTGCGCACCCTTGATCGGGCGTTTAGCTCAGGGGGAGAGCGCTTCCCTGACACGGAAGAGGTCAGAAGTTCAAATCTTCTAACGCCCACCAAATGTTCGCAGCTCAGAGGCTATGTCTCTGAGCTGTTTTGTTTTATGCCGCCAAATCCGCTGGCAGCTCCAACCGCCCAACTGGCCAAAAGCCGACCATCTACTTGCCGATCTATCCATTGGCATAACCAATCAGTCCGCACCGCAACTTCTCAGCAAAACGCCACAACGTCCACACCCTGCGGTATCCTTGAGCCACTTACACCTGCAGCACCAAGGAGCCACCATGCGCACCGAGCTCGATGTTCCCTTTTCGCACAAAGAAGAAGCCAAGGCGTTGGGCGCCAAATGGGACCGGACCAAGAAGATCTGGTATGTACCCAGCGGCGTCAACCCCGAGCCCTTTGCCGAGTGGCTGCCCGGTATTGACCGATCCGACCCCTCTGCGCCGTATATATATCTAGTACTGGGCAAGCGCGAATGCTGGAAGTGTCACAAAGAGACCTCGGTCGCGGCCTTCGGCATTCCCTATCGAACCGGTAGCGACGAGAGCATCGCCATCGCGCACGCGCCCAACGAAGCCGGGCACATTGCCATCGACACGGCCAACGCCAACGCACTCGCCATCGTGCCCACTCTTGGCTGCGTGCCGGGCGAGATCCGCGACTATCTTTCTAAGCGCTGCGGCTACAAGCCCGTAGGTGCGCGAGCCTCCAAAGCCCCGTCGCTCGGCAACACGTGCACCAGTTGTGACGCGCTGCAAGGCAGCCGCTATCTGTTCGAAGAGCCCTCGTCCCCGTTTGCCCTCACTGCCATCAACAAGCTGCCGGCACTGGAGTTTGTGCGCGTCGAAGTTGCCGGCGTCTTTGGCGTCCCGGCCACGCGCACCGACTTTGACCAGGCGCTCTTTACCTGGGCACGCGACCATCACGCCGAGTTCCACAAGCAGCTCGGTGAGGGGATTTATTTGTAGGGGCAACATCGAGGTATCGAGGAGCAGGGGCTGATTGTTAAATAATCTCGAAACGCTACAGCCCCAGAATATGCTCCAGGTAGCCCTTGTTGAACCAGAACGATTGCTTCGTCATCCAACGCCCGTCGGGCAGTTCGTAAGCATTCCTTGCGATGTCACCGATCTCTGTTCCATCGGCAAACTTGTAAGCCGCTTTTGACGTATGCGGACGAACGTGAACAATTGGATTGTCTGCCATACCGGGCAGGTTGTTAGTCACTTTGAGCTTTCCGCTCGCATCCCGATACGGATTGAGCTCAACGCCCTCACGTATTACCTTTCGCGTCTCATCCCAACAAGCTTTCGCAGGGCCTTCGATTTCGTTTTCTCCCATCGCCCAGAACAGACAACGGTCGAGACGCAGCACGCCATCGTGGTCCTCGCGAAACACAACGAAGAAGAAGCGATTGGTCTCAAGGCACGCATGAAAAGGCGACGTTTCCCAGTCTTCCTCGATCAAACGCTTGAACTCAAACGGCGGGAACGACATAGCCTGCTCGATGTGCCCCCTGTTGTTAACTCGAACAGTTCGAACGGAAATGCCTGCCTTGACGAATTCCTCGGCAGCACTGTTTTTGATTCCGAGCATGCGATAGACAAGCGTTGTCCACTGCGCCTTATTGCCCGTGTACTCCAGTCCATACTGTTCGGCAATTTGACGATCGGTCTCACCGTAATGGCGCTCGATAAGTCCAGTTACGTAACTTTCGAAATCGATAGACTTGCCATCGTCCTGAACAATGCTCTCCCCGACTCGCGGAGCACCGAGGACATAAGTATGGAGCACATAGTCCATATACGAGCGCTTGAGGGAAAAGGCGCGACGCTTTGCGCGATGGCGCTCAATCTCACCCGTATCGGTATTGAAGTATTCATAATACTGGTCCGCCCACATTGTGGCCTCAGTTGCGCCCTTCGTGCAAGCACCCAGATAAGTCGTCATGCCTTCTGAAAGCTCGTCCGCACGGCCATCCTGAATATAGGAAATGATCTTCTCGTAGTCGGCGCGAATGATTTTCATGTCTTCTTCGGGAAGGCGCACCATGACAGCGCGCTCGATACGCTGGTCATATTTGTCGATAGAACGATCTCGGCCGTAATAAATCAACAGAATATTGCTGAGCTTAGTCTTGAGGTGAGAATTGTCATAGTCGAGCGAAACAGGACGGTCGTAAGGGATCATGGTCAGGACAAGACGCTCACCCGCAGACTTACGGCCATTCTTGAGCACATCGAAACACGTTGCCTTGAGCTCAACGCCCGCCTCGGGAAAATCGGGACGGTCGTCGCTATTGGCCTTGTAGCCAAAGTAGCGCTCCTCGATAAGAGTACCCATACCGCCTTTGTACTTTTTGGAGCCAAAGTCCTTGGGCGCACTCTCCCCTTCCGGGGCAATACCGAGCTCGAGAATATCGCGGAACGTCATGCCGTCGAGATTGGCAGCGTAGCGCTCAATGCTTGAAGGGTCAGAAAAATCAGTATCGTCAAGCATGCGCTTGAAATCGAGGCGCTTCTTGGACACGGGATACCTCCGAAACTCGCAACTAACCCCATAGTAGTTCAGAGCAACTACTAACGCCCAGAAAATTGAGGTCTTGATCTTGTCCCCTCGATCGGCTATTGTTGTGAGCACCATAAACGGACACAGCAGCGATTGGAGAAACGTGTCTGAGATTAATATTGCCGAGCTTTTTGCGGGCGTCGGTGGATTTCGTTTGGGTCTCGAAGGCTATGCCGACCCTCGACATCCCGAGTTTTATATGAAACCAGCCGGCCCCTTCCGCACCATTTGGGCAAATCAATGGGAACCGCCCGGAACCAAGGCGCGTCAGTTCGCGGCCCGTTGCTACATGGATCGCTTCGGCGATGATTCCGTTGTCAACGAAGACATTAATAGGGTCTTGGAACAAGCCGAAGCGGGCAAAATCGAAATCCCCAATGTCCAAATGGTCGTTGGCGGTTTCCCCTGTCAAGACTACTCTGTCGCGCGTCCGCTCAATCAGGCACACGGCATCGAAGGAAAGAAGGGTGTCCTCTGGTGGGACATCTATCACTTCCTTGAAATGAAGAGGCCCAAGTTCGGTCTCTTTGAGAACGTCGACCGCCTGCTCAAGTCGCCCGCATCTCAACGCGGCCGCGACTTCGCCATCATCCTAAGCTGTCTTGCCGACCTCGACTACACGGTCGAATGGCGCGTGGTCAACTCTGCCGAATACGGTTTCCCCCAGCGTCGCAAGCGTGTTTATATCTTCTGCGAAAAGGACGCTGGCAAGGTTGATCTCGTTGATCGCATGCACAACGGCGTCATGGCTAAAGCCTTCCCCGCCATCTATCCCGACGAGATGTCCGAGCTCGACGTTTTACCCGACCCCTACGAGAACTCAACTCGTTTTGGCGTCGGCCAAAAGACCTCTCAATTCAAGAATGCTGGCGTCATGCAGGGCTGTCATGTTATGACCTGCGACTTCGCCGAGGACTATCACGGTGAGCGCCACGTGCTTGGCGACGTGCTTGTCGACGAGGCTGATGTCCCGGAGCAGTTCTACATCTCCGACGAAAAGCTTCCCGACTGGCGCTACCTTAAGGGCAGCAAGCGCGAAGAGCGCACTAACAAAAAGACAGGCTTTACGTACACGTATTCCGAAGGAGCCATGAGCTTCCCGGATGCCACCGACAAGCCGAGCCGCACCATCCTCACAGGAGAAGGCGGCACGGGAGCGAGCCGCTTCAAGCACGTCATCGAATGTCCCGATGGCCGTTTCCGCCGTCTTGTTCCCGACGAGCTCGATCAGCTTCAGGGATTCCCGAAAGGCTGGACCGATACGGGCATGACTGACGGCCATCGAGCCTTTTGCATGGGCAACGCACTCGTCACCGGCGTGCCCCATCGCATTGGCGAAGCTATGGTCGAAGTGTACGGCCTCTAAGGCAAGCAATCCGGAGCCGACAGTTCACGCTGTCGACTCCGTTTTTTCCATCCCACTCCCCTGTATACTGATGTAGCACGTGTTTCATCCGGGCTTGTTGGACCGGATTGTTCATGGGAGGGTCTTATGGCTGCTTCGAATCCGCCAAAGGGGAGCGTTTCTTCTTCGTCCATCAAGCCGGTGACGCGCAAGGCCGTGCGTTGCCAGCGCGAGGTCGCTTGGCTTGTCACGCAGGCGGCGGGCAGGCTTGTGGCGACCACGGAGGACGTCAATGCTCCCACACCGAGCTTTGTGCTGGCAGCGGCGCTGGATCGAGTACGCCAACTGGAACTCGCCGCACAAGAAGACGGCAGCCACCTTGGCTACCAGGGCGCTATGGCACCCGACCTGTTGACCTTTTGCCGCATGGCCAAGTTGCCCGCCGCACCCAATGCGCTTTCGAACGCAGGCTACATGTTTACGCTTTCGGGCGCGGACCTTATCCGCGACATCTATGCATACTGCAGCGAGCTCGCCGAGCGCCACGTCTTTGACGCGGCAGAAGTCAAACCGGGATATGTCATCAAGCTGGTTCTTAGGCTGTTCTTGATGGACGGGTTCGGTGCCATGCCGGCGTAAGCCGAGTCTTCAGCATCACCGTCGACTGAGCAACAACCGCTTTACCTTAGTGGGCGCCAATTGAGGGTCGATTATTGGGTCGCCTCGTCCACTAACGCATTTATTCCACACGCTCTGACAGTCGATACTTGCGGTTGCGGCTCGTCGCCGGCGCCGTGGGCTCAAGCTCGCCTTGAGCAATGAGCGCGTTGACGCGCGACCTAACCTGGGAAATTGTAAGCCCCGTGCGTTCTGCCAGCTCACGCGTCCCCAGCTCGCCGTAGTGTTTGAGTGCCGTCACAATTAAGCCCCCGCCATGATCGACCGGCTCGATCTTTGAACGGTAAAGTACGACCTTGAACCGATCGAACCCCGGGCAGAACAGGGGCTCGGCCAGACCATGCGCGCGCATGGCATCGATCATCATCGGGATGCCCGAGCCATTGCCCTCAGCCGGCGAACCTGCGCCATCCGGCAGCGGGACAATCGACATGAGTTTCACGAGCGTCGCGTTACGGCATCGGGAGCTGCCGTCAAACAAGTTCTCGCGAGTCTTTCCCCCGTAAAGGCCGCCAGGATTCGTCACCTCGACACGATCGTCAAAGACGTCGACGGCAATCGATTGTCCACAGAACCGATCCCCGTATTCTCGATGGATTACGGCGTTGGCGATTGCCTCGCGCAGAACCTCCTCGGGAATCTCCAGCGAGTCGACACGCGAGACGCCTTGGACGGTCGAGGTTCGCCGCAAATTCTTGGCGACGGCCGCGACAGCATCCGAGATCATCTCGCCCAACGTTCCCTCACAGATCGTGCGGTCCATGAACCTCAGCGACCCCGCCGTGCCTTTCCGGGTCCCCGCATAGACAGCCATGTCGATAAAGAGCTTGGGATAAAACTGCTGAGGGTAGGTGCCCGCAACTAGGAGTCCAGCCTTGGTGACATTGCCCTGGGAATCAAGGAAATTTAGGCGCTCCAGCTTCGTTTGTTTGTCCGGCGCGCCGCGCATTGCCCGAGGCGTCAACGAGAAAGCCCGATCTATCGTACGGTCGACCAGCGACTCGTCGAGATCGTCCGCGCCCGCGCCCGCCACCGCGTCGCGATCGCTCGGAGTCGCTCGACCGTATGACGCCAATGCGAGCACCTCGGTCGACGAAAGCGGGACATCTTTGTCATCGATGCGCTTGTAGCTGCCGCCCTGGGTGCCCCGCTCTATGACATAGCAGGGCTTGCTCGACGGATCGAGCTCCTCAATCGTAATGACGAGAACGATGACGCCCTGAAGCTCCACTCGCTCGATCGTGTATTTGGGCGGATTGGCCAGCTTTCCTCGACCGCCCGCATCACCCATGCCTGACACAAATTGGTTGAGCACTTTCTCGGTCTCGAAGTTCTCAACCGGGACAAAACCTGCGCGCTCACTCACTCCGAGCACGATGATTCCGCCGGCAGTGTTCGCGAATGCGCTCACCGTTTCCCACACGTCGCGGGAAAGCGTCGTGGCGCTCTCCTTCACTTCGACGTTAAGATCATCCGAGCCCATACGCCTTAAAGACTCAAGCAGACCGGTCAGCTCGTTTTCGTTCATCTGCACGTCCTTTCGCTCGGTCCTGCGGAGAATGCCGCGGATAGATTTCCCTCGTCTCTCAGTTATCTCTCATCTATCTCTCTATCTCTCGGCTTAGAGATAAGGGATAGATAGAGATGGAATGTCTACCATTTGCTTCATTTATACATATTTTTGCTGGTAGAACAATCGGTATTGAGACAATACCATGATTGCCCGTCTCTTTGCTGCTCAGTTATCTCTCATAATTTTCTCTCATCTTCCTGTCATCTCTCATATTAGAAACGAATGAGAGACGAGAGATACGCGAGTGATGGACGAGCGAGGATTTCCGAATATCCACTCTCGTTTGGCGAGTGTCCAATTTTCCACGCTCGTGCGGCGGGCACGCGAGCCCTTCGCCCAATCCGCTGGCATCGTCTCCAGTTCGCCGCAGGGTCGCGGCCCCATATGGGTATACTCTCGAGGATTCGACTCGATTCGCCCCCGCTGGGGCGTCAAAGGAGACTGCATATGTCCACCACCTCAACCGACCCGCGCACCGCTGCCGCCGCACTGCTGGTGCCCGGCACCACCTGCCACGGCTTTGCCGTCGAGCGCCGCGAGACCGTGCCCGAGCTCGACTCGGACGCCTACGTGCTGCGCCACACCGCATCGGGCGCTCGCCTGCTGTACCTGGCGTGCGACGACGAAAACAAGGCCTTTGCCATTGGCTTTAAGACGCCGCCGGCCGATTCCACCGGCGTGTTCCATATTCTTGAGCACTCGGTGCTGTGCGGATCGGCCAAGTTCCCCGTCAAGGAGCCATTCGTCGATCTGATCAAGAGCTCCATGCAGACGTTCCTCAACGCCATGACCTACCCCGACAAAACCATCTACCCCGTTGCCACCACCAACGAGCAGGACCTGTACAACCTGATGGACGTGTACCTGGACGCGGTGTTCAACCCGGCCATCTACACCAAGCCGACTATTTTTGAGCAGGAGGGCTGGCACTACGAACTGGACCTGCCGGAGGGCGCCGAGGGCGAGGTCGACGGCAGCTCCGCGAGCCTGCGCGAGGGCACGCTGCGCTATAACGGTGTGGTGTTCAACGAAATGAAGGGCGCGCTGTCCGACCCCATGAGCGTGCTGGACGATGCTGTTAACGCCGCGCTCTATCCCGACACCGCCTATGCGCACGAGAGCGGCGGCGACCCGCGCGCGATTCCCACGCTCACCTACGAGCAGTTCCTGGACACGCACGCGCGCCACTACAATCCTTCCAACTCTTATATAACGCTCTACGGCGACCTGGACGTGGACCGCGCCCTGGCCTTTTTGGACGAGCGCTATCTGTCGCAGCCGAGTGCCGCGAGCCGCCGCATGGACGCTGCCGTTGCCGCCGGCGAGGACCCGTCCACGCTGGCGCCCAATCCGCTGGACGTGCAGGCACCTGTGACCTGCGAGTATAGGCGCGTCGAGATGGCCACCACGCCCGAGAACGCCCTGATAGGCCTGGGCCTGGTGCTGGGCAGCGCGCTCGACCGCAAGCGCACGATCGCGGCGGATATCCTGTTCGAGGCACTGCTGGGTTCCAACGAGGCACCAGTTAAGAAGGCCATTCTGGCCGCCGGCCTGGGCGGCAACGTGGTGAGCTACACCGCGGCCGAGAGCCTGCAGCCCTACGAGCTCATCATGCTGCAAAACGCTCAGCCCGGCGTGGCGCGCGAGCTGCGTCGCGTGTTCCAGGACGCCTGCCGCGACCTGTGCGAGCACGGCGTTCCGCGCGAGCGCCTGGAAGCCATCATCAGCAGCAACGAATACGACCTGCGCCAGCGCGACTATGGCATCGCCGACGGCGTGGCCATTGCGTGCGACGCGCTGAGCACCTGGCTCTACGATGACGACGCCGCGACGCTGGCACTCAAGTACGGCCCGGTGTACGAGGAGCTGCGCGGCGAGCTGGACGGCAGCTATTTTGAGGA
Organism: uncultured Collinsella sp.; assembly: GCA_958429345.1. Lineage (GTDB taxonomy): Bacteria > Actinomycetota > Coriobacteriia > Coriobacteriales > Coriobacteriaceae > Collinsella. The sequence continues at coordinate 53,044 of CAUAJK010000002.1, read as the reverse complement.
CCTGCTGCGCGAGCTGGTGCTGCAGAACGACCACATGGCGTTGGTCGAGCTGGTGCCGGTGGACGCCGCTGAGGGTTCGGAGGGTGCCGAGGCCGCCGAGCTGGCAGCCAAGCGCGATGCCATGACCGATGCCGAGCTGGCCGACGTGGTCGAGCGCACAGCCGCGCTGCGTGCCGCACAGGAGGCGGAAGACACGCCCGAGGCCAAGGCCACACTGCCGCGCCTGCGCGTGTCCGACATTGGCGAGGCGCGCCCCGAGCCGCCGCTGGTCGTGGACACAACCGCGCCCATCCCCTGCCTACGCCACGGCATCCCCACCAACCGTCTGGCCTACGCCATGCAGTATTTCGACCTGAGCTGCGTCGCGTTTGAGGACCTGCCCTATGTGACACTGCTCTGCCGCCTGCTCAAACAGCTGCCCACGAGCGAGCACTCGGCCGAGGAGCTCGACAACTTGCTCGCCGGCAAGCTGGGCTTTTTGAGCTTTACGACCGAGGTCATGACCCAGCCCGACGTGGACGGCGTGCGCCCCTATCTGCTGGTGAGCGCCGGAGCCCTGTCCGAGAAGATCGATGCGCTGGCGAGCCTGCCGCGCGAGGTGTGGTCGAGCACGCTTTTGCTCGATGCCGACGCCGACCGCATGCGCGACGTGCTCACGCAGATTCGCATTGGGCTTGAGCAAGGCTTTATCAACAACGGTCACTCGGCGGCACTCGGTCGCGCGATGAGCTACAGCTCACCTTCGGCCGTAGTGCGCGAGCAGCTTTCGGGCGTGGACTTCTACCTGTTCCTGCGCGATCTGCTCGACCACTTTGACGAGCGCCTGGATGACCTGCGCGCCAAGCTTGCCGAGCTGGCGGAGCGCATCTTTGTGGCCAATGGCTGCATGGCAAGCTTTACCGGCAGCGATGAGGACTTTAACGCATACTGGGCCGCCGCGGGCGACCTGGGGCTGGACGCTGGCGACGGCGCCAATGCCGGCCGCGACGCGCTCGTGGTGCCGACGCCGCGCGACCGCCACGAGGCTTTTGTCATCCCCAGCGACATCTGCTTTGCGGCAAGCGCGTGCGACCCGCGTCGCCTGGACATTAACGTGACGGGCGCCTGGGCGGTTGCCGCCAACGCACTCTCCTACGACTACCTGTGGAACGAGATTCGCGTGAAAGGCGGTGCGTACGGCTGCGGATTCCGCGCTGCCGGCGAGCGTCAGGCGGCGTTCTACACCTACCGCGACCCGGCAATCGACCCCTCGATTGAGCGCGTGGCGCGCGCAGGCGAATGGCTCGGCAGCTTTGAGCCCGACGAGGCCGCCTTTGAGGGCTTTATCGTGAGCTGCGTGAGCGGCATGGACGCGCCGGTGAAGCCCTATGCGCTCACCAAGCGCCGCAACACAACCTACCTGGCTGGACTCGATCCGCACGCCCGCGAGGAACGTCGCGCCCAGATGCTCGCGGCCACACCCGCTGAGCTACGCTCGCTCGGCGCCGACGTGACGCGCATTGCGGCCGTCTCGCCCACCTGTGTCTTTGGCGGCCGAGACGTCATCGCCAAGAGCAACGCCGGCTTTAACGTCGTCGACCTGCTGGGCTAACGCACAAAGGTAGATTTTTGGGACATGCCTGAAAATCTACCTTTTTCTTTTGCCGCGGACGGGGCAGGCGATCTGACTTCGGCCCGCCCCGTCCCGCCGGTTTGTCTCAATCTGTAACACCTAGACGAAGATATCGGTCCCAGATGTTACAGATTGAGACAATTCTGAATGTCGCCGGCTCTTTGTCTCGATCTGTAACAGCTAGGTCCATTTATGCCGAGTTACTGTTACAGATCGAGACAAACCGCCGCAGACACCCGCCCTTCAGCAAAAACCACCACAAAGGGGCCAGGCACCTTTGTGGTGGTTTAGGTCGGACGTTACTTGTGGAACGGATCGAGTTGCGCCTTCAGCGGATTGAGCTGATACAGACTCACAAAACGCTCTTTGCGAGACGATGAGGTGTTGACCCAGCTGCCGTTGCAGACGTCGTATTTCGAATCCAGGCGGATCCACTCCTCCGGCTTGTTCTTCTCGCTCTTATTGCAGAAGTAACGCTGGTACTCGATCTCGTGCTCAAACTCAAACTCGTCATCTAAATCGCCATCGGCATACTCATCGACCGACGTCAGATTGCCGTGCGCATCGTAATAGAACTCCGCATGCCCGTCGCGCGTGGAATCGATCCGGTCGAGCTTGCCGCCACTGTACGAGTAATTAACCGTGGAAAACGAACTCAGCGAACCGTAATCGTTGCCGTGCGTGTCATAGGTCACGGGCGAGATACGCGTAATATTGCCGTCCTTGTCGTACTCGTAGTTGAGCGTGAGCGTCCACCTCGTGCCCACGGTGTCACCCTGGCAGTCCGTCGTAAAGGACGTCACGCGGCCGTTGTCGTATCCGTACGAATAGACGACCGTGCGAGGATTGCCCGGACCAGTCTCGGTGTCGGACACCAGGTTGCCATCCCGGTAGACATACGTGCTCGCACTCTCGCCGTAGCCTGCGTTGGTTGCCTTGTTGATCAGGTTTCCGTCTGCATCATAGGTAAACGTCGTGGAGGTCGATGCATCACCAATAGCGGCGTCGCAATCGATGCGCGTCAGGTTTCCGTCGGCATCGTACGTGAACATGTTTTCATCTTCGTAGTCACCCGAGCGAACTTCCGCTATTTCCGAAATGCGATGCGACTCGTCATGCTCGACGTCGTAACCCATGCCACCACCCTGTTTGAGGCTGCTCGTATACCCCGTAACATAGCCGTCCTCGTCGCGCTCAATCTCATACGTGCTGCCGTGCGCACCGTCCTCGTCGGTACCCTCGTAGTACACCGGCAACCACAACTCCTCGAGCTGCGTGTCCTTAATGCCGCCAACCTTCGTCTCCTGCGGCAGCGCGATCGTGGCGAGCTTCTTTTTGCCCGAAAGATCGATGCTTTTAAGGCCTTCGGCATTTGAAAGGTCGAGCTTCTCGATGTTATCGCAGCCGTCCAGGTTAACGACGGTGACGTTGCTCGCCGAGTTAAGCTCGATGGTCTTAAGGTCGCCGCAGCCCGAGAGGTCCAGGTTGGCGAGCTTGTCGTCGCTGGACTCCACCGTAACGATATTGGGGAATGTCTTGCCCAGACCCTGCGTCGAGGCGACACCCTCTAGCTCGACCGATGCAACCGCGTTGGCCTCGTCGTGCGAGATACGGCCGTCGCCATTGGTGTCGTACTTGGTCGAAACAAGCGTGCGCATGCCGCTATCCGGGAAGGTCTTCTCGTCGATAGGCGTGGTCGCGATCTGCGTAAAGTAGAACAGCGCACCGCCGCCGATGCCCGCCGCCACGACGAGTACCGCAGCAAGTGCGATGAGGGGCTTTTTGGAACGCTTGCGCGGCGTGGGCTGTTGCACAGGCACGTATTGCTGAGGAGCGGGCGCGGCAGGCCGAGGCTGATAGCGAACAGCGGGCTGTTGCGAGGCAGCAATCTGGTCGGGCGCCACGGGTGCTCCGCACACGGGGCAGAAGAGGGCCTCGTCGACAAGTGGCGTACCACACGAGCGACAAAACATGGCGGGCTCCTTTCGGTTCATTCCTTCCACCATGAAGGTAAACCCAAAGCCACAGCCCTTGTTGCGCAACATTCAGCCCAAACCACCGCAAAGGGGACAGGCACCTTCGTGGTGGTTCGAACACTTGTTCCATACGTACACATGTTCTATAGTAAGGATGCTTGCATCGGACTTAAATTGCAACTAGAATATAGTTGCAGAATGTGAGGCGGGATGACTCGGACCGATAAACTCATCGCCCAACTGCTTAGCTGCCCTTCGACGTATCGGTATACCGATTTTTTAAAAGTCATGGCTTCATATGGCTTTGAAATGGACAACAAAGGCAAGACATCCGGATCGCGCGTTCGCCTCTACAGGCCATCAGATGGCAGGATGTTCGTAATGCACGCACCACATCCATCTGACGAATTGACAGCGGGGACCATTCGAAACATCGTTCGATTTCTGCAAGATGTCGGAGGTAGTCATGAGTAACGTTTTGGCATACAAGGGTTATTTCGCCCCAGTCGAGTTCGATGCCGAACAGCATGTGCTAACAGGTATGGTCACCGGCATTAGGGACGCAATCGTATTTGAAGGCTCTACGGTCAAAGAAGTGGAGCAATGCTTCCACGACGCCGTCGACGATTACCTTGAGTTTTGCGCCGAGAAGGGCAAGGAACCCGAGCGGGCTTTTAAGGGCTCGTTCAACGTAAGAACGGGTTCCGAGCTTCATAAGCAAGCAGCGCTGGCAGCGGCAAAGAAGGGTGAGTCACTCAATAAGTTTGTGACTGAAGCAATCGCTGTGGCGTTATAGCATTAACGCATAGGCGCAAACAACCACAAAGGGCGCAGTTCGCAGGCTTATTTGCGGTGGCTTTACCACCCATATCGCGTTTGCCCAGATAAAACCTGCCAAAATAAACCTGTCCCTTTTTGGCAGGTTTGGGAGATGAGGCTGGGATGGATAAGGCTGAGTTGCGGCGGGTGATGATTGCTCGTCGCGATGCTCTTGATTTGGATGTGCGGGCGGCGAAGTCTGCTGTTGTATGCGCGCGACTCATTGAGCTGCTGGATTGCCTGGGTACCGCGGCACCGCACACCGTTGCCGCCTATGCCGCGATGGGTTCCGAGGTCGACTCAGCCGCGTTTGCCGCTGCGGCCGCCAAACGCGGCTGGCGCGCGGCCTATCCGTGCATGCTCTCGGCAACAGACGCCATGGCTTGCGGCCAGCGCATGTGCATGCGGGCAGTCTCTGCCGACGACTCGTCCGCGGCACCGTTTATCGCCCACCCCACGCGGGCCTTCGCGGCCACGGACATCGACAGCGACCACTTCCCCATCGTGCCTGCCAAGGCCCTCGACATGATTGTCGTGCCGCTTGTAGCCTTCGACCGCGCCGGCGCGCGCCTGGGCTACGGCGGCGGCTGCTATGACCGCTACCTGCATATGCTCTCGCCCGCATGCCAAATCATCGGAGTCGCCTTTGACGAGCAGCGTGTCGACCACGTCCCCACCGACGCCCACGACTTGCCGCTACCCCACATCATCAGCGCCTAACGGCTGGCGCACCTCCCGACAGGCCTAGTGCTCCTCGCCGGCGCGGGCCAGGTCGTAGGGCGTGGTCTGGTAAACGTAGTAGTTGAGCCAGTTGGTGTAGAGCAACTGAGCCTGGCTGCGCCAGACGTTGCGCGGCTCGGCCGAGGGGTCGTCACCTGGGAAGTAATGCGCCGGCACTTGAGGGTTGAGGCCGCGCTTCACGTCGCGCTCGTACTCCAGACGCAGCGTGTCGGTATCGTACTCGGGATGGCCAAAGACAAAGAAGCGGCGGCTGTCGGTCGACTTAACGATGTACAGGCCCACCTCGTCGGACACGGCCACGACCTCAAGCTGAGGCTCGGCCTCCACGTCCTCGCGGCGCACATCGGTGTTGCGCGAATGCACGGCATAGAAACGGTCGTCAAAGCCGCGAACCAGCGGGCTTTGCGGCTTCACCAGATAATGCTCGAACACGCCGCTCGCCTTTGTCGGCAGGTCGTGCTTCTGGATACCGTAATGATGGTACAGGCCGGCCTGTGCGCCCCAACAAATGTGCAGCGTAGAGTGCACGTGCGTGGTGGACCAATCCATAATCTGGCAGAGCTCGGGCCAGTAGTCGACCTCCTCGAACGGCATCTGTTCCACCGGCGCGCCCGTGATGATCAGGCCGTCGTAGTGGATGTCGCGGATGTCGTCGAACGTGCGGTAGAACGTCTCCAGGTGGCCAGCGCTCACGTGCGTGGCCTCGTGCGTCTTGGTGCGCAGCAGGTCCACCTCCACCTGTAGCGGCGTGTTGGAGAGCTTGCGCATGATCTGCGTCTCGGTGGCGATCTTGGTGGGCATGAGGTTGAGGATGAGCACGCGCAGCGGACGGATGTCCTGGTGCAGCGCGCGGTACTCGGTCATGACAAAGATGTTCTCGCTCTCGAGCTGCGCGGCGGCAGGGAGGGCGTCGGGAATGCGAATGGGCATGGATGCTCCTTACGAGTCAGTTGCAGCTATGGTACAACGAGCAGCCCTATCCGCGCGAGCACATCGCCCAGCGATGCCGTCAGCGGCCCAAATCACTCCAAAAGTAGAGATTAAGGCATGTGCCAAAATCTACGGCGCTTTAGTCTAGCAAAGTGGCAGCTGGACGCTACAATGGTTCGACGCGAAAAACTCGGCCGAAAGGATACATATATGTACCAGACGCGTAAGATCGGTGTGGTCGGCCAGGGCCACGTAGGAGCACATGTCGCCAACAGCCTGCTCATGCAGGGCATTGCCGATGAGCTGTACCTGTGCGATATCAAGGAGGCCAAGGTGACTTCCGAGGTCCAGGACCTGCGCGACTCCCTTTCGTTTGTCCCGTACAACACCAAGATCGTCAACTGCTACGACCACTACGAGGAGCTGGCCTGTTGCGACGTCATCGTCAACGCCGCCGGCAAGGTCGCGCTGGCCGCCGGCAACCGCGACGGCGAGCTGTTCTTTACCACCGACGCCGCCCGCACCTTTGCCAAGCGCATCGTCGACGCCGGCTTCGACGGCATCTTTGTGAGCATCTCCAACCCCTGCGACGTCGTGTGCACCGAGCTGTGGCACCTGACCGGCTACGATCCCAAGAAGATCATCGGCTCGGGCTGCGGCCTGGACTCCGCCCGCCTGCGCACCGAGATCTCCAAGAAGGTCGGCGTAAGCCCCAAGTCCGTCGACGCCTACATGATCGGCGAGCACGGCTTTAGCCAGCTGGCCGCCTTTAAGGCCGCGACCATCGCCGGCAAGAGCCTCAACGAGCTTCAGGCCGAGAACCCCGACAAGTACGCCTTTGACCACATGGAGGTCGAGGAGCTTGCACGCAAGGGCGGCTACGTAACCTACCAGGGCAAGCAGTGCACCGAGTACGCCGTCGCCAACTCCGCCGCGCGCGTCTGCGCCGCCGTGCTGCACAACGAGCATGCCGTGCTTTCCGCCTCCACGCTCATGACCGGCCAGTATGGCGAGGAGGGCATCTTTACCTCCCTGCCGTGCGTGATCGGCGCCGAGGGCGTCGAGGAGGTTTACACGCTCGACCTGTCCGAGTACGAGCTCGAGGGCTTCCACAAGAGCTGCCAGCACATCCGCGACAACATCGCCCAGCTCGACTGGTGGGACGCCGAGGCCTACGACGCAAAGTAGGCCGCTGGCTGCCGCAACCTTGCGAATCTAAACGCGATGCCAAGCGGGCCGCGCCGGAAATCCCCGGCGCGGCCCGCTTTTTTGACTCACGCAGTGCCCTTGCGAATCGAAGGTGAATACTTTTCCCGTTACCTAGTACTGCTCGATGCCCATGTAGCGACGAACCTCGGGGCTGTGGTCGAAGACCTTGCCGCGTGCGGCGCGCAGCTCGCAACTCATGTTGTAGAAGAAAATCGGCTCCAGGTACGAACGCACGCTGGCAGGCACGTCGCCCACACCGTACTCAAGCGCGTCGAGCACCATAATCGTATCGGTGTGCGTGTTGAGGAACGCAAGGGCGCGCTCCTCCATGGGGCGGCACTCGCCCGCGCCAAGCTGCACAAAGTAGAACACGCCGGGCTCGGTGGCCTCGAAGGGGCCGTGGAAGTACTCGCCGGAGTGGATGCAGCAGCAGTGCTGCCACTGCATCTCCATGAGCGAGCAGATGGCCATGGCGTAGGTCTGGCTAAAGTTGGGGCCGGAACCCAGGATATAGAAGAACTTGTGCTGCTGGCAGAGCTCGGCAAAGCGGGCGCCCAGCTCGGCGTTGACCTTCTCGCGGGCGGCGGGCAACAGCGCGTCCATCTGCTTGAGGCCGGCGTACATGTCGGTGAGCGCCTCGTAGCCCTCCTGCTGGTCGAGCAGCTCGGCGGCGATCAGAGCGCCGATACCCTGCGGGACCTCGGCCTGCGGCACGCCCTCGCCCCACGGATAGATCCAGGTGGTCCACTTGCCGTTATCGATCTTGGAGCCCTCGCAGTCGGTCATGGCCACGACCTCGGCGCCGGCTGCCAGCGCCATCTCGCAACCATCGACGACCTCCTGCGTATTGCCGCTGTGGCTGCAGGCGATGACGAGCGACTTCTCGCCAAGACTCTTGGGGGCCATCAGGCAAAACTCGCGTGCCGTGTAGACCGTCGAGGTAAACGTGGTGGCCTCGCGCTTGAGCAGCTCATTGGCCGGCATCAGGTCGATCATCGAACCGCCGCAGGCGATCCAAAAGACGTTCTCGATCTTGCCCTTGCGCTCGATAATTTCCTGAATCAGATCGTGTGCGTTCATCCTGATGTTCCTCCTTGTGGGGCGGCTTTGAGCGACGGCGGCTCGTACCTGCTGTCGTTCTATGTTGTCCTATTTATAACACGTGTAACAAAGCCCGTGAAGTCATCTCGGCAAATTTGTTCTATGTTGTTCTATCTATGGACGTTAGATGTCGAAGACGTAGCGCGAGCCCACGATCTTTTGGCGTCCGAGCAGCAAGGGTCGCTCGTCCTCATCGGTAAAGTACGCCTCCATATAAAAGAGCGGCTCGCCGACCGGCACCTCCAACAGCGGGGCCGCCTGAGCATCGGCAAGCGCAATCTCCACGGTGCAAGGGTCGGACTTGAGCGGTGCGCGGCCCGAATGCTCGGCAACGAGCGCAAAGATCGAGTTATCGGTGAGGTCCTTATCGGCAAGTGTCTGCAGATAGGGATGGTCAGCCAGCACAAAGGCGTTGTTCTCGAGCATGACGGGGATGCCGTCGGCCGTGCGCACGCGCTCGACCACGATAAGCTCGCAGCCGGGGTCTACGCCAAAGAACGCCGCGTCCTCGCGCGTCGCCGCAACCACCGTGCGCGATACCAAGCGCGCACCCGGCACCATGTCGTTGGCAGCGCAACCCTCGGTAAAGCTCTGAACGTCGCCCTTCTGGACAATCTTGCGCTTGAGCTTGGGTGCACACACAAACGTGCCTCTCCCCTGCTGGCGGTTGAGGTAGCCCGCGCGCGATAGCTCCTCGATGGCACGGCGCACGGTGACGCGACCCACGCCGTAGGACTTCGCGAGCTCCATCTCGGAAGGAATGCGCGAGCCGGCTGCGTACACGCCGCGCGCGATCTCGCCCTTTAGGTCGTCCATAACCTGCTGATACAGTGGCACGGCGGACACGTCAGTGCGGTCGGTTTTATCGTCGAATGCCATCGTTATGCTCCATTCCGTGCATGCTCGGACTCAAACTCTTCAATCGCCGCCATAAACTGCTCGCCAAAGGCGTCGGCCTTTTTCTCGCCGATGCCGTTGACCTGGATAAGCTCGTCGCGCGTCTGTGGGCGTAGGCGGCACAGGCCGCGCAGGGCCTTGTCGGAAAAGACCATGTACGGCGCCATCTCCAGCTCCGTCGAGATCTCCTTGCGGAGGGCACGCAGGCGCTCGAACAGCTCGGCATCGTCACCCACGCGCGGGCGCTGATCCAGCTCGGCCTCCTCGCGCAGCAGATCCACCGCACGGCGGGCGCGGGCCGAGGCCTTGCGCTTGGACGCACGACGCTTAACGGTAAAGGCGAACGCCTCATCCTCGACCTCGACGGCACGCGGACCCAGCCCCACGACCGGGTACTGCCCCTGCGAGGTGGCCAGATAACCGCGGCCGCACAGCTGGCCGATGATGTCCTTGATGCGCCCGACCGATTCGCTCGACAGCTCACCGTAGCCGCGGTCCTCGTCCAGATGCATCTGGCGAATGCGCTCGGTGTTGCCGCCGTGGAGCACATCAGCGATGAGCGACTTGCCAAAGCGCATGGGACGCGTGGCCACATAGCGCACGGCAGCGCGGGCCATATCGGTGACGTCCTCGACCTCGAACTGCGTGAGGCAGTTGCTGCAGTTGCCGCAGCTCTCGACGTCGTCCGTGGCGGTGCCGCCCGTACTGGCCGCGGCATGCTCGGCCGCGGCCTCGTCGCCAAAGTAGCGCAGCATGTATTCGCGCAGGCAGCCGGTGGTATTGCAGTAGCCCTCCATCTGGCTGAGCAGACGATATCGATTCTGGAGCGCCCACGCGCGCTGCTCGTCGTCGAGCGCCTCATCGGCAGCATCGCCGCGGTCGATCAGAAAGCGGCGCATGCGAAAATCGTTGCCGTTCCACAGCAAGTAGCAGCTGGCCGGGTCGCCATCGCGGCCGGCGCGGCCCGCCTCCTGGTAGTAGGCCTCGATGCTCTCGGGCACGTTGTTGTGGATCACGTAGCGCACGTTGGGCTTGTCGATGCCCATGCCAAAGGCGTTGGTGGCAACCATCACCTGGATATCGTCGTCGATAAAGGCGCGCTGGCTTTGGCGACGGGCGTCGTTGCCCATGCCGGCATGGTAGCGGCCAACGCGAATGCCGCTGGGGCCCAGCGCCTCGGCAAGCTCGCCCGCCAGCGCATCAACTGTCTTGCGGGTCGAACAATACACGATGCCGCTCTCGCTCGAATGCGCGATCACGTAGTCGCGCACCCAGGCAGTCTTGGCCTTGTCGCCCATCTCCTCGCAACCAAAGTAGAGGTTCTTGCGATCGAAGCCCGTCACTACCGTCGCGGGGTTTTGCAGGCCAAGCATCTGCTGAATGTCCGCGCGTACACGCTCGGTCGCCGTAGCGGTAAAGGCCGCCACGATGGGGCGCTGCGGCAGGGAATCGATGAACTCGCGAATCTGCAGGTAGGCGGGGCGGAAATCCTGACCCCATTGGCTTACGCAGTGGGCCTCGTCAATGGCCACGAGCGGCACGCCAATGCCGGCGGAACCCGCAGCCTCCTGCGCAAAGGCTAAAAAACGCGGCTCGAGCAAGCGCTCGGGCGCCACGTACATAAGCTGGTAGCGGCCCTCGCGCGCCCGCTTGAGCACGGTGTTTTGCTGGGCCGGAGTAAGGCTGGAGTTGAGATAGCTGGGTCGCGCACCCGCCGCGAGCAACGCACGGGTCTGGTCCTCCATAAGCGACAGCAGCGGACTCACCACAAAGGTGATGCCGGGCAGCATGAGCGCGGGCACCTGGTAGCAAATGGACTTCCCGGCGCCCGTGGGCATAACACCCAGCGCATCACGACCGGCAAGGATCGCATCGACCATGCGGTCCTGTCCCGGGCGAAACGAGGTGTAGCCAAAATAGGCGCCGAGCGTGTCGAGCGCCATCTGCTGCATGCTATCGGTCATGGTTTCCTAACGTTCAAGTCATCTGCCGCCGATTATACGCCGCCACGCGGACAGCAGCACACGGCCGCCGCCCAGACTAGTCGTTTAAGAACGCCCCCAACGGCTAATCTCTTGACAAGCGCGGAATTATCGTAGGTTGAGCATAAGTCAGCGAAAACGCCCCTAGGCGAGCAAGGTGACGTGAAAGAGGAGGGAAGCGTACTTTTGTACGCGACCGACGATTGAACGTCAGATTGCCGCTTAGGGGCGTTTGCAGCGTCGACCGGTCCGCCGTTCGTTAGAACGGCGGAACCAAAGGCGCAGCGTCGAGCCGTTGCGCGGTTTGGAAAACCGCGCAACTAGAGCTACATCACCATGACGTAACGGCTACCCACGTAGTACTGTTTGCCGAGCAAGACCGGCTCATCGTTGGGACCGGTAAAGCCGGCACGCAGGTTGAGCAGCGGATCGTGCGGAGCAATGCCCAGCTCGGCCGCCTGCTCGGTATTGGCACGAACGGCCTCGACCGTGCGGTAGCCAACCGAAACAATCGGCGTTCCGCCAACACGCTCGACCTCGGCAAAAATCGACTTGTCCTCAAGATCGGCCGTCAACAGCTCACGGTAGGCGTCAAACGGCACAAAGATGTTCTCCTCAAAGATGGGCTCGCCGTCGGCTGTACGCACGCGCTTAATATGCAGCAGCAGCGCGTCCTTCTGCAGGCCAAAGAACTCCATCTCGTTTTGACGTGCCGGAACGATCTGGCGATCGATCACGTGCGCACCGGCCTTCATGCCGTTGCCGGCACACAGCGCGGTAAACGTCTGCAGCGTCGAGGCGTGAAACTGGCGATTGATGTGCGGCGTGGAGACAAAGGTGCCGCGGCCCTGCTGCTTAACCAGGTAACCATCGGAGCACAGCTCCTCGACAGCGCGGCGCACCGTAATACGGCTCACCTCGTACTGCTCGGCTAGTTCAAGCTCGGACGGAATACGCTCCTTGGGTGCATAAACACCTTTCTCGATCGCATCCTTGATTTCGTCGTAAATCTGCTGGTAAAGCGGTGCATTTTTGGGCGCGGGCATATCTGATCACTCTTATCGAAATATCGAAATAACTAATACGTATATAACGTCTAGTTTCATGTTACCTCATATTGATAAAACGATACACCCTCCCTACCAAAAAGCGACAGCTTCATTTTGGTAGGTTTATCTGGGCAAACGAAGGCCTCCCGAAAGCAGCGAGGCTTCGGGGGGCTCGAGCGGACAGGATTGCGCCGTGCCGGCAAAATGCCAAAAACCTTACTTGCCGTCGTCCTGCTGCAGGCTGTCCTGTTCGCTGAGGCGCGCCTGCCTGCTGGCCATGCGTGCGGGCTTGTCGGGATCGGGAACGGCCGTGGGCATGGGCTCGTCGACATGACCACCCCACCAGCCGCCCACAAAGTTGAGCGTGTGGAACACGTTGATCACGGCGCCGGGATCAACGTCGCACACCAGCTTGATAATGTCCTGACTCTCGTAGGTCGAGACAACGGTGTTCAGCAGGTACATCTTTTCGCGGCTGTATCCGCCGATGACCTCGGCGCAGCTAATGCCGTGCTGAAAATGGTTTACGTAGGCAGTCATGACCTCGTCTGCCTTACGCGTCGTGATCTGCAGCGTCACGCGATCGTAGCGACGATAGAAACTGTCGATGGTCTTGGTCGAAATAAACTGGAACACGATGGAATACGCCGCCTTGTCCCAGCCAAACATAGAGCCAAAGATCGCCAGGATAAAGCAGTTGAAACCAAAGATGACGCCCCAGATGGTCTTGCCCGTGTGGTTGGAGACCCACAGCGCGATAAAGTCGGTGCCGCCGGTGGATGCGCCGGACTTAAGCGCGATGGCAGCGCCCAGACCCGAGACCACGCCGCCAAAAATGATGAGCATGATCTTGTCGCCCAAAAATGGAGCGAAGTGAAAGACGTTGAGGAACAGCGACGAGAGCACGACCTGCATCATCGAGAAGATGACGAAGCGCTTGCTAATGCCGCTCCAGCATAGGAGCGCCACGGGGATGTTGAGCGCGAGCATACCGAGCGAAATGTCGATGTGAACGCCGCCCAGCGAGGTAACGCGATCGAGCAGGACCGCAACGCCGGTGAGGCCGCTCGGAAGCAGGTCGGCGGGCTGAATGAACGCCTGGATCAGGAATGTCTGGAGAACGGCGGAAATCGTGACCGCCACGGCAGTAATGGCGCGGCGGACGATGGTGAGGCGGCCGAGTACGAGCACTCGGTCCGTGAGCTGATCGATGGCGTTCGCCACGCAGGCTCCTTTCGAAGGCAGATGTAGTTGTGGGGTATGTCCGCGATTGTAGCATGGAGCGTGCGGGGGCGCTTCAATTCACCCTCTCTCGACAACCAAAGCGGGACCAGCAACCCCCACGACCAAAGGGCAAAATTCCAAGTGAGTAGACTTTTTACGATCTGCCGAGCACACCCAAAACCGCCACCCCTGTGACCTGCGGTTTTACAAAGGAAGATATGCATTGTGCTCGGCCTGCGCCAAAAAGTCTACTCACTTAGCCCGAATCGAAGCCAAACGGATCAAAATCGAAACCAAATCGAGCCAGTCCACCGCAAAAAACGTTTGAACCAGTGCTTCTCGCGGCGGATTGACACTACAAAGCGGCCAAAATATCGGTCAGATTATCGATAACGGCATCGGCTTGCGATTGATCGAGGTTGACGCCCTCGTGCGGACGCAGCGCCAGGACGCGGGCGCCGGAGCGTTTGCCGGCCTCGATGCCTAAAGGCGAATCCTCGATAACCAGGCACTCGGCAGGCTCCACCCCCAGCGCCTCCATGGCGCGCAGGTAGATCTCGGGGTCGGGCTTAAACGCACTGCACTCGTGACCGCTGATGGTGTAGTCCAGCACATCGGCAATGCCGGCAATCTCCACCAGCTCGTCAATAAGCTCGCGATAGGACGAGCTCGCGATGGCACACTTCACGCCGCGCTCGTGCAGCTCACGCATCACCGGCTCCGTCTGCTCGTTGAGCAGCTCGGCATACGGAACGGGGTGGTCCGGGCTGTAGACCTGCTTATACTCCACGCGCAGGCGCTCGCGCAGCTCAACATCGTCGGGCACCAGCGCCTCCCAAATGGCCGGCTCGTTAGACCCCGAAAGATCGGGGATCTCGTCAAAGTGAAAGCCCTTCTCCTCCATAAACGCCACGCGGCGACGGTTGTAGAACCACTCGGTATCGACCAGCACGCCGTCCATGTCAAACAGCACTGCTTTGATCATACGCATCTCCTCCCACCTGCCAAAAAGGGTCAGGTTTATTTTGGTGGGTTTTATCTGGGGTTTTACGGCGCGACAGACGCACCCTCCCCAGAGCAAAAAAGGGGATGGGGCGCAAACCCCATCCCCTCTCAATCAACCCGTAAGGTCTACTTACTTGTGATTAGTAGGAAAGCTTCCACATGTAGCGACGCATGGTCAGCGGGTGCTGACGGGCCTCGGCGATCTGGTTGCCGTACTCGCGCATAACGGCGAGGTGCAGCAGCGGGTTGAAGTAGGTGACGACGCTCGCGGGCACGGCGTCAGCCAGGCCGTAGTCCTTGGAGTCGATCAGAGCGACCTTGGCGCCCATGCGCTCAAGGAAGGTGAGGGCGCGGGCGTCCATCGGACGGGTAGCGCCATCGGACATGAAGAAGACGTAGGGCTTACCCTCGGTGGAAACCTCGAACGGGCCGTGGAAGTACTCACCGGTGTTGTAGGCAGCGGCGTCGATCCACTGCATCTCGGTGAACAGGAAGGCGGCGTGAGAGTAAGCCATCTTCTCGGAGGCACCGGAAGCCATGAAGTAAATCATCTTGTCGTCCTTGAAGTCCTCGGCGAACTTCTTGGCGAGCTTCTTGCAGTGCTGAGCGGCGTTCTCACAGAGCTCGAAGACGTTGGTGAGGCCGGTGATCATGTCCTCGTAGTGGTCATAGCCCTCGGTCTGCTGAAGGATCTCGACAGCAAGAGCGATGGCGTAGCCGGGCTTCTCGCACTTGGCAGCGAAGTTGGCGTGGAAGCCGTGAACGATGACGTAGTCAGCGTCGACGGTCAGAGCGGAGCCAGCCTTGTTGGTGAGGGAGACGACCGGGCAGTTGTGCTTCTTGGCGGTCTTGTTGGCCTCGACGGTCTCGGGCGTGGAGCCACCGAGGGAGCAGGTGATCACGAAGGTGTGCTCGTTGACCCAGGAAGGCGTGTCGTAGTTGAACTCGTTAGCGGTGAAGATCTGAACGTTCAGCTTGTCCGTGTTGTTGGCCAGGAAGTACTTGGCGGGGTAAAGGTCGGACATGGAAGCACCGCAGCCGACGAAGGCGACGCTGTGGATCTCGTGGTTGGACAGGACGTCAGCGACGATCTGCTTAGGGAGGTTAAGGTCGATCTCGTACATCTGACACATTCCTTTCGATTTTTGCGGCGCCACATTGCCGGGCGCTCGCAGGGTTACCGTGGTTTGGACCGAGTCGCCGGCCCGTTGAGGATGCGACAAGGGGACTGTCCCATTGTCGCATTTTGGGAATGGAAGCCTGCCTGGGGTATGGGATGCCAGGCAGGCCCCCGGGGGAAAGCGGTTAGACGCTTGGTCGCGACTAGGCCAGGATGCCGGCCGCGGAGAGGGCGATGCCGCCCACGATGGCGATCACGAGAAGCCAACCGGTGTTGACGTTCTTCTTGATGAGCCAGTACATAAGGCCGGTGAGGCCAAGGGAGATCATCTGGGGCATCATGCCGTCCAGGATGTCCTGGATAACGACGGTGCCCTCAGCGAACTGCAGCGGGGTGGTGGCGCCGATCAGCGTAGCGATCATGCCACCCACGGACATAAGACCCACGATGCCGCAGACATACATGAGCTTCTCCATGAGGTCGCCGCCCTGAAGCTTGCTCAGGTACTCGTGGCCGCCCTGATAGCCCATCTTGGCTGCGAACCAAGTGATCAGCACAGAGGGGACGATGGAGATGAGCATGGCCAGGATCGGGCCCATGATGGAGCCCTGCTGAGCCAGCTGAACGCCCAGGCCAAAGGCGATAACGCGGATGGTGCCCTGGAAGAAGGAGTCACCGATGCCGGAAAGCGGACCCATGAGGGAGGTCTTGACCGCGTTGATCGAATCGGGATCGAAGTTCTCGGGATCCTTGGCGTACTCCTCCTCCATGGAGGCGGTGAGACCTAGGATGAAGGCGCTCGTCTGCGGGGTGCAGTTGTAGAACGCCATGTGACGGTGGTAAGCCTCTTTCTTAGCAGCGAGCTGCTTGGGGTCGGACTCATCCGGATAGAGGCGATCGAGCGTGGGAACCATACCGTAGAGGAAGCCCATGTTCATCTGACGCTCGTAGTTCCAAGAGGCCTGGATGGCCCAGGAGCGCCAGAAGAACTGGCTGACCTTCTTGTTCAGGGACACGTCCTTGGTTGCGGTTGCCATAGTGTGTTCCTCCTTAGTCTTCGTCGTCTTCGAGCGGATCGTAGTCGGAATCGACACCGGCGGCTGCATGGGAACCGTTGAACTTGAAGCCCATGAAGACGACAGCCAGGCACACACCGATCAGAGCGACCGCGATGACGGACAGGTTGAGGTAAGCGGCGAGCAGGAAACCGATGAACAGGAACGGAGTCATACCCTTCTTGATCATCATGGTGAGCAGCAGGGCCAAGCCGTAGGCGGTCATGATCTTGGTCGAAACGTTCAGACCAGTGGACAGCCACTCGGGAACCATGTTGACGATGGCCTGAACCAGGTCGGTGCCAACAAAGACGGCGAGGAAGATCGGCAGGAAGTACATGACGGCGTACAGACCGGAGCCGGCGCAGATGTGCATACGGTAGGCGGTCTTGAACTTTCCGTTATCGATCGCGCTATCTGCCACATGGGTAAGGGCGGCGATGATGGAGCGGAACACGATGCCGAGGAGCTGACCCAGGACGGCGACCGGGATGGCGATCGTCATGGCGGTCTCGGCGGAAGCATCGGTCAGGCACGCAAAGGCAGCGGCCACGATGCCGCCCAGGACCATATCGGGCGGAACGGCGGCGCCGACCTGCACCAGGCCCATGGACACGAGCTCGACGGCGGCACCGACGGCAAGGCCGGTGGGCACATCGCCCAGCAGCAGACCGACGAGCGTAGCGCCAACGAGGGGCTGCTCGAAGTTAAGACGACCGAGCAGGCGGGAGTCCCACATGCAGAACACGCCGACGAGGCCGACGAGCACCGCACTGATGAACGTATTCATACCCTTCTCCTTTCAGTCAGGCAAAAGCCTGGTTGATTACAGCTTGGCGTCGATGTCGACGCTCTGATACGTAGGGGTCTGCTGGACGTAGAGCTTGATGCCCATGTCGAGCAGCTGGTTGACGTCGGCCTTCTGGTTGGCGTCGAGGAAGACGGAGCTGTCCTTGCCACCGACCTGATCGGCACCGTCGTGGTTGGCGGTGGCGCCCAGGTTGATGGCGTCGAGCTTGTAGCCCTGGCAGAACTGCAGCATCTCGGCCGTGTTGCCAAAGACGAACATGACGCGCTCGCCGAGGGTGTTGAGCTTGTCCATCTTGGCGAGGGCACGCTCGACGGTGAAGACGTTCAGGCGCACGCCCTGGGGCTTGGCCAGCTTAAGAGCGCCCTTCTTGATGTCATCGTTGGCGGCAGCGTTGTCGACGACGATGATGCGCTCGGCCTGAACCTTGGTGGTCCAGGTAAAGACGACCTGGCCGTGCAGCAGACGGTAGTCAAGACGTGCGAGGACGATCTTGGCGGGACCGGAGCTGTGACGGGACGCCTTAGCCTTCTTGGCGGGAGCCGCGGCAGCCTCGACCGGCGCGTTGGGGTTGGTCAGACCGGTGCGGGCCTCGTTGATGAGGGCCGCGAGCTCGGCACCCTTGACGGGGACGGGGCTCATAGCGAGCGTCAGTGCCAGCGGGATGTTGAAACCGCTGACAACCGTGAACTTCGTGCCGTTCTTGGAAAGCTCGACCATGTTGTTGTTGACCGAGCTGCCGAGCATATCGGTCAGCACATAGACGGTGTCGTCCGCGTTGAACGTGGCGATCATGGCGTCCACCTTATTGGTGATGGGCTCCTTGTCGTCACGAGCAAGCGACACGACGTGGACGTTCGACACGTCGCCGAGAACCATCTCGAGCGTGTCTTTGGCGCCTGCGGCCAGGCCGCCATGAGATGCGAGAATGATCTGATTCATCTTGCCTCCTCCTTTTCGTTATGGTCATTATAACGTCTTATACGTTGCTTATATTGCTAATTAGTATAAAGACCGTTTGCGGGTGAAAATCGACCGTTGACGGGTTTAACGTACTTGAAACGTTGGGGCTGAGCAGGCCGGCGCTGGCTGGATAACCCCAGGTCAGACGCCGCACACAATCCTCTATCGCACGAAGTACCAGGGGCTTTCCTGCACGGTGGGTTCCAGCGCGATGCCGGTGCGTTCCTTAAACAGATCCATGTCCTGAGATTTCTCCGTCCACCACGCGTTGGGCTTAAAGGTCATGCTCTCAATGACATGACCGACAAACACACTGTTGCGCAGCTTAGAGAAGTCGGTGTTCATAATCAGGATGGACGCGAGCACCAGCACGATGCCCGGGACTTTGATCGCGCCGGCGGGCTCGGCGTAGACACCAATGCCCAGCAGTACGGTGACGACCGTCTCGAATGACATTACGACGGGAACTTTCGATGTCTCGAGCCCCATGGACAGACCCTGCATATACAAGATGTAAGCCACGGCTGTGGGGATGAGTCCAAAGCCAAGGAACAGCAGCAGCAGCTGTGGCGACATTGCCGCGGCGACATCCGGCCACGGAGCCGCGATAGCCGCCATAACCGCACCGCCAAAAACAAAGCCCCAAAACGTGACAGCCAGCGGGTGGACCGTCTTGGTTGCTATCCGGCTAAACACCGCGAGCGACGCACCACAAAGACCTGCAATCACGCCCGACGTGACGCCCCAAACCGAAAAATGGAAACCGGAAAGGTCGCCATTGGTCACTGCAAGCACGCAGCCAACGATGTTAAAGACAATGGCAACGAGCTTGTTGGGGGTCACGTCCTCGCGATAAAGCACGCGGCCGAGCATGACGCCAAACACCGGCGAGGTGTAGAGCAGCACCGAGGCCGTGGACATGCCCACCTCGCCCATGCACTCGTAATAGCAGGTGTTGGCGACGGCCAAGCCGACGATACCGACAAGTGCGCAGGGGACGAGCTCTTTGGGGCTTGCCTTGAATAGCGCCAGGGGACCCTGAGCCACGGTAGACACCTCACCCGGACGGCAGCCCATAAACATCAGGACCGGCGCCAAGACAAGCGCTCCGACCAACAGGCGAAAGGCCGCCATGCTCTGGGACGAAACGCCCATGGCCGAGATGCCGTTTACAAAGATTCCGATGCTGCCCCACATAAGCGCGGCGACCAGCACCAGCACATAGCCCAGATTGCTTTTCTTCAACGCAGCCTCCTCGGTATTGTTTCCAATATGTTTCACACTACGTTATAGTCGTTATATACATTTTTCAAGACACAAATCGGCAGACGGGAAAATCTGCTTCCCCACATACTCATTGGGACGCTCCCGAATGACTAGTCATTTAAGAACGTCCCCAACGTCTAAGGCGCCGCTGGTTGAGCATAAGTCAGCGAGCGGTCCGCATTTGAGACAAGGTGACGTGAAACGAAAGGGCGCTGACCTTCTGGTCGCGCCCTTGAAGTTGAACGTCAGATTGCCCAAATGCGGACCGCGCAGCGTCGAGCCGTTACGCGGTTTGGTAAAACCGCGTAACTAATACTCAAGCTTCCACATGTAGCGGCGCGTCATGTAATCCTTGTGGGTGACGGCAGAGAGCGCGCGCATGTACACGTTGTTGAGGATCGGGGCAAAGATCAGGTGGTTGAAGTACTCGCTCACGCTGTCCTTGATGTCGTTGAGGCCGAGCTCCTTGGCGTCGAGCTGATAAACGCGCTCGCCACCGTACTGGTTGACGAAGCGGATGCCGCGCTCGTCGTTGCAGCGGCTGCGGCCGACGCTGATGAGCTGGAACAGCGAGGTACGCTTGTCCAGGATCTCGAAGGGACCGTGGAAGAAGTCGCAGGTGTTGATGGTGCAGGAGTCAATCTGCAGCATCTCCTGCACGTTGCAGATGCTAAAGACGTAGGCGGCACCAAAGAGCGGACCCTGAGCCATGACGTTGATGCAGGGCTTGTCGGCGTTCTGCTCGGCCCACTTGGCAGCAAGCGGACGGGTGTACTCGACGGCCTTGCGATAGATGGGGTCGACCAAGTCGAACGCGGCCATAGCGGTCTCGTACTCGGCATAGCCCTCGGTCTGCTGCGTAAGCTCCATGGCGATCATGGTCACGACGGCGGAGTTGGTGCGGCCCATGCAGGACTCGTCGACGGCCAAGCTGTCGTACTGGATCTTGTAGTCGCAGACCTCGGTGAGGCCGGACTCGTCAACATAGATGGCGATGGTGCTGGCGCCGTGGTCCTTGGCGACCTGGGCGGCGACGATGGTCTCCTTGGTGCCGCGCATGGACACGACGACGGCCAGGGTGTTCTCGTTGACGTAGGCCGGGGTTGCGTGCACGAATTCGTTGCTGGTGTAGCTGGAGCTCACGACCTGCGTGGCCTCGTGCTCCATAAAGTATTGAGCAGGGTAGTTGCCGCCATTGGATCCGCCGGCGCCAATCCACACGACGCGCTTGATACCGCCCTTGTCTGCCTTGTCAGCCAAAACCTGGGAGACGACATCCTTAACCTGTTCCTGAGTAGTCATCGTGCATCAGCCTTTCTTCTCGTTTGATGCTCTCGATGGCATACAAGTTACATACATGTTTTGGTTATGTCGACTAGTTGTATGCTATATTTATCTTAGAAATTTTGCTGGTAAGGTTTTCGGTAGCTCGATACCAGCGGTTTTATTGTTGTGTTGAATACATGCTTGCTTAGATAAGCATACAAGTTAGATATAGGCTGATCGCATGAACGCTTCATCTAAAAAGAAACTGAGCCAATACGAGCGCTTGGCGGGTACGCTTCGCGACCGCATCGCCGCCGGCATCTACGCACGCGGAAACAAGCTGCCGTCCGAGATGGAGCTCATGGACGAATCGGGGCTGTCGCGCAGCACCGTGCGCCACGCCCTTAAGGTTCTCGTTGATGAGGGCCTGGTGCGCACCGAGCGCGGGCGTGGCGCCTTTGTGGCCGACACGCCCGCGCTCCACGAGAACAACCTGGTGTTTTCGAGCTATACCAAGCAGGTCGAAGGCCAGGGCATGAAGCCCACCACGCGCACCGTGGACTCGGGCTTTGCCAAGGCGGCCGGCAGCATAGCCAAGTTCTTTGACGCCGCCGTGGGCAGCAAACTCGTCAAACTTGTCCGCCTGCGCTACCTGGACGACGCGCCGCTGTGCTTGGAGACCACCTACCTGCCGCCAAGCTTCGAGACGCTCATCGATCGCGATATCAACGGTTCGCTCTACGCCACACTGCGCCAGGAATTCCATCGCGCGCCGGCACAGGGGCACAAGACCTTTGAGGTGTGCTATGCCTCGCAAAACGAGGCGTTTTTGCTCAACGTTGAGCGCGGGCAGGCGTTGATCCTAATCACCGACTACGTCTACGACACCGACGGCCGCCCGCTCCATGTCTCCAAGCGCATCCAGCGCACCGACCGCGCCAAATACACCGAACCCATCGGCTAACCTGCCAAAATAAACCTGCCCCTAAATGGTAGGTTTGGGGAGGTCGGGAAACCAGGTTGGTTTGGGTTGGTTGGGTGTGCGCTCGGCTAGGACCAACTCCATCCAGCACATGTCGTACCAGCGGCCGAACTTTTGGGCGCAGCGGTCGAAGGCGCCCACCAGGCGATATCCCATATGGGCATGGAAATCCTGGCTGTTGTGCGTCAGGTACTCGTCGTCCTTATCGTGCGGCACGGCAATGAGCGCGCACATGTTGGTGATGCCCATCGCGATCAGGCATTGCTTGAGCGCATCGTGCAGCTCGCGACCCAGCCCGCCGTGGCGTACATCGCGCGCCAGGTAGATCGACGTCTCGACCGACCAGTCGTACGCCTCGCGGCTGTTAAGCGGACTCACATAGGCATAGCCTACCGGACGCCCGTCCAACTCCATCACCAAATACGGATAGCGCTTGAGCGTACGCTCAATACGCCCGGCGAACTCCTCAACGCTCGGCACCTCGTATTCGCAGGTAATCGCCGTCTGGCGCACATACGGCTCATAGATGGCAAGCAACGCCGGCGCATCATCGGGCGTCGCCAGACGAATCGTCGGCTCGGACATCTCGGTCATACAACCCTTCTCCCTCAAAAACAAAGGCCGCCTTGCGCCAAACCCAGCGCAAGGCGGCCCCTCGTCATTACATCAGGCTACAGAACCGCCGCCAACGCGTCGATATCCTCCTGCGTCGTGGCCCAGCTGGTGCAAAAGCGCACCACCGTGTGGGCCTCGTCGTACTTTTCCCAGTACTCGATCGCCGCATGCTCGCGAATGCGCGCCATGTCCTCGTTGGGCAGAATCACGAACTGCTGGTTTGTGGGCGTCTCCAAAAAGAACCGGTAGCCGTGCTCGTGCAGCACGCGACGAAGCGCCTGAGCGGTTTCGATCGCCTGACGGCCAATCTCAAAATACAGGCCATCGGTAAAGAGCGCCTCAAACTGCACGCCCGTCAGACGGCCCTTGGCCAACAGCGCGCCGTGCTGCTTAATACGCGGAATGGGATGCGCCGGGGCGTGCATGCCGCAAAACACCACAGCCTCGCCGCAGAGCGCGCCGCACTTGGTGCCGCCGATGTAGAACACGTCACACAGCTGCGCCAGCTCGGGCAGGGTAATGTCGCACTCATCGGCCGCCAACGCATAGGCCAGACGGGCGCCATCCACAAACAGCGGAATCTCGCGCTTCTGGCACACTGCGTGAATCGCCGCGAGCTCGGCCTTGGAGTACAGCGTGCCGTACTCGGTCGATAGACTCACGTACACGGCGCCCGGGAACACCGTGTGCTCGTAGCTCTCGTTTTCATAGAACACCTGGATATAGTTCTCGAGGTCCTCGGCGTGCATCTTGCCCTCGTAGCCGGGGATGGTGAGTACCTTGTGGCCGCCAAACTCGATGGCGCCCGCCTCGTGGCAGGCGACGTGGCCAGTCTCGGCAGCAACGACGCCCTCGTACGGCGCGAGCAGCATGTCGATCACCGTCGCGTTGGCCTGCGTGCCGCCCACCAGAAAAAACACGTCGGCATCGAGGGCCTGGCAGGCCTCGCGAATAAGGTGCTTGGCACGCTCGGTATGTGCATCGGTACCGTAGCCGGGCTGCGGCTCCATATTAGTGTCGACGAGCGCCTGCAGCACCGCCGGGTGTGCGCCGTGGGAATAATCGTTGTTAAACGCGAGCATGGCAATCCTCTCTTACCGGGTATCGGTCAGATGATTCAAACGGAGCTATTGTACGCCGTTGGGATAGGCAATACGCGCGGCAAGGCACTCAAGCGCCAGCACCAGGGCAAAGCCGCAGCTCACGTCACTCAAAAAGTGCGCTCCGATCACGATGCGGCCAAGCGCGACGAGCGCCACGACCACAGCCGCCGCCCAAAAGACCACACGACGGCGTGACGGCTTTTCCTTAAAGGCTGCCGCGGGAAGCCCGGCGAGCATGAGGCCGATCGCCGCGTGCGCCGCGTGTCCGCTCGCAAACGACTTGAACCCGTCCTTGATCACGCCGGCCGCGATATAGGCCCACTTGTCGGGATTGCCGATTACCCACCACGGCTGAAAATTGAGCCCCGGCGTGACCTCGATCACGCGCATGCGCGGGCGCGACCACAGCGGCTTGACGATCACGTTGAGGATGATGGCCTGAGCGATCCACACGGCAAGCACCATCAACGCCCAGCGTGTGAGCTCGTCGGGCTCGGTCGTGCGCGTGAGGCGATAGACGATGAGGTTGGCGACGATGGCCAGCACAAACGTCAGCACCAACTGAGCCGCGATGAGTTTGCCGCCAACCCTCAGGGACGAAACGATCTCGTAGCCGGTCAGGCCAACGTTGACGAGGATGCCGAGCACGGCGAGCCACTTGCTCGTCTTGGAATCGGGGCGCGCTGAGCGCACGAGCATAACGCCCGCGACGCTCGCCGTCAGCTCAAACGGCAGCTCGCCGGCCGCCTCGACAAAGCGACCGTACATGCTGCCGATGTTGAACAGCGCGCTCGAAATCTGATAATCGAAGAAACTGCCCACGCCCAGACAAAGACATAGGACAACCGCGATAATGGCGACATCTTTCTTATAGATGTATCCGAACATGCTTTCCTTTCGATGGGGCTGGAATCAACCTGCGAGGTGGCGGGGCAAAGAACAACTGGTAGCTATGCCCCGCTACGCCCCCTACTTGTTAGTCATCGTCGCTCGCGCCTAATTCCTGCAACAGCATGAGTGCCGCAGCCACGGGGCCGGTACCGTCGTTGGCGTCGAGACCGCGACCCAGGCCGCTGCCCGCGCCGGCGCCCGCCTTGTAGGGCACCGACAGCTTGCGGCTCTTGGGGAAGTTCACCGCGCCATAGCGGGTCTTAAGCTCAAAGGCCACCTTCTTGGGCACGTCGACGCCCAAAAACGTAATGCGGCCGCCACTGAGCGTGACGCTCTCGAGCCCCAGGCGCTCGCCACGAATGCGGGTTCGTGCGCGATTGAACAGGTTGAGTCCCGCCAACGGCAGCTCACCATGCGCTGCCTCGGTCTCTTCCTGCACCTCGTCAATGCTCTCCAGGTCCTCGGCCGCTGCGAGCTTACGGTACACGAGCACGCGCTGGTCCACCGCCGGCAGGTACTCCTCGGACAAGAAGTAGTCGGCCGGCAGGTTAATACCCACGCTCGCCGCCTCCACGCCGGCATCGTCATCGCCGCGCGCCTCGGCCACGGCCTGGCCCAGCATCTGCGTAAACAGGTCAAAGCCCACGCTCGACAGATTGCCGTGCTGCTCGGCTCCCATAAGCGAACCGGCGCCACGGATCTCTAGGTCGCGCATGGCGATGCGCATGCCGCTGCCCAGGTCCTGGAACTCGGAAAGTGCGGTCAGGCGCGCCGTTGCCTCCTCGGTGAGCGGCAGCTCGCCCGGGAACATAAAGTACGCGTAGGCCTGCGTGGCAGAGCGGCCCACACGGCCCTTGAGCTGGTAGAGTTGCGCCAGGCCAAGGCGCTGCGAGTCCTCGATGATCAGCGTGTTGGCCGTTGCGTTGTCGATGCCGCTCTCCACGATGGTCGTGGCGATGAGCACATCGATCTTTTTGGTCGCGAACTCAATCATCACGTCCTCGACCTCGCGCGGGCTCATCTTGCCGTGTGCCACGCCCACGCGCGCCTCGGGCGCGGCCTCGTGCACGCGTGCCACGGCGTCGTCGATGGTCTTGACGCGGTTGGACACGTAGTACACCTGACCGCCGCGACCCACCTCTAGGCGAATCGCCGCGCTCACCACGTCGGGGTCATACTCCCCCACGTGCACGACCACGGGACGACGCCCGGTCGGCGGCGTGGTGATCAGGCTCATGTCGCGCACGCCGCTCGTGGCCATCTGCATGGTACGCGGGATAGGCGTGGCCGAAAGCGTGAGCACGTCAATCTGCTCGCGCAGGTTCTTGAGCTGCTCCTTGTGCTGCACGCCAAAGCGTTGCTCCTCGTCAATGATCACCAGGCCCAGGTTTTTGGGGTTCACATCGGCCGAAAGCAGGCGGTGCGTGCCGATAAGCACGTCGATCGTGCCCTCGGCAAACGCCTTGAGCGCGCGCTTTTGCTGCGCCGGCGTGCGGAAGCGGCTGAGCACCTCGACCTCA
The DNA here is from genome assembly GCA_958429345.1 of uncultured Collinsella sp. Lineage (GTDB taxonomy): Bacteria > Actinomycetota > Coriobacteriia > Coriobacteriales > Coriobacteriaceae > Collinsella. The sequence continues at coordinate 26,910 of CAUAJK010000002.1, read as the reverse complement.
AGGCCAAACGGAGCAAAGCGCTCAAAGAACGTCTCGTAGTGCTGCTGGGCCAGAATGGTCGTGGGGCAGAGCACCATGACCTGGCGGCCGGAGTCAACGCACTTAAACGCCGCGCGCAGAGCGACCTCGGTCTTGCCAAAGCCCACGTCGCCGCACAGCAGGCGGTCCATGGGCTTGGGCGCTTCCATGTCGGCCTTAATGTCGGCGATGGCCTCCAGCTGGTCGCGCGTCTCGTCGTAAGGGAAGCTCTGCTCCATCTCGATCTGCTCGGGCGTGTCGGGCGGGCAGGCGATACCGGTAATCGACGAGCGGCGCGTATACAGATCGACCAGGTCAAACGCCAGCTTTTTGGCGTTCTTGCGTGCCTTGTTGGTGGCACGCGTCCAGTCGGCGGTATTGAGCCTGGTCAGGCGCGGCTTGTCACCGTCGGGACCGACGTATCGCGTGATGCGGTCGACCTGCTCCAACGGCACGTAGAGCTTGTCGCCGTCGGCATATTCCAGCAAAAAGTAGTCGCGTTCCTTGCCGCCCACTTCCTGGCGCGCGATCTCGCTAAAGAGCGCGATGCCGTGAGTGGCGTGCACCACGTAGTCGCCCGGCTTAAACGGGAACGTGATCTGCGTAATGTCCACCTTGCGGCGGCTGCGCGCGCGGTTGGCGTCCATGCGGGCGTTGAGGTCGGCGATCGAGAACACGGCCAGGTTGGCATCGGGCACCACCACGCCCTGCGGCAGAGCGGCATCGACAAAGGTCACGCGTCCGCGCGAGATAGTAGGCACGGCGGCACCGGCGGCAGCCTGGGCAGCACCCGCCTCGAGCGAGCGGGCGTTGAGCGCATCTGCCTTGCGCTCGCGAATGGAAGCATGGGCCTCCTGGCGGGCGGCACGGTCGACAGAATCCGCCGCCGCCACGCGCACGCGGTCGCCGATAGCACCGGCATTTTCGGGCGCCGCGGTCAGCGACTCCTCAAAGGTAATGCCCTCGTCGCCAAAGGTGAGCTCCATCGACTCGCGCGCACCGCGGTCGGGAATGGCAAACACGCAGGCGTAGCGCTTGCCCACGACTTCCTGAATGCGCGTCATAAAGCGATTGTCCGAGCCCGCAATGGCCGGCTGCTCAATCTTGAGCTCCGCCGTCACCGCGCCGCCGGCACGGATCAGGCTCACGTAGTTCAGGCGCTGCTGGGCACCAAAATCGAGCTGCTGGGCACGTACATACAGGCCATCCAGCCGGTCAATCCCTGCCTCGCCAGCACGCGCCTCGATATCCTCGTAGGCACGCAGGCAATCGTCGAACAGCGAGCGCGGCTCGGACAGCACCACGAGCGCCTTGCCGCTCACGTGCGCCAGCGGGCTCACGGTCTGGCCGTACATTACCGGCAAAAAGCGGTCGAGCTCGGGTGTAACGATGCGCGCATCCACCATCTCGAGCAATGCGGCCAGCTTGCTGTCGTCCTGGCTGGCGCGATAGAGCGCCACATGCATGTTGTGGACGGCCTCGTCGGTAAGCGCCAGCTCACGGCAGGGGAAGATCTCGATGCTGTCTTCGTTACCGATGGTCTGCCCCGTTGAGCTCACCATGCGACGGATGCGGTCGATCTCGTCGCCAAAGAACTCAATGCGCACGGGCGCTTTTTCCTGCGCGGGAAACACCTCGACGGTGTCGCCGTGCACGCGGAACAGACCGGGCGCGTCGGCGGCGCCGGCATTGGTGTAGCCCATGCCCACTAGGCGCTGCGGCACCTCATCAAAAGGAATCTCCTCGCCCACCGCAAAGGTCGTGGACTCCCAATAGCGGCTCTCGACCGGCGGCACGCAGCGCAGCAGCGCGCGGGCCGAGGCAACCATGATGCAGTTGTCCCCGCGCACGATGCGCCCCAGAGCCTCGCAGCGCTGCGCCACCACGGCATCGTCGGGCGCCTGCTCGCGCCACGGATAGTCCTTGCGCTCGGGAAAACGGCACACGTGCGCCAGCCCCACGTAGGCGGCAAGGCTGCGCGCGGCGCGATCGGCCGCATCCTCGCCACTCACAATGTAGACCGTCGGGCGCGGACGGCGCGCAAACTGGGCGGCCGCCATAAGCGTGCGGCCCGACTGCGACACGGCCAGCGTCACGTCCTCGCCGGCATCGAGTCCGGCCTCGACGGTCTGCAGCGCCTCGGCAGTGTAGAGCTGCGCGGCTATACGGTGAATGAGCATGCTGTTCCTCCGGCATCGCAACGCCAAAAGCCCGCCGGGGCAAGCTCGGCGGGTCGTACGTCAAATACATTGTCTGTCATGGTAGCGCATGGAGAGGACTCCGGCTCAAGGGCAAACCCAGCCCCGCAAAAAACGCCAGACGAAAATGCGTTCCGCCCTACCCCGCTACGCGCACGCTGGGGCACAAATCTGCCAGCGGACACTCGTCACACTTGGGTTTGCGGGCATCGCAGATCTCGCGACCGAAGGTGATCCACTGATGGTTGACCGACTCCCAATACTCGTGCGGCAAAATCTTGAGCAAATCCTGCTCGGTCTTGAGCGGCTCCTTGGCATGCGTCTTGGGACTCAGCATCAGGCGGTGCGCAATGCGGTTGACGTGCGTGTCCACCGCAATGCCCTCCACGATGCCATACCCCACGTTGAGCACGATGTTCGCCGTCTTGCGTCCCACGCCCGGCAGCTTCACGAGTTCCTTCATGTCGGCCGGCACCTCGCCGCCATAGTCGGCGACGATCATCTGCGCGGCCTCGACGGCATGCTTGGCTTTGCTCTTGTAGAAGCCGAGTGACTTGATGGTGCCCGCCACGTCAGCCACGCTCGCCCCGGCCATGGCCTCGGGCGTGGGCCACTGGGCAAACAGCCGCGGCGTCACCTTGTTGACCTGCGCATCGGTCGTTTGCGCCGAGAGCAGCACCGCGATCAGCAGGCGGAAGGGATTCTCGTGGTCCAAAAAGCACTCGACCGGGCCATAGCGACGGTTGAGGCGCTCACACACCTCGATGGCGCGCTCGCGCTTGGCGGCATTGGTCTCGCGTGGCATAACGACTCCTCGGCTCAACGGCACAATAAACTTATGGGCACAATTGTCCCACGTCCGAGACGCTTACGCCTCCAAGAATGCGCCGGTCTGACGGCTCCACAGGCTCGCGTACTCGCCACCCGCCTCGACGAGCTGCGCATGCGTGCCGTCCTCGACGATCTCGCCATCGGCCAGCACCACAATGCGGTCGAGCGCCGCCACGGTGGACAGGCGGTGCGCCACCACAATGGAGGTACGTCCACGCATCAGGTTTTCGAGCGCCTCCTGCACCAGCGCCTCGGACTCGCTGTCGAGGGCAGAGGTCGCCTCGTCGAGCACCAGAATCGGCGCGTCGGTTAGGATGGCGCGGGCGATAGCCACGCGCTGACGCTGGCCGCCCGAGAGCTTGACGCCGCGCTCGCCCACCATGGTGTCAAAGCCACGGGGCAAGCGGTCGATAAACTCCAGGGCGTTGGCCAGGCGCGCGGCCTCGCGAATCTGCTCATCAGTGGCGTCGGGGCGGCCGTAGGCAATATTCTCTCGAATGGAGCGGTGGAACAGCAGCGCCTCCTGCGGCACGTAGGCAACCTGGCGGCGCAGGCTCTGCTGCGTACAGCGCGAGACATCCTGACCGTCCACGAGCACGCGGCCGCCCTGAACATCGTCCAGGCGCAGCAGCAGCTTGGTGAGCGTCGTCTTACCCGAACCCGATTTGCCCACCAGGCCCACGCGCTGGCCCGCCGCCACATGAAGTGTCAGGTCATCGAACACGCTCTCGCCCGCCGCAGCGTCACGGTACGCAAAGCTCAGGTGCTCAAAATCAATCGCGCCCTCGGTCACTTTGAGCTCAGGGGCGTCCGGGTCATCTGCCACCAAACGTGGCTCGTCCAGCACGCGCGTCATCTCGGCCGCATCGCCCAGCGCGCGGTTAATGCGCTGCATCATGGAGCTTACGTAGTTCAGGCGCATGGTGAGGTTATAGGTGTAGGTAAAGATCATGACGAGCGAGCCGGCCGAGATGCCAAACCACGCGTTGCCGCCCGCCACGAACACACTCACCACGGCCATGGTGATGACGATGAGGCCCGAGGTCGTAAAGTTGCGCTGCATCATGGCGTGCATCGAGACCGTCTCCGCGTCGCGCGCGGCACGATCGGCGGTGTCGAACAGATCGCGTTCAAAGTCCTCGCGCCCGCAGGTCTTGACGGCCAAGATGTTCGTGACCGCGTCGGAGAGCACGCCCGAGAGCTTGTTCTGCGCGGCGGACGTCGCGGCCGAAAGCGGCATGATGCGCTTGTACATAAGCCAGACAAACGCGATGTAGACGACCATGATGCACACCAGGATCACGGTAAACGTCGGCACCACCGGGGCGAGTGCGGCCACGGTGCAGATGACCGAGGTGATGGTGGGGATGAGCGAATACACCGTCACGTCGACCAGACCCGTGTAGCCGCTCATAAAACGGCTTGTCTGGCTCACAAGCGATCCGCCAAAGCGGCTGGTATGGAATGTCATGGATTGGTTGGAGAGCGTGTCGAAGCATAGGCGCGCCAGGTGATAGTTGCCTGCAATCTCGAGCTTGTAGACGGTGTAGTCCTGTAGCTTGGAGAGGATCTGACCCACCAGGTTAACGAGTACGAGCGCCAGGATATAGGAGCCGAAGACCTCAAACACCTGGTCACCCACCACGGGACCGGCTTGAACGCGGTCGACAATGAGGGCCATCACATAGGTATTGGCAAACGTCAGCAAAAAGATGTAGCCCGCCGACGAGAACACCGAGAGAAAGACAATCAGCGGCTGCGTGCGCGTGACACCCCAAAACCGCTGCAGCGTGCGGCGCACGGTGGAGCGGCTGAGCGGGCTGGTGCTTCTCTGAGACATGGGCTTCCTTTCGCATCTGATAGGGCGAAACGCCATTGTTGCACATTGGAGCACGCTCCAGACCAGTGCGATACGAAAAGCGGTGGGGCGCCCGCGTTTGCGCCGGCGCCCCACCGTCTTGTTGCAATTAGCCTTCGTCTTCTTGGTCTGTGAGAAGGTCCGCGGACGTGAGTCCCAAGATCTCATCGGCTTGGTCGACGTCTTCCAGTGCGTCGATGTCCTTGAGCTTGCGCTCCATGACGTTGGTGCGCGTGGTGATGATGCCCTCGACCGTTTTGCCCGCGGTCTCGATCTGCTGCTGGGCGCGGCGCAGCGCCTTTTGATAGCGCGGCAGCTCGGCCTTGACGGCGGAGAGCACGCGCAGCACGTCGTCGGTACGTTTTTGCAGCCTAAACGTCTGGTAGCTCATCTGCAGGCTGTTGAGAGTGGCGGCCATGGTGCTGGGACCGGCAACGTTGACATGATAGTCGCGGCCCAGGGTTTCGATGAGCCCGGGTCGGCTGACGACCTCGGCGTACAGCCCCTCAAACGGCACGAACATGATGCCAAAGTTGGTCGTTGCCGGCACACTCAGGTACTTTTCGCAGATGTCCTTTGCCTCGCGTTTCACCATCATATCGAGCGTCTTGCGCGCTGCGGCAACGGCCTCCGCATCGCCCGACTCCTGGGCGTCGAGCAGATGCTCGTACGCGTCGCCCGGGAATTTGGAGTCGATCGGCAGCAGCACGGGATCGCCCTCGTCTACCGGCAGCTTGACGGCAAACTCAACGCGCTCCGAGGCGCCGGGCCTGGTGGCAACGTTTTCCAGATACTGGTCGGGTGTGAGGATGTCCGTCAGGATCGCACCCAGCTGTACCTCGCCCAAAATGCCGCGCGCTTTTACATTGCCCAGCACACGCTTGAGGTCGCCTACGCCGGTAGCGATAGATTGCATATCGCCCAGGCCCTTGTACACGGCCTCGAGCTGGTCGCTCACCTGCTTAAACGATGCCGAAAGTCGGTCGTTGAGCGTGCGAGAGAGCTTCTCGTCCACCGTCGCGCGCATCTGATCGAGCTGCACGTTGTTGTCTTTGCGGATAGCACCCAGCTGGGCATCGACCGTCTCGCGCACCTTGTCCAGGCGGTGCTCGATGCCCTCGCGGTTGGCACCGAGCTGTTGGGCCGTCTCGCGGCGCAGGTCATCCATCCGGTCACCAGCTTGCGAAAACTCGCGTGCGATGGTCAGGTAACGTTGCTGCTCCACGGCCGCATCTGTCGTCTGCTGCTGCGCGATGGCGTTGGCCGTGCGGCGAGTTTCGGCCAGCGCGACGTTCAGGGCATCGAGCGCGTTGTTGGCCTGCTCGAGTGCTGCCAGCGTTTCCGCGCTACTGTCGCCACGCTCCCGCAACTCGGCACGCAGGCTCTTGAGCTGGAGGGCGCAAGCCACAGCAACCCCCACCGCCACCAAGGCGATCACAACAAGTACGATATCAATAGCAGACATAGACTCCGCCCAACAAACTCAATCGGTCATCAATCAAAACCGCGATCAATCTTACCCCGCCACACGCACCGGGCGCCCGGCCCCTTCTTGGGTGCCCCTCTCCTCCGCATATTCCATAATGCGGCGCGCCGTTTTCCTGCTCACCTTTGAGTCATCGCCGGCCAAGTATGCGTATACGTTTCCTTTATTCAGGCGCAGAGCACGGCAGAGGCCATAGCGCGTTACACCCGATTCCTCCAATGCTTCCAGCGTTTTCTTTCTCATCAGGGCGTTCACCCTTCTATCGGCCGCCGGCTTTTCCTTCACCGCTCTATACGCACGCCAAACGTTGGCATAACGATTAGGGAGCTCACTTTTGGCGCATAGAGACGCCATGCTACCCGCTTGACCGTACAAGGATAAAACGTCTCGGTAATCCCGTTCCATCCACGAGCCCTCGGATAAACCCAGAACGTATTCGGCTTTTCCTTGCGCCAAAGCGAGCAAAAACAGAGGCTCCGCCACACGCGGCGCATCCGTCGTCGCCTGCTCAACCAATTTTCTAAAACTCAGCGACTGCTGTCCAGATAGCTCTCGGCAATAGCCTTTTAAGAATCCCTCAAAGGTCAGATTCAACCGAGCACCTCCTTTTTGTATTGCCTGTATGCACAGACCATCTCTTGATAGCTTCGCTCCGAAGGCGACGACGCCAGTGCTTCTCCCTCGTCGAATATAAGCCGTTCGAGCAGCCCCCAATCAAGTCGGTCGACGAATGCCTGGCTATGAAGATCGATAATGTCGTTCGGACGGTAGGCATAGAGCTTCATTACCGCCAGGTCCTCCAAGGATGGCGTAAAGTACCTGATAAAACGCGCCCCAATATCCAAGGGAATCAAACGATCTTCGTAATTGAATGGCATCTGATTACAATATGTCACCGCCATACCATTCACCTCGGGATATCGAGCTATGATCTCGCGGAGGCACCTGTCTGCCTCAAACACATCAATGTCATGTGTAACCGACCGATTCGTCACATCGTTTAGCATGAAGGCGCTTCCTCCCACCAATACAACGCTCGGTCTATCGTCTCTTGGACCTATTTCCAGCTCCGCCTCTTCGTCAATGCCCAACAGAGTCTGCTCTAAATCCTGCTTATACATATCAAATCCTATTATTATTCATCTTCAATAATACTATTCAGTCGCACGATAGGGCCCGTAAGATGCAAGGATTCCACTCGTGGCGATAATCCTTGCATCCAAGAAGACCAATGGCGGCAAACGTCAGCCTTCCCAACCGACCTGGATGGTTGTTATGACATCGCCTAGGCGCTGGCCGAGGGCTGACAGATGTTGGAGCACCTCGTTGGGCGATGCGCCGTTGAGGATGCACGTGAGGGCATACGACGCCAGAAAGATGGCCGCAAGCCCTAACGGGATGAGCACGATCATCGCCAATGTGCGCAAGCGCTGGCCCACACGGCGACGACGCGCACGACGCTTGTCGAACGCGAGCTCCTGCGCATATGAATCTTGCTGTACGGAATAGGCCTCTGGCGCCGATTCACACCCGGGCACAGCTGCAGGTACAGCAGCGGGCACGACATTTTGCGCAAAGGGCTGGGCTGCCGCCCCTTGCATTTGCATCTCCATGAGTCGTTGCTGCTGACGCAGCATGCGCTCAGCTTGTTGCTGCGGAGTCTCAAGAAACAGGTCCATGTTGGCCTCCAAAGTCGGAGAATTCGACGCTTACGACCAGCATCCCGCACCGCCATGACCGCGACAACGCAATCGCCGGCAATAGCCACAAAGTTTCTTTTGCTCAAAAGCTGTCGAAAAGCTCAACAACTCCCCTACCAGCACTTTCTCTGAGCTTTTTTCGTCAGCAATCTTTTGGCCTTCCACCCTTACGCCAACTGACCAAAATCTAACCAAAAGCTTGACGGAAATTGTGGAAACAGGGACCCCACACAAAAAGTGCCGCCCCAAAGGGCGGCACACAAACTTATTATCAGCTTTTCTGTAACGAGCACGCGACGACTCAACGCCGGAGCGCAGGGCGGGGAAACCTTTGCCTCGCGCGACCCTGCGAAGCCGTGAGCGAGAGGGAAAGGTTTCCCCGCCCTGCGCTCCGTGGTCGGTGAGGACAGACTACATGCCTGCGAGACCTCGGGTGGCGGTGGCGCACATAAACGCCAAGGCTAGAATCACGAGCGAGCCCGCGATGTCTGCCAGCACGCCCATTGCACGGCGTTCAAACAACCAGCTCTCAAAGTGCGGGGCAACGTTGCGCCAGACACGCCACAGCAAGATGCCCATGCCGATGACGCCCGGGATATTGAGCAGTAGGATCTCGGAGCACAAAAGACCGATCAGGTTACCGGCGGCAAAGCCCGCATCGCCCTCGCAGTATTTGCGATAGACCATATACAGCATGTACGCCACAAACGGCTGCAAGCACGCAGAAATGAACGTGACCACCATCGAGGGGTCCTGAGAAAAGACATCGGTGAGTTTATCGACACTCGTGGCGTCCTTCGAAGCCAAGAACAAACCGATAACCACAAGGGGCACCACGCCCAAAATTACCTCGACCAGAGTAAATAACTTGGCAGTCAAATCCTCACTAGCCGAATTCAAATGAGGCGCCCACTCAGGATGAGCATGCGCCCCGACCTTCTTGTCCTTCTCGGCACGATCGGCCTTTTTACCCTCGGCAACCCGACGACCAGGATCCTTGCGAGTTCCCGCCGCAGCAACCCGAGCCCGAGACTTCTTGCCCATAAAAAACACCCCATCAGGTAGTAGATAAACTAAAAGTCGCCACCCAGTGTACCCCCTAAACAACGGCGCCGCCCCAACCCGGAGCAAGCCCCGTCAACCAAATAACCGAACCATCAACCAAATGGCCGCAACCCAATCCCTATACAAAACGTGCCGCCCAAAAGGGGCGGCACACAAACTTCTAATCAGCTTTTCTGTAGCGAGCACGCGACGACCCACAGCGGGCCGGGTGGGCGGGATTACCTTCCCTCAACGCGACCCTGCGGAGCCGTGAGCGGGGAGGGAAGGTAATACCCCCCACCCCGCCCAGCGCAAGCCAGCCCCACCCCCAAGTAGTTAACCAACAGCGCCACAAAATAACCCGTAGGGTGGGTAAACACCCGGCACACCTCAGGCGCCTCGGCACCAACGTGCAGGTGCCCGCAGTTCAGGCACTTCCATAGCTTCACGCCCTCACGCTCAAACACCTCGCCCGACTCAATGCGCTCGACAAGCTTGTTATAGCGCTCCTCGTGGGCCTTCTCGACAGCGCCGACGCCACGGAACTTTGCGGCGATCTCGGTAAAGCCCTCCTCCTCGGCGGTCTTGGCGAACTCGTCGTACATCGTGGTCCACTCGTAGTTCTCGCCCGCAGCGGCATCACGCAGATTGTCCAGGGTATCGGGGACGGCGCCGTCGTGCAGATACTTAAACCACAGCTTGGCGTGCTCGGACTCGTTGCCCGCCGTCTCGGCAAAGATATTCGAGATCTGAACGTAGCCGTCCTTTTTGGCCTTGGATGCATAGTAGCGATACTTGGTGTGTGCCTGGGACTCACCGGCAAAAGCAGTCTCGAGGTTCTTCTTGGTCTGAGAGTTCTCAAAATCCATAGGTGTACTTCCCTTCAACATATGCCGCCCGTAGGCTTCGAGCGGCCTCGTCTTTAGGATGCCCTCAAGCCGCGAATTTAAACCTTACAATCCCGTTCTTCAGATTTGCATAGGCTAGATGCTCAGCCAGCGATCGCCCTCGACTCGGCAAAAGCCCTCACGCTCCAGGTCGGCTAGAATGCCCGCGATCAAGTCGCACTCGACCGGCCCGCGACCGGCCGCCGTCTCCATTTCGTTAACGCCCACCACGGCGTCAGCAAGCGTAATCCCCGCCGGCTGGCCATCGCGCGCTGCCAGCAACATACGCACGATATGCGCGCGCTTTTGGCGACGCGAGCCCTCAAACTTTGATTGACGGCTATAGCCCGCCGAGCGCCTGGACGGATTGGGCAACGTCTTTTTTAGATATGCGCCGTAATCTAGCAACGCGTAATACCACGCGCGCGGCGTGTCGGCATCGTCTTGAGGCACGGCAAAGGGCGCGATCTCATCCGCCACCGCACCGGGGGCCGCCGGACAGGCGGCTTGAATCAGCGGCACCAGCTCGCGATCGGGAACAGCCGGCACATCGGGAAAGAAATGATGCAAAAAGACCGTGCGCACGTTGGTCTCTAGATACACCCCCGGAAGATCAAACGCAAACGACCGGATACCCTGCGCCGTTGCCGGGCCAATACCAGGCAGAGCGACCAAGTCACGCGTCTCACTCGGAAACTCCCCGTCCCAGTCCTCTACAACGCGCTGAGCGGCCCCGTGAAGCGCCAGAGCGCGTCGGTTGTAGCCCATGCCCTGCCAAGCGTCCAAAACATCGGAAGGCGCGGCCTGGGCAAGCGCCTGCACGGTCGGAAAACGATCGAGCCACACCGGCATGCGCGCCTCCACACGCGGCACCTGCGTTTGCTGCAGCATGACCTCAGAAAGCCAAATGATGTACGGATCGCGTGTGCGGCGCCACGGAAGGTCGCGATAACGCAGAACCCCTTCCGAACGAATCATCGAACGAAAGGGGTCCTGAATCATGGCTATGCTCCTTATGCGGCGCTATTCCTCCCGGCAAGCGCACGCACAGGTGGCGTACTCGGGAAACGCTTCGCGGTCGGCGAACTTGGGATCGACGGCCGGGAACTGGCGGTGAGCGACGATGTCGCCGAGCGAAACGGAATCGAGGTAGTCGCGCATCAACGCCTGAGCTCCGGCCCACAGGGGATGATAGCAGCACGCGCCCATGCGCGCACAGTCACCATCGGGCGCGGTGCAATCGTTCATAACCATAGGGCCCTGAACGGCCTCGACGACTTGGCGGATAGTGACGTCGTCCGGACTGACCTTGAGACGCATGCCACCGTGGACGCCACGCAGGCTCTCCACAATACCGGCCTGGACCAAACCGTGCTGAATCGAGCGGGCAAACGAATACGGGACATTGACCTCTTCGGCAGCGGTGCGAACAGAAAGCAAACGCTCCGGATCCTCGGCAAGCATCGCCAGCATGCGAAGGGCGTAATCAGTCTTCCTCGATATGTCCATTTTTCCCCTTTCAAGGAATACGAACAGCTCGAACGAGCTCCGGGGCCGAGCTTGTGTCGAGACGCTAAATGACCGCCAGGACATCCAAATGGTAAATCGGATATCCTCTGAGTGCCGCGCTTGGAGCGAAATGCATCAGATGCGGCCTACAGTGCAATTTAGTATAACCTAACCCCCCTGTCTCGTTGAACAGGTGTTGCGCAACAAAACCGTTGTTCAGACAAATATACTTATTAGATTTTACTTGCGTTCCCGAAGGCGCGGGGATTCTGGGCGAAGATGTACCAGGGCGATCGTTCTATCGAAACAAAGTGCATCAAACGCAAAAAGCCACGTCCGAAGACGTGGCTTTAATTGCGTTGGCGGGAAGTACGGGGCTCGAACCCGCGACCTCCGACGTGACAGGCCGGCGCTCTAACCAAACTGAGCTAACTCCCCAGGCAGACGTTCGCGTTTGTTTCCGCTCGCGTGCGCTGCGGGGATTAGTATACACAGAAGTCTGTCCGGCGCGCAACAACTATTTTGAAAAAATTTTTCGGGGCCATCCGGGAGGGTCTCCGGGGCTGAGGGCGGGGGTTAAGTTTGCTGCTCTACAGTCCTGCGCAAGACGGAAAGCACATTAAGTGCTTTCCTTTGCGTGCGGAACTCGCGACAAACTTAACCCCCGCCCTCAGCCCCGGAGACCCTCCCTGCCGTCACATTATTCAACCAGTTTTGCGGGCGTGCGCCGCTGCGCGGCTAGCCCGCGTGCTCTTCGGCGGGGTTGGTCTGATGGATCTTGTTGAACTTCGGCCTTTGGCTTAAAGAAAAACGGGGGACGCATTGTGCATCCCCCGTTTTTGTTGCGGTTAGTCTAGGTCAATAAACTTGGTACTTATGATCTTGCCGTCTTTTACTAGCATTCTGGCCATGGTGGGGCCTCGGGTGCCTCTGGGGTAGCTGGCGCTGCCCGGGTTGAGGACTAAGCAACGGCCCACTTGGGCTTCTTTGGTTACGTGGGTGTGGCCGTTGATGGCTACGTCTACGGATCCCACCGGAAGGTCTTCGCGGTAGTGGGCTACGGCGAATTTGAGGCCTTCGTAGGTAAAGAGCGCAAGACGGTCTACATCGGGACCGTAGTCGCGGTAGTAATCGTTGTTGCCCAGTACGGCCCGCACGGGGGCGATGGTGCATAGGTGCTCGTAGTCCATCTCTGACGTAAGGTCGCCGGCGTGGATAATCAGATCCGCGCCCTCAAGCTCGTCCAGGAGCGCAGGCGACAAATAGCCGTGGGTGTCCGAGATGATGTCGATGCGCTTGGCGCTTGCACTGTTCATGGGATCCCTTCCGCAAAAAACGATTCGGCAGATACATACAAAAAAGGCCCCACGGCTCCGCAGACGATGGGTCTACAGGGCTGCGGGGCCAGTGTGCTAGAGACTCAGAGCCTTCTTGAGCGGCACGACGCGGCGGCGCGAAACCGGCACGCGTTCGTCGACGCCCGTAATGCCCAGCTGGATGGCACCCGAGGGCACCGTCTCGACGTCCGTGACGCACGCCAAGTTGACGATATAGCGACGGTGAACACGGAAGAAGCCAAAGTCGCAGAGCTTGGCCTCAAACTGCGCCAGCGAGGTCGTCGACAAAAAGCGATCATCGACGGTATAGATGCAGGAGTAATCGTCCTTAGCCATGATAAAGCGAATGTCGTCCACGGGAATGAGCACCTTGCGGCCGCCCTTTTCCACCGGGATACGCTCGATGGTCACCTTGCTGTCCGTAACCGGCTTGGCGCGTTGCATGACCTTCTCGATCGCGCGATCCAAGCGAGCTTCTTCGACCGGCTTCATCAGATAATCGACGGCATCCACGTCGAATGCCTCGACCGCATGGTCACTATACGCAGTCACAAACACGATCGCCGGCGGATTTTTGAGCTTATGCAGCGCCTCGGCAAGTTGCAGGCCCGAGGCACCGGGCATCGAGATATCGAGAAACACGACATCCACGCGACTTTCCATAAGCATCTCGATGGCGGAGCGGACGCTCGACGCCTCCGTGATCGTGCCGATCTTGCCCGTTTGCTCGAGCAGGAAGCGAAGCTCCGAGCGAGCCGGCGCCTCATCATCCACAATCATCGCACGCAGCATAGGGATAAAACCTTTCGTCAACTAACTACGCCGGGCATCCGCCGCATGACGTTGAGCCCGTAGCCTTTTATTTTACTCTTGAATGTCAAAGATGCTCTCTGACAAATCAAGATGAAGGAGCACTTTGGTGCCCTTGCCCGGCGCCGATTCGACACGCGTATAGGAGTGCGGCCCATAAAAGCGATGGATGCGCTCCGAAATATTGTGCATGGCCACACCGGCGCCGCCACCCTGGGGAGAGCTGGCGTCGGGACGGGCAGAGCGCTCGTCAAACAGTCTGGCGGCGGTACCCTCATCCATGCCCACGCCATTATCGGCCACGGCAATCAAGATTGCATCCTCGCCGTCTTGGTGAACGGTCACGTCGATCCTCAGGGCGTCGTCATCGCCCATACCATGACGCACGGCGTTCTCGACAATCGGCTGGATCACGAACGCCGGCACCAGCGTATCTTCCACGTCCTCAGACACATCGAACGTCGCAAGCACGCGGTCCTCGCCAAAGCGGGCCTTCTCAAAGGTAAGGTAGCGCTTGGTCTGTGCGACCTCGCGCGAGACCGGAATAAGCGATCCCGAGTTGTCGAGCGTGGCACGATAAAACGATGAGAACTCACGAAGCAGTTCGCGGGCCCGCAGCGGGTCGGTGCGCGTAAACGATGCAATGGTGTTCAGCGTGTTGAACAGGAAGTGCGGGTTAATCTGCGCTTGCAGCGCACGCACCTCGGCGCGCGCCGTGAGTTCCTTTTGCACCTCGAGCTCGTGGATGGCGAGCTGTGTGGACAAGATCTCGGCAAAGCCCGAGGCAAGCGCGTACTGGGTACGGTCGACGGCACGCGGGGTCTTGTAGTAGAACTTGAGCGTGCCGACGGTACGATCGCCCACCTTGATGGGGGCGATAATGCCGGCGGGGACTTGGTTGTGCGAGCCATCCGAGCCCACGACATCCACCATACGGTTGAACGACTGCACGATGCCATGTTCGATAACGTAGCGCGTGGCAAGCGTGTGGATGGGAGAATCTGGCAGTAGTTTTTCCTCAAACTCGCCCGCGCAGGCAAGCACGTTGCCCTCGTCGGTGATGGCCACCGTCATGGCGCGCGTCTCGGGCAGGATACGCCGGCACACCAAAAGCGCCGATTCCTGCGTCAGACCGCCCTTAATGTCCTCGAGCATGGCCGAGGCCACCGAGAGCGTCTCCTCGGTGTACTGGGAGCGCACCGAATCGGGATTGAGCGTCAAAAAGATAAAGATGCACAGAAAGATGCACAGCAGCGCGCAGGCAATCACCGTGGCGATCGGCTCGATACCGGTCACCAAGGCAAAAATAAAGTACACCAGCACGCAAATGGCGCAGGCAACGGCAATGATGCGAAAGATTGATATTGAACTATCGCGCTGGGCGCGGCGGTCGATCATTCGGCCCCCTCCAGGATACTGATCAGTTGTGCGTCACGCCAAAGCCCGTCCATGATCTTGGGCCAAAAGCTCTGGAAACGCAGGTAGCTTGCAGCGTTTTGGCGCGCATAGGCCTTTGCCTCGCCGATACCATGGCGCCAAATGCGCAGGTAGCCCTCATGCTCGCGGGTAAACACGCTGCGGACCATAGCGGTCTTGCGCACGCGGTCGTCGAGCTCGCGTGAAATCCACGGGCCCGGGTAGGGCATGAGCGATGCCGCCGTAACGGGAATGAGCTCCTTTTGATGCGCGGCAAACGTCAGCTTGGCCCGTTCGTAGTACCAACGGTATACATCCTGCATAAAGCGCGGTGAGCGTTTTTCGGACTCCGGAGGCAGATGGCGCACGGTCCACTCGTTATCGAACCACACGTCGTAGCCAAACATGCGCATGTTAAAGAGGTAATCCAAGTCCTCGCCGCGGGTGATAAACGGGTCAAAGGCTACACGCGTAAAGGCGCGGGCGTGCAGGGCCATCAGGCCGCCGCACACGTAGTTGGAGCGCGAGATGCGGGTGCCCGAGAGCGCCTTTTTCATCCAACGGTTGAACTCGATGCGCTTGGTCCACCAACGATGGCAGATGCCCGCCTTGTCCGTGGGAGCCAGCGGCGAGCCGTCGCGATCGTAGAAATAGCCGCTCTTGACCAAGATCGGCAAGCCCTGACGCGTCTGCTGCCCCAACGCATAGGTCGCGCGCTTCATAAAGTCGGCGTCGATGACAGTCTCATCGTCATCCAAAAAGATAACCGCGTCATGCCCCAGCACAGCGGCACAGGCTAGCCCCATGTTGCGGATGGCACCGTAGCCTCGCAGGCTCACGCACTCGCCCGAACCCTTGGGCGCGATCTGAGCAACCCGGTCTGCAATGCGCGAGGCCTGGGTGTTGGTGACAACGGTGACCTTGAGCGTGGGATGCGCGTCGACAATCTCGTGCACGCGCAGCGACACATCGGCTGTGGCAGAAACGGGACAGACCACCAAAAGGATGATGCGCGGGATGTCACGTACCTGCTCAAGCGAGGCCAGACAGCGGTCGAGTTCGGGATTGTCGGCGTTGAGTCGCGTCGAATGGTCATAGGTGCCAGGGGCGTTTGCGCAAGCGTCATCGCCCGCCCAATACGTTGGAATCACGGCTGTGGCGTTCATGCCTTACCCTCCCTGCAACACAAAAACGGGACGCCGCCAAACACAGGCGACGCCCCGCGACCTAGCTGATTCCATCATACCCACTTGGGCAAATCATTGCTCGCAAGTCGCAATGTTTATTGCGAATAACCCCAAAAGAGTACCGTGGACAGGCACAATAGCCGCTCGCTCCTATGCGGCATGCTCTGCCGCCCGAGTCATGCGGGACAGGCGGACCAGCAGCATAAAGCCAACGACCAGCAGCACACCAATGGAAAGGACGCCCAGCGACGGGTTGCCGGTCAGCGAGGTGACGACCGACACCAGGAAGGTGCCCATAACGCTTGCATAACGACCGAAGATGTCAAAGAAGCCGTAGTACTCGTTGGACTTTTCCTTGGGGATAATGCGGCCAAAGTAGCTACGGCTGAGCGCCTGCACGCCGCCCTGGAACAGGCCGACCATAATGGCAAGCACCCAGAATTCAAAGGCGGTCTTTAGGAAGAACGCGGCGAACAGCACAATGCCCATATAGGCGGCGACTGCCACCAAGATCATGTTGAGCGTGCCCACGCGTCCGGCAAGCTTGCCGTAGATGATGGCGGACGGAAAGGCCACGAACTGCGTGACGAGCAGCGCCAGGACCAACTGGGTCGAATCGATGCCCAAGGCCGATCCGTAGCTGGTTGCCATGGAAATGACCGTGTGCACACCGTCGATATAGAAGAAGAACGCGATCATGTAGACCAGCACGGTCTTGTTGTGGGCGATCTCGCGCATGGTGTGTCCGACCTCGGAGAACACACCGCCCACGATGTGGCCGATGGTGTCCTCGGGACCGCGCTCGCGACCGTACTTTTGCTTATAGGTGCGAATGAGCGGCAGGGTAAAGATGAGCCACCAGGCACCGGTGATGATAAACGACAGACGCGTTGCCAGCATGGTGGGGACACCAAGAGCGGGGCCACCCATGATGAGCGCCAGGCAGATGACGAACGGCACGGTGGAACCGATGTAGCCCCAGGCATAACCCGAGCTGGACACGGCGTCCATGCGCTCGTCGGTGGTAATGTCGGGCAGCATGGCGTCGTAGAACGTCATAGAAGAGTTAAGGCCGATGGTGCACAGCACGTACACGGTCAAAAATGCCATGGCGGACATTGGGATAGCCTGCGCCAAGCAAAGCACCAGGCCCGTGAGGAAGAAGCCCAAGAAGAACTTGATCTTGTTGCCGGCGTAGTCAGCAAGCGCGCCCAGAATGGGCATGAGCATGGCGATGACCAGCGAGGCGATCGTCTGCGCATTGCCCCAGGCGACCACCAGGTCGGCCGAAGAAGCGCCGGTATTGATGGCGTTAAAGTAAATGGGCACCACCGAGGTATTGAGCAGCACGAGGGCCGAATTGCCCACATCATACATAACCCAGTTACGCTCGAGCTTGGTGTATTTCATGGACAGGGACCCTTCGTATTCGCCCGATATGCAGTTAGTTCATCGTACCCCAATTGTCCAGAACCGCCGGTAAGGATTCGGCAAAGGGGCACGCACGGGCCCTATTCCTCGCGGTCGAACTCCTCGTCGGCGCCGAGCACACGGCCGCTGTAGTTGATATGGCCGGTCACGGCATCCATGTCACCGGTCTCGATAAAGCGGGCGACGGTGAGCTCGTAATCGACCAGCGCGCGCTCAAAGACCTCGGGGAAGCTCTCAGTCGAGACCTCATCGGTAAAGGGGTTCTTCCATGTCAGGTGGCCCAAGTTGCCGGTGCGCTCGGGCAGCTCCGTCGTCACGCGATGAGCAAGGCCGTCGAGCAGCGAGTAGTCGTGCACCAAGCCCTCGACCAGGGCAATCGCGCGCGTCTTTACCGAGCCGGCAGGCTCAATGGTGCGATAGAGCATCTGCATGTCCGAGACGGCGCCGGCGTACTCCCCCGCCGGGATGTCGATACCGTACACGCGCCCGGCGACGTAGCTCATCAGCACGCCGGCCACGCGATTGATGCGGTCGGTGGTAACGATCTCGCCCGCCGGCGGATAATCCTCGACCGTTGCCCCGCCGCGCTTGAGTTGCAGCATCAGCACGTCCAAGTCGCTTTCGAGCACAGCATGAACTTGACTGCCCGAAGCCTCGAGCTCGGGATCGGACTCGACAATTCCAAACTGCTGCTCGTAGACAAAGGGATGGGCATTGCGATCGAGCACATAGTGCGACAGCAGGCCCAGCGCAAACGCACGACCCAGGTTGGCATCGCGCGGCAGCAGGTGCGACACGCCATCGCGCAGACACGAGAACTGACGCGACATGCGCGAGCGGTGCATGACCTGCGCCAGCAGCGTGCAGTCGGAAACGCGCGGCGTCAGGATGTGGAAGAAAAACGGGTCGGGACCTTGATTTCCCAAGATAAAGGCGATGCGCTCCTCGTCGGACGTGATAACGCCCTGCGGAAGACGGTCGATGCTTTCCTCGCCAAACAGATGATGCGTAATGAGCGCGGGCATAATGATCCTTTCGATTTCATTCGATGTCACCCATTATGCCCACCGCACGGTCATGCCAAACCTGCGGTGGTAAACGACGGTCTGTAGACCGCCTACGCAAGCCCCAAGTGTGCCTTGACCTCGGCAGCGCGACGACGGGACACAGGTACCGTCGAGGTTACGCGATCGAGCCTGAGCTCCATAAGACCCGTGGAA
Source organism: uncultured Collinsella sp. (assembly GCA_958429345.1). Classification (GTDB taxonomy): domain Bacteria; phylum Actinomycetota; class Coriobacteriia; order Coriobacteriales; family Coriobacteriaceae; genus Collinsella. Next base: position 7,978 of record CAUAJK010000002.1, on the reverse strand, counting down.
CCGATCTCGACATTGTGCACGTCTTCCAAATTGACCAGATAACTGCGGTGGACACGGATAAAGCCCTCGGAGGCCAGGCGCCGCTCGAGCGAGGAAATCGACTCATTGATCAGGTATGTTCCCTCGGCGCAGACAGCGTTGCAAAAATCGGCGCGCGCCTCAAAGTAGCAGACATCCGCCACGGGAATGAACACCCTTTTGCCCCCACGATCCACCGTCAAGCGCAAAGGCTGGCGCGGAGCATGGACGACACGGCGAGCGCCCAGGGCAGTCTCGATCTTGTCGAGTGCCTTTGACAAGCGGGCATCCTCGACCGGTTTGACGATGTAATCGACAGCATCGAGGTTATAGGCATCAGCCGCATACTCGGCAAATGCCGTCACAAACACCACGATCGGCGGCGTCTTTAGGTTCTGCAGCGTCTCGGCAAGCTCAATTCCCGAGCGGCCGGGCATGGTAATGTCTAAAAACAGCACGTCGGGCTTGTTCGTCAGAATCGACTCCACGGCTTCGGTGACATTGCCCGCCTCGGCAATCTGACCCACACGCGCATCCTTTTCCAACAGATAGCGTAGCTCGGCCCTAATGGGAGGCTCGTCATCAACCACCAAGATGTTCCAGCCTTCGGACATATGCGCTTCCCCTCTTTTTCTCTCAATCCAACCGCGTGCTACACCGTTAGCGGCGCCGGCTCATGCGGCTCGCCGTTCAACTCTACGATGACCTGTGTTCCCACGCCCTCCTGGGACTTCACGCGCATGCCAGAATCTTCTCCGTAAAAGAAATGGATGCGCTGAAGCACGTTGAAGAGCGCCAGGCCGCAACCTCGCTTGATGGAGCCGTCGGCGGTAATGCTCTCGGGCTCCTCTCGGCGATGCTGCTCAAACAGATGCGCGCAGACTTCTTCGCTCATACCGATGCCGTCATCTTCGACGATGATCTCCAAGCCGTCATCGGTCTCAAAAGCCCTAACACGAATAGAAAGCGGCTCGGTCTCGCGCTGCGCATGCTTGATGCAATTTTCGAGCAGCGGCTGCAAGATAAACGGCGGTACCAGGCTGTCGCGCACCTCAAAGTCGATGTCGACCGAAACGCGCAGACGGCCGTCGCCATACCGGGCCTGCATAAGATTGATATAACGAGTGCCCTGTTCCACCTCGTGCTCGAGCGTGGTGAGCGTATCGGAGTCAGAAAGCGTCTGACGATAGTAGTTGGAAAAGTCGATCAGCAATGATCGCGCCTTGTCGGGCTCGGTTCGAACGAGCGACACGATCGTGCTAATGGTATTGAATAGAAAATGCGGGTCGACCTGCGACTGCAGGGCGCGAAGCTCAACACGGGCTGTGAGCTCGTCCTGGCGCTCGAGCTCAAAGCTGGCGAGCTGCGTGGAAATTAGATCGGCAAAACCCGAGGCAAGGGCCGTCTGGCGCATATCGATGCTGCTCAGGCGGGGATAGTACAGCTCGAGCGTACCCACGCAATGCCCGCGCACGGTCAGCGGAGCGACAATGCCGGCGCGCAGACGGGGAAAATAGCCGCCCGTCTCATTGGAGGCGTCACGCGAAAACACGCTCTGCTCGCCCGTCTCAATCACGTTGAGCGTGGTCTTGAGCACCACCGGAGTGCCGGCAGGGCACTTTGCCGAGTCCTCGCCCCAGCTTGCCAGCACCTGCCTGCCGTCGGTAAAGCAGATGGCAGAGGCGATAGTTTCGGACAGGATGATCTTAGAGGCGCCCAGAGCAGCTTCGGGCGTAAGGCCGCGCGACGTGTAGGCGAATATTTTTGATGCGATGGCGAGCGTGCGGTCGGTTGCGCTCGATGTGAGGTCGTCGGGAACGACAAAGACGTACGAGAAGAAGAAGCACAGCATGACCAAGCCGGCAATGACGACAACGGCCGGAACGGGATTGGGATTATCGGTTAGATCCCAGATGAGCAGCAGGATAAGCAGTGGAACGACAATACCGAGCAAGATGGCTTGAACCACATGCTGAGCGGTACGAAAGACCTTGGTAGAGTTGTAGCTCTTGCCCAGAATCAGCCTATTGAGATCCACTGTCATCCCCTTCTTACTGACGCACCCCATAGCAATAAAGAGGGCCGCAAGCGACCCTCTCCATTGCATTATGCAATCAAATACTGTGTTTTACATCAAGCCATCGATGAACGGTAGCTTAGGCGCTGTACTTGTTTGCCTCGCCGAAGGTACCGGCCTCGACAATCCAGCCGTCCTTCATGATGACGTCCATGTTGTCGGTGTTGAGCACGTGGATGTCGGCGGCGACGTCACCGTTGACAACCAGCAGGTCGGCGCACTTGCCGGCCTCGATGGAACCGGTCTCGTCCTCGATGTGGCACATCTTGGCACCGTTGAGAGTGGCACAGGTGATGGTCTCGACCGGGGTGAAGCCGATCTTGTCGACGAACTCGTACATCTCCTCGATGGAGCAGGTGCCGTACGGGGTGACGAAGGAGAAGGAGTCGGAGCCGATCGTCATGATGACGCCGCGCTTCTTGGCCTCGCGCAGGCAGTCGTAATTGCGCTGCAGCTCCTTCTCGACCAGGGTGCCCTCGTACTTGTCGTGCAGCTCGGGGACGTAGACGGGCGGATAGGTGGCGTACCAGGTGGGCAGGAAGGCAATCGTCGGGGTGAAGAAGGTGCCCTGCTCGGCCATGAGGTCCATGGTGCGCTCATCGATATCGAAGCCGTGAATCAGCTGCTCGCAGCCAAAGCGGACGGAGTCGTAGGCAGCGGCGTGGTTGTTGTAGCAGTGGCTCCACACGGGGATGCCGACCATCTTGGCCTCTTCGACCACGGCCTGAATCTCCTCGGAGCAGTAGTGCTGGTCGCGACCGGAATCCCAGCGCCAGATGCCGCCACCGGTAGCCCAAATCTTGATGGCATCGGGGTTCTCGCGCAGGCGACGACGGACGGCCTTGCGCAGATCCCAAGGACCATCGACCTGGTCGCCCCAGGGGTGGGATTCCTTGTTGAGCTCCTGGGTGCAGTGGTGGGAGTCGCCGTGACCGGCAACGCGGCAGAAGCCGAGGCCGGTGGCCAGAACGCGCGGGCCCTTGAAGACGCCCTTGTCGATGCAGTCGCGAATCTGGATACCAAAGCGGCCGATCTCGCAGACGGTGGTGAGGCCGTGGGTGAGGCAGTCGTAGGCCTGCTTGACGGCGACGGCCTGCTTCTCGAGGAGCGGCTGCATGACCCAATCGGTATCATCGTCGGTCAGGTTGCCCGAGAAGTGCAGGTGGGTGTCGATCAGGCCGGGAAGGACGGTCTTGCCGGCGGCGTCGATGACCTCAACGCCCTCGGGAAGGTCCTGCATGGCGCCGGCGTACTCGATCTTGCCGTTGTCGTCGACGAGAACGAGGGAGTTCTCGACCGGCTCGGCACCGGTACCGTCGATGAGCTTGCCGCCAACGATTGCATACTTAGTGGACATGGTTCCTCCTTATGGATCCATATAGTGGGCGAGGCCGTGTTGGGTTAAGGCCTCACAAAGCTACCCAAGTGGCGCCGGGTTCGGTGCGCGGAAGAGAGGGTCCCGCGCACCTGATCCGCCCCGGCTCGGCGTTACTTTTTGCGGGAATTGGTGAAGGCCATGAGAGCCAGGCCGACGGCCAGCCAGCCGATCACGATGCTCCACTCCACCATGTTGAGGGAGGCGGGAGAGAACGGAATCACGAGCAGGCCGATGATGATGGCGCAGGCAGCGATAGCGAGGCCGATGCCAAACTTGCCGCCGGGCACCTCGTAGGGACGAGGCAGGTCGGGCTCGGTGAAGCGCATGCGCAGGCAAGCGAGGGCGACCATACCGCAGGAGAAGATGAAGGCGAGAGCCGACACGTTGGTCAGAGGGATGAGCATGTTCTTGCCCAAAAACGGTCCGACGACGGTGATGACGCCCAAGACGACGCAGGCAAGCTTGGGAGCGCCGGACTTGGGGTCGACCTCGGCGAACTGCTCGGGCAGCTGGCCCTTGCGGCCCATGGCGAGCATGATGCGGCTCGTGGCGCCGTAGAAGGAGTTCATCGGGCCCATGGGTCCAAGCGTAGCGATGACGAGCATGGCCAGGTACAGAAGCATGTTGATGCCCTTGAGGCAGGCAAGCGCGGGAACCGGGCTCTTAACAAACTCATGCCAGTCGAGGATGGTGCCGAACGAGTAGATGCAGACCATGTAGAAGCCGCCGGCGGCCAGCAGGGCCAGGGAGATGATCTTGCCGAACTTGTTCCAGTTGAGGCCCTCGGCTGCTTCCTCAGCCTGCTGAGGAATGGTGTCGAAGCCAGCGTAGAAGAACGGGGTCAGAACCAGGACCGACACGATGCCGGCAATCAGGCTGGAGCTCTCGGTAGCGGCCTTGCCGCCGCCAGCGCCGGTGACCTGGGAGAACACGGGCATGGCATTGTCCGGCGAGCCGGTGAACAGCGAGACGCCCATGGCGAGCAGCATGCCGCAGAGCAGGGCCTTGGTCAGGAAGGCCTGGAGCTTGGCAGCCGAGCTGGCACCGCGGAAGTTGAGGAAGATGACGTAGACTGCAAAGCCGAGCGCGATCAGCGTCGGGAACAGGTAAACGTCGGCGCCCAGGATGGTGTAGAGCTTGACGGCGCGCAGCCACTCAAGGCCGGGCAGGCTGCCGAACATCTCGGACACGAGGGTCGAAATGGCGATGGCCTCCCACGGGCACAGGATGCCGTTGCCCAGGGCCAAAAGCCATCCGGTGATGTAGCTCAGCGTACGGCCAAAGCTACGATCGACATACTCGACGATGCCGCCCGAGATGGGGATAGCAGCCGTGAGCTCACCGAAAACAGCTCCGACGGGCACGAGGAAGATTGCACCCAAGAGGAATGCGATCATAGCGGGAACGGGACCGCCGCCCACGACCATCCAGTCGCCGACCTGCAGAACCCAACCGGTACCGATGATGGCACCGAAACCGATGGTGAAGAAGTTCCAGAGCGAAAGCGTTTTCTTCATGCCGCCGTTATCCTCGACTGCAACTTCTGCGTTCTTGTCCGCCATTGTTCCCCTCCTTTCCTGTTTGACGCCCTTGGCGTCACCCCTTGCGCGGTCCGTTTTGCCGCGCGCTTTTATTCCATGGCTTTAAGATACGGCCTTGGCGCAGCAGCGCCGCTCGCAGCTCGACCGAAGGCAGAACTGCAAAACGAGCGGCACCGTTTTTGGGACGAACGGCGGGAGACGTCATTCGTCTTGGACGCTTTCATCTTGTCTGCTTTTGAATACCTGTTGCCGTGGCGCTTGGTGCGCGGCGCGGCAACGTTCATACCATTTGTCAGGCTTTTGGCGCACATGCCCATGTGTCGTGCATCTTTTTATGTAGGATAGACAAGTTACACATGAGGCAAGGTGATTCGAATGGCATACGGATACAATGACGGCGACCAACGGCCACAAAGCGTGCGCCTTGCCGGCCGCACCACGCCAACGCCCAGAAGCACCTCCGACAACGACAACCCGCAGCGCCCCCAAGAGCAGCCCGGGGCTTCTTCGCGGCGGCAAAGCCGTACCGTGCAGCAGTCAGACCGCGTGAGTACGAGCACGCGTCAACGCCAGACCGACACATCGCAGCCACGCCGCTACGATCGCCGTAAGACCGACTACTACGTCAAGCGCACCTTTTCGCGACCTCAACGCGATCGCGGCAATTCCGCCCCTCACCCCGCGTCGCACACCACAAGCCACGCGCTTCCGGCTCGCCGCCTTCGCCTTGCGCTTTGCTCCATCGCCGCCTGCCTCGTCTTTGTGTTTTTGGGATCCTGTATCTCCCACGGATCAGCCGGTCTTGAGCCCACTGCCGAGGACAAGCTGCTTAAAGCTCCCGTCGCGCCCGGTTACTCCTTTGCGTTCTCGACCCCACGCTCGCAATGGCAGGCCGGCGCCATGCCCCACATCTACCAAATTGACCCCGCATGGTCGGAGCTGCCCTATGCCGGTGGCACTATTCGAGAAAACGCTTGCGGTCCCACTTGCCTCACCATGGTCTATATCTTTAAGACCGGCCACACCGATAAGACGCCGGTCGATGTATGCGCACTGGCCGAAGCCGGCAACTACGCCCCCACTGGTGCCACCGAGTGGTCGTTTATGACAGGCGGCGCGTGGCAGCTGGGGCTCAACGGAACACAGCTCTATAACGATCGCGAATCGATTACCCAAGCACTTCGCTCGGGTGCGCCCGTCATCGCCGCAGTGCGCCCCGGTACGTTTACCAACGTAGGCCACTACATCGTGCTCTACAGCATCGACGATACCAACCAGATTGGCGTCTACGACCCCAACTCGGCCAGCCGCAGCGCCCGCCGCTGGGGCGTAGTAGAGGTCCTCAACGAAGTCGAAGCCATGTGGGTCTACTACTAGTCATTTAAGAACGTCCCCAACGACTAGGTGAATAGCAAAAGCCCCGCAGTCGGAGCGGACTGCGGGGCTCATGAAGAGAGGCTAGTTTGTGGGCGCTTTGCCTGGCGCCCACGAGAGAGGCAACAGAGTAGAGACTACTCGTGGATGCGGGTACCGGAGAGGCCGGCCATGGTCTCGGCGGCCTTGTCCAGGGCGCCGATGATGCAGGTGCGGCCCTTGCGGGAACGGGCGAACTTGATGGCAGCGCGAACCTTGGGCTCCATGGAACCCTTGCCGAACTGACCCTCGTCTGCCAGGCGCTCGGCCTCGTCGGCGGTGAGGTCCTCGAGCTCCTCCTGGTTGGGCTTGCCAAAGTTGATGGCAACATGCTCAACGGCGGTCAGCAGGAACAGAACGTCAGCATCGCAGTCCTCGGCCAGCAGCTCGCCGCCCAGGTCCTTGTCGATGACGGCGGGAACGCCCTTGTAGCAGCCCTTGTTCTCGTAGTCGCGGACGACGGGAATGCCGCCGCCACCGCAGGCGATGACGATGAACTCGTTGTCGAGCAGGTTGAGGATAGAGTCAGCCTCGACGATCTTCTTGGGATCGGGGGAAGCGACGACGCGACGCCAGCCGCGGCCGGAATCCTCGACGAAGACCTTGGAGGGATCCTCGGCCATGAACTCCTTGGCTTGCTCCTCGGTGTAGAAGGGGCCGATCGGCTTGGTCGGGTTCTTGAACGCGGGATCATCCGGGTCGCACTCGATCTGGGTGACGACGGTGGCGGCGTGCCAACGCTTATAGCGCTTGTGCATCTCGCGGCCGATGCCCTGCTGCAGGTGATAACCAATGTAGCCCTGGGACATGGCGCCGCACTCGGGCAGCGGCATCTCGGGGGTACCGATGGCATCGTGGGCAGCGGCGAAGGCGTTCTGGATCATGCCGACCTGCGGGCCATTGCCGTGGGTGATGATGATCTCGTTGCCCTGCTCGATGAGGCCGAGGAGGGCATGGGCGGTGTTGCTCACGGCCTCGATCTGCTCGACGGGGTTGTTGCCGAGGGCGTTGCCGCCAAGGGCGACGACAATACGATCGGGCTTGCCAAGAGGCTTAGACATTGCTGGAATCCTTTCTGTAAAAGGCCTACAACCCATTAATAACCCGCGTCCGTGCGATACGCGAGTTTATTAAGGTTTATATTCTCTTTATCGCTCATTTTATTCATTTTGAAAATAGCGGAACGGTGAACGGTCGTTTTTATCCGCTCAGCGTACAGAACCCCAGCTCAAGCATATCTACGCCATTTACGTGCAACTTTATTTTAATAGAGCAGGGATTAGACCAGATTATGCAAACTATATCTTTGCTAAACACAAAACAGACAGCGCAATATCTTACTCGCACTATACGAGATTCTATGCACATATAAGTCGAGTATGCACCCCTGCAAAAACAAGGGGCTTTTCATCCAACAAAAGGAATAAAGAAGAGCTCCGAAAAAGCGGCAACGGCCAAGTCCCCCATCCATCCCCAAAGTGGCGCGAGGTTTCGCGGCGATCGCGTCGGAAATGTTGGTGTAAGCGCGCCGACGGCTGACCGCCAAACGCA
>CAUAJK010000001.1:0-155930 GCA_958429345.1 uncultured Collinsella sp. | reverse complement strand
AGGTCTTCGACGAGGCCGAGAACCGCATGCACACCATCAAGGCTGTCATGTACGCCACGCTCAAGTAAGAGCATCTAGCATCTCGCTCGGGGTGTATTGCTGCACACCCCGAGCGGTTTTATCTGGTAATAATCTCGCATCAAGCGGCAGGCACGGCACGGAAGAGCCGCTTCTGGCGAGATCAGTAAATGATTTATGAAGGGGGGATGAGAACTATGACTGAGACCGCTAAGAAAAAGCGCGGTATGCCTTCATCGTTCACCATTCTTCTTGCTCTGCTGGCAATTGTCGCAGTGATTACCATTATCGTCTCCGGCACGTCCGGCGGCGCGGTTACTGCCGCCCGTCTGAGCGATTTCTGCACCGCCCCGATTAAGGGCTTCGCTGACGCTCTGCCCGTCTGCCTCTTCGTTATGATCCTGGGCGGCTTCCTCGGTATGATGACCGAGACCGGCGCCCTGGACAACGGCATCGCCGTTCTGGTGCAGAAGCTTAAGGGCAACGAGATTATGCTCATTCCCGTGCTGATGCTCATCTTCTCCCTCGGTGGTACCACCTATGGTATGTGCGAGGAGACCGTTCCCTTCTACGCCCTGCTCGCCGCTACCATGATGGCCGCTGGCTTCGACCCCATGGTCGGTGCCGCTACCGTCCTGCTCGGCGCTGGCTGCGGCTGCCTGGGCTCCACGGTTAACCCGTTCGCCGTCGGCGCTGCCGTCGACGCTCTGACCGGCGTTGGCATTGAGGTCAACCAGTCCATCATCATCGGCCTCGGTGCCGTCCTGTGGATTGTCACTACCGCTATGTCCATCTTCTTCGTGATGAGCTACGCCAAGAAGGTCAAGGCTGACAAGGGTTCCACCATCCTGTCGATGCAGGAGCTCAAGGATGCCGAAGAGGCTCACGGCAAGGCTGCTTCCGAGGTTCACAAGGAGGTCAAGCTCACCGGTCGTCAGAAGGGTGTTCTGATTGCCTTCGCCTTCACCTTCGTCGTCATGATCGTCGGCTTCATTCCGCTGGCCGACCTCAACGAGGGCGTCGCTAACTTCTTCGACGCTGGCGCTGTCTACGACGCCGACGGTAACGCCGTCGTCCAGGGCTGGTCTGCCCTGATCACCGGCCTGCCCATTGGCCAGTGGTACTTCGACGAGGCTTCCACCTGGTTCTTCCTTATGGCCGTCCTGATCGGTATCATCGGTGGCCTGTCCGAGAAGCAGATCGTTAACACCTTTATCACCGGCGCTGCCGACATGATGTCCGTTGTTCTCGTCATCGCCCTCGCCCGTGGTATCTCCGTCCTCATGGCTAACACCGGCCTCGACGTCTTCGTCCTCGACGCTGCCGCCAATGCTCTGGCTGGCCTGTCCGGCGTGATCTTCGCTCCCATGAGCTTCCTGGTCTACTTCGGCCTGTCCTTCCTGATCCCCTCGACCTCCGGTATGGCCACCGTCTCCATGCCCATCATGGGACCGTTGGCTGTTAAGCTCGGCTTCTCGCCTGAGGTCATGGTCATGATCTTCTCCGCCGCCATCGGTGTCGTGAACCTGTTCACCCCGACCTCCGGCGCCATCATGGGCGGTCTCGCCCTGGCCAAGATCGAGTGGACGACCTGGCTCAAGTTTGCCCTTAAGCTCATCGTCGCGCTCTCTGTCGTCTGCGCCATCATCCTGACCGTCGCCTGCGTGTTGATCTAAGTACCCAACGGGTACCCCACGGAAACCTTGACGATCCTGTAGAGGATCACCTGGTCATCGTCTGTCCGGTGGGGTAAACCCACCGGTAGACTCCTACCTTTAGCCCCCTTCCGTTCCGTGCGCGGGAGGGGGCGCACTTATGTTGCGCGGTTCTACGAACCGCGCAACCAGTCGACGCTGCGCGCCGTCCAGAACGACCAATTGTCATTCAAAAGGCAAGGCATGACCAAAAGGTCTATGCCTTGCCTTTTTCATGCCAACTTGTACGTTCTGGACGGCGCTCGCTGTCCGTCCTCTGCCTGCGGCGCTTTCCATTGTTGGTGCAGAGGGCGCTTTGCCTACTCTGGCGGGCTTTCGCTGGCTTATGCTCAACCTGCGACGTTCCCCTTGTTGGTGCAGGGGGTAGCTTGCTCGCTCTGGTGCCCGTTCGCTGGCTTTGGCTTTGCCTGTGACGTTTTCATTGTTGGTGCTGAGTGCCTTGTTTCCCGTCCCAAATGATCTACCCCGGGTCCCCGGTGGTTGCGGTGGGCGTGTTTGGTTGGTGCCTGTTGATGGTCTGGGTATCGGGGAGGGCGGGCTCCGTTATAATCGCCTAGAACATTAATTGGAAACGGGACGGGAGCCATACATGCGCCAGGGTTTCGACAACGCGAAGTATATCGAGCTGCAGGCTGCTCACATTAAGGAGCGCATCTCGCAGTTTGGTGGCAAGCTCTATTTGGAGTTTGGCGGTAAGCTGTTCGATGACTATCATGCGAGCCGAGTGCTGCCGGGTTTTGAACCGGACAGCAAGTTCCGCATGCTCAAGAGCATCGCCGACGATGTCGAGGTTATCATCGCGATCAACGCGAACCACATCGAGAAAAACAAGGCTCGTGGTGACCTCGGTATTACCTATGACGAGGATGTGCTGCGCCTGGTCGACCTGTTCCGCGGCAACGGCTTTGCCGTCGCGGCTGTGGTCATCACCCAGTATGCCGGCCAGCCCGCTGCCGATGTGTTCCGCAACCGCCTGAACGCGCTCGGTATTCCCGCCAAGCTGCACTATCCCATCGAGGGGTATCCGCACGATGTCGATCTGATCGTGTCCGACGATGGCTACGGCAAGAACGAGTTTGTCGAGACCACCCGACCGCTCGTCGTGGTCACTGCCCCCGGTCCGGGCTCGGGCAAGCTTGCCACCTGCCTGTCTCAGCTCTATCACGAGCACAAGCATGGCACGGCCGCCGGCTATGCCAAGTTCGAGACCTTCCCTGTCTGGAATCTTCCTCTGACGCATCCGGTCAATATTGCCTACGAGGCCGCCACGGCTGACCTCGACGACGCCAATATCATCGATTCGTTCCACCTTGAGGCCTACAACAAGACCACGGTCAACTACAACCGCGACGTCGAGGCCTTCCCGGTAGTCCGTGCCCTGATGGAAAAGATCCTGGGCAAGAGCCCCTACCAGAGCCCTACGGACATGGGCGTCAATATGGTCGGCTTTGCCATCACCGATGACGATGCCTGCCGCGACGCTTCCAAGATGGAGATCGTCCGCCGCTACTTTACCGCGGTCGAAAATGTGCGCCGTACCGGCGTGGGCGATGAGCAAGTCGACCGTCTCAAGATTATTATGAAGAAAGCCGGCATCGATAAGAACTACTCACCGGCGCGCTCGGCGGCCCTCACCAGGGAGCAGCTGACGGGTGGTCCCGTGGGTGCCATGGTCATGCCCGATGGCTCCGTGGTGACCGGCAAGACTTCCACGCGCCTGGGCGCCGCGAGCTCGCTCATCATGAATGCACTTAAGCATGTCTCGGGCGTCGACCTTGAGCTCGAGGTCATTAGCGATGAGGCGATCGAGCCCATCAGCAAGCTCAAGACGCATTTCCTGGGCAGCAAAAACCCGCGCCTCCACACCGACGAGACGCTTATGGCGCTGTCGATCACCTCGGCCACGAGTGAGACGGCCGCTCGCGTCCTTTCGGGCCTGGAGCAGCTGCGCGGTTGCGATGCCTTCTTTAGCGTGATTATCTCGCCGACGGACGAGACGGTACTGCGCAAACTGGGTATCAACGTGTGCTGCGAGCCCAAGTTTGAGCGCCGCGGTTTCTTCCATCGCTAAGTTTGAAGCACCGCGGTAATTGCATTGCATTTTGGCCGTATCGGGTTAGCGCCCGGTACGGCTTTTTGATCAATAAAGCGCCTATTTCGGCGAAAAATAGCTGTTTACCTGCCTAGAAACAATTTGAGCGGTATACAATAACCGTAACTGTTTCATCCTTAGCGGGATGCCGCATGATGGATATTACCTGCCATCGTGAGGTGTGTCGGTCGCGCACGGCGCCTTAGATGCTCGTGCTCGGTTTGAGGAGGCTGCTATGGCGGGCAAGGGTCGTGCGAGTGTCAACGATATGAAGCGTGTCGAGGTGCTGGTGTTGATGGAGATCGACCAGCAAACCGAAGACAATGGCGGGCCGTATGGTTTCTCGCGCAAAACGCTTGCCGAGCGCGTGGGGGTTTCGCCGTATCGTGCCCGCGCCGCAATCGATCGCTTGGATTCCGAAGGCATGATTGATGTCGTCTCGCGTTATAGCGACGACGGCGGTCAGCTTGCAAATGGCATTTGCCTCACCGAACGTGGCGAGTGGTATCTTGAGGGCGTCCGTACCGGCATGCTCGTTCAAGAAATGCTTGAGGACGAGGTTGCTGATCGATAGCAGCATGTAACCCTTGCCATAGCGACGCCGCCTGGGAAACCGGGCGGCGTTTTGTTTCAAGATTGAGAAATGGAATCTCACGCGAGAAAAATTGCGAACGGTCCGCGGCGCGAGTATTACAATGAAGACCCGTAAGATGTGGATAAACAACTTCTACGGGAAGCGCAGGTAACTCAATATGACCAAGCATGTGTTCGTAACCGGTGGCGTGGTTTCGTCTCTGGGCAAGGGTATCACCGCGGCCTCGCTGGGCCGTCTGCTCAAGTCGCGTGGCTACAAAGTAACGATGCAGAAGGCCGATCCGTATCTGAACGTCGACCCCGGTACCATGAGCCCCTTCCAGCATGGTGAGGTCTTTGTGACCGAGGACGGCTACGAGTCCGACCTGGACCTGGGTCATTACGAGCGCTTTATTGATGAGAACCTGACCCGCGATTCCAACTTTACGACCGGCGCCATCTATAAGAGCTTGATCGCCCGCGAGCGTCGCGGCGACTTTTTGGGCGGTACCGTGCAGGTGATTCCTCACGTCACCAATGCCATTAAGGACAAGTTCCGCCGCATCGAGGAGCAGACCGGCTCCGATGTAGTCATCACCGAGCTGGGCGGCACGATCGGCGACATCGAGTCCCAACCGTTTGTCGAGGCCATCCGTCAGTACCGCAAGGAGGCCGGCCCCGAGAACGTCTGCTACATCCACGTGTCGCTCGTTCCCTATATCGCCGCCGCCCACGAGGTCAAGACCAAGCCCACGCAGCATTCCGTCAAGGAGCTCCGCAGCTTTGGCATCCAGCCCGATATCATCGTGCTGCGCTCCGACCACCATATCGATGACGCTATCCGCGGAAAGATCGCAAGCTTCTGCGACGTCGACACCGATTGTGTCTTTACCAACGAGGACTGCGCGAGCATTTACGATGTTCCGCAGCTGCTTGCCGAGCAGGACTTTGACCTGCGCATTTGCGAGCGCCTGGGTCTGGACCCGCGTGAGCGCGACATGAGCGAGTGGAATGAGTTCCTGCGCAAACAGAATCACGCCAACCATCACGCCGACAAGGTGAAGATCGCCGTCGTGGGCAAGTACACGCAGCTGCCCGATGCGTACCTGTCGGTTATCGAGGCCCTGCACCATGCGGGCGTCTTCTACGATCGCCATGTGGACGTCCAGCTGGTCGACGGCGAGAGCCTCGACGAGCAGAATGTCTCCGAGGTTCTGGGCGACGCCTCGGGCATCCTGGTCCCCGGCGGCTTTGGCAAGCGCGCCCTGGAGGGCAAGATCCTCGCGGCCGAGTTTGCCCGTGAGCACAAGATTCCGTATCTGGGCATTTGCCTGGGTATGCAGGTGGCCGTGTGCGAATTTGCTCGCAACGTCGTCGGCCTTGCCGGCGCCAGCTCTTCCGAGTTCGATCCGGACGGCCCGTATAGTGTCATCGACCTGATGAGCTCGCAGGAGGACGTGACCGAGAAGGGCGGCACCATGCGCCTGGGCGCCTATCCGTGCAAGCTCGCCGCCGATACCCTCGCTCGCGAGGCATATGGCGAGGAGCTCGTCTATGAGCGTCACCGTCACCGCTTTGAGTTCAACAATGCCTTCCGCGACCAGCTCGAGGACGCCGGTTTGGTTATCTCGGGCCTGTCGCCCGACGAGCGCCTGGTCGAGATGGTCGAGCTGCCGCGCGACGTGCATCCGTGGTATGTGGCAACCCAGGCTCATCCCGAGTTCAAGAGCCGCCCGACCAACCCGCAGCCGCTGTTCCGCGAGTTCGTGCGCGCTTCGATCGGCCAGCACGAGGGTGTCGACCGTCTGCAGGTGACGCCCATGAACCTTGCTACGGACTAAGGGTGCCGTCGAATAAGGAACATACCGAAGCTACTCCCTCGTCGCTCGCCGTGGCGGCGGGGGAGTATCTCGATTACCTCGCGGTCGAGCGGGGTTTGGCGCGCAACACGATTGCGGCCTATCGTCGTGACCTGACGACGTACTGCGCCTATCTGGAGCGGGCGGGTATTGTGTCTTTTGAAGAGGTGACCCGTCAGGTCGTGGAGGGCTTTGTCGCCGACCGTCGCGATGGGGGCTATTCGGATGCCTCGGTGGAGCGTGCGCTTGCGGCCGTGAAGGGCCTGCATGCCTTTTTGGTGCGCGATGGGGCTGTGGCCCAAAATCCAACGGCGGCGTTGCGCCTGCCTAAAAAGGCTGAGCGTTTGCCGGAGTATCTATCGGTGGAGGATGTCTCGGCGCTGCTCGATCAAGATTTCCCCGAGGACGAGATGGGCTTGCGTGACCATGCCATCTTGGAAGTGCTCTACGGATGCGGCTTGCGTGTGAGCGAGTTGGTGGGGCTCGATGTGGGCGATATCCATATCGACGATGGCTTTGTGCTCGTTCGTGGTAAGGGCTCGAAGGAACGCCTGTCCCCGCTGGTAGGAAGCGCGGCGCGAGCTCTGACGCTTTATGTAACTGAGGGGCGTTCTCGCTTGGCGGCGCATGCCCGCGGAACCGAGACCTCGGCGGTCTTTTTAAATAAGAACGGCCGCCGTCTGTCGCGCCAGGGCATCCATGCCATCTGTGAGCGCTACGGGCGCCAGGTGGGACTGGTGGGGCTCCATCCCCATACGCTGCGTCACTCCTTTGCCACCCATATGCTTGCGGGCGGCGCAGACCTCCGTGTGCTACAGGAGATCTTGGGACATGCCGATATATCGACCACACAGGTCTACACGCATGTCGATCGTACGCAACTGACCGAGGTCTATTTGGCGGCGCACCCGCTGGCACATCGTTAACACATCGCTGACCTGCATATTTATAGGTATTTGGGGACGGGCTCCAGATTGCCGCGGCGTGCTTTTGCGCGCGCATGGGCAATCTGGGGCCCGTCCCATTTTTCGCCACTTGGCGTCGCGGTGGTGGGTCGCACGTGCCTTGGGTGGGGGAGTTTGGGGGCGATGTGAACGGCATGTAAAGGGACGTAAAAATCGCCTCAAGGTCAACTTGAAGGTTGAGGTTCGCGGGTGTGGTTCTACAGGTGGCATCACGCCTTTGCTGAAAACACAACATATTGTGTTTTCGAACATATGCTTGGGGGTGTTTTGCAATATATGGTGAGTGGAGTGGTGGGGCGGGGTGGGGGAAGGGGTGGGGAAAGGTGTTGAAAAATGGGGCGGTTCCCCATATTATTGATGACGTCGACAGGCGGGGTGGTTCCCCGCGTACGTGCCATCTGAGTAACCGAGGGGAGGGCGCACATGGGAATGACGGGTGCATACGAGCGCAATCTCGATGCAAAAGGTCGTCTGTCCCTGCCTGCACCCCTTCGCGAGGAGCTTGGAGAGCACGTTCGCGTGTTCAAAGCCCTGGATGTCGATGCTCTGTACGTGTTCTCTGCCGAGGCCTTCGATAAGTGGGTCGAAGGACTCTTCGCGGGTCGTGAGGGCCACGAGGGTTTTAACCCGCGTGACATTAATGACCAGAAGCTCATGAGGGCGATCAACAAGCGCACCACGTCGATGGACGTGGACAGCGCCGGTCGTATCGGTCTTTCCGAGTCTCTCCGCAAGCAGGCGAACCTCGACCGCGAGGTCACGGTTGTGGGCAACTACGACCACCTTGAGGTTTGGGATCGCGCCGCGGCCGATGAGGACGATGACGATGAGGCCCTGCTGGACCTCTTCTTCTCGTAAGGGCAAGGCACGGGTAACGGATGGAGCGTGGGATCTTGACACAAGAATATCGGCATGAACCTGTCATGCTCGGCGAAGTGCTTGAGTCGCTGCGGCTAAAGAGCGGCTCCGTTGTCTGCGATTGCACCCTTGGCGGTGCCGGCCATTCGGTAAAGATGGCCGCGCAGGTGGGGGAGACGGGCCTTTTGCTCGGCGTCGATCAGGACGACATGGCCCTCGAGGCCGCTGGCGCCCGTCTGGACCGCGAGGTTCCCGGCGTCCCGCACCAGCTGCTGAAGGGCAACTTCGGCGACTTGGACGAGCTGCTTTGCTCGGCCGAGGTGCCCGGGGTCGATGGCTTCCTGTTCGATTTGGGCGTTTCGTCACCGCAACTCGATATCCCTGGCAGGGGCTTTTCGTATAACGAGGACGCCCCATTGGACATGCGGATGGATCCGGGCAATAACACCTTAAACGCAGCTGAGGTCATCAACACCTATAACGAACACGACCTCGCCCGGATTCTACGCGTCTACGGCGAAGAGAAGTTCGCCTCGCAGATCGCGCGCGAGATCGTGCGCCGCCGTGAGCAAGAACCGATCGAAACCACCGGCCAATTTGTCGAGATCATCAAGGCGGGTATCCCAGCTGCCGCTCGTCGGCATGGTGGACACCCGGCCAAGAAAAGTTTCCAGGCCATTCGCATCGAGGTCAATCACGAGCTCGATGTGCTCGAACGAGGGCTTGATGCCGCCACCAGGTGGCTCAACCCGGGCGGACGTATCTGCGTCATCTCGTATCACTCGCTCGAGGACCGTATCGTTAAGAACCACTTTAAGGAGATGAGCCAGGGGTGCACGTGTCCGCCGGAGATTCCGGTGTGCGTGTGCGGCAGCGTGCCGATACTCAAGGTCATCACCCGCAAACCCTTGGTTGCCCAGCCTGATGAGGTTGAGCGCAACCCTCGGGCGAGATCAGCCAAAATCCGCGTGGCACAGCGTCTGTAGGCGCGACCGCGCGATATTGGACCTCCCGCTCGCACCATAAACGAAGCTTAAACACACTACCAACGTACTCGGGATGGGAGGCGGCATATCATGGGCTACAACACTTCAAGCGCAGCACTCGCCTATGATATGAACGCCATGCCCGCCTATCGTGAGACGCCGCAGGCCCCCGTTGCTCCCCGTGAGCAGCGCACGCCGCGCTTTGATGTCTACACGGGCGCGGGCCGTCAGGCAAACCAGGCGGTAAGCCCGGTTTTCATGAGCGTTCTTAAAACGTTTTGCATCATTGCGGCTATCTTCATGACGATCGGCGTCGCCCGCGTGGCGCTCGCCGGCGTTACGGCCCAGGTGCTCAACAGCAACGCCGAGCTTACCAACACGCTCGAAAAAGCGACCGATGAGAGCTCCGACCTGGAGGTCATGCATTCGGTCTATGGCGCCGACACGCGCATTCGCGACCTTGCGGGCGCTTATGGCATGGTGGAGCCCAGCGAGAGCGTTACACTTGACTTTTCGCAGGATGCAGCCGCGGGCGCCAACGCGACCGCGACCGCTCAGTAGCAAGACGGTAGCTGAGTATGACAAATGACTATCGCCGCGGTTCCGATGGGGGCCGCGGTTCTGGACGTCCCTCGTCGCGGGGGCGTTCTGGTTATCAAGGAACGGGTCGGCAATCTTACAACGCCGGGCGGTCCCGTGGCAACGACCCGGCGTCGCGACTTCGCGGCTCGGGCGGCCCTCAAGTGCATAACACCAGGTCACGCAAGAGTTCGTCGACCGAATGGCTCACAGGCGCGCCTCTGCCTCGCCGCAAAGCCGTCATGGGCTTCATCGGGCTTGGCTTGGGCTTGGGCGTCTTTTGCCTTGCCGACTATCAAATTGTCGAAGCCGATAAACTGCGCGAGCGTGCCGATGCGCGCCGCCTGCTTGCGCAGACCCTCTATGCCAAGCGTGGCACCGTCTACGACCGCAACGGTAACGTGCTGGCGTCGTCGGTCGAATGTCGTAACATCGCCGTGAACCCGCAGCTTGTCGAGGATGTCGACAAGACGGTGTCGGCGCTGGTCAAGGCAACTGGAATCGATAAAAAGACCTGCCGCAAGCTCGTTGAGTCCGATGGAACCTGGGTGTATATCAAGCGCCAGGTGGACGAAGACGATGTTGCGGCGCTGGAGAAGAAGAACCTGCCCGGCGTGCTTTTTGAGCAGGCCATGAAGCGCGTATATCCATACGGCAATCTGGCATCGCAGGTGCTGGGTGTAGTGAATGTAGACAACGACGGCTTGACGGGTCTCGAAAAGCAATACAACAAGCTTCTGACCGGCACGAACGGTTCTCTCGTACGCGAGCGCGCGAGGGACGGCAGCTATATCGCGGGCGGTGCCTATAAAAAGGTGGCTGCGGTCGACGGCGTTGATATCGTGACGACGCTCGACGTCAATATCCAGCGTGCGGCCGAGGATGCCCTGGCAGAGGCAGTCGAGAAGACTAAGGCCAAGAACGGCTCGGCGCTGGTCACCGATCCTACGACAGGCGAGATCTTGGCAGCCTGCTCGTATCCGACTTACGACCAGACCGATCTGGAAAACGCCAAGACCGAGGATATGAACTTGCGCCTGGTCACCGACGCCTACGAGCCCGGCTCGGTTTTTAAGACGCTCGTGGCGGGCGCCGGCTTCGACTTGGGCGTCGTGCGATCGAGTACGTCGTTTGAGGTGCCGGCGAGCATCAAGGTGGGCGACGATACCGTCACCGATGCCGACAAGCGCGACTATGCCATGACCATGGATGTGCGCGAGATGATGCGCCGTTCGTCCAACGTGGGCTTTGTCCTGGTGGGGCGCAAGATCGGTGCCGACGACTTTGCCGCCTATGTGGACAAGTGGGGCATCGGTCACAGCTCCGGTGTCGATTTTCCGGGCGAGAGCCTGGGTATCGTCAAGGAGCGTGACCAGTATGACGGCGCCACGCTGGGCTCGATGAGTTTTGGACAGGCATTGTCCGTCTCGCCGATTGAGATCGCACGTGCCGTGGGCGGTATCGCCAACGGCGGCGTGATGATGACCCCGCACTTCTATAAGTCCAGCAAGGGCGACGAGAAGGACTGGGGCGAAGGCGAGCGTGCGATTTCTGAGGATGCCGCATCCCAGGTGACATCGTGCATGCAGACGGTCGTGTCCGAGGGAACGGGCGTTGGCGGCGCGGTTGACGGCTATGACGTGGCGGGTAAGACCGGTACGGCCGAACGTGCCGACGAGAACGGCGGCTACCTCAAGGAGAACTACATGTCGTCCTTTATGGGCTTTGCACCGGCACAATCGCCCAAGGTGCTGTGCTATATCACGCTCGACGGAACGCCGAGCGGCTCAGATGCCGCTGCGGTGCCGTTCCAGTCCATTATGGCCAACGCGCTCGACGTGCTGGGTATCCCGCACACGAAGTAGGGGGTTACAATCTTTGGGGCGTTGTTTGTTGTCCCATATGAGGGTGTTCACATGCCCTGCACCACGCATGTGCGGCGCTGGGATACAATACGCCGATAGCATTATTAGGTTTACAGGGGAGCTGCAATGATAGAGATCGCCGTCAACAACCTCGCGGCCGCAACAGGGGCCCGAACCGTGACGGGAGAAGCCGATCGGGTATGCCGCGGGTGCGTTATCGACTCGCGCCAGGTCGAGGAAGGGACGATTTTCGTCGCCTTTCCCGGTGAAAACGTCGACGGCAATGATTTTGCTTCCCGTGCCGTCCAGTCGGGTGCCGGCGCCGTCGTGATGACGCGTGAGCCCGAGGCCGAGCTGGTCTCGCTGGCGCAGGACAGGGGCTGTGCCATCCTGCTGACCGATGATCCCGAGGAGTTTCTGCTGCGTTTGGCGCACGCGTATCGCCTGGAGCTTGGCTGCCTGGTCGTTGGCATTACCGGTTCCATCGGCAAGACGACGACCAAGGACGTGCTCGCCGCCGTGCTCGCCAAGCGCTATCGTGTCTGGGCCACCAAGGGCAATTTCAATAACCTGATCGGCATGCCGCTCACGGTGCTTTCCGCTCCGGCCGATACCGAGGTCCTGGTGCTCGAGATGGGCATGAACCATTTCCACGAGATTGAGCGCCTGTCCAAGTCCGCCAATCCCAACCTTGCCATCGTGAGCAAGATCGGCACCTCTCACATCGGCATTTTGGGCAGCCGCGAGAACATCGCCCGCGCTAAGGCCGAGATTGTCCAGGGTATGCGCGCCGCCGGCGACTTCTTGCCGCTGCTGGTTTTGGGCGGTGAGGACGACTTTACGCCGTTCATTCGCGATACGTTCGCCCAGCCTGCTGGTATCGATGTGATGCTGGCCGGCGTCTCGGACGATGATGAGGTCCGTGCCCGCGACATTCGTGTTGATGACGAGGGCCGTCCGGTCTTTACGCTCGATTTTGGCCAGGGTGAGACGACCGATACCATGCTTGCCATCCCCGGCGTGCAGTCCGTCCCAAATGCCGTTAAGGCCGCCGCAGTTGCCTATCGCCTGGGCGTGACGCCCGAGCAGATCGATGCTGCCTTTAGAGGCCTCACGATCACCGGTCACCGCCAGGAGATCAAGCGCGCCAAGAGCGGTGCCCGCGTCATCGACGATTCCTATAACGCCAGTGCCGAATCCATGGCTGCTGGCCTCGATCTGCTGTGCTCGCTTTCGTGCACGGGGTCTCGTATGGCGATCCTGGGCGAGATGGGCGAGATGGGCGATGAGGCTCCTCGCATGCATGAGCTCGTGGGCGCCTATGCCGCCGCCAAGAAGCTCGACATGCTGGCGTGCGTGGGTGGTGAGCTTGCCCAGCTTATGGCCGATGCCGCGTGCATGATGGGCATGGACGAGGACCGCATCCAGGTGTTCTCCGATTATCAGCAGGTGCTCGACCGCATGGGCGGCGCGCTTGAAAAACATGATGTTGTACTGGTCAAGGGTTCCCGCTTTGTTGAGCTCGACCGCTTTGTGGAAGGTGTGTGCTAGCCCATGTTCGGCAATCCCTCGTATCCAACGTATCAGGCTTTTTTGGGGCTTGGCATCGCCGCTGCCATTGCGCTGCTGCTCATGCCGTGGTGGATCAAGCTGCTCAAGGTCGAGGGTATCGGCCAGCAGGTTCGTGCCGACGGCCCCAAGCGTCATTTGGTTAAGCAGGGAACGCCCACCATGGGTGGCGTTGTCATTCTCGTCGCGATTTCGCTGACCTGCCTGCTGATGGGCAAGCTCACCACCGAGCTCGTGCTCGTGCTGCTCGCCACGCTGGCGACCGGCGTGCTGGGCCTGATCGACGACCTGACCTCCGTTACGCATGGGCGCTCGCTCGGTCTGACGCCTCATGCCAAGATGATCGGCCTAACCATTATCTGTGTCACCTTTACGGTACTTGCCGTCAACTGGTGCGGCGTCGCCCCCGAGATTCGTTTTCCCGGCGGCCTGACGATTGACCTTGGCGTGCTTTCGACCACCATCTGCGGCCTTTCGTTCCCGTGGCTCTACATTGTCTTTTGCTGGCTGATGATCGCCGGTCTTTCTAATGCCGTGAACCTGACCGATGGCCTTGACGGTCTTGCCGGCGGCACCTCCATGATTGCCATGCTCGCCATGGCTGCCATGGCGTTTTTGCACGGAGACGTGAACCTGTCCATCTTCTGCACCGCGTGTGCCGGTGCCTGCTTGGGCTTTCTGTGGTTCAACTGCTATCCGGCGAGCATCTTTATGGGCGATACCGGCTCGCTTGCCCTGGGCGCCGCGTTTGCCTGCACGTCCATCATGACCAACACCGAGGTCGTCTCCCTCATCATCGGCGGCCTGTTTATCGTTGAGACCCTGTCGGTCATGATTCAGGTTGTCTACTTCCACTTTACGCACAAGCGCGTCTTCCTTATGGCGCCCATCCATCATCATTTCGAAAAGAAGGGCTGGGCCGAGACCAAGGTCGTCATCCGTTTTTGGATTATCGCTGCGGCCTTTGGTGCCGTTGGCCTTGCCCTGTTCTTCCAGTTGGGATAGTGGTCTTTCATGCCTCTTGCTGATGTCTTTAGCCTGCTCGTTTTGGGTCAGGGCAAATCCGGTCTCGATGTCGCCCGCTGGGCGCTGGCACATCCCGAGCGCGTAAGCGCCGTTACCGTGTATGGCGGCGGCACCTCTGAGCCCAATGACGCCACGCGTGCGCTCGAGGCTGCTGGTGCGTCGTTTGTCTATGGGACCGAACAGGTCGAGGGCGCCTATGACGTATGCGTGACGTGCCCGGGCATCTCGGAGTTCTCGGGCTTCTTTAAGGCCGGGCGCGAGCATGCCGCCCAGATTATGGGTGAGCCCGAGTTTGCCTATCGCCTGTCGCCCGATAACTGGATTGCCATCACGGGCACCAACGGCAAGACGACCACCACGTCGCTGACTGATTTTCTGCTTAAGGCTGCCGGCGAGGCCAGCGTTGCTGTCGGCAACATCGGCGAGCCGCCGGTCAACGAGATTGACGGCCGAGCCCACAACGAGTGGTTTGTGGCTGAGCTCTCGAGCTATCAGATTGCTACGACAACCGAGCTCCACCCCCGCGTGGCGGTGCTGCTCAACATCACTCCCGACCACTTGGGCTGGCATAAGAGCCATAAGAACTATGCGCTTGCCAAGATCAAACTGTTTGACAATATGGTCGATGACGATCTGGTGGTTGTCGACGTCGAAGACGCCGGCATTCACGAGTTCGATGAGTACATCTACACGCCGGGTCGTCGCATCTGCAAGGTTGCCTTTGACGAGCCTGAGGGCGAGGATGCCGCCTTTGTGCGCGATGGCAAGATGATCGTGCGTCTGAAGGGCGTCGAGACCCCGCTCATCGCTACATCCGAGCTCAAGATCTCGGGCCATCACAATGTTATCAATGCCCTGTGCGCTGCCACGGCTGCCTTGGCAGTCGGTGCCGATGTCGATGGTGTCTGCCGCGGTCTTGCCTCGTTCCAGCCGCTCGAGCACCGCGTGGAGCCGTGTGGCGAGATCGACGGCGTGCGCTACGTCAACGATTCCAAGGCGACCAACACCGATGCGGTCGAGAAGGCACTGACGGCATTTCCCGATGACGACGTGATCTTGCTGCTCGGCGGCCACGATAAGGGCACGCCGCTCACGGACTTCGCGCGCGTCGTTATGGACAACGTGCGCTCGGTCGTCTGCTTTGGCGATGCGCGCGAGCGCTTCACCGCCGCTATGGACGAGGCTGATGTCGATGGCGATGTGGATATCGCCCAGGCGGATGACCTGCGCGACGCCGTGGACGTTGCCCGTTCGCTTTCGAGCCGTGGTGACGTGATCTTACTTTCTCCTGCCTGCTCTTCGTTCGATGAGTTCTCGGGCTATGAGGAGCGCGGCCGCGTGTTTAAGGACTACGTGGCTCAGCTTGCCGCTACAGCGAAATCACAAATGGAATAGGGGTTGCGGTGAGAGAGGAGAGCCCCCGACAAGGTATGAGGAGGCCCGACTCGGACCGTGCTTCCTCACGTCGCACCACACCGCGTTCCAGCCGCGGCGGGCAGTCGTTTAGCGAACGCTATATTGCCGGCGTTCCCGCCCGTATCATGCGCCCCCGTTTGATATTCATGGCCTGCTTGTTTACCTTGGTATGCTTTGGCCTGCTGATGGTGTACTCGGCGTCTTCGGTCGAGGCGCTGCACGAGAATGGCTCGGCGACGTTTTTTCTGGGTCGACAGGCCGCGTTTGCCGTGGTCGGTGTTCTGGCGCTGATTGCCATCGTGCGCGTTTTGCCGGACAGCTGGTTTGGGGAGGATGTGCTCAGGATCTTCCTTATCGGCATGATAGGGCTACTGCTTCTGGTGTTCTTGGTGGGCAGCGGCAGCCGCGGCGCCACGCGCTGGCTCAACATCGCCGGTATTCAGTTCCAGCCTTCCGAGTTTTTAAAGCCATTTGCCATTGCGTATTCGGCCATCATGCTTGATCGCTTCTTTTCGCCCGGTGGCAACATCAACGAATTCCTTCGCAAGATGGGCATCTACTTGGGCATTTCGCTCTTTCTGATCTTTATCCAGCCAGATTTCGGTACTGTCCTGATCATCCTGTTGACCCTCATGTGCATGGCGTTGTTTGCGGGTCTCGACCCCAGATTTATCATCGGCGTGCTAATCTTCGGCATTCTCGTGATCGTGATTGCGCTTGTCGCAGAGCCATACCGTATGGTGCGTATTCAGGTTGCCTTGAACCCTTGGGCCGACGAGTATGGTGACGGCTATCAGGCCACGCTTGCCATCATGGCCTTTGCCTCGGGCGGTCTGTTCGGCCGTGGCATCGGCAACTCAACCATGAAGTACTCGTATCTGCCCGAGGCACACAACGACTACATCTTGGCCATCATTGGCGAGGAAGTCGGTTTTGTCGGAACCGTGCTGTTCTTCTTGGTGTTTGCGATGCTGATCTACTCGGCGTTTCGCATTGCCGAGCAGGCGACCGATCGTCGGGGCGCGCTCATGGCGTCTGGCTCCGCGGTCATTCTCGCAGTGCAGTTTTTGATTAACGCGCTGGGCATCCTCAACGTGTTTCCCATGACGGGCAAACCGTTGCCGTTTATTAGCTACGGCGGTTCGTCGATTATTGTGTCGCTCATGCTTGCCGGGTTGATCCTGCGCGTTTCGTACGAGAGCGCCCGCCGCGATGAGTATGACCGCCGCCGTGAGAGCTTTGCCGTTATGGATGAGAGTACCGCCGGCGTGCCCCACGTGCGCGGCGAGCGATCTTCGCGTAACGGTTTTACCGTCCTGGATGGCTCTGCGACCGACCCCGCAGCCCGCCCGCGTCAGCGAACGGCGCCGCAAGGTCGTCCTCAGCGCCCCACTCCTCGCAATGCGGGCGGCGGATATAATCGAATCGATTTGAACTCAGACCCGTCGGCGCGTCTGCGTACCGACGGCCAGGGACCGCGTGTACGAAGGGACTACCATGACCGATAAAATGACCGTTGCTATTGCAGCCGGCGGCACGGCAGGGCACATCAACCCCGCGCTCGCCTTGGCCGAAGAGCTCCGTGACCGTGGCCACCACGTTGTGTTCGTGGGCCAGTCGCGCAAGCTCGAGGGTCGTCTGGTCCCCGAGGCTGGGTTTGATTTTGTGCCCATTACGGTCACGGGCTTCGACCGCTCCCGTCCTTGGACGGCGCTGACCTCGCTGTGGCGTGTCAACAAAGCCAAGCGTGCGCTCGCCAGTCATTTCTCAAAGGTCGGCAAGCCCGATGCCGCCATTGGTTTTGGTGCCTATGTCGAGGTTCCGCTGCTGGGGTGGTGCAAGGGCGCGGGCGTTCCGTATCTGCTGCATGAGCAGAACTCTGTTCCGGGCCTGGCCAACAAGATGATGAACTCCCACGCCGCCCGCGTGTGCATCTCGGTGCCGGCAGCGCGTTCGGTCTTTGAGCGCGAAGGTGACCCTGACCACGTGCTCATGACCGGCAACCCCGTACGTCGCTCGGTGATCGAGGGCGATCGCGCTCGCGGCCGCAAGGCACTTGGCGTTCCCGAGGACGCTACGCTGCTGCTCGTCTTTGGCGGTTCACTTGGCGCCCAGCACCTCAACGAGCGCGTGGTTTCGCTCAAAAACGAGCTGCTTTCGCGCAAGAACCTCTATGTGTTGCATTCGACGGGTGCCGACGGCTTTGAGGAGACCGAGCGCGCTTTGGCGCTGACGCCCGAGGAGGCGAAGCGTTACCGCGTCCAGCCTTACATCGACAACATGGGCGATATGCTGGCTGCTGCCGATTTGGTGCTCTCGCGTTCGGGCGCATCGAGCGTGGCCGAGATCGCTGCGCTCGCCGTGCCCTCGGTGCTCGTGCCGTATCCGCATGCGACGGCCGACCACCAAACCACCAATGCTCGTTATCTGGTCGACGCCGGGGCCGGCGTGCTCTGCGCCGATGCCGATATCGACGGTTCTGCCTTTGCCGATGAGCTGCTGCACCTGGTCGATGACGCGGCGGCACGCGACGCCATGCGTCAGGCGGCGCGTGGTCTGGCTCAGGATAGGGCCGCCGCTCTTCTGGCGGATGCGGTAGAGGGTTTGCGTTAGTTAGACGGGATATCGTCGGTCGCCCTCGCGCTGATGCGGTAGGTGCGGTACAGTTAACGGGTTACAGGCAGTGTTTACGCAAGGAGTACACGAGCACATGGCTGATTCCCAGACTGCAACCTCCGCGCCCGAGTTTAAGAGCGCCCACTTTATCGGTATCGGCGGCGCCGGCATGAGCGGCATCGCCCTCGTTCTGCACGAGCGCGGTTATGCCGTTACCGGCTCCGACCTTAAGACGTCACGTTATATCCGCCAGCTTACCCGCGCTGGTGTGAAGGTGCATGTGGGCCATGAGGCCGCCACGATCGACGAGGTCAAGCCCGACGTGGTTGTTGTCTCCACCGCTATTCCGGAGTCCAACCCTGAACTCGTGCGCGCTCGCGAGCTTGGTATTCCCGTGTGGCCCCGTGCCAAGATGCTCTCTGCTTTGGGCCACGGCTACACCACCGTCGCTGTTGCCGGCACGCATGGCAAGACCACCACGTCTTCGATGTGCGCCACCATGCTCGACCGCATGGGTCTGGATCCGAGCTTCCTGATCGGTGGCATCGTCGAGGGCTATGACACGAACGGCAAGAACGGCTCGGGCGACTACTTTGTCGCCGAGGCCGACGAGTCCGACAGTTCCTTCCTGTTCCTGAACCCCAACGTGGTCATTGTGACCAACGTCGAGGCCGACCACCTCGATCACTACTCGGGTATCGAGGAGATCGAGGCGACTTTCGCCAAATTCATGAGCCTGGTGGGCGAGGACGGCACCGTCATCGTCTGCGGTGAGGACCCGCATCTGGTCGAGCTCGCCAAGTCGACGGGCCGTCACGTGCTTTCCTACGGCTTTGCCGAGAGCAACGACATCGTCTGCATGCACCCGGATGTCAAGGGCATCCAGAGCGACTTTATCGTTCGCTTTGAGGACGGCACTGAGCACGCTGTGGAGATCAAGAGTAATCCCGGTCGCCACAACATGCTCAACGCCACGGCGGTGCTCACCGTCGCCCATGTCCTGGGCCTTGACATCGACGCCGCCGCCAAGGCGCTTTCGAGCTTTGAGGGCGTCCGTCGTCGCTTTACCCACGTGGGCTATATCGATGGCATCACCGTGGTCGATGATTACGGCCATCACCCCACCGAGATCAAGGCGACGCTTGCTGCCGCTTCGTCGCTGGGCTACAAGCACGTCGACGTCGTGTTCCAGCCGCACCGCTATTCGCGCCTGCAGGCCCTGTGCGACGACTTTGCCGATGCATTTGCCAATGCCGATAAACTGCTGCTGATTGATGTGTTCTCGGCTGGCGAGATGCCCATTCCGGGTGTCACCTCTAAGATGCTCGCCGATACCGTGCGCGCCAAGCATCCTGGCAAGGAGGTGGTGTACTGCTCCAGCCGTCTTGAGCTTAATCAGGAGCTCGAGCAGATGATGGGCGAGGGCGACCTGCTGCTCACTATGGGTGCTGGTGACGTTACGACCGTCGGTCCCGAGTTCATTGAGTATCTGACTGCCAAGAAAGACGCTTAAGTCTAATGGGTCTGTTTAACGCCGTCATGGCGCTCTCGGGCATGATCGACACGGATGTGATCGAGGACGAGCGCCTTGCGCGTCATACGAGCTATCGTATCGGCGGCAAGGCCGACCTCTTTGTGACGTGCCATAGCTATCATGCCCTCCGCCGTGCCGTGGCGGTGCTCGATCGCGAGCAGGTGCCGTGGGTCATCATCGGCAAGGGCTCCAATCTGCTGGTTGCCGATGGCGGTTATCGCGGTGCCGTCATTTCGCTCGGACGTGAGTTTCAGCGCACGGTTGTTGCCGATGACGGTTGTACGCTGACGGTCGGTGCGGGCGTGATGTTTGCGCGCTTGGTCAACAATGCCCTGTCGCGTAGCCTCTCGGGCCTTGAGTTTGCCGTTGGCATCCCTGGTTCGGTCGGCGGCGCGATATCTATGAATGCCGGCACACGAACCGAGTGGATTGGCTCGCTGGTTGAGGATGTCGTAACGTTTGACCCGGCATCCGGTATCAAGCATTATGCGGGGTCCGAGATCACTTGGGGCTACCGCGAATGTAGCCTTCCCCGCAATGAGATCATCCTCGAGTGCGTGCTCAAGCTTAAACCGGCGCCCAAGGCCGACATTCGCGAGCGCATGGAGCGGTACCTTACGAGGCGCAAGCGTACACAGCCCATGGGTCGCGCATCCTGCGGGTCGGTCTTTCGCAATCCGCCCGATGCGAGCGTGGGCAAGCTTATCGAGGATTGTGGATTAAAGGGTTTTTCGATTGGCGGCGCGGAAGTTTCGCCCGTTCACGCTAATTTTATCGTTAATAACGGAACTGCCTCGGCCGATGACGTTGCCGCGGTTATCAGACATGTGCACGGAAAGGTGAGGGAGGCGTATGGCATCGAGCTCAGACCGGAAGTTAAATTCCTCGGCTTCTAGAGCATCGAAACCCACCTTCCGCCGCGCCGGAGGGCGTTCCGGCGCGCCTGCCAAACCTCAACGCAATACCGTCGCGCACTCTAAGTCTGTCGGGCATGCTCGACAGACCAGTCGTCCGGTTGTCGGCTCGCAGCTCGGTAATCGTCCGGCCGCAAAAAAGTCCTCGCGTCCCTCGGTGACGTCAAAGCCTGTTATGGGCGCCAAACCTGCCCGTCCCATGGCAACTCCTAAGCCCTCGACGGGAACTAAGGCGGCGCGTCCGGGTCGCACGCTGGGCGCATCGAAACCGCGCTCGCTGACATCGGTGCCGGCTACCGCCAAGAAGCCTTCGGGTAAAAAAGGCGTCAACCCGTTGTCTTCACTTGGGGCGATGGCAAATAAAACGTCAGACGCCGCTTCTCTCGTTACAGGCAAAGGCAAAATCGTGGGCGGCGTTCTGGCCGTCTTGGCCGTGCTCGTCGTCGTTGCCGTCGTGGTGATCAACTCTGGATTGTTTACCGCCACTGATATTCAGATTCAAGGCAGCGAGCATGTGACGAAGCACGATGCTATCCAGCTGATCGATTTGCCCGAGGGAACGTCGCTTTTTAACGTCGATCCTGACCAGATTACCGAGGACCTCAAGCAGAACCCGTGGGTGTCGGGCGTGGATGTCCAGCGTCAGTTCCCGCATACGCTCATCATTACGCCGATGGAGCGCAAGGTCATCGCAATTGCCTATATCAGCTCCGATGACCTTGCCTGGGCCATCGGGGATGATGACACCTGGATCGCCCCGCTGTCGACGTCGGTCGAAGTGGATGACCAGGGCAACGTCATCACGACGGGGCAGGGCTCAAATACCCTGACCGGCATTGATGCCGCGCTGGCGCTCGCTAAGCACTATGGCGCGGTGTTGTTGACTGATGTCTCGGCGGATGTCGCTCCGGTTTCCGGCCAGGCGGTGAGCTCCAAGGCCGTTAAGGCTGGCTTGGATTATGTGCGTGGTTTTTCGAGCGAGTTCTTGGGACAAGTCAAGGATATTTCCACGCCTTCGGTCGAAGCCATCTCGGCAAACCTCAATAACGGCATTGAGGTGTCGCTGGGTGATTCGAACGATATCGTCAAGAAGGAGCGCGTAGTCACCAAGCTGCTTTCGCAGGTAGAGGGCGTAACGTATATCAATGTGCGCTCTCCGGGTAACTATACATTTAGGAACGCTCCGACCTCGTAGCGCTGGTTGATGCTTTGTTGAGGGGCCATACCACGCCGTTTATCTGGTTTGTTTGGTTTTCACGGTCAATTATTTGACTGATACGTTCATAATGTGCAACCATAATACGGTTTACCTTTGCATTTACTTTCAACCTGAAGGTTAATGTGCGCGGGGTCGACCCATGCTATGGCTATAACCTTTGTTCGGAGGACCGACATGCACGAGACAGAGATCAACAACTACCTTGCCGTCATTAAGGTGGTCGGCGTCGGCGGCGGCGGTACCAACGCGGTCAATCGAATGATCGAAGAGGGCATCCGCGGCGTCGAGTTTGTTGCCATCAACACCGATGCTCAGGCACTCGCGATCTCTGATGCCGATATCAAGGTGCACATCGGCACCGACCTTACCCGCGGCCTGGGCGCCGGCGCCAACCCCGAGGTTGGCCGCAAGGCTGCCGATGAGTCCCGCGACGACATTGCCGAGGCGCTCGCTGGCGCCGACATGGTGTTCATCACCTGCGGCGAGGGCGGTGGCACCGGTACCGGCGCTGCTCCCATCGTTGCCGATATCGCGATGAACGAGGTCGGTGCGCTGACCGTCGCCGTCGTGACCAAGCCCTTCACCTTCGAGGGCCGCAAGCGCAAGAAGAGCGCCGAGGAGGGCATTAAGACCCTCTCCGATTGCGTCGACACCATGATCGTCATCCCTAACGATAAGTTGCTCGACATCGCCGAGAAGAAGACCACCATGCTCGAGGCCTTCGCGATTGCCGATGGCGTCCTTTCCCAGGGCACCCAGGGCATCACCGACCTCATCACCGTCCCCGGTATCATCAACCTGGACTTCGCCGATGTTAAGACCATCATGAAGCAGGCCGGTACCGCCATGATGGGTATCGGTACCTCTTCTGGGGATACCCGTGCCGTCGACGCTGCCCAGCAGGCCATCTCCAGCCCGCTGCTCGAGAGCTCCATCGATGGTGCCACGCGCGTGCTGCTTTCCATCGCCGGTTCCAAGGACCTGGGCATCCAGGAGATCAGCGACGCCGCCGACGTTGTCGCCAACGCCGTCGACCCCGAGGCCAACATCATCTTCGGTACCGTTGTTGACGAGTCCCTGGGCGATCAGGTGCGTATCACCGTCATCGCTACGGGCTTCTCCGACTCCAACGTCAACCGTCAGGACGAGCTCTTTGCTGCTCAGCAGTCTCAGAGCAAGGCAGCTGCCTCTGCTGAGCCGCAGCGCACCGCTCCGGCTACCAGCCCGGCTCAGGCCGCTCCGACCCGCAACGTCGGTGGCACCGAGCTTCCTAACTTCGGCAACGATCAGTTCGAGCTTCCCGACTTCCTGAAGCGCGGCAGCTTCTAGTTCGTTTTTCTCAACGACTTGCAAGGGGTGCGTCCGATTGGGCACGCCCCTTTTTTGTTGTGTTTCGCCTTTGTAAACGAAAGCCTCCAATCTCCTTACGTTCCCTTTACGTTTGCTCCTTACCGCTGCGGGTATCCTTTTTGATGAAGTATGCAGCCGTATGGCACGGACTGCTGCGGCGTCGCCGCAATACTTGTGTTATTAGGAGGCTTTAGTATGGCAGCACGTGCGGACAACGTTTCGCGTGTCGACCATGATGGAGTTACGTTGGTGGAGGGCGCGACATCCGATGTTCGCTTTGCCTTCACCGAGCGCGCCGGTGGTGTTTCCGAAGATGCGTACTCCTCACTCAACTTGGGCTCGCATGTTGGCGATGACCCCTTTGCTGTTCAAGAAAATCGTCGTCGCGCGCTCGAGGCTATGGGTGCCGCCGAGTGCGAGCACAACCTGCTCGTTCCCAATCAGGTCCATGGTGACCATATCGTTGCGGTGACCTCGAACGGCGCCGATGACCTTGAGGACGTCCGCGAGCAGATTGCCGAGGGCTGCGATGCCATCGTCTGTACGGCGCATAACGTGCCCGTGCTGCTCTGCTTTGCCGACTGCGTTCCCGTGGTGCTGGTGGCCCCTGGCGGATTTGCCGTGGTGCACTCCGGTTGGAAGGGCACGATTGCACGTATTTCTGCCAAGGCGTGCCAGGCGCTTTGCGATGCTGCCGGCTGCGATGCGAGCGACGTTTCCGCCTATATCGGCCCCCATATCTTGGGTGACGAATATGAGGTATCCCAGGAACTCATGGATCGCTTTGCCGCCGAGTTCTCGTGCATCGATGCGAGCACCTCTCGCATGCTCAATCTTTCCGCTGCCATTTACGAGGCGCTGGTAGATGTCGGTGTCGACGCGGATAATATCGTGGATACCCAGCTTTCGACTGTGCGTCAGAACGACCGCTTTTATTCCTACCGTAACGAGAACGGCACCTGTGGGCGCCATGCTGCGATCGGCGTGATGCTATGAGAAAGATCGTATCGGTCCTGAGCGCCGCTGTGCTTACGCTTACGCTGTGCGCCTGTTCTTCGGGATCTTCTACCTCTTCCATTACCGTCGCTGGCTCCACGACCTGCCTTCCTATCGCCGAGATTGCGGCCGAGGGCTTTAAGGAGGAGACCGGCATCGACGTGCTCGTTTCCGGTTTGGGTTCTTCCGCTGGCATCGAGGCCGTCAGCGCCGGCACGGCCGATATCGCCAGCTCCTCCCGTGGACTCAATGCCGACGAACTGGATCTGGGCCTGACTCCCATCGTCATTGCCCACGACGGTATTGCGGTCATCGTGAACGACGATAACCCCGTCGATAACCTCTCGACCGAGCAGCTCCGCGATATTTACGCCGGCAAGATTACCAATTGGAAAGAGGTCGGTGGCGAGGACCTGAGGATTCAGGTTATCAACCGAGATGAGGCGTCCGGCACGCGTGAGGCCTTTCGTACCATCGTGATGGACGGCACCCCGTTCGATCGCCGCTCGGCCGTTCTTTCGGGCACGGGCCAGGTGCGCGACGTGGTATCTCGTTCGCGCGGTGCCATTGGCTACATTTCGCTGGGCTTCGTCGATAGCCTCAACGCCAAGACCTCGGTCAAGGCCGTCTCGGTCAATCATGTTGAGGCGTCCGAGAAGACGGTCGCGAGCGGCGGCTATCCCATCTCGCGCGACCTTTACTTCTTTGTGAAGGGTGCGCCTTCGCAGCAGGCGCAGGATTACATCGACTACGTGACGTCCGAAAAGATGGACAAGCAGATTCGCGAGGCGGGCTTTATCCCCGTCGCCAACGACGAGAAGGGGAGTGAGTAGCATGGAAGCACAGGAAAACTCCCAGACTGAGCAGAATGTTCAGACGCCCAAGAAGCGCGAGCTGGCGCTCGTATCGCGCAGTACCTATATCAAGGAGAAGGCGCTGCAGTGGATCTTCTTTGCCTGCGCGTTCTTGGCGGTCGTTACCGTCATCCTGATTTTTGTCTTTACCACGTACTCGGCGCTGCCCGTCTTTACCGACATCGGTCTGGCGGACTTCTTTAGCTTTACGTGGGCGCCCTCTGAGGGCCACTACGGCATCATGTCGCTGCTTGCCGGCTCAGGTCTGGTGACCGTCGGTGCGCTCGCCATGGGCGTGCCGCTAGGTGTGGGTACGGCCGTATACCTGGTCGAGATCGCCGGCAAGCGCGTGCGCAAGCTCATCAGCCCTGCCGTCGACCTGCTGGCCGGCATCCCTTCTATCATCTACGGCTTTTTCGGCATGATCATCATCCGCCCGTTTATCGCACAACTGACCGGTGGTCTTGGTTTTGGTGCGCTGACAGCGTGGTTCGTGCTCGCCATCATGATCGTCCCTACCATCACGACGCTTACCATCGATGCCCTCAATTCCATTCCCATGGGCATTCGCGAGGCATCGTATGCCATGGGTGCTACTAAGTGGCAGACCATCTATAAGGTCGTGTTACCTGCCGCCAAGCTGGGTATCGTGGATGCCATCGTGCTGGGTATGGGCCGTGCCATCGGCGAGACCATGGCCGTGCTCATGGTCGTAGGTAACGCCCCGGTTATTCCCGACAGCATTGCGAGCCCCATCTCGACGCTCACGAGCCAGATTGCGCTCGACATGAGCTATTCCTCGGGTCTGCACCGCTCGGCGCTGTTCGGCATGGGTGTGGTCCTGTTTATCATCTCCGCCACACTGGTGGGCATCGTCCGTCTGATTTCCAAGAAGAAGAGGGGGTAGGCTATGTCCGATTCCGTTGACACGACGGTCGATACGACCTCGTCGCGCGAGCGCATCAAGCGTGCCCTTTCCCACGGCAAGAAGGGCCGCATCAACAAGGACCTGTCCAACAAGATCATGCTTGGCGTGTTCCGTGCCGCTGCCTACATCACCACGCTGGTGCTGGTCGCTATCATCGCCTACGTGGTCATCAACGGCCTGCCACACATCTCGCTCGACTTTATCTTCGGTTGGCCCCAGGGCGTCAACGCCGAGGGCGGTATTTGGCCCACGATCGTCTCGACCGTCTATGTGACGGCGCTCGCCATGCTTATCTGCACGCCGATCGCTGTGCTGGCAGCCGTCTATCTGGCCGAGTACGCCAAGCAGGGCAAGGTCGTCGAGCTCATTCGCTACGCTGCTGACGCTTTGGCCTCGGTGCCCTCCATCGTTATGGGTCTGTTTGGCTACGCCTTGTTTGTCGAGGCCATGGGCTTGGGCCTTTCGATGGTCTCTGCCGCCCTGGCACTCGCGCTCTTGATGCTTCCCATCGTCATGCGCACCACCGAAGAGGCCATTCGCGCCGTTCCGCGCTATATCCGTTGGGGCGCGTACGGTCTGGGCGCCACCAAGTGGCAGGTTGTCTCCAAGATCGTGCTTCCTTCTGCCTTTGGCCGTATTGCCACGGGCATCGTCCTCGCCATCGGCCGTGCCATTGGCGAGACCGCGGTGGTGCTCTACACCATGGGGCAGGCCATCAATCTACCTATTTCGCCGCTCGATTCCGGCCGCCCCATGACGGTTCACCTGTACCTGCTTGCCAACGACGGCATCAACATGAACGCAGCCTACGGCACCGCGCTCTTGCTGATGGTGATCATTCTGGCCTTCAACCTGTTTGCGCGCTTCCTGTCGCGCAAGCGTCGCTAGTTAAGGAGTCCCATGTCCGTTTATCAGTCCGCTCCCACGCTGGAGCAAGCGGCCATTACGGCCAAGGATTTCAACTTTTGGTACGGTGACTTTCATGCGCTGACGGGGCTCGACCTCAACATCGCCAAAAACGCCATCACCTCGTTTATTGGCCCTTCGGGCTGCGGCAAATCGACGTTTTTGCGCTGCATCAACCGCATGAACGACCTGATCGAGGACACGCGCATCGAGGGCACCATGACGCTCGACGGCAACGATATCTATGCCGAGGGTGTCGACCCGGTCGATCTCCGTCGTCGCGTGGGCATGATCTTTCAGCAGCCCAACCCGTTTCCCAAATCCATCTACGAGAATGTCGCCTTTGGCCCTCGTCTGCAGGGCGTGACTAGCAAAAGCGACCTCGATGACATCGTGGAAGAATCGCTCAAGCGCGCCAACCTCTGGAAAGAGGTATCCAATCAGCTCAACAAGGATGGTTTGGCGCTCTCGGGCGGTCAGCAGCAGCGTCTGTGCATCGCGCGCGTGCTTGCGGTGCAACCCGATGTCCTTCTGATGGACGAGCCCTGCTCCGCCATCGACCCCACGTCCGTCTCTAAGGTCGAGGATTTGATGGCCGAGCTGGCGCCCGAGATGACGATCATCATCGTCACGCATTCAATGCAGCAAGCAGCTCGTATCAGCGACTACACCGCATTCTTCTTGCAGGAAGTTGCCGGCGAGCCCGCCACACTCATCGAGTATGGTCAAACCGACGCGATCTTCACCAGCCCGGTGGACTCGCGGACGGAAGACTATATCACCGGCCGCTTTGGCTGATCGGTGCGACTAGTCCCAAGCCGATCGGACCTGGTCCGGTGCGTATTCACTGTGCGGGCGGCATGACCGCACCCAACTGATTGGAGTGAACCATGCGCAAACTGTTTTCCCGTCAGCTCATCGAGGCCCGCCACGAGATGCTGAGCATCTACGAGGCCGTCGATCTGGCCCTCCACGATGCCGTGAAGGCCTATGTGACCGACGACCGCAAGCTCGCCACCAAGACCAAGAAGCGCACGCTTTCGATTGACGCACGCTGCGCCAACCTGGAGGCCGTCTGCTACAACCTGATCGCCACGCAGTCACCGGTCGCCTCCGACTTCCGCCTGCTTCAGACGATCATCTACGTCGACTTTAACCTGCAGCGCATGACCGATAAGGTTCGCCAGATCTGCCGCGCCACGCGTCATATGATCAAGGCCGATATCTCGCTGCCCAAGGAGCTTGTCGGCACGGTCGAGGCCGAGGCTGAGGCCGTCTACCAGGTGCTGGGCTCTTCGCTTTCCGCGCTCGTCACCAATGACATGTCCATCATTTGCAACTTGGCCGTCGAGGACGAGCCAGTGCACGCCGCCTACGAGAAGTTCTTCCGCACCTTTAACCGTATGGATACGGGCGACTTTATGGACGACGACAGCAACTATGACGACCTGCGCCGCGCTATCATGGTTTCGCGCTACCTCGATCGCATCGCTTCGATTTCCATCGATGCCGCTTGCCGTCTGACCTTCCTGTTGACTGGTCAGCGCATGAATGCCGGCGATATCGCCCGCACTGATGAGGATGAGCTCGAGAGCATGCGTGTGCCTTCGGGCGAGGGTGTTATCATGAGGCCCGCCGTCGACGCGCACTACGTTGCCAAGGTGCCCGTTAACGAGGTCAGCGAGGGTCTTCGCTATCTGCTCGATCATCTTGAGGATGAGGACGATGGCGAGGACGACGAGGAGTAAGTAATCCCGTTCGTCGAAAGATTGTAAATACCTAAGTGAGCGCGGCCTTGCACATGCGGGGCCGCGCTCTTGCGTTAGCATGGGACTACTTGTTTGGCTGTCAGCGGAGGCGATTGGCAATGGATAACTATTTGGACTTGATGCGCGCTCGCCGCGAGCAGATTCTGGAACGTTTTTATGCGGCGCTCGATCGCGCGGGCCGTCCCCATGACGCCGCGCGCCTCATTGCCGTGTCCAAGACCGTTGGTGTCGATGAGACCGTTGCCGCCATCCAGGCGGGGTATCGCCATTTTGCCGAGAACCGCCCGCAGGAGCTGGTTCGCAAGCTCACAGGTCTGGCGGAGCATCCGGAGCTGCCCGAGGTGCGCTTCGATATGATCGGCAACCTGCAGACCAATAAGATTAATGCGGTGCTGGGCTCAGCCGAGCTAATCCACTCGGTGGGTTCGCTGCATCTGGCGCGGGCGATCTCGAGCCGTGCTGTCCGCAAGATTGAGGCAGGCGAGCTCGCCGGCCCCCAGCGTGTGCTCATTGAGGTCAATGTGAGTGGTGAGGAGTCGAAGGGTGGCTTTTCGCCCGATGAGATTCGCGCCGCCGTGGGTGAGCTTGCGGAACTTGAGGGAATTTGCGTACAGGGGCTTATGACTATGGCGCCCCGGGGGAATAAGGATGTGGCACGCCGCACCTTTGCGGGGCTTCGTGAGCTGAGGGATGAGCTGGAGGCGGCGCATCCCGATTTGAACCTGCCTGAGCTTTCCTGCGGTATGAGCGAGGACTTTGAGTCTGCCCTTGAGGAGGGCTCTACGCTCGTTCGCCTGGGCAGGGTAGTATTTAGCCCGGAGTTTGCAGTAAAATAAGGCTCTGAAGTGCGCACTGATTATCGGGGCGCCTGCACTAAACCGCGAGAGGACACAACCATGGGCTTCCTTGACGAGATTAAAAATAAGATGCACCTGGGCGGCCAGCAGGGTTACGACCAGGGTTATGGCCAGGACGACGACTACGGCTACGATGACGGCTATGACGATAGTTATCAGGGCAACGGCTATAGCGGTGCTTCGGGCGAGGGCTTCTACACCCAAGACGAGCCGAGCAACGGCTTGCTTGGTCAGACGCGCCGCGGTGAAGCTGAGTCGGTTGCCGTGTATACGCGCTCCGGTCAGCTGGTCGGCGATGACTCCCGCCATGCCACGACGTATAACCCGCCTTCGCGCTCGCAGGACAGTGTTGCGAGCGGTTATCGTCCTGGTGCCTATGACACGCCGTCGAGCTACGCCGAGAACACCCGCGCCCGTGCCGCCGCTGCGCCCGCGCCTGCACCGAGCGATGCCTCGGCCTATGCGAGCAATATCATCAACGCCACACCGCAGCTGCCGGCCTATGTCCTGCGCCCCGAGAGCTATGACGACGTGGAGACCGTGGTGCGCCGCGTTCGCACCAAGCAGCCTGTCGCACTGATTTTTGTGGGCGTACGCACCGAAGTTGCCAAGCGCGTCTTGGACTTCTCTTACGGCTTTGCCTGCGGTCTGGGTGCCACGGTCAAGGAGGTGGGCGACCGCGTGTTCATGGTGCTGCCCGCCGGTTGCGAGGTCAAAGATTCCGATCTCAAGAAGCTTCGTGCCGACGGCTACCTCAAGTAAAGACAAGACGAGGAGATTCCCATCAACATCTACACTATCGTCCAGCTGGTCAACACGCTGTTCAACTTCTATTCCACGCTCATTGTCGTCTACTGCTTTATGACGTGGATTCCCATGAAGCAGGGTGGTTTGCTTCAGGATATTGCCGCGGTGCTTGATAGCGTGTGCGGTCCGTGGCTCAACCTGTTCCGTCGTTTCATCCCGCCGATGGGCGGTATCGATTTTTCGCCGGTCGTTGCGATTATTGCGTTGCAGTTGGTGCAGAGGCTGGTTCTGCAGCTTCTTATAGGTATACTCGTGTAGAACTGACTTAGTAACTTACGTCGGGCGTGTAGCGCCGAGGCGATGAAAAAGGAGACTTGTTATGGCTATTACCCCTGCAGACATCCAGGCTCAGACTTTCTCTGAGGCCAAGCGTGGCTACGATCCTGCTGAGGTCGACGTCTTCTTGGAGACGCTGTCCTCCGAGGTTGACGCTATGCTCGCTAAGATCGTCGACCTTAAGGGTCGCCTGACTGCTACCGAGCAGCAGCTTGCCGATGCGCAGGCTCAGCTTGCCCAAGCTCAGGATGCCACCGCCCAGGCCGTTCCTGCCGCCCCCGTGGCTGCTCCCGCCCCTGACTTCTCCGCTCAGGAGCGCCAGATTTCCGCTGCCCTGATCGCTGCCCAGCAGACCGCTGAGACCATCGTCAACGATGCCAACGAGAACGCTGAGCGTATCCGCAACGAGGCTGACGCCAAGGCCCGCGAGGTTATCCGCCAGGCTCTGACCGAGAAGCAGGCCGAGCTCGAGGAGATCGATCGTCTCAAGGCTTCCCGTGAGGAGTTCAAGGCAGAGTATCTCAAGCTCATCCAGCACTTCATGGACGATGCCCAGAATTCCTTCCCGGCCGATCTGATGGCCTCCACGCCGGTCGGTTCTGCCGCTTCTCCTGCAGTGACTGTTCCCGCCGAGCCGCTGCCCGTCGCTGACCCGGTTGTCCCCGTGGCCGATCCCTTCGCCCCGATCGACAACTTTGCTGCCGACGACCTGGACTAACATTCGGCCTACAATTTAGTGCCTAGAAAGGACCCGCAGCTTGCGGGTCCTTTTTTATGACTGTGCCGGAGTGCGTAACATAAAAAACCGAGCCCTGCACATAATGGCGCAGAACTCGGCGAACGGGTGAGCGGTCAAGGGTAGGTTTTAAGGCATGTCCCAAAACCTACTTGAGGAGGAAGTCGGAGAGGGGAATGGTACGGGCCTCGCGATGCTCGGGATCGGCGATGTGGTCGGCAGGATATCCACAGACGAGCATGTGATAGGGATAGACGCCCTTGGGCAGATTGAACTGCTCCTGCGCCACCTCAGGCTTAAAATGGCATACCCAGCACGTTCCCAGGCCCTGCTCGGTGGCCTCCATCATCATCTGATCACACACGATTGAGGTGTCGATTTCACTAGAATTCATCTGGTCATACGGGCGCACCCAAGCATCACCGGTAACGCTGCAAATAAGGAAGACAAGCGGAGCGCCAAAGATAGACTCATCACGAGCAAACCGAGGCTGACAAGCAGCTGCCTTCTCCAGAAGCTCAGGCGTATCCAACACCATCACACGAGAAGGATGATTATTGCAAGCAGAAGGAGCAATACGCCCAGTCTCAACAATGGCATCCACCACAGCCTGCTCCACAGCCCGATCTTCAAACTCACGACAAGAATACCGACCCCGAGCCAGATCCAAATACTCCATAACCAAACCCTCCAAAGTCAGAGACTCAATCCAAAGTAAAACAAAGGGTACCCAAACCCCCATCCACCCAAACGCCCACCGAATGCCAAAGTAATACCTCGGGTAATCAAGGGCCATTACAGCAAAGGCCCCACCACGCCTAAACCATCAGCCAAGGTTCCCAATGGTGGTACATAAGGGAGCGGGCCCGACCACTAATAACCTTTTGAACGACTCTGCTTGCAGCCGGAGTGAAAAAGGTTATTAGTGGTCGGGCCCGCGACCGGTGGGACATGTACCCCCAATTAACTGTTCTTCATGACAATCGAATCCACAACATCGGCCACATTCTCACAGCAGTCAGCGCAGTACTCCAGGAAGGCGTATACGTCACGCCAGGCGATGACCTCGAGCGGGTCCTTGCCGTTAACGTGCAGGTTGCGCATGGCGTTGATATAGAGCTCGTCGGCTTCGGACTCGATGGTGTTGATCTGGATGACGAGTTCGCGCAGGGTCTTGGACTTGCGGTAGTTGGGCAGCTCGACCATCAGGTCTTTCATGGCGCGGCAGGCGTCAGTCACCTTGTGGGCGATGACGATGGCGTCGGGATGGATGCTCTGGATGTTGGTGAAGTAGACGCGCTGCACGACGCCCTCGATGCGGTCGAGCACGGTGTCGAGTGAGCAGCTCATCAGATCCAGATCCTCGCGCTCGAGCGGGGTGATAAAGGCGGTGAGCAAGGCGTCCTCAAGCTCATGGTGCTTCTTGTCGGCCGCATGCTCGATCGCGTGCATCTTGTTGAGCATATCGTGAATCTTTGCGGGATCGAAGTTCTCGAAAATCTTGGTGAGCAGCTCGGCGGCCTGGACGGCAAGGTCGGCGCAGGCGACGTAGTTGTCGAAGTAGAACGAATCGGGTTTCTTTGCCATGGGTGGGTCCTTTCGAGGCGAAGACGGGTGGGCGAGGTAATGCAGTCCGGATGGACGTTCGGTTTGACTAGAGGAACATCATGAACAGCTTGGCCATGACAAAGCTGATGAGTCCGCAGGCGGGGAAGGTGAAGAACCAGGTGAACATCATGTCTTTGACGACGCCGAAGTTGATGGCTGAGAGGCGCTTGACGGCACCGACGCCCATGATGGCGCAGGTCTTGATGTGTGTGGAGGACACGGGGATGCCGGTAAGGGTGGCAAGCAGCAGGTTTGCGGCGCCTGCGAGGTCGGCGGAGAAGCCCTGATACTTTTCGAGCTTGACCATGCTCTGGCCGACGGACTTGATGATGCGCTCGCCGCCCACGCTGGTGCCGATACCCATAGTGGCCGAGCACAGCAGCATAATCCAGATGGGGATGCCTGCATCGCCGACGCTCGTCTGGCCGCTGGCAAAGGCCACGCCTAAAAAGAGCACGCCGATGAACTTCTGTCCATCCTGCGCGCCGTGCATAAAGCTCATGGCCGCAGCGCTCGCGATCTGAGCGTATTTAAAGAAGACATTGGCACGTCGCCTGTTGGCGGCGGCGAAAAGAATCGAGACGAGCTTGCACAGGACCCAGCCCATGACAAAGCCCAGGCCGATGGAGAGCGCCAGACCGTAGATGACCTTCATCCACTCGTGGACGTTGACGCTGTTCGCACCGCCGAGGGCGATGGCGGCACCGGTCAGGCCGGCGATAAGGCTGTGGCTTTGCGAGGTGGGGATGCCAAAACGCGACGCTGTGGCGCCGTAGACGACGATGGAGAACAGCGCCGCGCATAGGCAGGCGAGCGCCATGGTGCTGTTTCCGCCAAAGTCGACGATATGTGAGATGGTGTTGGCGACGCTCGCGTTAAAGTGCGTCATGATGAGCACGCCGAGGAAGTTGAATGCGGCGCTCATGAGAATGGCGGCGCGGGCGGGCATGCAACGCGTAGTGACGCAGGTCGCGATGGCGTTGGGCGCGTCGGTCCATCCATTGACGAAGATGGCGCCCAACGCGAGGATCACGGTGACGGCAAGGACTGGGTTCGACACAATTTGGCCGAGGAAGGTTGAGAACGTTACGTCCATATATGGGCTTTCTCGAAGTTTGCAGACACGTTACAAAAACATGATAAATCGTATCACCTCCTGCGGGTCTCTTTACCGAGTTCTGATGGGAGAAGTGAACTTTTTGGCACTAAAATTGAATATTAGCCCTGTTGACCGCGGGTGTTCTTTTTGCTAACACGCCATGCGGACACGTGCGATTACTACGACACTCCAAAACCACAGTCTGTTCGCTTTACAACATGCAAACATGCGTTCGATAATAGGAGGCATGGAATATCGACAGACAGATGGCAAAACTCGGCGCGTGCACAAGCAGTATGTGGACGTCGTGGCTCGCATCCTCGCGGGCGGACAGGTCGTGCCGGTCACCGTCTGCTGGGTCGACGGTCGTTGCTTTACGATTGACGAGATTGTCTCGACCACTGGGTTTGGCCTGACGGTTCACGGCATCCGTACGGCAACCTATAAGGTGCGTTTTGGCGGGCACGCGACCGAGTTGTATCTGGAGGACCAGACGCGCGAACGACCAGATGGTTCGCAGGCCCATCTGATGCGTTGGTGGGTGTGGGCATTCGACCGTACGCTCGAGGGCGAGCGCCGTGGGTAAGGACGTACGGCATTCGGGTACAATGACAGGAATCTTGTCACCTGCTGCGCCGTCTTTCACGGCACTTTTTGAAAGGACGAACCTATGAACGATATCCAGGGCTATCAGAACGGCCCCGTCGAGAGCGGCGCAAGCCGCGCCAAGGAGATGTCGCCGCGCGCGTACAACCTTGTCATGTCTGCCCTGATCTTTTTGGGCTTTTGCGCCATGGGCGCCGGCGCCTACTTTACGAGCACTATGTCGTTTGCGCGCATGATGATGAGCGGCGCCGCCTTGCCGCTGGTCTTTGGCTCGTTTATTTTGACCATCGTCGGCATGGTCATGATGTCGGCCGCCGCCAGCAAGCAGTCCGTGAGCCTGTCCCTTGTGGGCTACGTAATCTTTGCGAGTACCTTTGGCCTGACCGCGTCGTTTGGCCTTGCCAACTACGACCTGCCCACCATCAACACTGCCTTTATCGCTACGGCCGCCATCACCTTTGTCTTTGGCGCCTTGGGCGTGACGTTCCCCAAGTTTTTCCAGCGCGTATATGGCATCGGTTTTGGCATTCTGCTCGCCACTATTCTGGTTGAGATCGTGCTGATGTTCATGGGCGTCTCGCAGACCATCACCGATCTGATCGTGATCGTGGTGTTCGCCGGCTTTATTGGCTACGACACCTATGTTGCCACGACGGTGCCGCCTACGCTGCCCAACGCCGTGCTCATGGCGTCCAATCTGTTCGTGGACATTATCAACGTGTTCCTGCGCATCCTGAACATCCTTGGCCGTCGCGACTAGTGGCAAATTGCGGCGGTGCTTGCCGTGCGTGTAAATCGATGCGAAAGGCGGTCCTTCGGGGCCGTCTTTTTTGTATGCGGCGGGGTATCATGGATGGGAAAAGCCGATAGCGGCAGCGACAGGAAAGGTGGCCACGTATGGCAGACGTCGACAACAGGAACCGTAACCGCAGGTCCAACCGAGCGGGTCAGCCCAATCCCAAGCGCGAGGCCCGTGCCAAGGCCGCCGAGCGTCACGTGGCAACTGTGTCCGAAGCGTGCGCCAAGGATATCGAGCGTTCGCTTGCCGGCGTGTGCGAGTTCGATGGTATGCCTGCCGGTTTTGTCGCGGCGATGAAGGCCAAGGCCCAAGCGGCCGACGCTGTCGAGGAACAGGTTGCCGAGGAGTCTGAGGCCGCCGAGGCTGAGACCGCTGAGGTTGCGTCCGCCGAGACCGAGGTTACGGCCGAGCCTGCACACGCAGAGGAGGCCACGGAGACCGAGTCCGCGCCTGCCGCCGAGGAGCCCGCTCCGGTCCTGCCCGAGGTCACCGTGCTCGACGCCTCTGCCACGCAGGCCATTCTGGATAACGGCCGAGGCTATGCGCAGTTCTGCGACATGGCCGTGCTCGACTTTGCCTCGTTCACCAACCCGGGCGGCGGCTACATCCAGGGCTATCTGGGTCAGGAGGCCACGCTCTGTGCCGATTCGTACCTGTACAACGTGCTCGATAAACAGCGCAAATGGTACGGCGAGAACCGTCGCCGCAACATCAACTGCGAGCTTTACCGCAACCGTGCGCTGGTGGTGCCTGCGGTGCGCTTCGACCGCAACCACGTGCATGCGTATGCCGACGTGATCGTGGCCGCCGCGCCCAACGCCAAGCGCGCTCGCCAGGAGTATCGTGTGGGTGACGATGCCCTGCTGGACGCCCTGCGCGATCGCATCCGCTTTGTGCTTGCCATCTGCGACGAGCTGGGTCGCGAGAAGCTCGTGCTGGGCGCTTGGGGCTGCGACAACAACGGCTTTGACGCCGAGGCCGTGGCCGAGCTCTTCCGCAAGGAGCTCGCATCGGGCGACTTTAAGGTCAAGCAGGTCTTTTTTGCCGTGCCCTCTACGCGCTGGGACGAAGATTTTGCCAAGTTCGAGCATGTGCTGGCAAACTTCCCCGAGCGCAACGAGGAGTCCTATGCCCAGGTTGCCGCTCGCGCTGCGGCTGCCCGCGCCGCCGAGCAGGCCCAGGCTGCCGCCGAGGACGATGAAGACGATGACGATTGGCGCAAGTACCTGTAATCGGTATGTGCTGACAGATAGGTCGATTCGGCGGGAGAGACTGCTCCCGCCGACTTTTTCTTTTTACTAGAGGAAGGGCTTACGATGAAAAACGTTCTGTGCTTTGGCGACAGCAATACCTACGGCTATGATCCGGCGGGCATGCGCGACGGCACCGCGGTACGCTATGCGCACGATGTGCGCTGGTGCGGCGTGGCCCAGCGCGACCTGGGCGAGGGCTGGCACGTGATTGAGGAAGGCCTCAACGG
Organism: uncultured Collinsella sp.; assembly: GCA_958429345.1. Classification (GTDB taxonomy): domain Bacteria; phylum Actinomycetota; class Coriobacteriia; order Coriobacteriales; family Coriobacteriaceae; genus Collinsella. Next base: position 119,055 of record CAUAJK010000001.1, on the reverse strand, counting down.
CCGCACGACGGTACGCGACGACATGTGCCATCTGGACACTAATCTCAACGGCATCCGCGCGTTGCCGATGCTGCTCGAGACTCATAAGCCGTTGGATGCGATCGTGATTATGCTGGGCACCAACGACTGCAAGACGGTCTTTAGCGTGGGGGCTGCCGATATCGCTGACGGTGCCATGGCGCTGATTCGCACCGTCCGCGCGTTTCCCTGGACCGAAGCCGCGCCCTGCCCGCGTATTCTGCTGATGGCGCCTATCAAGATTAAACCGCAGATCGCCGATGTGTACATGACCGACTTTGACGAGCGCTCCGTCGAGGCCTCGGAGCATTTTGCCGAATACTATGCGTATGCTGCTAAACAGTTTGGCTGCGACTTTTTGAATGCCGCTGATTTTGCCGAGCCGGGCGATATCGATTATCTGCACATGATGCCCGAAAGCCACGAGAGCCTGGGCCACGCCGTGGCAGCCAAGCTCCAAGAGATGCTTGGTGAGTAGCGCGACCTCAAGCCACCGCAAAGGGGACGGGCGCCTTTGCGGTGGCTTGGGCTGCGAATCTTAATACTGCCACAACTAACGGCGTGCCATCTACCTGCGGCTTTGCGGGGGAATATCCTAACTTATCCCAAGCGCGTCGAAGGCGGCGCGGACGACCTGCTCGGCGGTGGGGCGGATGTAGTGCCGTCCCGACACGCCGGGGAGGGCGTGGCCCATCAGCATCTCGATGAGGTCCCACGGCAGGCGAAGCTCGACCTCCGATATCGTACGCCATGAGTTGCGGAGGTTCGACCACGGGATGTGCTCGATGCCGCGGGCGGCGCAGAGTTTCCGCCAACGGTCGTTGCAAATGCTCCGGTTCATGGGCAGCCCGTCGCCCCGGTCGCTCAGCCACTCGCGGCCCTCGGCGGCGCGCGAGGCCGCTATCTCGACGAGGCGCTCGGCGGCCTGCGGCAGGATCACGACGGTGCGGGCGGACTTGGCGGTCTTGAGGGCGCCCACCGGCTCGGTGCCGGACTGCTGCATCTGGCGGCAGATGTCGGCGGAGGCGAGGACGGTGCCGCTACGCTCCCAGTGCAACACCTCCTCGGTGCGCACGCCCAGCGACTCGCCCGAGCGGCAGGAGCCGAAGCACGCGAGGATGAACGCGGGCTCCAGGGGGTTGCCGCGCAGTGCGTCGAGGACGCCCAGGGCCTCGTCGAGGGTGTAGACGCGCTTTGAGCGCTCGCGGGTCTTGCGGGTGGGCATGGTGTACCTGACGCTGGCGGCGAACGGGTCGAGCGGCAGGCGGATGAAGGTCGAGACGCAGGCGTAGACCTTGCGCAGGGTGAGCAGGGCGGTGTCGGCGGTGGCGGCGGGCAGCGTCAGCAGCCAGTCCTGCAGCTCGACGGCACGGAGCTGGTCGACGGGCGCCTGCCCCCAGCGGGGCCCGACGTAGTTCTTCCACGAGCGCAGCACGAGGTCGCGGGTGTTGGGGGCGAGCGTCCCCGCCTCGACCTGTGCGGCCATCTTGGGGACGAGCCACGTCTCGTAGGCCTTGGCTATGGTGGGCACGGGGGCGTCGTCGGCGTGCTCGACGTGAATGCGGTCGAGTTCCGCGCACGCCTCGCGGTAGGTGCCGTACACGGTCTTGGTCTTGCGCCTGCGGCCCTGCGGCGTGTTCTGCATCCAGCGCAGGACGTACTTCTTGCCGCGCCTCATCTCGGTCACGGAGCCCCAGACGCGGCGGCGCTGCTTCTTTGTCATATAATCAGATCCGTTCAGATCGCGGGCTTATTCTCCGTTTCGCCCGGTTCTGACTCCGGCCCCGTCTCACGTTCCAAAGTGCAGGGGCCGTCTCCTTAGTCTCGGGGCCGCGGCATCAGCCTGCGGTCCCGAGATTTTTCGCTTTCATGGGCATCACCTCCCTGCGATGAGCTGTGTGACGATTGAGCCGATGGCTGCGCCTATCACGGCTATGAGTATTTCCCTGACGAACTGATCGCGTTCATGCTGTCGCTGCCGCCTTGCCCACGCTTCACGCCTCTTGAGGTATTCGGCCTTGTCGGATGCGTAGGACTTCCCCTTGGGAGTTATCTCCCATCTAGCGTATTGCCGGAAGTAAAAGGTCAGGTCGCTGATATAGCCAAGTCTCTCTAGCTCGTTGGCATCGTCCTCGCTGTCGAAGCCGCCGTCGTCGATCATCTTCGCCAATGTCGCCTCGAGGCCGGGCGGCAACGGGGTGAAGCCGTACGGGTCGGAATAGCTCGAGAAGTCCGGCTCCTTCTTGAAAGGGTTTTCGATATGAAGCACGACATTCCTCTCTACAGATACCTGCTTGACGCCCTTGTCGGCTTTCTTATCGGCCACGTCGTGACCTGCGTGCTGCTGGGGCTCCTCTAAAGGCATCGAATTCGACGCCTTTGAAATCGGCGCTCCTATAATCAGATCCGTTCAGATAGCGGGCCCTATTCTTCGTTTCGCTCGGTTCTCTCCACAACGTGTTCGGTTTACATTTCGCCGCGATGGGGCGACAATCTGATTAGCTCATCCACCGTGTGTGTGAAGGAGTCCTCTGGAGGCGCCCAAACAGCGCCTCCTGCTTTTAGAGTTAGCCTCTTGCTTATAGCTCGGGGCGTGGCTTGCCTCGGGGCCAAAACCCGGGGCTTTTTCATGGCCCGATTCTCCCCATCTCGCGCTCAATCGCCTCCCTAGATGTAGACGCATGGAATCTCGCCCTCGACGGTCGATTTGAGCGTGAAGTTGCCGTCCACCATCCTGAAGTAGTAATCCGTGTAGCTGTCGCCCTTGCCGACCCTCACGTTCGCGGTGTAGAGAACGGCGTCGGCGGTGTAGCCAAGCCTCGCGCCGACATAGCGCTTGGTGGGGTACTCGTAGTTGAGGCGGAACTCCAAGACCTTCTTGGGAACCTTCCCCCGGCTCGTGAGGGGCTGCCAGCCCATGAGCCTGAAGGACGGCTTGGCGCTTGCGGGCAGGGCCGCGCGGCAAGGGCCCTTTATGAGCTGTAGGGCATCTGACATGCAGCGGGCCTCGGTGAGGGCGGCGACGTTGACGCCGCGGTTGCGGAGGTTGATGTAGCAGGGGTCGTTGACGTTGCGCATCTCCTCGCGCGCGGACTCGTCGAGGGAGCGCAGCGCCCTGTCCTCCTCCTGCTCGCGGCGCATGTTCGCGCCCGCCTCGCGCCAGCCCTCCTTGAAGGCGTCGGCGCAGTCCTTGAGAAAGCCCATTGAGATCGCCTAGCCCCTCTCGTCCCGCTCGCCCATGTACCAGACCACGCGGCCCTTGCAGACCACGGGCTCGTCGCCCGGCCCGGCTAGGATGTCGTCGTACTCGCCGCTGTGGCTGTCCGCCGTGAGCATCACGGTCGAGCGGCCCCGGGTGTAGTTGCGCACCACGGCGCCGTAGTCGGCCGTCTCGGCGAGCACCGGCTGGCCGTTGACTGGCTCCATGTCGGGGTCGACCAGCAGCAGGGCGTCGTGCGGGAAACGGTTGTCCATGCAGCCGCCCTTGGCGTGGACCATGAAGCCGCGCGGGTGCGCGTCGGCCACGGCGGCCGGGACCTCGACCTCGTCGCAGAGCTCGCCTTCGTCCTCGAAGTCGCTCATGTGGGCGTACCCGAGGAGCGGGACCATACGGGAGGTGCCCTTGATCGCGGCCTCGGTGGCGTCCTCTCCCATGAGGTCGGCTACCGTGGTGCCGAAGAGCTCGGCGAGTTGACGAAGGATAGGCGTCCTCGGCGTGGCGCGGCCGCTTTCCCACTGACTTACCGACGAGTAGGTAAGACCGAGCTTGTCCGCCAACTCTGCCTGCGTGAGGCCCAGCTCGTCGCGGTGTGCGCGAATCTTCTTCCCGAGGTCCATCTTTTCACCCCTTTAGGTAAATTACAATTTCCCTTTAATTTTATTAAAAAAGTAGTTTGAATTATCTTGAATGTGTTGTAATATGATTACAGCGAAAGGAGGACGGGATGACAGAGACGTTGAGAGAGGTCCGAGAACGCAAGGGCGTCAAGAAGGGCGCCGTAGCCGAGGCGATGGGCGTCACCTACCCCACCTATCAGCGGTACGAGGAGACGAACCGAATGCCTACCGACGCATTCGACGCGGCCTGCCGCTTCTTGGGCGTCTCGCGAGATTCTATTTTTTTGGCCAATGACTTGAATTAAATTACAGTCACAAACGAAACGGAGAGAACCATGAACGAGAACTACATCGACATCGAGCTGGGCGGCTGGAACATCCCCGAGGCCATCACGGTCGAGGCCGAGCCCGTCGAGGCCCGCGACTTTTCCGACTTCGAGCTGTAGGGGAGGGCGTCATGAACAAGGACTACAGCGTCACCTTCGAGCCGAATAAGGACCTCGATGGCTCCATGTGCGAGACGGAGGAGTCGGTGAAGGGCCGCATCTGCCGCCTGTTCGGCTTCGCGAGCGAGCACTTGAGCATGCAGGAGGGCTTTCTGGAAAGCGCCAAGATTGCGGGCACGCGCTACTTCGCGTACACCTCCGTGCGCTTCACCGCCAACGGCATCGGCTGGTCGACGGACTTCGAGAACCTAACCCGCGACCCGGTTTTCGACGAGCGCTAGGGAGGGCGACATGGTGAAGTCAAGGAGACGGCGCCTTATCCCGGCGGTCCAGCTCGCATGGCTCGTCGCGTTCCTCGCCTCGGCGGTCGTCGCCGCAGTTCGTTGCGACTGGACCGGCCTGTCGATCGCGCTCCTGTGGGCGTGCAACGTCGCCATGGCGCTGAAGTTCACGGCTCTAGAGGAAGAGCTTCAGGAGCAGCGCGAGAAGGCCGAGGGCGAAGCCGATGCGGTCGAGCCAGTCGATTAGGTTGGCGAGCGCCCTTGCGGCCTCGCTGTCGCACAGGCGGTTGAACGCCCGGGCGATGCCCGGACGCCGCTTCGCGTGCCTAGGTCGGTATGTCGGCTCTCTCAAAATCATGGCCCGAAGCCTACCGCGTTCATAACGCAGACACGCGGGTATTGCCGCACAGGCAACCCGCGGGCCCCATCCCCGGGGCGGCACCGTTGCCCCGCGGCTCTCCGATAACCATCCGCGGGGACGTTCCCTACCGGTGCCGTGCCGGGGGCGAGGCCCCGAAAGCAAGCGACAAAAAAAGAGCCGCCCGGTGTGGAAAGCGGGGACGGCTCCAGACCTGAAAGGAGGTCACTCATGGATTCTAGCAGAGCCAAAACGTTCCAGCAGATGGCCGACGAGCTTGGCATCAGGCACAAGCTGATGTACACGCTGCGCGAGGCGTCGAGGGTGACGGGGGTGCCATACGACACGCTACGCTGCGAGTGCAAGGCGGGCCGCCTGCGCTCGCAGCTGCCCGAGGGGCGCAAGGTGGGGCGCATGGTGCGCCCGGAATGGGTGGAGCAGTGGATCGAGGAGGGAACGCATGGCATCGAGGCTGCTTAGGTGCGCTGCGTACATCGCGCTCCTGTTCGCGGTGTACGCGCTCATGCCCTACGTCCTGCGGGCGATGCTGCTCGCGGCGGACGGCATCCGCGTTGCGCTAGGGATGGGGTCGGTGCTGTGAGTGACAGGCGATTTGCGTTCACCGTCAAGTTCGCGGCGGGCAAGCAGCGCCACAGGCTCGACCGGCGCCACGCACGGATGTACACGCCGACCGAGACGCTGAGGGCGGAGCGGGCCATTGCGGCGGCGTGTCGGGAGGCGATGGCCGAGGCTGGCATCCAGTCCCTGCCCTTCGGCCCGCACGAGCCGGTGATTCTCGACGTCGACGCCTACCGTCCGCTGCCGGAGAGCCGGCCAAAGCGCGTGTACTCGGAGCCGGACACCTACAAGCCGGACGGGGACAACGAGGGCAAGCTGGTCATGGACGCGCTCAACGGGCTCGTCTGGGCCGACGACGCGCAAGTGGTTGACCTGCACGTTGTAAAGCACCCCAGGGTGCGCGGGCAGGCCGAACGCATGGACATATCGATAGCGCCCGGGTGGTCCGGGCGCAAAGACGAAACGGAGGAAATGTAAATGAAGCGAAAGGCACTCAAGGAACTCATGAGGCAGGCCGTGGGCAACGTCCTCATCAACACGGAGCTCAACGCCGACGCGCTCAAGGAGAAGGTCGACCCCGCGGTGCTTCGCGGCGTCGCCTACAGCATGGCGGTCGCGCCCGTACTGATGGACGAGGAGCCCATCGAGTTCGACCGCGACTTCCTTGTCGTCATCATCGCGTACGGCAAGGAGTGCGAGGACATCTACGCCGAGAACGGCGCCGTCGCCACTATCTCCAAGCTCTACGGATGCGAGGTGAGCGTCGATGAGTAACGAGATCATCGAGTTCAAGGACGATGCGGGCATGCCCGTCAAGTTCACCTCGCAGGACATCCGCGAGCGCCTGTGCCCCAACGCGACCGACAGCGAGCTGGCGCTGTGCGTGGAGCTTTGCAACCGCCAGCACCTGAACCCGTTCACCAAGGAGGTGTACCTGGTCAAGTACGGCAGCGCCCCGGCGAGCATCATCACGAGCTATCAGGTGTTCAACCGCCGCGCCAACCGCCAGGAGAGCTACGGCGGCATCAAGAGCGGCGTCGTGGTGATGCGCGAGGGGCAGATCGTCAAGAAGCGCGGCAGCGCCGTCTACAAGCAGGTGGGCGAGCAACTGCTCGGCGGCTGGGCCGAGGTGCAGTTCAAGGACGGCAAGGAGCCCGCATACGTCGAGCTGGCGCTCACCGACTACAGCACCGGCAAGAGCAACTGGGCGAAGATGCCGGGCGTCATGATCGAGAAGTGCGCCAAGGCCGGCGCGTGGCGTCTGGCCTACCCCGACGAGTTCGGCGGGATGTACACGGGCGAGGAGATGGACCAGAAGGTCGCGCAGGACATGCGCGCCGGCACTCAGGCCGCCGAGGTCGAGAGCGTCGAGCCCGTGGTCGACCTGCAGTCGGTGCGCGACCTGTTCAAGCCGTTCATGGCGGCGACTGGGCTCGACAGCGCCGGGGCCATGGCCGCCATCTGCGCCGCCGTGGGCTGCACGTCGGGCTCCATGCACGACATGACGCTCATGCAGGCGCGCCGCGCGGCCTCGTGGATGGAGGAGGAGATCGCGGCCCGCAAGGCGCAGCCCGAGCCCGCCGCACCCGAGCCGGAGCCCGTGCCCGTCTATGAGCCCGCGCCCGCCGAGTACGCGACCGCCGAATACGCGACCGACGACGACCTTCTGGGAGGCTTCTAATGGCAGACGAGGTTTTGGCGGTCGAGGCCGTGCCGCTCGAGGAGGACTTCGACACGCTGGTGGCGTCGCTCGCCATCGACGACACGCTCGAGGACAAGCTGGCGAAGCTCAAGAAGAACGTCGATGAGAAGTTGGCGGACTACGTGGACGTCAAGCACATCGAGAAGGACGAGGACTTCAAGGCGGCGAAGAAGTACCGCGCGGCGGTCAACGACGTGAAGAAGCCCATCGAGGCGCAGCGCAAGGCCGCGAAGAAGAAGTACAGCGACCTGCTCAAGACGTTCGACAAGACCATCGGCGAGATAACGGCGCCCATCGACAGGCTCTCCGATGAGTACAAGGCCGAAATCGACCGATACGACGGCGAGTGCAGGACACGCCGCCTCACCGCGCTCAAGGGCCACTACTACGACCTCGCGGGCGAGATGGGGCCGCTGGTGCCATACGAGCGCATCGCCGACGATAAGTGGCTCAACGCGAGCTTCGGCGAGGTCAAGGCCAAGAACATCATCGAGCGCCGCGTGGGCGAGCTGCTGCACCAGTTCAAGTTCGTCAACGGGCTCGACTACGCGGACGAGGACGAGAAGGCGTGGGCCGTGGCGTGGTGGACGAGGACGCTGCCGGCGGACTCGGACGAGGTGGCGGCGGCTGTCGCCGCGCACCGCGAGGAGGTCGCCAAGGCCGCCGCGCTCGTGTCGACCTACGAGCAGGCGACGGCGCCCGCACCGGAGCCCGAGCCGGAGCCCGAGCCGCTGCCGCCCGACCCCGAGCCGGTGCCCGCCGAGGAACCTGAGCCGCCCTTGGGCGTGCCGAGGTGTGTGCGGGTGGTCCCGTCGCGCCCCGAGCCTGATGTGGCCGAGGATGTGGCCTCGGCACCGCAGAGGGGCTACCGCGTGGTCATCGAGTGCGCCACGGCGGGCGAGCTGCGTCGCGTGAGGGCCGTCATGGTCGACAACGGCATTCACGGACACGTAGAGAGGATGTAGGACATGGAGGAGAAGAACCTTCCGCCGACCCGAACGCCGGAGCAGCGCAAGGAGGCGATGGCGAAGGCCGTCCACACGCGCCGCGAGCGCGCCGCGTTCAAGGCCGCCTGCAAGGCGGGCAACATCCCGCCCGAGGCGGCCATCGAGGCTCCCATCGCGCAGAGGCTCAAGGTCGAGGAGTTCGCCCGCTCGTTCCCGGGCATCGGCACGGTCAAGGCGAAGGTGATCGTCAAGGCGCTTGACATCCCCGATGGTCGCCGCGTGAGCGGCCTGGGGTACATGCAGGGGCCGCGCCTTGTCGCGTTTATCAAGAACAACATGACCGCGAAGGAGGACGGGCAGTGAGCATCAACCGAGTGAACATCAGCGGCAACCTCACTCGCGACCCCGAGCTGCGCGCCACCGCCGGCGGGACGCAGGTCCTGTCCTTTGGCGTGGCGGTAAACGACCGCCGCCGCAACGCGCAGACGGGCGAGTGGGAGGACTACCCCAACTTCGTCGACTGCACGATGTTCGGCAACCGCGCCGAGGCCGTGAGCCGCTTCCTCGCCAAGGGGATGAAGGTCGCCATCGAGGGCAAGCTGCGCTACAGCTCCTGGGAGCGCGACGGCCAGAAGCGCAGCAAGCTCGAGGTTATCGTCGACGAGATCGAGGTCATGGTGCGCCGTGAGGGGCAGACGCAGGCCCAGCCGCAGCAGAGCCTCGCGGACACGGTGCCCGTGCAGCCACAGGCGCAGGCCGCGCCGCAGTGGAGCGCCCAGCAGGCCTACGCCGCGGTCCCGCAGTCCGAGTTCTACGACGAGGACGTGCCGTTCTGATGAGGCACGTACCCGACATCATCCGCGACCACTGGGAGGCGGCCCTGTTCGCCGCCTCCTTCTCCGCGGGTTTCCTGTTCTTCTCTTCGCTTCTATGGGGGTGGTTCTGATGGCCTTCACCGTGTTCGACAGCTTCGCCGAGGTCTACGACGACTTCGACGCGAGCGACCCCGAGGACCTGCGCGACCGCGCGATGCTCGCCGACGCGATCATGATGTACGGGCTGCACGGCGTCGAGGCCGACCTTCCGAAGCACCTCCGCCGCGTTTTCAAGGCGATGAAGAACGCCATCGACAACTCCAAGGACGCGCGCGGCAGGGGCGGCAAGGGCGGCCGCCCGCGCAAGAAACCAGTTTCCGACAAACCCGAAACCCCGGTTTCGGAAAGTGAAAACCTAGGTTTTTCAAACGGGAAACCAGTTTCCGACAAACCCGAAACCCCGGTTTCGGAAAGTGAAAACCCTAACCTAACCTACCCTAGCCTGTCCTGTCCTGAACTGGATTGTGCTGAGCTGTCCTGTGATGGGGGCGATGCCCCCGCCGCGCCGCCCGAGTTCGAGCCGCCGACCCTCGACGAGGCTCGCGGTTACTTCGGCGCCAACTGCCTGAGCGGCGACCCGGACGCCTTCTGGGCCTACTTCGAGTCGCAGGGCTGGGTCAAGGGCAACGGCCAGCCGGTGAGCAACTGGGGCGCCCTCGCGCTCGACTGGTCCAGGCGCCAGAAGCGCATCGACGCCGACGACCGGGCGAGGGGCAAGCCCACCGCCTCGGAGGTCGAGGCTGCCACGTTCAAGCCGACGAGGACGCCCGAGCAGACGAGGGCGGAGCTCGAGCGCAGGTGGCGCGAGGAATATCCGGGCATCGACCCGGCGAAGGTGAAGGCCCCGAGGGGGACGACCGCCGACCCGGTGGCGCTCAAGGCGTACCAGGACGCGCGGCGTCTGCTGGACGCGAGGGCCGCATGCGAGAGGAGGGCGTCATGAGCTTGGACGCCGAGAGGAGCGAGAACATGGGCAGACCGAAGGGGTCCGCGAGCATCTACGACGACGGGCCGCGCAGCGCCCGCTGCGAGACGTGCGGGTTCTGCGCCGTGAGCGAGGCGGTCATGATGGCGTCTGGCGAGGGCCGCAAGCGGTACACGTGCATGCGCTGCCCAGACTTCGTGCACACCACGCAGGGGCTCGCGAGGTGCAACTACTGGGAGGCGCGCCATGAGGGCTGAGTCGCGGGACCGGCGCGGCGGCTACGTGCTCGTGTGCGGGCAGTGCGGCAGGCGGTTCCGCACGGCGTACAGGAACCAGAGGTACTGCTGCGGGTGGTGCGAGAACGTGGCGCGAAGGGATGCGAGCAAGCGGCCCGTGGACGTGTACCTCGGAACGAGGAGCGAGACGGGCCGCGAGATCAACGCCATGCGCTCGGCGCTGGCTGAGGGGAGGTGCGTCTGATGCGGGACGGTTACAGGTTCGCCTTTGGCGCGTTCGACAAGCCGGATGCGCCCAAGGCGCAGGCGCTCAAGCCGCTCGAGGAGGCGGCCGAGGTATACGGCGCGTGGCAGGACTGCGACGACATGCGGTACAGCCCGATCATGACGGCGCGCAGGGTGTACCGCCAGAGCCTTATCGACGAGTGCGTGGACGTGGTCCAGGCGGTCGTCAACCTGCTCGACGCCGAGGGGTTCACGCAGGAGGACGTGGACGCGGCAATCGAGCGCTGCAACGAGAGGAACCGAGAGAGGGGACGTTTGTGATGGAGACTTTGGAGCAGATCAAGGCAGACGCTGTCGAGGTGTTCCATTTCGACCGCGAGTGCAGGCCGCAGGACAGGGCGCACGCCTACCTGGGGAAGTATCGCGTCAGGCGCGGCTACAACGACACGGCGATGCAGGTCGCGGTGACCGACATGATCGAGCGCGCCTACGAGGCGGGAAGGGCGGAGGTCGCCGGCGCGAACCTCGTGCAGAACCTGCGCCGCCAGCTGACGAGCATCGAGGCGACCGTCGGGGATGCCATCGACCTGCTCGACGAGAGCGTAGGGGGGGCGGACTGCGATGAGTGACTCGAGGGTCGGCGGCTACCCGATGGGGGTGACCGACGCCACGATAGAGCGCTGCTACGGCGGCACCCGTGAGCCTAGGATGTGCGGGAACTGCAGGCACTTCTGCAGCAGCGACATCCACGTCGACTACGGCTACTGCCACCTCGGGTTCGAGCGCGCCTACGACGCAGAGGCACCTGACCGCAAGAAAGGGTTCTGGCGCCTGGCGAAGTGGGCCGTGGCGTGGCTCATGGAGAACCTGCTGTACTGCGAGGACGAGTGCGGCGAGTGCCGCGACTACGAGGAGTTTGGGCTATGAGTGTCGAATTGCCGAGAGACGCCGAGGGACGAGGGATACCTCTAGATACCGTGACGCTGTTCAACCGTGTCGGGAACGTATACAGCATCGTGCGCTGGACATTCACCACGGACTTTGATTTGAGTGACGGATGGTCGAACAAATGGCGTGCGATTACCGACCGTGGATTTGCACTCGATCCGGCACTCGTGTACCTCACCACACCCGACACATGGGAGAAGTTGGAGGATGACTTGGACAGGTGCATCGAGGCGGACGGCCTTTGTTCGTACCACAACCCGTCCGGAGTGTGTTTCAAATGCATCTTGGACGGCGACGGCCCATGTCATGGTGACTCGTATGCGCTAAAGGACATCAAGGAGCGCATCCGCAAGCTGAGGGGTGAGGGCGATGCCTAACGACTGCCCCTACTGCGGGAAACCGCATTTCAACTTCGGTGATGACGAGGAGGGCGTCGAGATGTGGATTAACGAGCCAAACGACGGCGAGTACGTCATTGTTGCCGACCCTCCGTACGCATGGAGCATCCCGATCAGTTTCTGCCCGTTCTGCGGGCGCAAGCTGGAGAAGATGGACGAATGATTACCAATTTGAGGATGATGACAAATGAATAAGCGAGCGATGATTTCGCAGCCTATGGCTGGTAAGACAGACGAGGAAATCGCGGAGACGAGGGATAAGGCGCACGCCAAGCTGCACGAGATGGGCTACGAGTTCGTGAACACCCTGTTCACCGACGAGTGGTACAGCGACGAGGCCATGGAGGGGCGCGGCGTGGTGCAGGTCCCGCTGTGCTACCTCGCCAAGTCGCTCGAGAACATGAGCCTGTGCCATGCTGCCTACTTCTGCACAGGCTGGGAGAACGCACGCGGATGCCGCATCGAGCATGATGCCGCCGTCGCGTACGGGCTTGAGGTTCTGTATGAGGATTAGCGATGAGAAGCGTCGCGAGGTAGCTGAGAACCTGCGAGAGCTCGCGGCGAACCGCCATTACGTCGACGAGTTCATTGCGGCCGACACCGTCGGGTTCTATCGAGGCGAGGCGGTGGAGGGTTTCGATTCCGACAGCCTTCTGGAGGTGGCCGACCTAATCGACCGTCCGGTGTGCCACGACCTTGTCGAGCACAAGCAGGATCCGTTCATCCCGGGCAAGCGGATGGCCGATGGCTACTTCCACTGCTCAAGCTGCGATTGGAGCGGGCAGCTCTGGGAGTACATCGGCTTCGGGGGCATGTTGGCCTACGAGCCGGTTCACTGCCCGAAGTGCGGGGAGAAGATCGAGCGTCGTCGGTGAGTTGGTCCCCGGCGCCTGATAAGGTTCTGCCGTGGCGGGCTAGCTTTAGGGGGTATGCGAATGGCGTGCAGGACGCCGACGGGAGATGGGCCAAAAGGCCCATCCACAAAGTCAGCACATCCGTTGAGGGACGAGTGGGCGCTCCGTAAGGGGCGCTCCTCTTACGTCCTTTGGACCGACGAGATGATAGGGCGGATGCAGGCGCACCCGGAGCGGACGGCGGCGGAGCTCGCGGCGGAGCTGAGGGTGACGCCGAGCGCCGTGAGGCACGCGCGGCAGCGGTACGGGCGCTTTTCGACCGGAACGGATGGGCTGTGCATCGTGTGCGACGCGCGACCCGTGTTCGACACGTCGGCGCAGGCGAAGAAGTGGAGACTGTGCAAGGGGTGCTATCTGGCGGAGCGGAAGAGACGGTTCGAGGAAGAGGCGGAGAGCAACCGCATACGTCAGGCCGCGCACAGACGGCAGAAGCTAGACGGAGACGTTTGAGAGGCTGGCCGAGGTGATCAGAATCAAGTCGACCAAGGTCGAGTAGCCGAAAGGCCCCGGGAAACCGGGGCCTTTTCTTTAAACGTTACCCCCTTTTTACGCTCGTGGGCAAACGCACGCGCTTGTCCACGTGCGTAAAAAGGTGGGAACGTTCGCGTTTCCACATGGCTATCTACCAGCGGAAATGTGATTTTGTGGCGGGAAAAGGGCGTGAAAAACTGACCAAGGAGGGCATCGAGGATGCCGTCCGCCTGTGCCGTGCCGGAATGACCGACAGGGACATCGCCGCGTATCTCGGGGTCGCACGTGAGACCTATAGCCGCTGGATCAACCACCCCAGAACAGACAATCAGCGTCAACTGTGTCACGTTCTAAAAAAGGCCGAGGTCGAGCGCAAGGCGACGCTCGTGGGCCGCATCATGGACGCGAGCGGCGACAGCTGGCAGGCGGCGGCGTGGCTGCTCGAGCGCAAGTACCCGCAGGAGTACGCCAAGGCGCAGCGCATCATGGACACCACCGACACGGCGGTGCTCAAGGCCGCAAAGGAGCTTGTGCTGTCCGTGCCGTCCTCAATCGGCGGGGACGAGTAGCCGATGCCGCTCACGAGGATGCAGCGCGAGTACCTCGCCAACTGCACGCACCGCTACAACGTGAAGTGCGGGGCGACGGGCTCGGGCAAGAGCTACGTCGACATAGCCGTGACTATACCGCAGAGGCTTCTCGCCATGAGGGGCGAGGGGCTGGCGGTGATGATCGGGAACACCCGCTCGACGCTCGAGCGCAACATCCTCGAGCCGATGCGCTCGCTCTACAGCGAAGACGTCGTCAGCCAGATCGGGCGGGACAACACGGCCCAGATATTCGGGCGCAAGGTCTACTGCCTCGGGGCGGATAAGAAGACAAGCGTATCCAAGATTCAGGGCGCCACGTTCGAGTGGGTCTACGGCGACGAGGTCGCCACGTGGAGCGAAGACGTGTTCCAGATGCTCAAGAGCCGCCTGCGCTGCGAGCACAGCCGCTTCGACGGCACCTGCAACCCCGACAGCCCCAACCACTGGTTCAAGCGGTTCCTCGACGGCGACAGCGACATCTACAGGCAGGACTACACGATCTGGGACGGTGCGCTGGCACCGGATGTCATCGAAGCCCTCATCAAGGACTACGGCAGCGGCGTGTACTACGACCGCTACATCTTGGGCAAGTGGACGCTGGCCGAGGGCCTGGTCTACCCCGAGTGGGAGGGTGCCCTCGAGAGCCGATATACGGGCGGCGCCGCCAAGTACGCGGTGTCTTGCGACTACGGCACGCAGAACGCCTTCGCGGCGCTGCTGTGGGCGTTTGACGGCAAGGTGTGGCACGCGGTGGACGAGTACCGCTACTCGGGCCGCGACACGGGGCACCAGAAGACGGACGCCGACTACGTGGCCGACATGGCCGACTTCGTGCGCGGGCTGGGCAAGCCGCCCACGTTCATCATCGACCCGAGCGCCACGAGCTTCATCGCCGCGATGCGGCAGGCCGGGTTCAAGACCAAGAAGGGGCGCAACGACGTCGCGGACGGCATACGAGAGACGGGGGTGTGCCTGGGCAACGGCACGGTGCGCATCTCCGACGCCTGCGCAGGGCTGATAGGCGAGCTCGGCGGCTACTGCTGGGATGCCAAGGCGGACGGCGACAGGCCCGTCAAGGTCGAGGACCACAGCTGCGACGCGCTCCGTTACGGCGTGGCAACACTGCGCATGTACAAGCCTGCGAAAGAGCAGGTAAACCCATTCTTTGGAGGGAGGTAGCGGCTTGTCTAAGGGGCCTTTAGTGACCGATGGCGACCTCAAGGCGGCGGCGTCGGCGACGGCGTTCGCGGCAGATGCCATCGAGCGGCACATGTCGAGCGAGATGTACCGCAACGCCGTCACCGCGAACGAGTACTACCGCCAGCACAACGTCACGATCAACCGTTTCGTGCAGAAGATCTACTCGTGCTCCGGTGCCGAGGCCGAGGACTTCACGGCCTCGAAGCTGAGGCTGGCGAGTAACCTGTTCAAGCGCCTAAACGTCCAGCGCTGCACGTACTCGCTCGGTAAGGGCGTGAGCTTCGTGGACGTCTCGGCGGGCGGCAAGGACACGACCAAGGAGGGGCTTGGCGACCGCTTCGACGACGATGTCATGGAGATGGGGCTCAAGGCGCTCATCCACGGTGTGTCATTCCCGTTTTGGAACCTCGACCACATCGACGTGTTCACCGCCGACGAGTTCTGCCCGGTGTGGGACGAGTACTCGGGGGCGCTATACGCCGGCGTGAGGTTCTGGCGGCTCGACTCCGACCACCCGTGGCACGCGACCCTCTACGAGCAGGACGGCTACACGGAGATGGTGTCGGACGGCAGCGGCTTCGACTTCGAGGTGACCGAGGCCAAGCGCGCCTACAAGATCACGTATCAGGAGATACCGGCGGACGGGATGAAGCTGGCCGTCGATGCGGAAAACTACTCCCGCCTGCCCATCGTGGCGGTCTGGGGCAGCGATGCGCACCAGAGCACGCTCGTCGGCATGCGCGAGAGCATCGACGCCTACGACCTGATCAAGAGCGGCCTGGTGAACGACACGCGCGACTGCGCGCAGATCTACTGGCTCATCAACGGAGCCGGCGGCATGGACGACAGGGACCTCGACCTGTGGCGGGCGAAGCTCAAGCTGACGCACGTGGCCGAGGTCGACGCCGAGCAGGGGCAGTCCGTGACGCCGTACACGCAGGAGGTGCCCGTCGAGGGCCGCAAGGAGACGCTGGCGCAGATCAAGGCCGACATCTACGAGGACTTCGGCGCGCTGGACGTCCACACCATCGCGGCGGGGGCGACCAACGACCATATCGACGCGGCATACCAGCCGATGGACGAGGAGGCCGCCGAGTTCGAGCGCCACATCCGCGAGGGTATCATGGACATCCTCGCCCTCCAAGGCATCGAGGACACGCCCGTGTTCACGCGCACTCGCATCAGCAACACCAAGGAGCAGGTCGAGACCGTGTGCCTGGAGGCCGAGTATCTGGACGACGAGACGATCCTGCGAAAGCTGCCGAACATCACGCCCGACGAGAGGGCGAAGATTTTGGAGCGCAAGCAGCGGGAGCAGGAGGAGCGCATGGCAGCGCTGCCGCCCGCCCTGGCGGCGAACGCGAAGGGTGCCCAGGAGGGCGACGAGGACGAGGAAGGTGATGAGTGATGGCGGCATTGCAGGTGCTTGACGGCGAGCTGTGGCAGTGGGACACCGGGCGCGAGGTCGAGGTTGTCGGCTGCGAGCAGGTGCATTTCGCCAAGTCGACCACGGGGACGTGCTACACGGTTGCGGTGGCCGACAGCAAGGCGAAGATTCCCGACGAGCTGCTCCAGGCGGCTGGGCGCGTGTACGCATGGGCCTACATCACGGACGAGGCTTACGGCGGGCGCACGCGCATCGAGGCACTCTGGGACGTAAAGAGGCGAGCCAAGCCCGCCGAGTATATCTACGAGCCGAGCGACCAGCGCACCATCAAGGACGCGGAGACGGCGCGAGACGAGGCCAAGGCCGCGCAGAAGGCGGCGGAGGCCGCACGCGACAAGGCTGTCGCCGCCGAGGTCAAGGGGGCACGCGCCACGACTCTTGCCTCGGGCTCGGAGGCAACGGCGGCGATGGAGGGCAACGTGCTGGTTGTCGGCGTGCCGAAGGGCGACGCGCTGAGATACAGCGACCTCACCGCCGAGCAGATCGCGGAGCTCAAGAAGCCCGCGACGGACGCGGCGGCTGGCGTGAACAAGGTCAACAACGAGTTCAAACGGCTCAAGGCTTCTGTCGAAACGGCGGAGAAGGGCCGCGCCGACGCCGAGGCCGTGCGCAAGGAGAAAGAGACCGAGCGCGGGCAGAACGAGACGAGGCGCAAACAGGCTGAGGCGGGGCGCAAGACCGCCGAGCAGAAGCGCGAGCAGGATTCGACCAAGGCCCTCGCCGACGCGCAGGCGGCGCTCAAGGACGCCAAGACGGCAGCCCTGAACTACCAGTCGATTATCGACTCGGCGGCTGCCGTGACGGCGCTGGGACTCAAGAAGGTAAACGGCAAGATTTGCCAAATGCGAAAGGTAGGTGCCTAAATGGCCGATACGCAGACAACCGAGCAGGCAACCGAGGGGTTCGAGTACGCGGACCCGCTGGCATCGGACAAGGCGGTATGGGCGCTTGTCGGCGCGGTAAAGAACCTGGGCGACCAGAAGGCGCTCGAGCGCGACGCCTCTACGGGCCGCTACTCCAACGAGAGCGTCGCCGCGATGGTGGACAAGCACAAGACGGGGCTGGTGTACACGTTCCTCATCCCGGCGGGCAGCCCCACCGACATCCAGCCCATGAGCGCTGCCGCGAAGCGCGTGGCCTCCACCGAGTTCGTGCCCGCGACGGCGACGAGCGCGGCTGTCGACCCGTTCGACACCGAGGGCGGCCCGTGGTTCCACGTGTCCGCCAACGCCGGTGCCGACGCCGACGGCGTGCCGTGGGTCGAGGCCATCGACGGCGTCGACTACGGCTTCTCGCGCGTGGACAACGGACACGGCAACAACGTCTACGAGATCGCGCCGGTCGTGTGGCAGGCGGTCGAGGTGCTGGTGAACGGCAACCTGCTCGTCTCGTGGTCCGACAGCCGATTCAGCGGCTCGCAGCCGAACCCCAAGGCGTTGCTGCCGGACGGCACGCTGCGACCGTACATGCTGACGCCGACGTATCCCATGAGCATCGACGCCGACGGGCGCCCGCGCTCCGTTTCGGGCGCGAAGGTCGCCAACCGCACGACGTCGCACGACTCGCTCGTCGACCTTTGCAAGACCGCGACCACGGGCTACTCGGGCATGAGCGTCTACGACCAGTGGTATATCAACTTCCACCAGTTGACCAAGACGCTCTGCAAGTCCTCCCAGGTGGACTTCCCGGGCTGCACGGACTTCAACATCCAGATTCACCCCGCGCTCGCCGAGACGGGCGTCACGCGCGTGGTCGTCACCGCCGAGCAGGCGGCGAAGATTCCCGTGGGTGCGTCGATGATGTACGGCACCGACACGGGCACCACGTGTCCAGACCGAGGTGCCGCAGCCGCATACGACGTGTTCGACGGCGCGGTCGTCGGCGGCAAGGAGACGCTCGCAGACGGCAACGTGGCGCTTCTCATGGACGTCGCCAAGGCGTTCGACACGACCGTGAACACATGGCTCCAGAGCGCACCGTGGAGCACGGGCAACACCGATGCCCTCGTTGGCGACGGCCAGGTGGCGAAGGACGGCAAGCATCCGTTCAAGGTCGGCGGCGTCGAGACGGGGCTGGGCCTGTGGGAGTTCATGGGCGATACGCTCTTCGTTTCCGACGGCACGGGCTTCGGCATCGCGGTCAACCCCGACACTCGCAATGAGAAGAAGAATGCCGTGGCGGACGGGGTGACCCCGACGGCGGCGTGCATGCCGACGGCAGATGGCTACATGCTCGACATCCAGTTCGTCAATGGCCTTATCTTGGGAAAGGGGCTCGGCGGCTCGGCGACGACCGGTGTCGGCGACTACTTCTACTTCGACACCTCCGGAGGTAAGGTCAAAGGCACAATCCGTCTGGTTCGGTTCCTCGGCCGCCTGGGGCTCGGCTCGGACGCCGGTCTTCGTTGCGCGATCTCGGGGAGCAGGTCCGGTGGGGCCGCTTGGAACTTCGTCTCCCGGCTTTCTGCTACGGGCCGTAGCCGGGGGTTAATCAGGGCGTAGCCCTGAGAGGGGGCTGGCCCCCTCCTAACTCCAAACAGGGATTCACGGTGAGGGCGGCGCTGGTTTCTGGTTCAGTTCCTCGGCAACCTGAGGAACGGCTCGAACGCCGGTCTTCGTTACGCGATCTCGAGGAACAGGTCCGGTAGGGCCACTTGGAACTTCGTCTCCCGGCAATCTGTCTATAAATCTCTACTCGCACCGTGTCTACCGCGCCCGCCGCTTTCTGGCGGGACGCGGCTCTGCCTGACTCCTTTGAGTGAAATTTGTCCGCAAGGCTCACGGGCCGGTAGCCGCAAGGCGAACGCTCGTATGACAGACAGAAAGAGCTTTGATCTATGAAAACCTACTGCAAGGGCATCGAGTTCACGCGCAAGAGCGTCGTCGAGGCCCTGCACCGATGGAAGAAAAGTGACTCCGGCAAGGAGAACGGCTGGCGCGTTGCCGACGAATACGGCACCGAGACGGCGTTCGTCGACCGCATCTGGCTAGAGCTCTCGACCGAGACGCTTACGTTCGAGCCGATTCGAACCTACCTGAAGCACGACCCAAACAACGGCAAGCTGCGCGAGATAAGCGTCGAGAGCATCAAGCGGCAGGTCTGCAACTACCTGTGCGTTGGGGCACTCGAGCCGCTCCTTGCCGCCAAGGTCGGCTTCTGGCAGGTGTCGAGCGGCGTCAAGGGCAAGGGCGCGGCGCTGGGGATGCGCAAGCTCAGGCGTGAGGTTCACCGCTTCGCCTACCACGTACACGTCGACATCCGCAACTGCTACGGCTCGATGCGGACGGAGATAGTGGAGGGTCTGGTGGCGCGCTACGTCAAGAACAGCCAAGTCCTCTACCTGCTCCATTCGCTGCTGTCGACGATGAACGGCGTCCTTATCCTCGGCAGCTACCTGTCGCTTCGGTTGGCGGCGTTCGTGATCTCGTTCGCGTACCACGCGGTCGAGGAGGCGGCGAAGGAGCGGCGCGGCAAGCGCGTGAGGCTCGCGGGATGTCAGGTGTGGTACGCCGACGACGGCTATTTTCTCGGCAACTCAAAGCGCTCGCTCAGGAAGGCCGCGGCCATCGCCGCACGCGTTTTGGGGCGGCTAGGATTGTCGCTGAAGCCGTGGAAGGTGAGGCGCAACGGCGCCGAGCCCATCGACTTCGCGGGCTATCGCATCTGGTGCGCTCGCGGGCGCCGGGTCGACTTGCGAAAGAGGCTCTGGAAACGACTGCGACGCGCGTTCGCGCGCTACATGCGCAGGCGCACCGAGCGCTTGGCGAGGCGCGTGTGCTCTTACTGGGGCTGGCTGAAAACGGCTGTCATGGAGCACCAGATGAACGTCAAGCGGTGCATATTCAACGCGGCGAGGGCCGTGGGTTAGGAGGAAAAATATGGTTGTGAAGTCGGAGCGAACGGGCGAGAGGCCCGAGACGGTCGAGATCGCGGGGACCGACGTCTGGCTGCGCCGCGGCATCGCCGAGGGCGAGCGCGGGGAGCAGGGGGGCGAGGGCGGTTCCGTCAAGGTGAAGGTGTTCACCTACGAGGAGCTGCACTTCACCGACCCGACGGGCGAGCTGACGGTCGAGGGCGCAAAGGCCGACTTTGACACCGTCTGGGCGGCACACGAGGCGGACGGCATGAGCATGGAGGAGCAGATCGCATCGCTCCAGCAGCAGGTCGCCGACTCGCAGGCGGCCCTTCTCGAACTCGGCGACATCGTTGGAGGTGAGTAGCTTGGCGAAGATCTACTACCGCGCCGTGAAAAGCGGCAAGCGCACGCTCGAGAGCGTTCCCGAGCGCTGGCGCGACGAGGTACGCCAGATGCTAGAGGCAGACGGCGAGTAGGGAAGGGCCCCGGCTTCGGTCGGGGCCCTTTTCCGTTATGCGCGGGCGACCATGCGTGCCGACGATTGGAGGCGGCGCATGGCGAAGGATAGCGCTCACGAGTTCTCAGACGCCGAGATTCGGGCGTTCGAGCGCGAGGTGGCGGGAGTGTACGGCGAGGCGAGCAAGACGGCCTACGCCGACCTCAAACGCTATCTGGCGCAGTTCGAGGCCGACGACGAGAAGATGCGCGAGCGTCTCGGGGCCGGCGAGATCACCAAGGCGCAATACAGGTCTTGGCGAAGCGGGAAGATAGCGGCGGGCAGGCGCTACCGAATCGTCCTCAAGCAGTGCGCCGAGGCCATGACGCATGCGAACGTCGTCGCAGCCGCCGCCATCGAGGGCAGGCTGCCCGAGGTCTACGCCGAGAACTACAACTACGGCACGTGGCAGGTCGAGAGCGCCGTGGGCGTTGACACGGCCTACGCACTGCAGGACGCGTCGACCGTGCAGAGGCTGCTTACCGACCACGACAGCTATCTGCCCAAGCCGTCCGTCAATGTCGCCAAGGACGTGGCGTGGAACCGCCGGCTCATAGCCAACCAGATCACGCAGGGCGTGCTGCTCGGCGAGTCGATACCCAAGATCGCGAAGCGCATCCAGGACGTGGCGGGGACGAACCGCGCGGCGGCGGTGCGCTTGGCGCGGACCTCGACGACGGCGGCGGAGAACGCCGGACGCGTCGACAGTTACAAGAGGGCCAAGGGGCTCGGCATCAAGGTGCAGCAGGAATGGATGGCGACGCTCGACGGGCGCACGCGCTCGAGCCACAGAAAGCTCGACCGCGAGAAGGTGGAGGTCGGCGAGAAGTTCAGCAACGGGTGCCGCTACCCGGGCGACCCCGAGGCGCTGTATGCCGAGACGTGCAACTGCCGATGCACGCTGATTGCGTGCTGTGACGGGCTCGACGTGCTCGACGGCGAGCGTTTCAGCCGACTGCCCGAGGGCATGACCTACGAGGAATGGAAGGCCGGCAAGCCCGCCGTCACCGGCGCCAAGCCCGCGAACCGCACCATCTCCGAGTTCATGGGCATGCCCGGCACCAAGCGCAAGCTCGACACCGCTGGGGTGTCCGTGACCGAGGCGAGGAAGCGGCTCGCGGAGCAGCTCAAGGAGTACGGCATACCGTCCGGCTCGTTCCGCAAGATGAGCGCTGGCGACCAGCAGAAGGTGTTGGACGCGGCGCTGGCCCGAATTCGGCGCATCGCGGGCAAGCCCGATATGTCTGCTTCCGTCTACTCGTGCCTCAATGTGGATCAAAGGGATGCGGTGAAAGGCATTCTCAAGCGTTCGGACAAGGCTGCCCGTAGCGTTTACCTGAAGCATGAGCGGGATTTCGTTTTGCTGAACGGCGGATGGGGCGGAACCGCCCACTACAGCCCAACGGACGGTGGCGTGAGGCTCAACCTTGAAATAGTGTTTTCGAAAGATGGATTGAGACCCCAAGGAACGACCTGGTTCCACGAGTTCGGGCATATGATCGACGGCCTGCACGCGGACATCTCGAGGACGTACGGCGGCGGCGTGTTCGCCAAGACCATAAAGAGCGAGGTCGAAGCCTACATTGACGCAAGGCACAAGGAGATGCGCGATGGGCTCAAACGGGCAGTCAAGTCAAAGGACATCGGATGGCTCGAGTCGAATGGCTACCTCATGGAATGGCATGCTGACTACCTAAGGAGACATCCTGACAAGGTGGCCGAGGCGCTCTCGGGCCTCAAGCACACGAAGGCTGCCACATATAGTTCCGTCGCCTCCGAGATAGGGGAGATGAGTAATGCCGAAAAGGCCGACCTTTCCGACCTTTTCGGCGGGGCAACGCTGAACAAGTGTAACGATGGATGGGGCCACAGCAAGAGTTATTGGCGGCCAAAGGGAGCGTCCGAGGACTACCAGCTGGCAAGGCTTGCGCAAGAGGGCTTCGCCGAGTTCTTCAGCGCAAGCACCGCGAACCCGGAATCTCTCGCCGTCCTGCGCAAATACCTACCGGAATCGAGTAAAATATTTGACGAGATGATGAAGGAGGGGCTGTGATGGTTGCCGAATTGCATACATGGGAGCAGGTCGACAAGCTCGCGGCCAACTTCGAGGAGCGTTTCGGCTATGAGCCGATATGGTACGGCAATGTCGATGAGGTCTATGCAGCCCTCAAGGAGTCGCTCGACTCTGGCGTTCCAAAACTCGAGAGGCAGGACCCCGAAATCTGCCTCTAGCGTATAACGGCGTATCATCAAGATCGACGAGTGCCTGACGACAAGAGGTTGACATGCTCACATTGGAAGAGGCCATAAAGCCGATTCTAGAAGAGGAGGCCGTAGACGGATACGGCCCGGTGTGCGCATACGAGGGCAAATACCATTGGTTCGTCGGTTTCGGTTTCGATGGAAAGATGGCCCCGGGCGACACTCCGTATGCCATCGACAAGGAAACGGGGAAGATTGACTTCTTCCCGATTCCATTTTTCCTCAGAGGCGAGAGCCCGTCTGCTATCGAGCTTGAGATGGGCAAGGCCAACGAGATAAAAGTCAAATAGACCACAGCCAGCCCCGCCACGGCGGGGCTTTTTTCATGCCGCGTGACCGTGCTGTGACACTGCCCGCAGAGAGATTGGGGCAGGCATGAAAGAGCTATTCACTTGTGCGAACTGCGGCGACTGCGCCGTAAGGCTGGGCTTCGGCTTCACGTTCCCGGATACCTACATCTGCACGCAGCGCGGCGACGAGGTCGAGCCCGACGACGGCTGCACGCTCGGGTGCGAGGGCGTTCCGGTGCAAGCCATCGAGGCCATCGAGGCGGACGTCGACGGTCGCGTTGGCTACGGCTGCGAGGTGCTCGACTGATGGCTTACGGGCTCGTCGGCGGTGTCGGCGACCACGGCCGGCACGGCACCCTCATCACCGAGGAGATCGTAAACGCCGCGAAGCTGGATACCGCCGAGTGCATCGAGATACGGCAGAACAACATCGAGCAGGTCGAGAAGGCCCTCTTGCGCGCCTACAAGACGGGCCTAGAGGAGATAGGCCTCGTCGCGGAGGGCTACGCCAAGGCGACGTGCCCGGTCGATACGGGCAGGTTGCGCAACTCCGTCACGCACCTACTCAAAGGCTACGACTGCTTCATCGGGACCAACGTCAAGTACGCGCCGTACGTCGAGGAGGGGACTTCCCGCATGAAGGGCAAGCACTTCCTGCGCAAGGCGGCAACGGGTCACGGCGATACGTACCGGGCGATTCTCGAGAAGCACCTGAGGGGTGGCGCGTAGGGCCGCGTTACTCCGCTTGGATACTCACCCTTGCCGCGAGGTATTGCGGCGCGGGCCCTGCCGAGGCAACAGGCTGGGACTCGCCCATTCCGAAGCAAGGGAGATTCTGTTGGCACTTACGCGAAAGATGCTCAAGGCAATGGGCATCGAGGACGAGAAGATCGACCAGATCATCGAGGAGCACGCCGAGAGCGTGGACGCGCTCAAGGCGCAGCGCGACGAGTTCAAGGAGGCCGCTGGCAAGGCGGACGGCTACAAGAAGGAGCTGGACGCACTCAAGGCCAAGGGCGAGGGCGCGGGCGAGTACGAGGAAAAGTACAAGGCCAAGTGCAAGGAACTCGACGACTACAAGGCCGAGGTCGCTGGGGAAAAGGCAACAGCCGAGAAGCGCGGCCTGTACCGAGAGCTGCTCAAGTCGGCGGGCGTCGACCCCAAGCGCATCGAAACCGTTCTCAAGGTCTCCGACCTCGAGGGCGTGACCGTCAAGGACGGCGCTATCGAGGACGCGGACAAGCTGACCGAGGGCATCAAGGCCGACTGGGCCGACTTCATCGCAACCACGACCGTCAAGGGTGCCGACGTGGCCCACGCCCCCAAGGGCGAGGGCGGCAAGGACATCAACGAAATGAGCACCGCCGAGTACATGAAGTACAAGGCGGCGCAGAGAGGCTAAGGGGTATCTATGTCGAACACCATCCTTACACCCAACATCATCGCCAACGAGGCGCTGGACGTTCTGCGCACCAACGCCGTCATGGCCAACCTCGTCCACCGCGACTACTCCTCCGAGTTCGTCGCCGGCGTGGGCGACACCATCACCGTCCGCAAGCCCGCCACCTTCGAGGCCAAGGAGTTCACCACCGAGGTCGAGGTGCAGGACGCCACGGAGGGCAAGGTCCCCGTCAAGATGGACAAGCTGCTCGACGTGACGTTCGCCGTCACGTCCAAGGAGCTGACGATGGGCATCGTCGACTTCTCCGCGCAGTTCCTCGTTCCGGCGATGCAGGCCTTCGCCGACAAGATCGACGGCTACCTGCTCGCGCTCGAGAAGGACGTCACGAACCGCGTCGACCACACCAAGGGCGCCATCGCCGTGGCAGACATCATCGCCGCCCGTAAGTTCCTCGTGGACGCCAAGGCGCCCTCCACGGAGCGCCGCTTCGTCTACGGCTCCCAGGCCGAGGCCGACCTGCTCAACACCGAGGCGTTCACCAACGCGTCCGCCGTCGGCGACAACGGCACCGCCCTCAAGGAGGCATCGCTTGGCCGTAAGTACGGCCTCGACTTCTACTGCGACCAGAATGTGCAGAAGACCACGGCAGAGACGGCCAACTACACGCCGTCCATCGCGTTCCACAAGAACGCCTTCGCGCTCGTGACCCGCCAGCTCGAGATGCCGCTCGGCGCCCCCAAGGCGTTCTCCACCTCCTACGACGGCTTCGGTCTGCGCGTCGTGCAGGGCTACGACCAGAAGACCAAGACCGACACCGTCTCCATCGACATGCTCTGCGGCGTCAAGACCCTCAGCCCCGAGCTCGCCGCCGTCATCACCGATAAGCGATAGGCGCAGAGATGCTCGAGCAGGTGCTTCTGTCGCTGCGCAACTGGTTCGTCGCCGACAAGCGCACGGGGCGCGTCCGCATCGAGGACGGCCGCCTCGTGCCGCCCGCGGGGCTCGACCTCAAGGAGGGCCAGTACATCCGCATCACGGGCTCGACGTTCAACGACGGGTTGCACTCATGGCCCTACAACGGCCTCACGGACGAGGAGTTCGTCGGCACCGTCTGGGCGCTCGCCATTCCGCAGGCCGTGGTCGACCTCGCTAACGAGATCGCGGCGTGGCAGACCGAGCACGCCAAGGAGCTGGACAGCCCGTACGCATCCGAGAGCTTCGGCGGCTACAGCTACACGCGCGTCGGCGGCGACGGCTCGCCCATCACGTGGCGACAGCAGTTCAAGGCGCGTCTCGACCCTTGGAGAAAGCTGTGAGCCGCCTGTACGAGCGCATGGCGGTAGCGTGCGCGAGGCTCGTCGAAAAGACCGAGCCTGACGGCGAGGGCGGCTTCAAGACCGTCCTCGCCGTAGGCGACGGCTTCACGGCGGCGATCGTGCGCGACAGCTCGACGGCCTCGCGCATCGCGGAGCACGACGGCGTGAGGAACGTCTACACCGTGACCACCGGCGAACCGCTGCGGTACGGCGACCTCTTCCAGCGTGCGTCCGACGGGCAGGTATTCCGCTGCACGTCGAACGCGGACGACGGGGCCGCGCCGCGCTGCGCGTCGTTCGGCTTCGGCCAGTGCAGCGCGGAGGAGTGGGAGGTGCCGGATGGCGACTAAGGCGGCGGCGCTGCATGCGTGGCTCGAGGGCTTCGGGCTGCCCGTGTACCGCGACTCGGCGGTGCCGGGCGAGGCGAAGATGCCCTACATCACTTACGACCTGCCGACCGCGGCATTCGGCACGCAGTGCAACTCCGAGGTGAACCTCTGGTTCCGTACATCGTCCGAGGCCGCGCCGAACGCCAAGACCGAAGAGATCGCCCGGGCGCTGGGGCTGTCGGGCGTGCTGCTGCCGTGCGACGGCGGCGGCATGTGGGTGATGCAGGGCGAGCCGTTCTGCAACGCCATGGCCGACGAGGACAACGCCGTGAAGCGCCGAATCATCAACCTGACCATTGAGTACATGACCAGCTACTAGGAGGTCATATGTCTAAGTTCACGCGCATCCCCGAGAACACGTTCAAGGAGATCGTCATCAACGCGGGCCTGCTCGCCACGAATTTCAACCCCAAGACCGCAGAGGTCGCGGAGTCCGAGCTGATGGGCGCGACGAGCGGCGGAACCAGCTTCGCCGCCACGCCCAACTTCATCGACTACGGCGAGGACATCGACAACTGCCCCGCCAACACGATGGAGCTCAAGCGTATCGACAGCATCGAGGCCAAGCTGAGCGGCACCTTCGTGACGCTGAACACCGCGCTCGGCAAGAAGCTCGCAGCCGCAGCCGACGAGACCGAGGGGAAGATCGTCCCGCGCTCCGCACTCTCGGAGGCCGACTTCGCCGACATCTGGCTCATCGGCGATTACTCGGGCGAGAACGGCAACGGCTATATCGCCATCCGCCTCATCAACGCGCTCAACACGGGCGGTCTGCAAATCACGACGCAGAACAAGGCCAAGGGCCAGTTCGCGTTCGAGTTCACGGGCCACTACTCAATCAAGAACCCCGAGATCGTGCCCTACGAGCTGTATATCAAACAGGAGATTGGAGCCTAACCATGAAGCTGGACAACCTTAACGCCGACGAGTTCCAGAATGCCATGTGCCTGTTGGCGGACGTGGCGGAGGACGTCATGAACGGCGAACTCGGCGCAAAGGCAAAGGCCTCCTACGCCAAGTTCCGCTCCGACTCCGCCAAGGCCAAGGCCAAGGCGACCGCCAAGGTCAAGGGCGACCCCGAGGCCGCGAAGACAGCCGCCACCGCCGAGGTCAACGGCCTCGCCGTGGACATGATGGCGGGGCTTCTGCCCGACGTGCTGCGCCAGGGCGGCGAGATCAGCTACAAGCTGCTCGCCGCACTCGACGGCCAGACGCTCGAGGAGTACAAGGCCGACTTCACCGTCAAGAAGTGGGTGAACGACATCAAGGATGCCATCGACGGCATCAACGACATCAAGGACATTCTGGCTCCTTTTTTTGGATAGCCGCCGAGGACCCATCTCACATATGGCTCTGTCTGGGCGAGTACGTCGGGCCACGGCGTGCTCGCCCTTTCTGTAGGTACATGGTCGCGCGGTGGCGCGAGCGGGACGAGCGGGAGGCGTTCCGCGTGTACCTGAGCGAGTCGGTGCGCCTCATGGCGCAGGGGAAGTGGCTCAAGGAGCCCTTCCTGAGCATCGTCAACGGCGGTGCGGGCGATGGGTCCGAGGCGGAGGACACGCGCGGCGGCGACGAGATCGCCGCAGACATCATCGAGCGGATGGGATTGAAGGTGGTCTAGGTGAACCTTCTCGACCTGATGATTAAGGTCGGCCTCAAGGACGAGGCCAGTGGCAAGGCCGAGGGCGTGGCCTCGAAGGTCGTGGGCACGCTCGACAAGGCCGGCGCGACCGCCGCCAAGGCGATAGGCGTTGGCGTCGCCGCCGTGGGGGCGGGCGTCGCCGCCATCACGGGCATGAGCATGAGCGCATACGCCGCATACGAGCAGAACGTCGGCGGCATTAAGAAGATATTCGGCAACATGGGCAAGTCCCTCGAGGACTACGCCGCCATGACCGGCCAGACCGTCGAGCAGTGCTCCGGTAAGTGGGAGCAGCTCGAACAGGCCCAGACGACGGTGCTGGCCAACGCCGACCGCGCCTACATAACGGCCGGCCTGAGCGCCAACCGGTACATGGAGCAGGTGACGGGCTTCTCGGCCTCGCTTGTCTCCTCGCTGGGCGGCGACACGGTCAAGGCGGCCGAGTACGCCAACACGGCCATGGTCGACATGAGCGACAACGCGAACACCTTCGGCACGGCGATGGAGGACCTCCAGAACGCCTACCAGGGCTTCGCGAAGCAGAACTACACCATGCTCGACAACTTGAAGCTCGGATACGGCGGAACCAAGGAGGAGATGCAGCGCCTCGTCAAGGACGCGCACGCGGTCAACTCAGCCGTGGACGAGTCGAGCCTATCCTTCGATAACGTCGTGCTGGCCATCCACACGATGCAAGAGCAGATGCAGATCGCCGGCACGACCTCGCGCGAGGCCGCCACGACCATCGAGGGCTCCTGCAACATGGCGAAGGCCGCCTGGGAGAACTGGGTGACGGAGCTGGGCAAGGACGACGCCGACATGGGCAAGCTCACCGAGGAGCTGCTACAGTCGGTCGAAACGGCGGCATCGAACGTCGTCCCGCGCGTTGCGACCATCGTCGGCACGGCGCTGTCGCAGCTACCGAGCCTTGTCACGTCGGTCGGGCCCGTGCTCGGTCAGGCGTTCGTCAGCATCTTCACGCAGGCGCTCGACAGCGCGGCGGCAGCCGTGCCCGGGCCCATGGGCGACATCCTCTCCGCCGTGTCGGACGGCGTGGACGAGATCGGCGAGCGCTTCAAGGGCCTGCGCGAGATCTGGTCGGTTGGTGACAACCCGCTCGAGTCTTTGCACCTCGCCATGGTCTACGGCCTGACGCTGCTCGAGGGCGACCTTTCCACGCTGCAGGAGAACATCACCTCATCGCTGTCCGGCATCGCCGAGGGCTTCGCCGACGTGGGCGGCGAGGTCGTTCCCAGGCTCGCTGAGGGAATCGAGATGGGGCTATCGTTCCTCTCCGAGACAGCGGCGTCGCTCATGACATCGCTCGGCGGCTACCTGTCCGAGAACCTGCCCTCCATCACGGAGAGCGGCCTGCAGATTCTCACCGGCCTCTCCGAGTCCATAGCCGAGAACGCGGGCGTTCTGGCAGAGGGCGCGGCGAACCTCATCGTCGGCTTGGCGCAGGGTATCGCCGGCAGCCTGCCGACGCTCATCGAGCAGGCCCCGGTCATCGTGCAGAACCTCGCCAGCGCGATCAACGACAACGCGCCAATACTGCTCGGTGCCGGCATCCAGGCAATCGTGACGCTGGCACTTGGCATCGTGCAGGCGATACCAACGCTCATCGCCAACATCCCGGCCATCTTCTCGGCTTTCGTCTCGGCTTGGTCGGCGCTCGACTGGCTGAGCCTAGGCAGAAACGCCATCACGTTTCTGGGCAACGGCATCACCGGCATGGTCGGTTTCGTCAGCTCGTGCGGCACCAACATCGTGTCCGCTATCCGCGGCGCAATCCAGAACCTGCCGTCCACCCTGGCGAGCATCGGCCGCAACGGAATCAGCAGCCTGGGTTCCGCCATCCGCGGCGCGGTCGGCTTCGTGACCTCGGCGGCCTCGAGTATCGGCAGTTCCATCATGGGCGCCCTGTCCTCCATCCCGGGCCGCGTGGCCTCCATCGGCTCGCAGATCGTGCAGGGCATCGCAAACGGAATCAGCGGCGCGGCTGGCGTGGTCGTGAGCAAGATTACCGGCGTGGTTGGCGGCGCCATCGACGCGGCCAAGAACCTGCTGGGTATCCACTCCCCCTCGCGCGTGTTCCGCAAAATTTTCGGCTACGTCATGGAGGGCGCGGCCCTCGGCATCGACGACACGGCGGACGAGCCGGTGAAGTCCATGAGGTCGGCGGTGCGCAACGTCGAGAAGGCCGCCGTGTTCGGTGTGAGCGTTACCGGCGGCGGAGCATACGGGGCGACCGCCAGCGGAGCCGCGGGCATCGCGGGCGGCGGCAACGTTTACAACCTCTACCTCGACGGCGACCTGCTGGGCGTCGACGGGCGCGTGGCCTCCGCCTTCAGGAGCTTCGTCGCGGCGGTGGAGCAGAGCATGGCGATGGGGGTCGCGTAGGATGGCGCAGGGAAACTGGGTTCAAGGCGGAAGCGGCTATCGCAAGTACTGCTGGTGCGCGTACGTGGACGTTGCTGAGGTCGGGCGCACGGACACCACCGTGACCTACCGCGTCACGCACGGCTACGGCACGCGCTACGCCATCGACTGCTACGCAAACGGCAGCTCGTCGGCGGGCGGCTCGTGGAACGGCTCGGTCTACTCGACAAACAATTCCGGCTGGGTGTGGGTGCAGTGCACGTCGCGCGACGTCGTGCTCGCGCGCGGCAACGGCAAGGCCTACAACCACACCTTCACTGGCCAGATTAACGTCACGGGCGGCTTCGGCAACGGAACGTCCAACGCCTCCAACACCGTCACGGTCCCGTGCCGCGCCTACAGCACGCCTCACCCGCCGAAGAACATCAGGGCGGAGCGCCTGAGCGACACCAGCGCGAAGGTCAGCTGGGACACCGATTGCACGGACAGGGCCGGCGCCTACCCTTGGGACACAGTGACCGTGGGCGCGGCGAAGAACGGCCCGGGGAAGTTCACCGACGTCGGCACCGTGAGCTGGGATACCACGAGCCACACCTACAACGGCCTCGAGCCGGGCTGCATGTACATCTTCTCCGCCAAGGCGACGGGTCCCGGCGGCACGTCGGACTACGGCGTGAGCGCGCCGGCGATCTATACCACGCCGACGGCGCTCGGCATGCTCGAGGCCGTCAAGGCGGAGGCGGCGAAGGTCGTGCTCAGGGGGCACGACGCGCCGGCCTTCGTCGACAGCTGGGAGTTCCAGCTCTCGACCGACGGGCGCAAGACATGGGTTGATGCGGATGTGAACGCCTCCTGGGAGGACGAGGAGGCGCCAGCGGGAACGGTGTGCTACCGCGCCCGCGCGGTCAAGAGCGGCCTCAAGGGACCGTGGACTGAGTCAAACGAGGTCACGACTATATGCCCGCCGCTCGCACCGTCCATCAGGGGCGTCAGGGCGGCTTATGCCACCCGCTCGACCGCGACACTCGAATGGGTGCCCAACCATCCGGACGGCTCGGCGCAGGCCTCCGCGGAGGTGGAGATCACAACCCCTGCGGGTACCACTGCCACGACGGTCGAGGGCTCGGCTACGAGCCTGAAGTTGCCGACGGACGCCAAGGGCATGTACACCGTGCGCGTACGCACCAAGGGCCTCGACGAGGACTGGGGCGCATGGTCGAGCGCGGCGGCATATACCGTTGCGGACGCGCCCCAGGCATTCTTCACCGACCCGGCTGCGGACGGGGCGACCCTGCGCGCGGTGCCGCATACCTTCACGTGGAAGGTGACCGACGAGACGGGCGTCAGCCGACAATATCTGTCTTTGTGCGACATCAGGGGCAACCTCCTGTGGAGCGGGACAGTGGACAAGGACGCACGCTCCTTTGTCCTCGGTTACGCGCAACACGCCTTCGTCAACTTCACGCCCTACAGGGTCATGCTCACGGTCACGGCCGGCTCGTCGCTGTCGGTCACCGTCTCGAGAACTTTTCGGACCGACTGGGCACCGCCTGCCAAACCGTCGCTAAACATCTTCGTCGACGAGAGGCTGGGATGTCAGCTGTCGGTATTCCCCGGCAAGGCCGACAACGACGACACGCCCGAGACGTCCCACTTCACCGTGTCGCGCGTCCTGCCCGACGGCTCGACCCTGCAGCTCGGCTCGCACCTTGCGGCGGGCGAGGGCGCGGGCGACCCGCTGCCTCCGCTCAACAGCGAGTTCGAGTACGTCGCGGTTGCCTACGCCGCGACGGGCGTGAGCACAGCGACGAGGGTCAAGACGACCGTGGCGAGCCGCGCGGTGGCTCTCAACTGGGGAGCCGGCGCTGAGAGGTCGTGGCTCGGGCGCTATCTCAAGAAGGGCTCGAGCCGCAAGGTGACGCACGGATACAAGATGCTGCATTTCGCCGACGGCGGGGAAGGGCTGCCCGTCTCGTACGGCATCAACGAACGGGACGTCAAGGACAGCATGGACTTCCTGCTGCTCGACGAGGAGGACTACAAGTCATTCCTCGAAGTCATGAACATGGCGGGGCGCTTCTGGGTGCGCGATCTCTACGGCGAGCGGTTCCGCGCCCGCCTGAGCTGCAGCGTGAAGCGTTCCGACGGCGCGTGGGTGGCCTCGTGCGACCCGACATGGGAGACGTGGGAGGAGCCCGCCAATGGCTGATAGCTGGACGAGGCCGTTCGACGCCTCCTACGACTTCGTGCGCGTCTCGCGCGAGACGGGGCTCGAGCTCGACTTCGTGCGCGACATCGAGAACGGCGGCTCCATCGAGCGCAACGCGAATACGGCGCTCTACGAGACTGCATCCCTGGACTTCGCCGACAAGTTCGACGTCGGCAACGACTTCCTGCGCGTGTACCTCAATGCCTCCTTCTCGGACGGCAGCGAGAGACGCGAGTGCCTCGGAACATTCATGCCGCAGGTGGACTCGGTGGACATCGACGGCGCCTATCGCGAGGGCCAGATCAACGCCTACGGCCTCCTGAAGCTGCTCAAGGACGACGACTTCGACGGCCCCTACGTGATCGCGCAGGACAGCAATGCGGTGGAGGAGGCCGTCAAGATAGCCGAGTCGGTCGGCCTCACCGTCTACGCCGACAGTAGCAGCCTCCTGTTGGGCAGCAACTGGGTGTTCGGCGTGGGCAGGAACAACGACGCCAAGACCAAGCTGGACGCCGTGAACCTGCTCCTCGAGGCGGCGGGGTTCCGCTCGGCCTCGACCGACCGCATGGGCAACGTGCTCTTCAGGCGCTACGTCGAGCCTGCCGACATGCCCATCTCGGCGGAGTTCACCGAGGGCAGGGACGCGCGCTTCATGCCGGACATGACCGAATCGACCAACCGCGCCGAGGTCTGCAACGTCGTGCACGTGGACTTCAGCACGCAGGACGCATCGGTGCGCGGCACGGCGGTGGACGACTCGCCCGACTCCGACCTGTCGACAGTCTCGGTCGGTCGTCGCATCGTCAAGAGTTACAGCTACGACAGCCTGCCGGGCGTTGACACCGAGGACAGCAACCTTGTCGAGGGCGCCGCCAACGCCCTCATCGGCACCGGCAAGAAGTCGGATAAGAGCTTCAGGCAGAGCGATTCGCACGGCAGCATCCAGACCGTCTACGTCCCTGACTCGCCACAGACGGGCGTGCTCTTCGGCATCAAGGTCGTTTCGAGTGGCGGGCGTATCGGTTTCTGCCAGGACGCGGTCGGCTCGCTCAAGAAGGGCGTGCCGATCACGCACAGCCTGTGGATAAAGGGGACGAAGGGCGTCCGCGTGAGCATGCAGGCATGGTGGGTGCCGTCCCTATCGGCGGGGCCGCACATGCACTACGCGACTCTCACAGGCGAATGGCAACGCCTCGTCGCCACCGAGACGCCCGCGGACAACTACAGCGAGGTCTCGGCGGGCTACGTGTACTTGGAGTCCGGCGGCGAGGCCGTCGTGGTGGCCGACAAGGTCGAGGCGGGCGCCGAGGCAACGCCTTGGCCCCAGGACGCCATGCAGGCGGCGGCGGACCGCAAGGCGGCGGAGCTGCTCGCCACCGAGCGCGCCGTGACGCGCACGGACGAGTTCAAGAGCGTGTACAAGCCC
Organism: uncultured Collinsella sp.; assembly: GCA_958429345.1. GTDB lineage: Bacteria > Actinomycetota > Coriobacteriia > Coriobacteriales > Coriobacteriaceae > Collinsella. Next base: position 84,988 of record CAUAJK010000001.1, on the reverse strand, counting down.
GTCGAGCCGTGCATGGCGGTGGCGATGAACTACAGGACCGGCGGGGTTGTCGGCAAGCTGGCAATCCAGAAGCAGACGCTGACGCTCGACGCCGGCTGCGTCATAAAGCACACGGCGAGGAGGTACGAGCGATGAGCGATTCGGCGGTCGAGATCAAGGGCGCGGCGGCGCGGCTGGCGGCGGCGATGCCGTCGAGCGGCAAGCATCTGACGATGGAGTTCGGCACGGTCGTGGGCATCCACGGCACGACGCTAGACGTGATGCTGCACGGGACAGTGGTGACGGTCCCGATGGTGCGCTCCTGCACGGGGTGCGTCATCACCGACCGCGCCGTGATCCTGTCGCAGGGCCCGCTGGCCGTGTGCGTCGGCACGATGGCGGCGGTGTAGGCCGACGTTACGGTGGCCCGAACCTGCAGTGTGGCGGGGGATGGGCCTCCGCCGCACTGCAGAACGGGAGGGAGGCCGGATGGAGGTGCTCAAACTCTTCGCGCCGTACGGACCCGGCTGGCTTGGCGGCGCGGTGCTGGTGCTGATCGCCTTCTATTTTGGGCGGCAATTTCTGGACGAATACAAGGTCCAGAACGAGCGCAAGGCGAACATCGACCTCAAGCGCGAGGAGCGTAAGCAGGCCGAGGTGGACGAGCGGGCGCAGCGCGACCGTGAGCGCTCGCAGATGGAGGGCCGCATCGCCGCCCAGATAGAGAGGTCCAACAGCCTCATGGAGGCCATGAAGACGCTGATGGAGTCCGTGGTGGCCTCGAACGAGGTGCTGCACTCGGACCTCGCGCACAGCCAGGCACGCAGCCAGGGAATGGCGCAGAAGGTCGACCACATCTGCGACCGAGTCGACCTCATGTACAACAAGGAGACAAGCAGATAGGAGCAATCAAATGACTGAGATTCAGGCCAGCCTCACCGTCGCCACGGTGCTCGTGGTGCCGTACATCGTGCAGGCCATCAAGACTAAGGCCATGACGGGCAGCGTCGCCCGCTGGACGGCCATCGCCGTCTCGGCGGGGTGCGGCGCCCTCACGGCCATGGCGGGAGGCGTGCCCACCGACCCCTCGGCGTGGGTGACGTCCATCTTCGCGTGTGTCGGCGGCGTGCAGGTGGCCTATGCCGCCTTCAAATCCGTCGGTATCACGGACAAATGGCTCGACGCGCTGCTCGCGCTCGGCGACATTAAGGAGGACTAACATGGCAGATTTCGCGAACGTCCAACCGGACGAGTACAAGCTCCTCGGCTGCAACTTCTCGGCGGGACGACCCTTCGGCATCAAGGGCGTCACGATCCACCATATGGCGGGTGACCTCAATGCGGCCCAGTGCAACAGCATCTGGGCCGCCAACGGCTGCTCTGCCCACTACTCGGTCGACCGCAACGGCTACATCGTGCAGCATGTCAACGACACCGACCGCGCCTACGCTTGCGGCGACGGCATCGGCACGGGCGGCGGCAACGACACCACGATCTCCATCGAGCACGCCAACAGCGCGCGCGGCCCGTGGACGGTTCACGAGGCCGCTATCGAGAGCGGTGCGCACCTCGTGGCGGCGCTGTGCCTGTACTACGGGCTGGGCCGCCCGGCATGGATGGTGAACGTGTTCCCACACAAGCACTGGTCGTCCACGGCCTGCCCCGGCGAGCTGGCCGGCTCGCAGCGCGACCACTACATGCAGCGCGCCGTCGAGTGGTACGACGCGATGGTCGGCGGCACGCAGCCGTCCGCGCCGACTGTGCAGCCCGCGGCGACCCCTGCTGCGCCTTCGGCGTCGCAGGGCGCGCCGGGCGGCTTCCCTCGCTCCACTGGCACCCGTGTTCCCGTACACTACTCGCTGCACCTCAAGGGTGGCGGCTGGCTGGACGAGGTGACTGACTTCGGTGCCGGCGACGACGGCTTCGCGGGCTACCCGTGCCGACAGCATGACCTCCTTTGCGCCCGAGTTGATCGCGGTACGCTCAAGTATCAGGTCCACACCGTCGAGGACGGCTGGCTCGACTGGGTCGCCAAGGGCGACCGCAACGACACCGTAAACGGCTGCGCCGGTATCGCCGGCCATACCATCGACGGCGTACGCATGTACTACGTGACGCCGAGCGGCGAGGAGTACAAGCAGGCGTGGTACCGCTCCCAGACCACTGCGCGCGCCGGATGGCTGAACACCGTGTGCGACGACGGCTCTACCTATAGCGGCGACGACTACGCCGGTATCTACGGCGAGCCGCTCGACCGTCTGCAGGTCTGCGTCACCGACGGGGTGCCGTGGTAATGGCTTTCGTCATGGGCGCGGCGCTCGGTGCGATTTTGGGCAGCTTCGTCACGGTTGTCGCGCTCGCCCTGATCTGGGGCGGGAGCGACCGCGGGCGATAACAGCAAAAGGGGCCGTGGCGGTTCGTCGCCACGGCCCCTTTCTCGTATCCCTCGAATATCCCAAGTGGGCGCAAAACCCTAAGTACGGTCAGCGTGTTGCGGTGCCGTCAGCGAGTTTTGCCTGTTGGTCAGCATCAATAGCGAGCTGCGGCAAACTGCCTCAGTACTGCCACATGTGGTTGACGGGGCCGGAGCCTTTGCCCATGTCAAAGCCGGCGGCCAGAGCGCCCGTTAGGTATGCCTTGCCGGCGTTGACAGCGTCGGCAAGATCCATGCCCTGAGCCAGCGCGCAGGCGATGGCGGACGAGAGCGTGCATCCGGTGCCGTGCGTGTTGTCGGTCTCGATGCGCTTGTGGCGGAACCACGTGGTGAGTGGATCTCCCAGATGGTTGCCCTCGTCATCGAGTGGCGCGGGTTCGGCCAGTACATCGTTGGCCTCGTTGACAAGATGCCCACCCTTAACGAGGGATGCGCAACCAAAGCGGCGGGTGAGGAGCATGGCAGCATTTTGCTGTGTGCGCTCGGAGTCGACCTCGTAGTCGAGCAGGGCCATGGCCTCGGGAATATTGGGCGTGATAACCGTCGCCAGCGGGAACAGGCGGCGGGTGAGCGCTTCGGCGGCATCTTCGGCAATCAGCCGTGCGCCCGAGGTGGCTACCATGACGGGGTCGACTACCACGTTTATCGCGTTCCAGGCGCTCAGGCGGTCGGCGATAACATCGATAATCTCGGCAGAGGAAACCATGCCGATCTTGACGGCGTTGGGGCGGATATCGTCAAAAACGGCGTCAATTTGCGCGGCGACAATATCCGGGGAGATGTTCTGTACGGCGGTGACGCCCAGGGTGTTCTGTGCGGTGATGGCGGTGATGGCCGTCTCGGCATACAGGCGGTGCGCCGTGATGGTCTTGATGTCGGCCTGAATGCCGGCGCCGCCGCTGGAATCGGATCCCGCGATGGATAGAACGGCAGGTACCTTACTGCGATCTATGTTCGCTCCCTTGTTCGGTCGGAATCAAATGGGTCTTTAAGCCAGCATTATAAAGATGCCCGGGCCGACTCTATGTCGAACCCGGGCGGGCGATGCAATCTTTACGCAAATGCAAGCAAATGTTCACACGTCAACAATTGACAGGCACCAGCTCGCCGCCAGAGGCGGCCGCGGCGACAGGGTTAGTCCTCCATGCCGAGGTCGATCGTGGTGCCCTCGAAGATCTTGTTGACGGTGCGGACGGCGCACATCTTGCCACACATGGTGCAAGTGCCCTCGGTGGCGGCGGGGGACTCCTCGTAGCGCTTCTTGCCCGTAACCGGGTCGAGCGCGCACTCCCACATGGCGTCCCAGTCGAGCTTGCGGCGTGCCTGGCCCATCTTGTCGTCCATGTCGCGGGCGTGCGGCACCTTTTTGGCGATGTCGGCGGCGTGTGCGGCAATCTTGGTGGCCATGAGGCCGTCGAGCACATCCTGGGCGTTAGGCAGGCATAGGTGCTCGGCCGGCGTCACGTAGCACAGGAAGTCGGCGCCGGAACTGGCGGAGATAGCGCCGCCGATGGCAGCGGTGATGTGGTCGTAGCCCACGCCGATATCGGTCACCAGCGGCCCGAGCACATAGAACGGGGCGTTGTGGCACAGGCGCTTCTGCAGTTTCATGTTGGCGGCGATCTCGTCGAGCGCCATGTGACCCGGGCCCTCGACCATGACCTGGACGCCGGCGGCCCAAGCACGCTTGCATAGCTTGCCCAGCTCGATCATCTCAGCGGTCTCGGTGGCGTCGTTGGAGTCGTAGAGACAGCCCGGGCGGCAGGAGTCGCCGAGCGAAATCGTCACGTCGTACTCGTGGCAAATCTCGAGCAACTCGTCGTAGAACTCATAGAACGGGTTCTCGTTACCGGTGACCTCCATCCAGCCAAACAGCAGTGAACCGCCGCGGCTCACGATGTTCATCAGGCGGCCGGTCTCCTTAAAGGTCTTGGTGACCGACTTGTTGATGCCGCAGTGGATGGTCATAAAGTCCACGCCGTCCTCGGCGTGCGCGCGCACGACCTCGAACAGGTCGTCCTTGGTGAGCTTGACCAGCGGCTTTTCCATGTAGCCGATGGCGTCGTACATGGGGACGGTGCCCACCATGAGCGGCGTCTCGTCGATGAGCTGCTGGCGGAACTGGCGCGTCTTGCCCGAGTTGGAGAGGTCCATGATGGCGTCGGCGCCGTAGTCCTCGGCGATCTTGACCTTCTTCCATTCCTCGGCGGCATCGGCCTTGTCGCCCGAGATGCCCAAGTTCACGTTGACCTTGGTGGACAGGCCTTCACCGACGCCAAAGGCGCGCATGCCTTTTTTGATGTGCACGATGTTGGCGGGAATGGCGATACGGCCGTCGGCCACGCGCTCGCGGATGTACTCGGGGTCGCGATGCTCGCGCTCGGCGACTTCCTTCATCTGCGGCGTGATCTGCCCGGCACGGGCGAAGTCGATTTGCGTGACGAGCTTGGGCTCGGTCTGTGTGCTCATTGGCACGGCTCCCTTCGTTGGCATTACCCATATCAGGTTTGCGGGTCAGGGCGGGCGCGCCCAGTCTCAGCCTGCCGTCTTGTCCTGCAAGCTCCCCGTTTATGTAATGGGCTCAAGTATAGCTCGAATGGGTACGATTGGCCTAACGAGCGTGCCTGTGGGGAGGCGTACATGGAAGACAAGCATCTATATCGAGAGACGCAATGGGATGTATCGGCCGAGGAAAGCCGTGCGCACCATGGGTTGGTCGCGATTGGTTTTGCGGTGCTTGCCGTGCTGGTGATTGCCTTTTGTATCTGGACGTTTGGTGGTCGCGGCGGCGCTGCATGGGAGTTCAAGGCCGACGATGCCCTGCCGATCATGACAGTGAAGGTTACGGGCGGCAATACCGTTGCCGCGCCGGGCGACTATTGGTATCCGCGCGACGAGTTTGTGCAGTTGCAGCTGAGTGGTGGGTCCATTCCAGGTGAAGAAATCGAACGCGTGACGTTTGATGAGGCACTCAAAACACTCATGGTGAAGCTCAAAGATCAGGGCGATGTGCCCACGACCATGGATATCGCTCTGACGGAGTGGCGTCTGGAACCTCCGTCGGGCGTTACGGTATCCGACGTAGAGCACGTTAAGATTACCTACCAAGATGGCTCGACGAGCGAGATTGCAAAGGCCGATGGCTTGGCGGAGTAATGGGGTGTTTGGAAACGGCGGGCCTATTGTGCCTGCGCGTTCATGAAAACCAGGGTGTTTTTGTCTGAAAGCTCGGGGATGTGCCGATAACCGATGTTGAATGCGGTAAGTTCGCTTGCATCCTCGAGCTTGTTTTCTGCCATCCACCGCACCATGGAGCCGCGCGCCTTTTTGCTGGCGGTCGACCGTTGGATGGGCTTCCCGTTGCGGATGCCCTCGCCAAAGAGGCACGTGACGGCTGTGGCGTCGCCCGTGAGGTGGGGCAGGACGGCTTTGGCGTATTCCACGCTGGCGAGGTTGACGATCGTAGCGTTGGAGCCCGCCGGAGCGATAGCCCGCGCGAGCTTGTCGCTCCAAAACGCGTAGAGGTCTCGGGCATCGTCGACGGCAAGCTTCGCGCCCATTTCCAGCCGATACGGTTCGACGGCATGAAAGGGACGAACGCACCCGTAGAGGCCGGAGAGGATCCACAGATGGTCTTGCAGCCATGCGAGCTGCGCGGAATCCATCACCTCGGGTGCCATGCTCTGGTATTGAATGCCGTGATAGGACATGACGGCAGGGGAGATGCGGCGCGCGAGTGCGGGATTGTCGAGATCGCCGCTTTTCAGGATGGGCCCGAACTCATGCAGGGTGTTGAGGCAAGGACCCAGCAGTTTGTCACTCACGTTCCATAGCGCCTGCAGGCCGCCGCTGCCTTCATTTCGTTCGATATCTAGCAGTGCGCGGTGGAGGCGAGCCGTCTCGTGCGCAAAAGGTGGAATGCCCAGGACTTCAAAAGCATCTTGGGCCGCGCGCATCTGCTTGGCGGGCGAAATGATGACCTGCAGCATGGACTCTCCTCTGCCAAAAAAGAAGTTGCGGTGGAATACGGTCTGTTTTGGCCGTTTATGGGCCAGTTTAGTCCGTATTTCACCGCAACTGATGAAGGGTTGGTTAGGCTCGCTCGATGAAGGCCTTGTAGCCGCGGTAGGCCTCGTAGATGTCGGCCTTGTTGGCGACCTCCCACAGGGCGTGCATGGACAGGACGGCAACGCCGGAGTCGATGACGTTCATGCCGTACTTGGCCATGATGTAGGCGATGGTGCCGCCGCCACCCGCGTTGACGCGGCCGAGCTCGCAGGTCTGGAAGTCCACGCCTGCCTCGTCCATGATGTCGCGGACGAGGGCCACGTATTCGGCGTCGGCGTCGTTCGAGCCACCCTTGCCGCGGCTGCCCGTGTACTTGTTAAAGCACAGGCCGCGACCCATAAAGGCGGCGTTTTTGGTCTCGAACTTGCCGGCATAGCCCGGGTCGAAGCCGGCGGACACGTCGGAGGAGAGCATGCGGCTGCGGGCGAGTGCGCGGCGCAGGGCCAGCGGGCTATCCTCGCCGGCGAGCGTCATGATCTCGGCGACGGTGTTCTCGAAGAAGCGGCTCGTCATACCGGTGGCACCCACGGAGCCGATCTCCTCCTTGTCGACGATGAGCGTGATGCTCGTGCGCTCGACATTGGCCACATTGATCTGGGCGAGCATGGAGGGGTAAGCGCAGACGCGGTCGTCGTGACCATAGCCCAGAATCATGGAACGGTCGAGGCCCATGTCGCGGGCGGGGCCGGCGGGCACGACCTCGATCTCGGCGGAGAGGAAGTCCTCCTCCTCGACGCCGTACTGCTCCTTGAGGATGTCCAGGAACATCTGCTTGACGGGCTCCTTGGGGGCGTCCTTGTCGTCCTCATCGAACTTGACGGGACGGCCGCCCACGATCACGTCGAGGATCTCGGCGTCGACGGCGTCCTTGGCGGGCTTGGCCATCTGCTCGCTCGAAAGATGGATCAGCAGGTCGGAGATGGTAAAGACCGGGTCGTCGGCCTTGTCGCCGATATTGATGTCGACGGTGGTGCCGTCCTTTTTGCAGATGACGCCCACGAGTGCGAGAGGGGAGGCCACCCAGTGGTAGCTCTTGACGCCGCCGTAGTAGTGCGTGTCGAGATAAGCCATGTCGCCGGCCTCGAAGGCGGGGTTCTGCTTAAGGTCCAGGCGCGGCGAGTCCACGTGCGCGCCCAGGATGTTAAAGCCCTGCTCGAGCGGGGCGGTGCCCAGGTTGACGAGCATAAGGTCCTTGCCGTGGTTAGCGGCATACACCTTGTCGCCTGCCTTGAGCTCGCGGCCTTCGGCGATTACGGTCTCCAGGTCGACGTATCCCGCCTCCTCGGCCATCTTGATGCCGGCCTTGACGCACAGGCGCTCGGTCTTGTTCTCACTCAAAAACTGCTTATAGCCGCGGCAAAGCTCCTCGAGCTCCTCGATTTGCTGTGGCGTGTACTTTTTCCATGCGCAGGGACGCTCCATGACGCAGGCTCCTTTCGGATCGATCGTGCTGGTTGATGTACCGTGAGCCATCGTATCACGCGCGGGCTCACGGTGGCGGGGGAGCTTGATGTGAGGTGGCCGCGGGGCGGGGAGCGTGTAAACTGGAGTGAGCAAACCGTGCCCAGCCTAAAGCGAGGTATTCAATATGTCTGACAAGCGCCGCACCTTTGCCGTTATCGACGGCAACTCGCTCATGCATCGCGCCTTCCACGCCGTGCCGCCGACCATGAACGCGCCGGACGGTCGCCCCACCAACGCGATTTTTGGCTTTCTGAACATGTTTCTTAAGATGATCGACGCCTTTAACCCCGACGGCGTCGTCGTGGCGTTTGACAAGGGCAAGCCGCGCGTGCGTATGGAGATGCTGCCGCAGTATAAGGCGCAGCGTCCGCCCATGGACCCCGATCTGCACGCGCAGTTCCCTATGATCAAGGAGCTGCTCGCCGCGCTCAACGTGCCGATTCTGCAGTCCGAGGGCTGGGAAGGCGATGACATCCTGGGTACTATGGCACGCCTGGGTGAAGAGGCCGGCTGCGACATGCTGCTGGTGACCGGTGATCGCGACATGTATCAACTCGTGACCGAGCACGTCAACGTGGTCTCGACCCGCAAGGGCCTGTCCGACGTGGCGATCATGACGCCCGAGAGCGTGGACGACCTGTATCACGGCATTACGCCGGCGCTCGTGCCCGATTTTTACGGTCTAAAGGGCGATACGTCGGACAACATTCCCGGCGTACCGGGCATCGGCCCCAAAAAGGCGAGCGCGCTCATCGCACAGTACGGCAGCTTGGACGAGGTCATCGCGCATGCCGACGAGGTCAAGGGCAAGATGGGCGAAAACCTGCGCGCACACATCGACGATGCGCTGCTGAGCCGCAAGGTCGCAACCATTCGCACCGATGCGCCCGTCGAGCTCGACTTTGACGAAACGTCCTTCCCGGCGTTTTCTGCCGACGAAGTGTCCGCGGCGCTGGGCACGCTTGGTATCACCGCCATGCAGAACCGTTTCTTGGCGCTGATTGGCGGCGAGGGCGGGGCTGCTGCTTCCAGTGTGTTTGAGATACCAGCGATGGTCCGCGCAGCCGCCGGCGATGCTGACGCGCTTGGTGCCGTTGCGGCTGAGGTCTCCCGCGCGATTGATGCCGGCGAGTGGGTCGCCGCCGTGGTGGACGACGACAAGGAAGAGGGCGCGCTCTTTGGACTGACGCGCACGCTGTGGTTGGCGACGTCCAAGGGCCTCTTCGCGCTCGAGGAGGGCGACAGCTGTGCGGCGGCTGAGGTTGAGGGCTTCAACTTCGTCCACGGCGTGATTGCCGGCGTGCTCGCGCGCCTGTTTATGGAGGGCCGCGTGGCGAGCCCGGATATGAAGGCGCTGCTGCATGAGCTTTCGCCCATCGATTCTTCCGAGCCTGAGCTCATGAATCCGCTCGCTGCCGATTCCACGCGTATCTTCGATACCGTGGTCGCTGCCTACCTGCTGGATTCCGATCGCTCCGAGTTCGATGAGGCATATCTTGCCGATACGTATCTGCAGATGGCGCTGCCTGCGGCGCGCGGTGCAGAGGATGCCGGTGAGGACGCTCCGGCGCCCGCCGCTCGCACGGCGGCCTTGACGCTGGCGCTGGTCGCACCGCTGCGCGAGTGCATGGCCCGTGAGAATGCCGCCAACGTGTTCGATGGCATCGAGATGCCGCTCGTGCCGGTGCTTGCCAAGATGGAGCGCGCGGGCATGCTCGTGGATCCCGACCGCCTGCGTAATCTGTCCGAGGGCCTGGCGACCCAGATCACCGAGGTCGAGCGCAGCATTCGCGACCTGGCGGGTGACGAGACCTTTAATATTGGCAGTCCCATGCAGCTGTCGCATGTGCTCTTTGATGTGATGGGGCTTCCGACCAAGGGCCTTAAGAAGACCAAGCGCGGCTACTATTCGACCAACGCCAAGGTGTTGAGCGACCTTGCCCGCGACCACGAAATCGTGCGTCTGATTTTGGATTGGCGTGAAAAGTCCAAAATCAAGTCCACCTATCTGGACACACTGGGCCCGCTGCGCCGTGGTGACGGTCGCGTGCACACCACGTACAACCAGACCATCACGGCAACGGGGCGTCTGTCCTCGAGCGACCCGAACCTGCAGAACATCCCGACGCGCTCGGAGCTGGGTCGTACCGTCAAGACGGCGTTTTCGGCAGGCGAGGGAAGCGTCTTTTTGGCGGTGGACTACTCGCAGATCGAGCTGCGTCTGCTGGCGCATCTCTCGGGTGACGAGCACTTGGTGCGCGCCTTTAACGAGGGCGAGGACTTCCATGCCGAGACGGCGGCGCGCGTGTTCGGTGTGCCGGTGTCCGAGGTAACGCCCGACCTGCGCAGCCGCGCCAAGGCCGTGAACTTTGGCATCGTGTACGGTCAGCAGGCCTATGGTCTGTCGCAGTCGCTGCATATCTCGATGGCCGAGGCGCGCGACATGATCGACCGCTACTACGAGGCCTACCCGGGCGTGCGTACGTTCCTCGACAACGTGGTGGCACGTGCCAAGCAGACGGGCTACGCCGAGACCATGTACGGCCGCCGTCGTCATATTCCGGAGCTCAAGGCCAAAAACCCGCAACTCCGCGGCTTTGGCGAGCGCACGGCTATGAACCACCCCATGCAGGGAACCGCCGCCGACATCATCAAGATCGCCATGGCCCGCGTAAGCCGCCGCCTGGAAGAAGAAGGCTTTGCCGCCCACATGATCCTGCAGGTACACGACGAACTGGACTTTGAGTGCCCCGTCGACGAAGTCGAGCGCCTAACCACCATGGTCCGCGACGTCATGGAACACGTAGTAGACCTCCGCGTCCCCCTCATTGCCGAAGCCAGCACCGGCATAACCTGGGCCGACGCCAAATAGGAAAGCGCTCCGTAAGGTAAGCTCGCTCAAGACGCAAGCCCCCACATACTTAAGATTTGGGACAAACACTACTGATTAATTTGTCCCACAGTAACCAAAACAGAGGGGAACCCCTTCCAACAAGGAGCTCCCCTCTGCTCAAATCATTTCAGCTAAGTACCTAGACACTCAAGACGCCATCTTGGCGGCGAGTAAGTAAACCTAGGGCCTGGCCGGGGGGGCCGGGGTGTGATTTAGTGGTTTAAGGCCCCCAACAAAAACACCAAAAGTTCCGCACGCAAAGAAAGCCACTTAATGTGGCTTTCGTCTTGCGCAGGACCTGACCGAGCGAAAAGTTAACCCGTGCCGCCCGGCCAGGCCCGATGGGACGGTTAACGAGCCGCCAAGATGGCGTCGATGAGCGTCAGTACGCCCCCGTCGTTGTTGCTCGGAATGCGCCACTTGGCGTGCGCGTTCATATGCTCCTCGGCATTGTCCACGATAAAGCTGTGACCGACGCGCTCGAGCATGGGGATATCGTTGTAAGTATCGCCCACGGCGGCAGCATCGGCAATATCGATGCCCAGGTGTTCGCACAGGTGCGCGACGCCGGCGCCCTTGTCGACGCCCAGGTTCATAAAGTCGATCCACTCGCGCCCGGCGTTGGTGACGTAGAGCTTGTCCGAGAACTCGGGGCTATAGGTCTCGCGGAAAGCGGGCTCGGCGTCGTAGCCGGGGAAGAAGACCGAAATCTTGTTGGACTCGAAATCAATGCCCTCAAAGCTGTCGACGTAGTTGATTGTGTTGTAGTAGACGCTGATCTCGTCGTGGTACTGATGGTCGCGGGCAAGCACGTAGAACTCGTCGAAGCAGCACAGGACGGGGACAGCGCGCGGATCCTCCGAGGCACGGCTCAGGACCTGCTGATACAGCTCCACGTCAATATTGCTCTTATAGATATAGTTGCCGCGATAGATGACGCAGGCTCCGTTATCGGGACAAAAAGCAAGACTGTTTTTGATGCCCTCGAACATCTCCTCGAGCTTGGGGGCGGGACGTCCGCTGGCAGGGCAGAATACGATGCCGGCGTCGGCGAGCTTGTCCAGGCGTTCATCAAGACCCTGCGGTAACACGCGCTCGTCGGTGAGTAGCGTCTTGTCCATGTCGACGGCGAGAATCTTAATGTTTCCGATATTGGCGTCCGATTCGTAAGTTTGCATAAAAGCGAGCCTTTCGTTTCGAGATTGTTTCAGACGTTATAACCATCAATTCGTAGTCGGGCGTATTTTCGCAGGAACGGAGCATATTTGCACCACGCTTCACAAAGTAATGAAAAAACTTTTCAGAAATTTGAATTTGTCGCTTGTGCTGCGGGCACTTTAGCGTAATATAGCGAACATCGAAAACGGAGACGGAAAAACAACTGCTTACCGAGGAAAAGGTACCGTTTGCGATATTTGAATTGCGCCCGGCGATACGTGAAAGGAGAGGCAGATGCAGTTCGTAAAGATCATCACCACTGCAGACAATGCCATCCGACGCCAGCGCGCAATTTCCCGACGACGATAACAATCGTCTCTGTCCGCATGGGGCGCAATGCCTCAACAGAGTCATTTTGAGGTCGTTGGGTTTTAAGCACGACATAGCCGCATGTTTCTAGGGCATGCCTGTGATGCATTCTGCTGAATAACCTGATATTGCACGGTTTTTGACCTCAAGGTGACTTGCAACTGACCGATGTTCTAACTAGCTACCAAGGGCGAAAGGAAACAGCCATGAGCAAGGAAAAAGTCGTTCTCGCATATTCCGGTGGTCTTGATACATCCGTATGTGTCAAGTGGCTCCAGGACGAGAAGAATCTCGATGTCGTTTGCGTCTGCGGCAACGTGGGCCAGGAGGAGACCGGACTGGATGCCAAGAAGCAGAAGGCGCTCGACCTGGGCGTTCTCGATTGCCAGGTGCTCGACCTGCGCGACGAGTTCTCTGATGAGTTCCTGACCAAAGCCATCGCCGCAAACTCCATGTACGAGAACAAGTATCCGCTGCTCTCTGCTCTGTCCCGTCCGCTGCTTGCCAAGAAGCTCGTCGAGGTCGCTCACGAGTTTGGCGCCACGTATGTCGCCCACGGCTGCACCGGCAAGGGCAACGACCAGGTTCGTTTTGAGGCCGCCGTCAAGGCCCTCGACCCTGAGCTCACGGTTATCGCCCCGGTTCGCGAGTGGGATCTTAAGTGCCGTCCCGATGAAGTCGCCTATGCCCACGCCCACAACGTGCCGGTTCCCGAGGGTGCCAACGACAACCCCTATTCTATCGACGACAACCTGTGGGGTCGTGCCATTGAGTGCGGTCACCTGGAGGATCCCTGGAACGAGCCGCTCGACGACGCCTGGGTTATGACCAAGAATCCCGAGGACACGCCCGACACCCCGACGTATACCGAGATTGAGTTTGAGGCCGGCAAGCCTGTCGCCGTCGACGGCAAGAAGATGAAACTCTCCGAGATCGTCATCGCTCTCAACAAGATTTCGGGCGACAACGGCTTTGGCCGTCTCGACCTGGTTGAGGACCGTCTGGTGGGCCTCAAGAGCCGCGAGTGCTACGAGGTTCCCGGCGCCCTGACACTCATCACCGCCCACAAGGCGCTTGAGGACATCTGTGTCGAGGGCGACCTGCTCAAGACCAAGATTAAGCTCGAGCAGGATTGGGCCACCGCCGTGTACAATGGCCAGTGGTACAGCCCGCTCAAAAACGCGCTCGACGCCTTTATGGCTGATACCCAGAAGTTCGTGACCGGCACCGTCCGCCTGAAGTTCTTTAAGGGTAACTGCCATGTCGTTGGCCGCAAGAGCCCCTTCAGCCTCTACGATTACGGTCTGGCCACCTACGACCGCGACACCACGTTTGACGAGAAGGCCAGCGCCGGCTTTATCGAGATCGATACGCTGTCGCTCAAGACGTGGGCTAAGGTCCAGGGCCCCAGCTCTGCTGCCGCCCAGGCCTAGCGCCTCCTTCCCTTGGTATCCGCGCGGCCCATCCGCGTGATACATAACGGGCGCACGGGGTCCCTACCTTTCGTTATGCTTGCTGACACTTCTTAACATCGGTGGCCCCTACGTTCCGCCCGCATATATGATGCCGCGTCTGCGGCTGGGTCCGAGCCCCGCCGGGGTTGTCCGGCGGGGCTCCTTCTATCAATTTGGCGGCTCTGCGCCTATATATATGAGGAGTATCCATTATGTTCAATGCTTTCGCGCATGCTTTACTTGCCCTCGCGCCCGAGTTCGATGCTGCAAAGGTCGAGGACGTTCCTATGAGCCTAAAGGCCTGGATCGATGGTTCGCAGGGCAACATCCGGAGGGAGACGTTGGGCGCCAAGTGCATGGCGCGTCACTTCTTTGCAAATTAGCTACATGGCTCCGCACACGGTGGGGAATGTGTAAAACTAGCGGTTGAAAAATCGCTTTAGCGATATGGCGCATTGCTTTGGGCGCTTGTTTTGGTATTTGGAGAAAGGGGACGGTTCCATGGCTCTTTGGGGCGGTCGTTTTGAGGCGGGCGTGGCCGAGGTCACGCAGGAGTTTGGCGCGTCGCTGCCGGTCGACAAACATCTCTATAAGCAGGATATCGCCGGCTCTAAGGCACATGCCAAGATGTTGGCGGCCCAGGGCATCATCAGTGCCGAGGACGAGCAGGCGATTACCAAGGGCCTGACCGGAATCGAACAGGATATCGATGCCGGCAACTTTACCTTCGATATCAACGACGAGGACATTCATATGTCCATCGAGAGCGAGCTGACGCGTCGCATCGGCGAGGCTGGCAAGCGCTTGCATACCGGCCGTTCGCGCAACGACCAGGTGGCGACCGACACGCGCCTGGGCGTCAAGGCGCTGGCCAAGGAGCTCATGGAGGCCAATCTAGAGCTGCGCCATGTGCTGGTGGATGCGGCTAAGAAGTACGACAAGGTGATTTTGCCGGGCTACACGCACATGCAGCACGCTCAGCCCGTGCTGCTGTCGCATCATCTGCTGGCGTATTCCTGGATGTTCGCGCGCGACTTTACACGCCTGAAGGCCGCCTTTGATGCCGCCGACAACTGCCCGCTGGGTGCTGCCGCGCTTGCCGGTACGAGCTATCCGCTCGATCGTCAGATGACGGCTGCCGAACTTGGCTTTGCGGGCGTGATTCCCAACTCGCTCGATGCGGTTTCCGACCGCGATTTCCTGCTCGATCTGCATTACGCCGGCTCCGTCATGGCCATGCACCTGTCGCGTCTTTCCGAGGAGATCGTGCTGTGGTCGAGCTCCGAATTTGGCTTTATCACGCTTTCCGACTCGTACTCCACCGGCTCGTCCATCATGCCGCAGAAGAAGAATCCCGACTTTGCCGAGCTTATTCGCGGCAAGAGCGGCCGTGTGTATGGCAACCTGGTGCAGCTGCTCGTGACCATGAAGGGCCTGCCGCTTGCTTATAACAAGGATTTGCAGGAGGACAAGGAGGGCGCGCTCGATACCGCTCACACGCTCATGCAGTGCCTGTCGGTTATGGCCGGAATGATTTCGACTTGGACCGTCAACGAGGATGCCATGGCGCGCGAGTGCGGCGTGGGTCACCTTGCCGCCACCGATGTTGCCGATTACCTGGCTAAGCGTGGTCTGCCGTTCCGTGAGGCACATGCCGTGGTGGGGCATCTGGTTCTGATGTGCGAGAAGCGCGGCTGCAATCTTGAGGATCTGCCGTTTGAGGTGTTCCAGGAGGCAAGCCCGCTCTTTGAGCGCGACATCACCGAGGCGCTCGACATCCCGTCGATTGTCGCCGCGCGCACGACCGAGGGCGGCACCGCTCCTGCCGCCGTTGCCGTGCAGCTTGAGCGCGCCGAGGCACAGCTCGTGGCTGACGAGGGCGTGTTTGGATCGCTGACCAAGGTCGTCGAGATGGGTCACGGGTCAAAGTAGAGGTTTGGCTGAAGCCGTTTTGGCCATTTATTGATAAATCGTTTTCGCTTTACGGGCGCCTGCTGATGTGGGCGCCCGTATTTTGTCGCTATGGGGGAGGGGCTTGTCGAGAACTTCTGTAGGACCTTTGGGCAGGTTGTGAATGGGGTACGTTCGCGGGCTGCAACCGACCGTCTGCTCTGCTCGATGCGGTTGATGGGCAGTCGGATGGTACTCTAATCGGGCTTCGAAACAGAAGTGACACATATGGAACGCTTCAATAAATTGCAACGTTTCAATAAACAGCTTTTTGTTTAACTGCAGCTAAAACTCTGTTACGATGCAGTCCAGGCGGGTGCCGGAATGGGACTTGGGCACGCGCGAACCTACTTGAAAGGCTACCTTATGGCTATCGAGAAGACCTTCATCATGATTAAGCCCGACGCCGTGCGCGACCGCAAGATCGGCGAGATTGTTGCTCGCATCGAGCGCAGCGGCCTTGTCATCGAGCGCATGGAGATGACCACGCTCGAGCGCGCTACCGTCGAGGAGCACTACGCCCATCTGGCCGACAAGCCCTTCTTTGGCGGTCTCTGCGACTTTATGACGAGCGGTCCGGTCGTCAAGATGGTCGTTTCCGGTCTCTCCGCTGTTGCTAAGATGCGCACCCTTATGGGCGCTACCAACCCGCTTGACGCTGCCCCCGGTACCATCCGCGGCGACTTTGCCGTCGATGTCAACGCCAATGTGATCCACGGCTCCGACTGCCTGGAGAACGCCGAGATCGAGATCAAGCGCTTCTTTGGCTAAACCAGCTTTGACTCCTTAAAGCTGTTAGCGTGTGGCTTGGGCGCCGCGGAACTCCATCCGCGGCGCTCTTTTATTCCAAAATCTATGAAGGGGCCCGCTCGGACATGTGTTCCGAGCGGGCCCCTGCTGTTAGCTTGTGGCACTGAATAGTTTAGGCTTCGTCGACGATCTTAAGGCCGCGCGTGTGATCGATCTCGTTGAGGAGGTTAACGCGGCGCTCGTGACGACCACCCTCAAACTCGGCGTCGAGCCACTCGTCGACAATCATCTTGGCGAGCTCGGAGCCCACGACGCGGGCGCCAAAGGCGAGCACGTTGGTATTGTTGTGCATGCGGGAGAGCTTGGCGCTGAAGGGCTCGGAGCACACAACGGCGCGTACGCCCTCGACCTTGTTGGCAGCCAGACTAATCCCGACGCCGGTGCCACAGATGAGGATGCCCAGGTCGACGTCGCCGTTGGCAACGGCCTTACCCACCTTGTAGCCGGCGATGGGGTAGTCAAAGCTCTCGGAGGTGTCGGTGCCAAAGTTCACGACCTCGCAGCCGCGCTCCTTCAGGTGCTCGGAAATGATGTTCTTGAGCTCGACGGCGGCGTGGTCGTTACCGATACCGATCTTCATGGATGGTTCCTCTCTGGTCCGTGCGGCGGAATTGCTAAAGGTTTTACCGCGTTCGACTGCATGATAGCGCGACTCTTGCGTAAACGCTCGGGCGTTTTTTGGTCAAACGCTTTAGCATGCAACAAGATCGGCTTCTCATGAATAATGCTGCCAATTTGTGCTCGAGCGCCGTCCGCCGGAACCATGGTTGCGGTTTTTGATGCATTGTTATCAAATAAAAGAGCTAATTATTTTCGAGAGCCCTGTCCGTTATACAAGTAGGAGATACCTATGCCTACCGATTCTCTTCGCGATGCCGCGTTTTGCGATGTTTTGAACCGCGAGCTTGTCTGTGCACTCGGCTGCACCGAGCCCATTGCCGTTGCCTATGCAGCGGCGTTGGCGAGCCAGACGCTTGGTTGCGAACCCGATCATATGGATGTTGCCTGCTCGGGCAACATCATCAAGAACGTCAAGAGCGTGACCGTGCCCAACTCGGGCGGTATGCACGGTATTGAGGCCGCGGCCGTGCTGGGTGCCGTGGGCGGCGACGCCAAGAGCGCGCTCGAGGTGCTCGAGAGCGTTAACGATGAAGACCGTGCTCGCGTGGCCGAGCTCCTCGCCGACGCCGGCTACTGCGATGTGTCGCTTGTCGAAGGTGTGCCCAACCTCTACATCAAGGTGACTGCGACGGCCGGGGGCCATACCGCGGTCGTCGAGATTACCGACCACCACACCAACGTCACGTGCCATACGCTCGACGGTATTCCGGTATGCGGCAAGTCGGCGGGGGAGTGTGCCGCCTGCGCCGAGCGCGTGGTGGCCGAGCGTGCGGCAGATAACGCCGACACGCCCATGTCGATTGAGTCCATCATCGACTTTATCGAGGACGGCGACATTGAGGACGCCCGCGCTGCCGTTGAGCGTCAGATTGAGCTGAATGGCGCGATCAGTGCCGAGGGCCTTGCGCACGCTTGGGGCGCCGAGGTGGGTCGTACGCTGCTGGGTGCTCGTGCCGATGACGTCGCCTGCCGTGCCCGCGCCCGTGCGGCCGCCGGGTCCGACGCCCGCATGAACGGTTGCGCGCTGCCGGTCGCTATTGTGTGCGGCTCGGGCAATCAAGGCATTACCTGCGCATTGCCCGTCATGGAGTATGCCGAGTACCTGCGCTGCGACCACGAGCGCCTGGTGCGCGCCGTGATGCTGTCCGATCTTATCGCCGTGCATATCAAGAGCTATATTGGTGCGCTCTCGGCGTTTTGCGGTGCCATTTGCGCCGCGTGCGGTGCCGGCGCCGCGATTACCTGGCTGTGCGGTGGCACGCGCGAGCAGATTGGCGCGACGGTCTCGAATACGCTTGGCAACGTGGGCGGCATCGTGTGCGACGGCGCCAAGGCGAGCTGTGCCGCCAAGATCTCGGCTGCCGTTGATGCGGCGATTCTGGGCCACGATATGGCCATGCAGGGTCGCGGCTTCCGCGCCGGCGAGGGCCTGATCCAAGATACCGTCGAGCAGACGATTGCCAGCATGGGCTACGTGGGCCGCGTGGGCATGAAAGATACCGACGTCGAGATCCTCAACATCATGATCGGCAAAACGCAGGTATGTTAGTTACGCGGTTTTACCAAACCGCGTAACTAGTCGACGCTGCAAACGCCCCTAAGCGGCAATCTGCCTTTCAATCGTCGGGCATGGCCAGAAGGCCTATGCCCTCCTCTTTCAAGGCACATTGCTCGCTTAGGGGCGTTTTCGCTGACTCATGCTCAACCTGCGGCGCTATTTTGTTTGGAGCGAGGGGTCCTATGACAGTTCGTCGGCTATTTGGTGTTCGTAGAAGGCTTCGATTACGGCGTTGAAGTCGCGGGCGAAGTCTTCCATGGTTCCGCGCCAGGTGGCTCGGCTGGGCTTGCCCTGGCCCACAAAGGCGGTTTGGATGCCGCAATCGGGGGACGGGAAGTCGCGTTTGGGATCGTTGCCCACCATAAGGACCTCGTGTGGCTCGAGCCCCATCACCTGAAGCTGCTCTAGATAGTAGGTGGCATCAGGCTTGCAGCGGGTAGCGTTTCCCATGTGCGTGACGAGCTCAAAGGGGGCGTCAGCCAGGTCGCCCCAACCCATGCGGCATTCGATGGCCCCCTGGGGAAAGCTGGGGTTGGTAAAGAGCGCGTAGCGCAGCCCTGCGTCCTGTACGGCCTGGAGCGCGGCGTGTGCGCCCGGCATGGCGTGGGCGTTAATGATATCGTCGTTCTTGTACGGAAGAACTTCGCGCTCGTAGTAGGTAAACGCCTCGTAGATGAGGGGATCGGAGAGGCAGATCCCGCATCGGCGCTCGACCTCTTCTTGATAAAACTCAAGATTGGTGCGGTTGTCCGTGCCGCTGCGGCGATTGGCGTTGAGGTCGACCAGGATGGTGCCGAGGCGTGCCATCGTGCCACCGCGGCTGCGGCGGCCGATATCCGCGAGCATCGAAGAGACATCCTTAAAATAGCGAAGGATGAACGCGTTGAGGTTGATGCTGAGAAGCGTCTCGTCCATATCGAAAACGACTGCTTTGAGCACGCGGGCACCTTTCTCGTAAATTTGATCTAGAGTCGTTGGTTCCGGATACTTTACCCCAAAGCCGAATGCCTGGCTGGTTATCATCAAGTTGCGGAGACGTGTGTTCATAAGATTACGAAAAAGTCTCCACACGAGTAAAAAATCGCAGTTCACGCTTGAAATCGAACTCATTTCCCCGTAACCTATACGAACGTGATTGCATAAGCGTCACATTAGTATCTGTCGGCTCCCGAGTGTTCCTAAACGTTGTGTGCTTGTCGCACCCTTCTGTAGGTCCTAGCAATCGGGGCCCCGTAGTTCGAAAGGGGTCCACCTTTGAGTGAGATTCAGAACTCGTCCATTTTCTCTCTTGACGATGTCAACGAGGAGGAGATGAACAACCTCATCGACGGTACGATTACCGACTTTGATGAGGGCGATCTCGTTAACGGCACTGTCGTTAAGATCGAGCATGACGAGGTGCTCGTTGACATCGGATTCAAGTCCGAGGGCGTTATCCCGGTCCGCGAGCTGTCCATCCGCAAGGACGCTAACCCTGCAGACATCGTTGCACTCGGTGATCCCATCGAGGCTCTGGTTCTCCAGAAGGAGGACAAGGACGGTCGTCTGGTCCTGTCCAAGAAGCGTGCCGAGTACGAGCGTGCTTGGAACCGCATCGAGGAGAAGTTCAACTCCGGCGAGAACGTCGAGGGCGAGGTTATCGAGGTTGTCAAGGGCGGCCTGATCCTCGACATCGGCCTGCGTGGCTTCCTGCCCGCTTCCCTCGTCGACCTCCGTCGCGTCAAGGACCTCACCTCCTACATGGGCACCCGCATCGAGGCTCGCGTCATCGAGATGGACCGCAACCGCAACAACGTTGTCCTCTCCCGTCGCGTCGTGCTCGAGGAGTCCCGTAAGGCCGAGCGCTCCGAGATCCTGTCCAAGCTCAAGTCTGGCATGCGTCTCCAGGGCACCGTTTCCTCCATCGTCGACTTCGGCGCCTTCGTCGACCTCGGCGGTATCGACGGCCTCATCCACATCTCCGAGCTCTCCTGGAACCACGTCAACCATCCTTCCGAGGTTGTCAAGGTCGGCCAGGAGGTCGAGGTCGAGGTTCTCGACGTCGATCTCAACCGCGAGCGCATCTCCCTCGGTCTCAAGCAGACCACCGAGGATCCGTGGCGCGCACTGGTCAAGAAGTACCCCGTCGGCGCTATCGTCGAGGGCACTGTGACCAAGCTTGTCCCGTTCGGCGCTTTCGTCGATCTGGGCGAGGGCATCGAGGGCCTGGTGCACATCTCCGAGATGGCCAACAAGCACGTCGATCAGCCTTCTCAGGTCACCCACGTGGGCGACAAGGTTCAGGTCAAGGTCATGGAGATTGACCTCGACCGTCGTCGTATCTCCCTGTCCATGAAGTCCGCTGCTGAGACTCTGGGCGTCGAGATCGAGGTTACCCCGCTTCCTTCCGAGAAGAAGGACGAGGAGACCGACGCCGAATAAATCGGTTTGACGATCACTTGTTTTAAGGGATCCGTCCGCAATGGACGGGTCCCTTTTTGCATTTGCAGCCGAGGTACGCAATGCTGCCAGGGCTGTCCACAGGCTATTGGGTTGTCAGTGCATGAAAAATGCCGACATCCCGCCTCGGGGAAGAGGCGGGAACGCACCGAGTAGACGGAGGGGTGCGGAGCGCGGTCGCGTCTCGACTGACGACGTTGCCCATCGACGGGACTATTGTAGCGCATGGGTGGTTCTTGGTTTATCGTGCGAGCGCTTGCGTTGTGCCATTGCCCGCGGCAACGGTGTGCTACACTCTTACACTGCTGAGTGGGCCAGACGGTCGCGCGATGTGCTGCTTGCAGCACGCGTGAGGAAAGTCCGGGCTCCAGAGGGCGGGATGCCGGCTAACGGCCGGGCGGAGTGATCCGACGGAAAGCGCCGCAGAAAAGAAGACTCCCACCTGCGCCGCAAGGCGTAAAGGGAAAAGCTGAAACGGTGGTGTAAGAGACCACCAGCGTCGTGGCAACACGGCGGCTTGGCAAGCCCCATCCGGAGCAAGCGCGAATAGGAACGCTATGGGCCGGCCCGGTCCGCGTTCGGGTAGCGTGCGTGGAGCTGCACGGTAACGTGCAGACAAGATAAATGACCGTTCACGACAGAACCCGGCTTATAGGCCCACTTGGCAACTATGTTGACGCTGCGAACCCGTCAGCGCGGCAATCTGCCTTTCAAGCCTTCGGGCATGACCATAAGGTCAATGCCCTCGTCTTTCAAGGCACCTTGCTCGCGCTGACGGGTTCTCGCTGTTGGTGACGGCATCATTGGCGTTTCCGTTCTTGTTGGCGAGGGCAATGGTACGGCCTTTGCCGTATTATTGAGGCTGTTTGTTGCTGCGCTTTATTTTGTTGAGGGGCTTTGTTGGACAGCTATTTTACTCTGCAATCGAATATTGAGGCTACGGGCGAGTTCGTTGACCGCAAGAGCCGGTTTATTGCCCAGCTGGTCCATATTGAGTCCGAGGATGAGGCGAATGCCTTTATCGAGATGGTTCGAAAGCGTCATTACGACGCTCGGCACAATGTTCCCGCGTGGATTTTAGTCGATGGACGCGAGCGCCAGAGCGATGATGGTGAGCCGAGCCGCACGAGTGGCATGCCGACGCTCGAGGTGTTGCGCGGTGCGGGGCTCAAAAATGTTTGCTGCGTGGTGACGCGCTATTTTGGTGGCACGCTGTTGGGACCTGGTGGCTTGGTGCGCGCCTATACTGCGGCGACGCAGGCGGCGGTGGCCGCGGCTCAGGAGGCCGGGCAGATTGTCGAGATGACGAGTGTCGTGCCTGTTGACGTGCATGTGGCCTATCCGCAGTATGAGCAGGTGCTTCGTTTGGCGCAGGATTCGGGTGCCAAGGTTTCGGATACCGATTACGCGGATACCGTGACGATTCATTTGGTGTTCAAAGCGGGGGTGCAGGAGCCGTTTTGCGCTAAGATGCGCGAGCTTATGGCGGGGCGTGAGGAGATTGAGGTCGGCGCTCCCGAATTTGCAGAGTTCTAACGGCGACGGCCGGCGCGCTTTGGATGGATCCCAAGCGCGCCGGCCGTCGTTTTATGTCGCTGCCGTTTACTCGGCGAGCTGCTTTAGCACATCGCATGCGATTTCGACGGCATCGTCGATGCAGCCGGGGCAGCTGCGGAGCGGACCCTTGTCCGATCCGATGCCCTTGAGCGTGCCGCAGACGGTCGTCGTGTTCTTCTCGCCAAAACGTTTGGCGATCTCGCGCGACAGTTTGTAGGTCTGGCCCTTGGTCTTGGGGTTTTCCATGCCGTCGCTCATCACAAAGCCCATGATGGCCACGGCGCCCGAGATGGCGCCGCAGGTTTCGGTCATGCCGCCCATGCCGGCGCCAAAGCCCTCGGTGAGGGTAAAGGCGGTCTGGGGGTCGAGCCCGACGGCAGGTGCGAGCGTGCAGGCGACGGCCTGTGCGCAGTTGAAGCCACGGGCGTGGTATTCGGCAGCCTGAGCCTGACAGGCGGTGATGTCGAGCTGGGCCGTATCGATTTGCTTCATCGTTGTCTCCTTGGTCACGGTGTACCCGCCTATGGTACCCTTGCCGGTGCATGCAATCATCGAGAGCCTCATGAATGCCTCATTTTTATCTATCGAGCAAATGCCCAAGGCTTAAGAAAAATACCCTTGATTAATTAGTCCCATAACCTACCTTGGGGATGGGTTGAGAGGGGTGCAGGGTAGCGGTATCGTGAACCGAATAAAACTAAAACCCAAGTAAGGGAGTTGGATATGAGCGAGCAGACCATCGGTACTACATGTGTTCAGGGCGGCTATCACCCGGGAGATGCCGAGCCGCGCCAGGTGCCCATCTACCAGTCCACCACGTGGAAGTACGACACGTCCGAGCACATGGGCAAGCTGTTTGACCTAGAGGAGTCTGGCTACTTCTACAGCCGTCTGCAGAACCCCACGTGCGATCTCGTTGCCGCCAAGATTTGCGAGATGGAGGGCGGCACCGCTGCGATGCTCACGAGCTCGGGCATGGCTGCGAACTTCCTCGCGATCTTTAACGTGGCCGGTGCCGGCGATCATGTGGTCGCAAGCTCTGCCATCTACGGCGGTACCTACAACCTGCTGGCTCACACCATGGGTCGTATGGGTTTGACCTGCACGTTCGTTGCCCCCGACTGCACCGATGAGGAGCTCGAGGCAGCCTTTGAGCCCAACACTAAGCTCGTCTTTGGCGAGACAATCGCCAACCCCGCCCTTGCCGTTCTCGATATTGAGCGCTTTGCCAAGGCCGCACATGACCACGGCGTGCCGCTGATGGTCGACAACACTTTCCCGACTCCCGTGATGTGCCGTCCCTTTGAGTGGGGCGCCGATATCGTTACGCACTCCACCACCAAGTACATGGATGGACATGCTGCCTACCTGGGCGGCGTGATCGTCGACCACGGCCAGTTTGACTGGATGGCCCATGCGGACAAGTTCCCGGGTCTTACCACGCCCGACGAGAGCTATCACGGCGTGACCTATGCCGAGAAGTTCGGTCGCGAGGGCGCCTTCATTACCAAGGCAACCGCTCAGCTCATGCGCGACCTTGGCCCCATGCAGAACCCTCAGGCGGCCTTCTTCCTGAACAGCTCGCTCGAGAGCCTGCATGTGCGCATGCCGCGTCATTGTGAGAACGGCCTGGCCGTTGCCAAGTTCCTGCAGAGCCATCCCAAGGTGCGCTTCGTGAGCTATCCGGGCCTGGAGGGCGATAAGTACTATGACCTGGCTCAGAAGTACATGCCCAACGGTACCTGCGGCGTTGTGAGCTTTGGCTTTAACGGTGGTCGCGGGGCGGCCGAGACCTTTATGAAGAGTCTCAAGCTCGCCCAGATCGCCACGCACGTGGCCGACGCCCGCACTTGCTGCCTGCATCCCGCTAACGCCACGCATCGCCAGATGAACGATGAGGAGCTCATCGCCTGTGGCATCTCCGCCGACATGGTGCGCCTGTCGTGCGGCCTCGAGGACACGGCCGATCTGATTGCCGACCTTGAGCAGGCGCTCGAGCAGTGCTAGGCTAGCTCCGTACAAGGTGCCGATGCTGGCAGAAAGCTTCGGCGACCTTTCGTTCCGATTCCGTAGGCGGGACCCCAATCGCGGCTGTTTGCAGGCGATTGGGGCCCCGTTTTTTGCGTTGGGCCACTCGAAAGGATGGATATGGAGAAAACTGCAGAGCAGCTGCGCCGCGAGCACATTGCCCTAGAGGGCGACACCCATGGCAAGAACAAATGGGCGATTCTGTTTACCGTGCTCATCATGACGTTTATGTCGTGTCTGGATTCGACCGTCGTGACCGTGGCGTTGCCCGTGATGCAAAAGGAGCTGGGTGTGGGCCTCGATCGCATTCAGCTGGTGAGCTCGGTGTACCTGCTTGCGACATGCGTGGCTATGCTGCCGTTTGGCCGCTTGGGCGACGTGCGCGGCAAGGTGGGCGTATTCCAGCTGGGCGTAATCGTTTTTACGGCCGGCTCGCTGCTTTGCGGCCTTTCGGGTTCGCTCGAGGTTCTTATCCTGGCACGCATTGTTCAGGGCGTCGGTTGCGCGGCGGCCATGGCTAACAACATGGGTATCATCACCGAGTCGTTTCCGGCGCGCGAACGTGGCCGTGCCATGGGTATTCTCGCGACCTTTGTGGCCCTCGGCATGATGTGTGGCCCCGTGCTTGGCGGCATGCTGGTGGCAAGCTTTCCCTGGGAGAGTATCTTCCTCATCAACCTGCCTATTGGCGTGATCTCGTTTATCGTGGGGCTCTACACGCTGCCGCATGTTAAGCCGGAGGCCGGCGAGCGCCCCATGTCCCTGATCGAGGCCGCTCGTCGCTGCTTTGCAAATTCGGCCTTCACCATCAACCTTGCCTGCATGCTCATCGTGTTCGTTGGCATTGGCGCATCCGAGTTTATTCTGCCGTTCTATTTTCAGGACGCCCACGGCCTTGGTTCTGATATCTCTGGACTACTCTTTTTGGCGCTGCCGATGGTGAATGCCTTTATCGGCCCGCTTTCGGGTACGGTTTCGGACCGCGTTGGCTGCGAGGGCCCCACGGCGGTCGGTCTGGGCGTGTATGTGTGCGGTCTCTTTGTGGTAAGCACGCTCAACGAGCGCTCTTCTATCCCTGTGATCGTGTGCTGCGTCGCATTTATGTCGTGCGGTACGTCGATTTTTCAGAGCCCCAACAACTCGTTGTATATGGGCTCGGCCCCGCGCGAGGCACTCGGCTTTGCGGGCAGCCTGGGTAGCCTGGCGCGCTATGCGGGTATGGCAGTGGGTATTACAGCAGCGTCGCATATCCTGTATGGGCAGATGAGCGTGGCGATGGGCGAGGCCGTGACCAGTTTTGTTGCAGGCCGTCCGGATGTGTTCCTATTCGGCTTTCGCTCGGTGTTTTACGTACTTATGGCTGTGGCCGCTGTGGGCTTTGCGCTTGCCATGGTGCGTTTGGTGAAGATGCACGCCCGCCATTAGCGTGTTGGGAGGCTGTCTGCCACGATTCGCGCCGTCCCAAAAAGACTGGTTTGTGGTGCGATGCGGCTTGTGGGGCGGGCGGGGGTCGGTCCGTGGTAGACTATCGAACAACGTTTATTAATCGCGCGGTATCGTTGCCGCGAGAAGGGGTTGCGCCATGCAGGAGCTTGAGGATCGTATTCGCCATGACGGCATCGTAAAGGCCGGTAACGTCCTTAAGGTTGATGCCTTCCTCAACCACCAATGCGACGTTGAGCTGTTCGACCACATGGGCGCCGAATGGGCCCGTCTGTTCGAGGGTGTCGAGATCAACAAGATCCTGACGATCGAAGCTTCGGGCATTGGCATGGCTTGCATTGCAGCCCAGCATTTTGGCGGCGTGCCGGTGGTCTTTGCCAAGAAGGCGCAGTCCATCAACCTCGACGGCGAGCAGTATGCCACGACCATCTATTCCTTTACCAAGCAGAAGGAGTACCCGGTCATCGTCGGCAAGCGCTTCCTGTCCGAGGGCGACAAGGTCCTGATCATCGACGACTTTTTGGCCAACGGCTGCGCGCTCGAAGGTCTTATCAAGATCTGCGAGGCTGCGGGTGCCGAGGTGTCCGGTATTGGCATTGCGGTGGAGAAGGGCTTCCAGGGCGGTGGCGATAAGCTCCGCGAGCGCGGCTTCCGCGTTGAGAGCCTCGCCCGTATCGCCGATATGGACTGCGAGACCGGCGAGATCACCTTCGCCTAAGCGCGCAACACAAGCGATTGGTATGCGATGTGACAAAGGGACTGTCCCTTTGTCACATTTTTTGTATGAGGGGAGGTGCTGATATGGATGAGAACAGGATAGAATGGCGCGAGTATGCGCGCTATGCCGAGATGTCGGTCGAGGAGTTGGCGCGCGATTGCGAGGTGCAGGTGTTTCGCGCGACGGGTCCGGGCGGACAGGGCGTGAACACGACGGACTCGGCGGTACGCATGAAACATATCCCTTCGGGGATTGTCGTGACGGCGCGTGAGAGCCGCAGTCAGTTTCAGAATCGCAGCTGCTGTCTGCGTAAGTTGCGCGCTGAGCTTGAGCGTCGCGGGCGTCCACCGCGCCGACGCGTAAAGACCAAGGTGCCTCAGCGCTCTCGCCAGCGCAGGCTCAGCGACAAACACTTCAACGCCATTAAAAAGGCCAACCGTCGCAAGCCGGGCAGCGACGAATAGCCTACTCATAAGTTGCGGTGAAATAGGGACTGTTTTGCGGCTTTAGCTGCATAAACAGTCCCTATTTCACCGCAACTTAGGTGGGGTTAGTGGGTGGGGTGCCAGACGTGGAGGGCGCCAGCGAGGATGTCGACCTCGATGCGCGAGGCGACGATGGGCTCGCCGTCGGCCTGGATGGGATAGTCGGGCTCCTCAAAGGTGAGCTCGACATGGTGGCAGCGGCGCATGCGAACCGGCGGCAACTTGGTATGGTGGCCGTCCTTGGCCGAAAGAAACATAGGCAGGGCAACCGCACGCGGAACGGGGCCGCAGGCGTAGCAGACGTCGAGTACGCCGTCGCAGGGGTCGGCGTCGGGACAGATGCGATAGCCCGAGCCATAGGTAGGACCCAGCTGAATCGCCATGATGATCGCCCTCACGCGCTCGGCGGGCGCCCCGTCAAAGCTGACTGTCATGGGGTAATTGCGATAGCGCAGGCCAAACTGCTCAAGTCCCGAGAGGGTGTAGAGCGGCTTGCCCGTCAAGCCGGTCTTTTTGCGCAGCTCGGTGGTGCCCAGACCGATGGCGGCATCGATCCCGACCGAAAGCGTTTGGTCGTAGTACTCAACGGAAGCCTCGCCGCTACCGCTTGCGGGGTTCCATGAGCGAATGCGTCCGATGTCCTGACGCTGCAGCTCACAGGTGAGCAGCGCGCCAAAATCCTTGCCGGAGAAATCGTCGATGCCGAGCGTCTGGGCAAAATCGTTGCCGGAGCCCACGGGCAGGACGGCAAGAGCGGGGCGGGCGTCCTCCTTTTGTGTCATAAGCCCGTTGACTATCTCGTGGATTACGCCGTCGCCGCCGAGTGCGATAACGGTGCGATAGTCCGTTGCTTGGGCGGCCAGCTCCTTGGCGTGTCCCATGCGCTCGGTTAGCACCAAGTCAAACTGGGATGCGCGCGCGGTCATATCCAAAAAGCGCTGCAGGCGCTCGGCAACCTCATGCGCGGCGCCCGACTGGGCGGCTGGGTTGGCGATGATGAGCGTGCGACCAAAATCAGTTGCGTGCATGGGGCGACTCCCGGCGTGTGACATGGCAGTGCGGTCGCGCTCAGGTCGGATTGCCCCCGATTGTGGCTGCACGGCGAATACTAACGTCTACTCTATCAGGTCGTTGTGGCGCTCGATAGCATCCGCTACCGTACCGCCCTCATCCACAATAAGCGAACGGCGCTTGGGTGAGATGATGCGCTGGGCGGGGTATACGCCGCGGTGTCCGGCGGTTAGGTAGCTGATAAAGGCCACGATGACAAAGAACCCGGCTGCCATGCCGTGGAACAGGTCGATGGCCATCATGCAGGTGGTGATGGGCACGTTGAGGCCGGCGCAGAACACGCCGAGCATGCCGAGAGCCGCCAGAAAACTGGGATCGAGCCCGGTAAGGCAACCGATCCAGCCACCGAGTGCCGCACCGATGCCAAACAGGGGCGTGACCTCGCCGCCTTGGAAGCCCGCGCCCAGGGTAAACGCTGTGACGACCAACTTGATGGCTGCGTCCGCCAGGGTGGTGTTGCCTGCAAAACCGGCGCCGGAAAGCCACGTGGAAAGGCCGGCGTAGTCCCAGGCGTCGAGGAGGGCATAGGCGGCCAAAACTACGAGTGCGCCTATGAGTGCGCGAACGAGGTAATTGTTGATAAAGCGACCGTACAGGCTCTTGACGGTTCGAACCGACCAGGCAAAGAGGCGTGCCGTCAGACCGAAGATAATTGCGCTGATAACAACGATGACGACCGTTTTGGGCGTCATAGCGGGAACGCTGGCGATGACATTCGCCTCGTACTCGGTACCCAGGGCGAGTGATGTAAAGTAGCCGGTAAACGAGGCGACTAGGCAGTAGATGCCCGCGGTGTAGTCGATCTTGCCGATAAAGCACATCTCCATGCCAAAGAAAGCCCCGGCAAGGGGCGAGCCGAATACGGCGCCAAAGGCCGACGAGATGCCGGCGAGCATGAGGTCGTGGTGGTCATGCTTTTTGAGGTGGGCGAGGCTCGAGATGTTGCTGGCGATGGTGCCGCCAATCTGCACCGCAGCTCCCTCGCGACCGGCCGAGCCGCCGGTGAGGTGCGTGAGCGTGGAGCAGACGAAGGTGAGGATGGCCATGCGCATATGGATGAGGCGTGTGCCCAGAGCGGAGTCGATGACCAGGTTGTTACCGCGTTTGGCGGCAAGACCGTGGTTTTTGTACACCCATGCGGTGGCAACGCCCACAACGGGAAGCAGCGCGTAAACCCACGCATGGTGCTCGCGATAATCGGTCGCGATATTCAGCGACGCCAAAAACGCCCAAGCGGCAACGCCCATGGCGAGCGAGACGATGACGACGAGTACGAGCAACTTAGCGCTCGCGAGTAGGTTGCGGGCGTTGCGGCGCGTGTCGGCAGCCAAGAGCTGCTCGGAGCGGGTGATCTGATGCCTGCCTGCCGTGATGACGTCGTTCAGGGAGAAAAAGCCGCCGTCGTCGAGCGGCTGGGAATGATCCTGCGTTTCGTTTGCGCTTTCGGGTTTGTTGTTATGAGCCATACGTTCCTCTTTTAGGTTGCAACGCAAGCATTATAAAACGCGGTAAACGCGACGAGCCGGTGGGTTGGTTTCCATTCTGTTTCGCGGTCTGCAACCGACAGGTGTATTTGCGGGCACAGGCCGAGCCGCGGTCGTGCGTCGGGGGATTATACTGAGACAAGCATAAAGAATCGGCGCCCCTGTTGTGCGCCGTGGCATTAAGAGGTGCATATGGCAGAGAAACTCATTCCGCTGGATGACGCACAGTCGATTGTCCTGTCGCACGTTGCTCCGACCGATCTCGTCGAGATTCCCGTGTGGCAGGCCGCCGGTCTTCCCTTGGCCGAGGACGCGGTGGCCGATATCGACATCTCGCCGTTTGCCAACAGCGCTATGGACGGATATGCCGTGCGCTCGGCGGACTTGGCGCAGGCATCTGGCGAGGCGCCGGTGACGCTCGACGTTATCGGACACGAGGCCGCGGGCCATGTGTTTGAGGGCGTTATCGGCGCGGGCGAGGCGGTCCGCATTATGACAGGCGCGCCGGTGCCCGAAGGTGCCGACGCCGTGGTGAAATACGAGATCGTCGATGTGCTCGACGGCGATGGCAACGAGGGCTCGCACGTTCGCTTCTCGGCGCCTGCTAAAGTGGGGGAGAACGTTCGCTCTGCTGCTGAGGAAGCCCATGCCGGCGATGCTGTGATGCACGCCGGCGAGATCGTGGCTCCGGCGGGCGCGGGTCTGCTGGCAAGCGCCGGATACGCGAGCGTGAAGGTGCACGCCGCCCCACGTGTGGGCATTATCTCGCTGGGCACGGAACTGGTCGCACCGAGTAAGGTACCGGCGCGCGGTCAGATTCGTGATTCCAACTCGTCGGCGTTGATGGCCGAGACACTCGATGCCGGCGCTGAGCCCGTGTTCTACGGCATCGCGCCCGATGATGAGCAGGCGATTGCCGAGCTTGTGCATCGTGCCGTGCAGGAGTGCGATTTTGTCATTACGAGTGGTGGCGCCTCGGCGGGCGATTACGATTTCGTGACGGCGCTTGTCCAGCGCGAGGGCGAGGTGCTTTTCGATCGCATCTCGATGCGCCCCGGCAAGGCCATCACATTTGGTTTGCTCGGCGGCAAGCCGTATCTGGGGCTTTCGGGCAATCCCGCGGCGGCGTATGTGGGCTTTGAGATGCTTGCTCGTCCGGCGATCCGCAAGATGCGTGGTTTTGCCGAGGGGGCGCGCCCCGTGCAGCGAGCGGTTCTTACCCACGGTGTGAAAAAGCGCCAGGACCGACGCTTCTTCGATCGCGCCACGGTTTTGCGCGACCCCGAGACCGATGAGCTGTTGGTGACCGAGGCCAAGACGCAGAATTCGGCGTTGCTCGGCACGATGCAGCGGGCCAACTGCCTGCTGCGTATTGACGAAGGACCGTGCGAGCTCAAGGCGGGAGATGCCGTGGACGTTGTTCGCGTCGACCTGCCCGAGGGCGCCGTGTTGTAGGGGGAATGCTATGGAGCTGAAGATATCGATCGTGACGTGCTCGGACACACGCGATCTTTTGCAGGATGAGGCCGGAGCCGCACTCGAGGAACTTATCGAGGCACAGGGCTGGACGGTCGCCTCACATGTGGTCGTGCGCGACGACGTCAGCGAGATCGGTGATGCCATTGTGGAAGCCGCCGATGAGTGCCACGCCAATGTCGTGCTCACCTGCGGCGGCACGGGGCTTTCGATGCGCGATGTAACGCCCGAGGCGACGCGTTCCGTCTGCGACCGCGATGTGCCGGGTATTGCAGAGGCAATCCGCGCGTATTCGATGACCAAGACGCGCCGCGCCATGCTCTCGCGCGCCGTGTGCATGCAGCGTGGGTATACACTTGTCATCAACTTTCCGGGATCTACGAAAGCGGCCCGCGAAAGCTGGGAGGCCGTGAGCGACCAGTTGGAGCATGCGGCCCAAATGACGGCGGGCGGTGGGCACGCCAAATAAGCGCACTACCTGCGGCGGAGCGACCTTACGGGCTGCTCCGCCCTTTTTATGCAGCGACAGTGCGGCCGTCTCGGGGTTATCGGTAAAAGAAATTTATTAGGCGAGAAATCATTATCACAAACATTATTCGCGCGGAAGTATAATCTAGTTACAGAATAAAGCTCGCGGTGGGGTACCCGGGCAAAACGTCCGAAAGGGTTGAATATGTTCGATATGGTTTCTCGCCGCGGTTTTGTCTCGCTTTCTGCTGTCGCCGCTGCCGGCCTTGGTCTTGCCGGCTGCTCGGGCAGCAAGACGTCCGAGCCGGCCGGATCCGATGCCGGTTCTGCTAAGACATCTTCCAAGAAAGCTGTCGAGCTGCAGGTCTTTGCCGCCAACTCGCTCGAGAAGGCGCTGCCCGAGGTCCAGGAGCTTTACACCGAGCAGACCGGCACCACGTTTGCCGACACGCAGTTTAAGGCGTCTGGCGACCTCGTTGAGCAGATGAAGGCCGGCGCCACGGTCGACGTGCTCATCACCGCTTCCAAGGGCACCATGGATGACGCTGAGACCGCCGAGCTCGTCGACACCGACACGCGTGAGGACATGTTTGTCAACGACCTCGTGATCGTTCGCGCCGAGGGCTCCGATACTAAGGTCGAGGCCATCGCGGACGTCGCGAACCTGGACGGCAAGATCGCCATCGGCGACGCCAAGACCGTTCCCGCCGGCACGTACGCCAACCAGGCGCTGGCTTCCGTAGGCCTCTATACCGGCACCGAGGGCGACGACGGCGAGTATGCTCCCGAGATCGCCGACAAGGTCGCACTGGCCGACAAAGTTGGTACCGCCGCGTCTTACGTCTCTACGGGCGACTGCGTGGCTGGATTTGTCTACAGCTCCGATATCTTCCGCTACGACGGCATCGAGGAGGCCTTCGTGTGTCCCGAGGACTCGCACAAGCCCATCGTGTACCCGGGTGCCGTTGCCGAGAGCTCCGAGCACGCCGACGAGGCCAAGGCGTTTATCGACTTCTGCCTGACCAACAAGAAGGCTCAGAAGATTTGGGCCAAGTACGGCTTTGAGCTTTCCGCGTAGTGCGGCTTGGCGCGATAATTCCATCGTTTTGTGTTTCATTCTGTCCTTGTATTCGCTTGGAGCTTTTCGTGCTTAATAGATTCCGCATGCTTGTCGCCTGTGCTTTGACCTTCGCGCTTTGCTGGGTGCCGGGATTTGCGTTTGCTGGGGACGCTGAGGACGGGGCCCAGGTTGCTGCGACCGCTCATGGGCTTTCCTATGGGATCGAGGGTTTTGAGCGGTTGGCCAAGGGGACCGCTCGTGCCATGGAGGGCCAGCCTGAGGGCTACCGGTTTCCCGTTGACAAGGACGTGGACCTTGTAGTGGCGCCTGCTGCCGATCGCGTTGTGGTGTGGATATCGCCCAACGCGGTCGAGAAGTATGGATTGGATCCGCAGGACAACGAGTGCGTATCGGGTCTCAAAGCCCTCGTCTGTGAACTCGACAGCGCAAACTGCATGGGAGGTGCGCAGCTGGGGGACGTGGATCTTCCTTGGTATGTCACGGCGGAAACAACGTTTGATGCCGGCGGGTATACCTATGGCTTTGACGAACGAGGTGCGGATGGGGACCGCTATGTGGTGATTGCGTCAGCCTCGGGTGATGCCAAGGGCGGCGCGCGTTGGCTTGATAGCGCTCACATGGTAGAAGCATCGTCTGTCGTGTTGCGGGATGAGCAGGGGCCCTTGACCTCTCTGGCTTCCTTTTTGGGCGACATCGACTATCGCCCGTTTTGGGTGTCCATTAAAACGAGCGGTCTTGCCCTGGTGATCGCGTTTGCGCTGGGCCTGTTCGCCGCGTGGAAGACCATGGGTACCTCGAGTCGCATCAAGGGCCTGCTCGATTCGGTCTTTACGATTCCTATGGTGCTGCCGCCTACGGTGTGCGGCTTTTTGCTGCTTATGCTATTTGGTCGATCGACCGGGGTCGGTCGGTGGCTTATCGCGCACGGCGTCTCGATCGTCTTTACGTGGCCGGCGGCGGTGATCTCTGCCGTGGTGGTGTCGTTCCCGCTCGTCTATCGTACGGCACTCGGAGCCTTCGAGAGCCTCGACACGCAGATGCTCGATGCGGCGCGAACCCTGGGCTGGTCCGAGCGTCGCATCTTCACCAAGCTTATGATGCCGCTTGGCTGGCCCTCGATTGCCGCCGGCACGGTGCTCGCCTTTGCCCGCGCGATGGGCGAGTTTGGCTGCACCCTGTTCTTTGCGGGCAACTATGCCGGCATTACGCAGACCATTCCCATTGCGATTTACTTTGAATGGATGGGCGGCAATACGTCGGTGGCCCTCTTTTGGGTCGTGGTCGTAATAGCGTTTAGTTTCCTAGTCATCCTGTTCATCAACATGTACACCGCTCATTCGCAAAAGTATCGCGAGCGGGGCCTTGCCCGTGCGGAGCGCAAACAGGCCAAAGATCTCACCGGACAGGGCGATTCGCTCGACCCGGCGGGCGGCGATGCGCTGCGTATCGATCGCGAGGCGCTGACCGAGCTCATGCGCGATGATGCCGCTTTGCAGGGAGGTCGATAGGCCATGTCGCTCGTTCTGGATATCAAAAAGCGCTATTCCGGCTTTATCCTCGACATGCAGCTCGAGGCCGGCGAGGAGCGTGTGGCGCTGCTCGGTGCCTCGGGTTGCGGCAAGAGCTGCACCTTGCGCTGCATTGCCGGTGTGGAGACGCCCGACGAGGGCAAGATCGTCGTCAACGGCGTGACCTTTTTTGACTCTGCGGCGGGCATCAACCTGTCGCCCCAGGAGCGAAAATGCGCCCTGCTGTTCCAAAACTATCAGCTGTTTCCCAACATGACGGTGGCCGATAACGTATGCGCCGGCGTAAAGGACGCGGGCGACGCCGCCGCGCGCAAGCAGCTTGCCGAGCGCTACCTGGGCATTTTTGGCCTGGCCGATTTTGCCGACCGCTATCCCGCGCGCCTCTCGGGCGGCCAGCAGCAGCGCGTGGCGCTTGCCCGCATGGTGGCGGCACACCCGGGCATCTTTATGTTCGACGAGCCCATGAGCGCACTCGATGCGTATCTTAAGAGCGCGCTCGAGCAAAACATGCTCGACCTCTTTGATGTGTGCAACCGCACCGTGCTCTACGTGAGCCACGACATCGACGAAGCGTGCCGCCTGTGCCAGCGTATCTGCGTGATGCACGACGGGCATGTTGAGGAGATCGGCTCCGTCGAGGACGTGGTCCGCCGTCCGCAGACGCTGGCGGCACTGCGCCTGACGGGCTGCAAGAACACAAGCCGGGCGCGCAAGATCGGCGACGAAGAAGTTGAGGCGCTCGATTGGGGCATGACCTTTAACGTGGGTCGCGAGGTTCCCGATAATGTGGCGTACCTGGGCATTCGCGCGAGCTACTTCCATGTGGACAACCGTGCCGAGCGGGGTCGCAACAGCTACGACCTGCACGTGGCGCGCGTGAGCGATTCGCGTTTTGAGCGCCTGGTGCTGTTGGATGCGCCGCGGGCCGATGCGCCAACGCGTCTGCAGTGGAAGGTCAACAAATTGAGCGTACCAGCGGATGGGTTACCGCAAGAAGGCGAGACCCTGCGTATGCATTTTGATGCCAGCAGGATCCATCTGGTTTGTCGGTAGCGCCGGGTAATGCCGTCGGGGATATAAGTCTCGGCGGCTTTGTCTTGCCGTTCGCCGAATGGGGAATGACAAACTCTTATCAACACAGATAATTATTTATTAAACGGCGGCACACGACGCTGTCGTACGAATGTCAACGGTGTTCGCATGGTCGACGACCGTTGATATAGTTGACCTTAACTTGTAAAGGAGGGTGCGCACATGCCGCAGACGACATACATTCGCCGCGTTGCCGCGCGCGCCCTGTATATGGCTCGGAGCCGCATATGAGCAGGTATGTTCACGGCTCCGGGAGAGACGACGCACAACTAAATAATCAGCTGCAAAGCGGGTTCCCCAAAATTCCGGGTTTGAGCGCGGCTGGGTTTTCGCCACCCACCGTGCAGCAATACCGTAGCTATTCATTTTTGGTTCGAGAGGGGAACCGCCATGGCTGAAGAATTTGATTTCCATCCGATGTGGGAGAGCCTCGGCATGAATCTTGCCGACCACGACATGCTGCTGGGCGCCGTGGGCCAGATGTACGGCGATATGTTCCTGACGCAGAACAATCGCCCCAAGTCCACGTCCTACCTGGATTTTGTCGCCACCAACATCCACAGCGGCCGTATTAAGGAGATGCTCGACAAGAAGGAGGCCGGCGAGGCCACCAAGATCGTCAGTTCGTTCTGTGTGTACGTGCCCGAGGAGATCGTGCTTGCCTGCGACGGCATCCCCGTGGGCCTGTGCTCGGGTGCCGACTGGGCAACCGACAAAGTCGAGGAGCACTTGCCGCGCAACACTTGCCCGCTCATCAAGAGCTTTGCCGGCTTTAAGCTGGGCGAGGTCTGCCCCTACATCGAGTCGAGCGACTTGGTAGTCGGCGAGAACACCTGCGATGGCAAGAAGAAGGCCTACGAGTTCTTTGCCACGCAAAAGAACATGTACGTCATGGATATCCCTAACGTGCACGACGAGTCGACGCTCGTGACCTGGAAGGCCGAGGTTAAAAAGCTTGCCGCCAAGATCGAGGAAGAGTGCGGCGTCAAGATTACGCCCGAGCGCCTGAAGGCTGCCATCCACGCCGTCAACGAGAAGCGTTGCGCCCTGCAGCGTCTGGCTGCCACGCGCGCTGCCGATCCGGCGCCCATCAGCGGTCTCGACAGCCTGCTGACCGTTCAGGCCGCCTTTATGGATGACACGCCGCGTCTGACCGGAGCCATTAACGATATGGCGGCTGAGTGCGAGCAGCGTGTCGAGGCCGGCGAGGGCGTGGCGCCCAAGGGGACCAAGCGCATCCTGTACACCGGTACGCCCATGGCCGTGCCCAACTGGAAGCTGTTCAACCTCATCGAGAAGGCCGGCGGCGTTGTGGTAGGCGAGGAGTCCTGCACGGGCTCGCGCTACTACAAGGACCTGGTCGATGAGTCCGGTAAGACGGTCGACGAGATGCTCGATGCCGTCGCCGAGCGCTACTTTAAGATCAACTGCGCTGTCTTTACGCCCAACGACCAGCGTATGAAGGATATTGTCCAGATGGCCAAGGACCTGCATGCCGACGGTATCGTCGACGTGGCCCTGCAGTTCTGCACGCTCTATGAGATGGAGTCGTTTGCCGTGGAGAAGGCCGCCGAGGAGGCCGGCATTCCGTTTATGCACATCACGACCGACTACGCCGGCGAGGACGCCGGTCAGCTCCAGACCCGCATCGAGGCCTTCCTTGAGACGATTTAGCCGCACCTGCGCCAAGCTGTGCCGCCGGGTGTTCCTATCCACGCGATAGGGATTTCTCCGTTGCCATGCCGGCCGGTGTCCGGATGCACCGCAGGGCGCCGATCGGCTTCGCATAGCTGTCGGGGCGGGGATTTCCGCCGTCCCGGCAGATTCTATCCGTTTGTTCAGACGCGAAAGGAACTCAATGAACAACGATCTTTTCAAGGCGGGCGTCTCCCGTCGCGGTTTTCTGACCGGCTCCGCTGCCCTGTGCGCCATGGCGGGCCTCGGCCTCACCGGCTGCGGCGGTTCGGGCGCCGAGAGCGGTAGCGCCGCTGCCTCCGGCCAGGATGTGGAGTATCGCGACGAGCTGCAGATCGCGTTACCGGCGAGCCCGGACGGTCTCGATCCGCACACCACGTCGTCGCTTGTGACCATGGACGTCATCTGCAACGTCGTCGAGCCGCTCTTTGGCCTCGATAGCGACTACGAGCCCCAGCCCGTGCTGGCCAAGGGCTATGAGGTCTCCGACGACGGCCTGACCTACACCATCAAGCTGCGCGAGGGCGTCACCTTCCACAACGGCAAGGAGTTTGGCTCCGAGGACGTCGTGGCCTCAATGAACCGCTGGCTCACCGTCAACGACCGCGCCGCGAGCCTGCTGCCCGGCGCCACCTTCGCCGCCTCGGGCGACCACGAGGTCACCTGCACGCTGACCGAGCCCGCCATCGACTTTCTGATCATCCTGGGCAACCACTCCCAGTATCCGGGTATCTTTCCCTCCGAGGTCATCGAGGCCGCGGGCGATACCGGCGTGACCGAGTACGTGGGTACCGGTGCCTACAAGTTTGTGGAGTGGAAGCAGGACCAGTACGTCCATCTCACCCGCTACGAAGACTATGTCGCCGCTCACGGCAAGGCTTCGGGCTACACCGGCAAGGTCTCCGCGCCCACCAAGGACATCTACTATCAGTTCGTGACCGAGGCCTCCACGCGCGTGAGCGGGTTTGAGACCGGCGAGTACGATATCGCTGGCGAGATCCCCACCGAGAACTACCACGACTTCGACGGCAACGACGACGTCAAGCTCTACACCCATAACGCCGGCGTTCTGACCGCCTTCCTCAACATGAACGAGGGCATCTTCGCCGACGAGGAGATCCGCAAGTGCGCCCTCATGGCTATCGACTGCGAGGCGGCCGCTCTTGCCGCCTATGGCGAGAAGGAGCTCTTCAACATCGATCCCAACCTTGGCAACCCCGAGAACACTCAGTGGGCGACTGACGCGGGCAAGAAGTACTTCAACCAGGCCGACGCCAAGGCCGCCAAGAAGGCCCTGGCCAAGACCTCCTATGCCGGTGAGACGGTCAAGCTGCTGACCACCCCCGACTACAAGGATATGTACAACGCCACCGTCGCGCTGCAGGAGCAGCTCGAGAAGGCCGGCTTCACCGCCGAAGTCGAGAGCTATGAGTTCGCGACCTTCATGGACATCCGCTCCGGCAAGCCCGAGCAGTGGGACCTCTTTGTGGCCTCCACCAACTACAAGCCCATCCCGGCCCAGTCCCTCTCGGTCTCCAAGGCCTTCTATGGCCTGTCCGACGAGAAGGCGCTCAAGCTCGTGGCCGAGACCCGCACCGCCAAGGACACCGACGCCGCGGCCAAAAAGTGGGCCGAGGCTCAGGAGCGCCTCTATGAGATCGCCGTCATCGAGCCGCTTTGCCACTATGCTTCCATCACGGGCACCCAGGCAGACGTCGAGGACGTCGAGGTGCTCGACGGCGCCATCGTTTGGAATGCCAAGCGTCCGGAGTAATGCAATAGATGGCGTGGCGGTCGGAGGGGTTTGGTCCCCTGTGGCCGCCACGCCCTGTCCACGTTCAGAGGGGAAATAGACGCCTCGCATGTTGAAGTACACGCTCAAACGTATAGGCGCGATGGTTCCGGTGATGCTCATCATCTCGGTCGTCGTGTTTTTGATTATCTATCTCACACCGGGTGACCCGGCCTCTTCGATGCTCGGCATGGAGGCTTCGGCCGACCAGATCGAGCGCGTCAACGATAGCCTGGGACTCAACGAGCCGCTGCCGCAGCGCTACGTTGAGTGGATGGGCGGCGTGCTTACCGGCGACCTGGGCGATTCGTATTTTATGCGCCAGCCCGTCACGCAGGCGATTGCCGAGCACTTTGGCCCCACGCTATCGCTCGCGCTTCTGGCACAGCTCATCGCGCTGTTGATTGCGCTGCCCTGCGGCGTCGTCGCTGCCCTCAAACATGGGTCGCGCACTGACGCGGTCTTGCGAGTCGTTGCTCTTTTGGGCGTGGCGATACCCGGCTTTTTGATGGCGCTCATGCTTATGTGGCTGTTTGCCGTCACGTTGCGTGTGTTCCCGGTGGCCGGCTATGCGCCGCTATCGAAGGGCTGGCTCAGCCATTTACGCTATCTTGCGTTGCCGGCCATATCGCTTGGATGCGTTCAGGCGGCTCTGCTCATGCGCATGACCCGTTCGAGCGTGATCGAGGCCATGCAGCTCGACTGCGTCAAGACGGCGCGTGCCAAGGGCGTCTCCGAGGTTCGCGTGGTGCTGGCCCATGCCCTGCGCAACGCAGCGCTGCCGATTCTCACCTCGGTCGGCTATTCTTTTGGCGCCCTGATTACGGGTGCCGTGGTGACTGAGGCTATTTTTAATATCCCCGGTTTGGGCCAGCTGGTCACGAGCTCTATCGAGCGTCGCGACTATCCGGTGATTCAGGGCGTGCTGCTGGTCATCGCCTTGTTGAATTCGGTGATCAATCTGGCCGTCGACCTTGCCTACGGCGCTTTTGACCCGCGCGCTCGCAAATGGGGCGATGCATGATGGCAAACGTTAAGAAGGCTCTTGCCAACAAGGGGTTTGTGGTCGGCGGCTGCATTTTCCTGGCGATTGCGCTGATCGCGCTCGTCGGTCCGCTGGTGTGGACGGTTAATCCCAATGCGCAGGAGATGGCGTTACGTCTTTCGGCACCTTCGCCCGCGCATCCCTTTGGCTGCGATGACTTTGGCCGCGACCTGCTTGCCCGTGTCATCGCGGGCGCGCGCGTGTCGCTTGGTGTTGGCATTGCCGTCACGCTCGCGACGAGTGTGCTCGGCTTGGTGATCGGCGCCTATGCGTGCTACAACGAGAGGCTCGATCATATTCTCATGCGCATCTGCGACGGCCTTATGTCCATTCCGGGCGTGCTGCTGGCCATCGCGCTCATGGCGATGATGGGGGCGAGCGTGTGGAACGTCATCATCGCGCTCTCCATCGTCTATACGCCCAGCATGGCGCGCATCGTGCGCTCGTGTGCGATGGTGGTCAAGGAGGAGCCCTTTGTGGAAGCCCTGCGCGTGCAGGGCGCCTCGACCGCGCGCATCGTGTGGCTGCATATCGTGCCCAACGTTATGGCACCCTTCCTGGTGCAGGCGACCTTTGTCTTTGCCGAGGCCGTGCTCTCGGAGGCCGCCCTCTCGTTTCTGGGCCTGGGTATCAAGGCGCCCGACGCCAGCTGGGGAAACATCCTGCAGGCAGGCAAGAACGTGATGCGCAAAGCCCCGTGGATGATCTTCTTCCCGGCTATCGCCATCATCGCGAGTGTGCTTTCGCTGAACCTTGCCGGCGACGGCCTGCG
Organism: uncultured Collinsella sp.; assembly: GCA_958429345.1. Taxonomy (GTDB): domain Bacteria; phylum Actinomycetota; class Coriobacteriia; order Coriobacteriales; family Coriobacteriaceae; genus Collinsella. The sequence goes on along the minus strand of CAUAJK010000001.1, from coordinate 44,055 downwards.
CGACGCCCTCGACCCCAAGACCAAGGAGGACTAGCCCATGAGCGAACATCTTTTGGACGTGCGCGACCTCTGCATCTCGTTTGTGGGCCGCGATGGCAACGCGCTGGAAGCCGTCAACAAACTCAACCTGCATATCGATGCCGGAGAGATCGTGGGCGTGGTGGGCGAGTCGGGCTGCGGCAAGTCCGTCTTTGCCCAGTCGGTCATGCGCCTATTGGAGCATGAACAGAAGATGGCCTATACCGGTCAGATTCTCTTTGACGGGGAGGACCTGCTCGCGCGCCCGCTCAAGCGCATGCGCGAGGTGCGCGGCTGCGACATCGCCATGATTTTCCAGGACCCTTTGAGCTCGCTTAACCCCGTCATGACGGTCGGGGCCCAGGTCGTCGAGGCGGTGAGGGCCCACCGTAAGGTGAGCCGACGCGAAGCCCGCAGCGAGGCTCTATCGCTGTTGGAGCGTGTGGGAATTCGAGATGCCGCGGCTCGCTTCGACATGTATCCGGGCGATTTTAGCGGCGGCATGCGCCAGCGCGTGATGATCGCCATGGCGCTCGCCGGGCACCCGCGCCTGCTGATTGCCGACGAGCCCACCACGGCGCTCGACACGACGACTCAAAAACAGATTTTGGATCTCCTGCGCGACCTCAACAGTTCCGAGGGCATGGCGGTGCTTTTTATCAGCCATGATTTGGGTGTCGTCACGAGCATCTGCTCGCGCGTGCACGTCATGTATCTGGGCCAAATCGTAGAAGAGATCGACGCCTGCGGCCTTATGGAGCGCCCGAGCCACCCGTATGCCCAGGGGCTCATCGCGAGCATTCCGCCGCTCGAAGGCGAGCGAGTCGACACGCTGGCGGATATTCCGGGCACAGTGCCGCCGCTTACGGCAATACCCTGTGGATGCCGCTTTGCGCCTCGTTGCGCCCGGGCGGACGAGCGTTGCCGCGCGCAGGAGCCTCCGCTGGTTGCCGTGAATGCGTGTGACCGGTCTAAATGCTGGCTTGTCGAGAAAGGGGAGTGCCATGGCTGTTGATAACGAAGCCCTGCTTAGGGTCTTACATCTGACTAAAACGTATCCCATGCCGGGCTCAGGTTTTAAGCGTCAGGTCTTTACCGCCGTGGACGATCTGTCGTTTGAGATCGCGCCGGGCGAGGTCTATGGCCTGGTTGGCGAATCCGGATCGGGCAAGTCGACGACTGGACGCCTGATCTGTGGTCTCGAACGTGCGGATTCCGGCTCGATTGTCTATCGCGGGCACGACCTCGCCACGATGTCGGAGCGCGAACGCAAGCCGTTTCGCCGCGAGATCCAGCTGGTATTCCAGGATAGCTCTACGGCTTTTGACCCGCGCAACCGTGTCGGCCGCATTTTGGAGGAGCCGCTGATTATCGCCGGCGTGCGCGATGCGGATGAGCGCCATGGGCGCGCGCTCTCGGCCCTGACCTCGGTCGGTCTTCTGGCAGAGCATTATGACCGCTATCCGCATGACCTTTCGGGGGGACAGCGTCAGCGACTCAATCTGGCACGGGCGCTTATTTGCGAGCCGCGCCTTGTGGTATGCGACGAGCCGGTCTCGGCGCTTGACGTGTCCGTTCAGGCCCAAGTGCTCAACTTGCTTCGCGACCTGCAGCGCACGACGGGTGTAGCGCTGCTGTTTATCACGCATGATATGCGTGTGGTTCGGCATATGTCCGACCGGATTGGCGTGCTCTACCACGGTCGTCTTGTCGAGGAAGGCGCGGCCGAGGATGTGATCGCGCACCCGAGCGATCCGTATACGCAGGAGCTTATCGACGCCATTCCCTAGAGGATGCTTCCTTTTGGGTATGGCGTGGGTTCGTTGTTTAATTATCGGTATATCGGTACAAGAGAGGGGAACTACTATGGCCGATATCGAGGAACAGCCGTTGCCGTCCACGTTTGAGGAGTTCAACGAGCAGCGCAAGGCATCGTTTATCCGCGTCAAGGATTATAAGCAGGCGGGTAATCGCCTGGTCGGCTTTTTGTGCAGCTATACGCCGCTCGAGATCATCGATGCCGCGGGCGCTGCAAGTGTGGCCTTGTGCGGCACATCCGACGAGGTAATTCCCGAGGCCGAGAAAGTGCTGCCGGCAAATCTGTGTCCGCTCATCAAATCGACGTACGGCTTTGCCTACTCGCAAAAGTGCCCGTTTACGTACTTTAGCGACATGATCATCGGTGAGACCACCTGCGACGGCAAGAAGAAGATGTACGAGCTGCTCAACGAGCTCAAGCGCACGCACATTCTGCATCTTCCGCAGGGTCGCGATCGCGCCTACGAGCGTGAAGGCTGGTACGAGGAGTGCCGCCTGCTCAAGGAGGAGCTCGAGGGCTTCTACGGCATCACGATTACCGACGATGACCTGCGTGCTGCCGTCCGTCGTCGCAACCGCTTGCGTGCGGCCCAGCTCGAGATGTTTGCGCTGCAGGCCAACCAGCCGGCGGCCATGAGCGGCGTCGACCTGATGAGCACTATGTTTGCCGGTACGTTTAGCTTTGATATCGAGGCCTATACGCAGCAGCTGGAGCAAAAGGTCGCCAAGCTGCGTGAGGCCTACGACGCGGGCGAGCGCCCCGTCGCGGCAGATGCCAAGCGCATTCTGATCACCGGCTGCCCGGTGGGCGGCGTGATCAACAAGATCGGTCGCACCATCGAGTCCAACGGCGGCGTGGTCGTGTGCATGGACGACTGCTCGGGCGAGCGCACGGCGGCCATGATGATCGACCCGGAGGCTCCCGACATCCTGCGCGCCATCGCCGACCGCTACCTGGACATCAACTGCTCGGTCATGACGCCCAACGACGGTCGTATGGAAAACACGCTGGCTATGTGCGAGAAGTATCATGTCGATGGCGTGGTAGAGAGCGTGCTGCAGGCCTGCCACACCTTCAACGTTGAGAGCGCGCGCATGCAGGAGGCCGTCGAGGGTGCGGGTATTCCGTACATGAAGATTGAGACCGATTACAGCAACGGCGACATGGGCCAGATCGAGACCCGCATCGCCGCCTTCATCGAAACCCTCTAGCTTCCTCAGGCACCGGATCTTGCTTCTCAAACCGTCGCTTGCGTACCCAAAGTACGCTGCGCTCCTCTTTCGGGGCAATCTCCGGCACCTGAGAAACCTAGAGCTAAGGCGCCTGAACGCGCCACTGTCTATGATGTTTAGATTGGGAGAGAGCCATGATAGGGATCGGGATCGATATCGGGTCTACAGCGGCTAAGGCCGCTGTGGTCGACGGGGAGGGTTCGGTGGCGTGGACGTGCGTGCAACCAACCGGGTTCTCCTCGGTCGATGCTTCCGAGCGGCTGCGCGAGGCACTGGTAGCGGCCGGCTATGACGTGGCTGCCGACGACGTTCGCGTGATCGCGACCGGCTACGGTCGTGTTGCCGTGCCCTATGCGCACAAGGTCGTGACCGAGATCACCTGCCACGGTACCGGTGCCGTGCGCCTGTTTGGCGACCACGGCACCGTGATCGACGTGGGCGGTCAGGACACCAAGGTCATCCAACTTAAGGGTGGCCGCGTGGCCAAGTTTGCCATGAACGACAAGTGCGCCGCCGGCACGGGGCGCTTTTTGGAGATCATGGCCGACCGCCTGGGCATTTCCCAGCAGCAGATGGCCGACCTGGCGCGTTCCGGCGAGCCCACCAAGATCAGCAGCATGTGCACGGTCTTTGCCGAAAGTGAGGTCATCAGCCTGATCGGTCGCGGCGAGCCGCGCGAGAATATTGCGCGTGCCGTGATCGACAGCGTGGTCTCGCGCGTGGCGACTATGGCCGGGCAGGCCGCGGGCACCCCGTACTACCTGACCGGTGGCCTGTGCGAGAACGCCTTCGTGGTGGAGCGGTTGGGCGAGCTGCTGGGGTCGCCGGTGACCACCTCGCCCCAGGCTCGCTTTGCCGGAGCGATCGGCGCGGCGATTCGCGCACAGGCGCTAGGGTGATGTATCGGCCGTGGAAGCGCGTTCATGCGTATACTGGGATGCATTGTTTGTGTTTGAGAGGAGGTATCGATGGCTGACGATCAGATTAAGCTCACGTCTATGACGGCCGCGAGCGGTTGAGCCGCTAAGTTGGCTCCCGGAGCCCTCGCCCAGGTCCTGGGCGATTTACCCAATGTGCATAACGACAACTTGCTCGTGGGGTTCGATACCTCTGACGATGCGAGCGTCTTCCGCGTAGGGGAGAACCTGGGCCTCGTGCAGTCCATCGACTTCTTTCCGCCGATGGTCGACGACCCGTTTCTGTTTGGCCAGATTGCCGCAGCCAACTCGCTGTCGGATATCTACGCCATGGGCGGGCGGCCGAGCCATGCTATGAACCTGCTCTGCATACCCAGTTGTCTGGGCGTTGAAGTTGCCGGTCAGATTCTGGCAGGCGGCGCCGACAAGTGCGTCGAGGCGGGTTGCTCCATCGCGGGCGGCCACACCATCAACGACGACGAGCCCAAGTACGGGCTGTCCGTGAGCGGTTTTGTCGCGCTCGACCGCATGTTCGCCAACAGCGGCGCACGCGCAGGCGATGTTCTGCTGCTGACCAAGGCGATCGGCTCGGGCATCATCACCACGGCCATTATGGGCGAGCTCATCGAGCAGGACGAGGCCGCAGCCATGTTTGACTCGATGCGCGCCCTCAACGAGGCCCCGATTCGTCTGGCCGAGGGACTTGAGCTTCACGGCTGCACCGACATTACGGGCTTTGGCCTGATCGGGCACGCGTGCGAGATGGCCGAGGGCTCGGGCGTGCAGATCGAGCTTGCGTCGGGAACGGTACCGCTCTTTGACCAGGTGCTCGACATGGCGCGTCTTGGCATTATCCCCGCCGGCGCCTACCGCAACCAGGACTTCTTTGGCCCACGCGTGGCTGCCGACGAGGGCCTGGAGCCTGGCATGCTGGATGCGCTATACGATCCGCAGACGTCTGGTGGTTTGCTCATCGCGGCGCCTGCTGCCGATACGGATGAGCTTGCGCGTCGCCTGCATGCCGAGGGGCGCATCGCGGCCGTTGTCGGGCGCGTGTGCGAGGCGGAGCCGGGCGGTCCTGCCGTCCGCGTTGTTCGCTAGCCCGCACGTTTATGTAACTGTTTGCCGTTCTCTAGAACGGTTCTTTCGAAAGGAATTTGCTATGTCTACCAAGATTGAAGTCAATGCCATGGGCGATGCCTGCCCGCTGCCCGTCGTCAAGACGCTCAAAGCCCTGAAACAGCTCGATGGCGAGGGCGCCGTCGTGACCTCGGTCGACAACGAGACCGCCGTCAAGAACATCTCCAAGATGGCGCAGGAGAAGGGCTGCACGGCCTCGGTCGAGAAGGTTTCTGACGCCGAGTGGCACGTGACCGTGGCGACCTCTAGCGCCGTTGCCGTTGCCGATCCCGAGCAGGATGGCGCTGCCTTCTGCGATACCAGCGCCGGCAAGGGCAAACTCGTCATTTCCGTCTACACCGATTGCATGGGCCGTGGCGACGACGAGCTGGGCCACAAGCTCATGAAGGCTTTCATCTTTGCCGTGACGCAGCAGGAGGAGCTGCCCGCGACTATGCTGTTCTACAACGGCGGCGCCAAGCTCACCGTCGAGGGCTCTCCGGTGCTCGACGACCTTAAGGGACTGGCCGAGCAGGGCGTCGAGATTCTTACCTGTGGCACCTGCCTCGACCACTATGGCATTAAGGACCAGCTTGCCGTGGGCGAGGTCACCAACATGTACGTGATCGTGGAGAAGATGGAGCAGGCCGTGCGCGTCGTGCGCCCGTAGCGTATTGGTTGGAGTTGCCATGAGGGAGAAGCGCCCGGCGCTTGTCATCACGTTTCCTACCACGGCGGCCGCCATGGGGTGCGAGTCCCTGTGCATCGAGCGCGGCCTTCCCGGGCGAACGATTCCCGTTCCCGGGGAGGTCGCTGCCGGCTGCGGTCTGGCGTGGAAAGCGTTGCCTGTCGATGAGGAGCTGCTGCGCGGCGAACTCGCCGCGGCAGGCGTCCCCACCGAGGGCTTCACCGTGATTGATATGTGGGAGGTCGTGCGATGATCTACCTGGATAACGCGGCGACGACCATGCACAAGCCGCAGACGGTCATCGATGCCGTGGTGCAGGCGATGTGCTCGCTCGGCAATGCCGGACGCGGTGCAACGTCGGGTGCGCTCGACGCGGCCCGCACCGTTCACGGCTGCCGTGCCAAGCTTGCGCGCCTTTTTGGTTGCCCGAGGGCGGACCATGTGTGTTTTACGCCCAACTCCACGGCGGCGCTCAACACCGCCATCAACGGGGTGGTGCGCCCCGGCGACCGCGTGGTCTCGACGGTGCTTGAGCACAACTCGGTGCTACGTCCGCTCAACCGCCTGGCGGCAGAGCAGGGTGTGACGGTTGAGCATGCGGGTTGCGATGCGAGCGGCGTGCTCGACTACGACGAGCTCGAGCAGCTGGTCACGCCGGGCACGCGTGCTGTGGTGGTGACGCACGCCTCCAATGTGACCGGCAACGCGGTCGACATTGCACGCGTAGCTGCCATGGCCCATGCGGCCGGTGCGCTCGTGATCGTCGATGCCTCGCAGTCTGCCGGCACGGCGCATATCGATATGCAGGCCATGGGGCTCGACGTCGTGTGCTTTACCGGCCACAAGGGGCTGATGGGCCCGCAGGGCACCGGCGGTCTGGCCGTGGCGGAGGGTGTCGACGTGGCACCCTGGGCCATGGGCGGCACGGGCGTGCACAGCTTCGATGCACTGCAGCCGCTTGAGTGGCCCACGCGCCTGGAGGCGGGCACGCTCAACGGTCACGGCATCGCGGGACTTTCCGCGGGTCTCGACTTTATCGAGGCCCAGGGTGGAGTCGAGGCGATTGCGGCACACGAGCGAGCACTGGCGGATCGCTTCCTTGCCGGTGTGCGCGAGATTCCGGGGATTAAGCTCTATGGTGCCTTTGACCAGCCGACGCGCTCTGCGATCGTGTCGCTCAACGTGGGCGATATCGATTCGGCCGAGATCTCGGATGCACTCATGCAAGGGTGGGGGATTGCGACGCGCCCCGGCGCCCATTGCGCCCCGCTCATGCACCGTGCGCTGGGGACCGAGCGCCAGGGCGTCGTCCGCTTCTCGTTTGGGTATTTCAACACGACCGAAGAAGTCGACACGGCTGTCGATGCTCTGTGCGATTTAGCCTGCTAAAGCTGCTAGACCGTTTATACTTGCGGGACGGGTATTTTGCCCGTCCCGTTTTTGTTTCGACCCGAAAGGTGTGCCTATGACCTCATCCGCACCGCGCGGTCTGCGCTCCGACCATGTCGTCACCGTCGGCATCGCCCTGTTCTCGATGCTCTTTGGCGCCGGCAACCTCATCATTCCGCCGTTGCTGGCACTTCAGGCCGGCACGGCTACGCCGCTTGCCATGATCGGCTTTTTGATTGCCGCTATCGGTCTGCCTGTTATGGGATTTATCGCCGTCGCGCTCGCCGGCACGGCACGCGAGCTGGCTGGGCGCGTGCATCCTAAGTTTGGCGAGTTCTTTGTCGCGGCGGTGTATCTGGCCATTGGCCCTTGTCTGGCCATTCCGCGTACGAGCTCCACGGCGTTTGAGATGCTGGTGCCGTTGCTGCCCGAGGGCATCTCTCTTGGCATCGTGCGCTTGGTCTTCGCCGTCGCCTTCTTCGTGGTCGCATTTGCACTTACGCTGCGCCCCGGCGTCATCACGCGCGTGCTCGGTCGCATTACGGGCCCCGCGCTCATTGCGCTTATCGTACTCGTTGTCGGCGCCGCCGTGATTTCGCCGCTGGGACCGGCTGCTGCCCCGCAAGCTCCCTATGATGCCGGCGCTGCGGTCCAAGGCTTCTTGACCGGCTACCAGACCATGGACCTGCTTGCGTCGCTCGCCTTCGGCATCATCATCGCCGAGACCATCCACGAGTTGGGTGTTACCGATGATAAGCGCGTGGCCTTCGAGATCTCGCGCTCCGGTGTGATTGCCGGCGTGCTCATGGCCATCATCTATTGCGGCTTGGCCCTTGCCGGTATGCAGCTCGGCACCGTGATGCCCGACGCCACCAACGGCGCTGCAATCCTTGCTCGCTCGGCCTCCATGCACTTTGGCCTTGCCGGCACGGTCGTGGTCTTCGCCATCTTCTTCCTCGCCTGCATGAACGTGTGCATTGGCCTCATTAGTTGCTGCGCGCGCTATTTCTGTGAGACGTACGTGGTTGAAGGGGGAGCGGAGGCTTCCGATGAGGCCATGCGCCGCCCCTTCGCGATTCTCGCCTTTGTGTTCGCGGCGTTTTCGTGCGTGCTCTCCAACGTGGGCCTCGACGTGATCCTCATGTTCTCGGTGCCCATGCTCAACGCTTTGTATCCCGTCGCCATTGTGCTGGTGCTTATGGGCCTGGTGCACGGTTTTTGCGACGCGCATCCGCAAGTGTGGGTTTGGGTCGGCGGCGTTGTCGCGGTGCAGAGCGTGATCACCTCGGTTCGCGACGCGTTCTTTGCGGGCGCGTGGCTGCCGTTTGATGCGCTGCCGCTGGCGGACATTGGAGCCGCGTGGGCGCCGGTCGCTGTGGTTGCCTTTGTGATCGGTCTGCTCCATAGTCGTTTTGTTGCACATTCGAGGAGCTAGGGTTTCTGCGCTTGCACAGGCGGGGAGTCTCCCCTATAATTTCCTTCGCTTTGGGACACGCAAGGTTTAGACCTTAGCTGCTCAACACCTTCGGGACGTGGCGCAGTTTGGTAGCGCGCCTGCTTTGGGAGCAGGATGTCGCAGGTTCGAATCCTGTCGTCCCGACCATATTCTTGCGGGCGTAGTTCAATGGTAGAACCCCAGCCTTCCAAGCTGATGACGCGGGTTCGATTCCCGTCGCCCGCTCCATAAGATAGTTTTAACGGCTTTGGCTCTATTTGGTGCCAAAGCCGTTTTCATATACATGCCGGGACCCCACATCCCCACCTAAGTTGCGGTGAAATACGGACTGTTTTTCGGTTTTTATGGCCCATGTAGTCCGTATTTCACCGCAACTATTTGTAAGGTTGGATTTTGATGCCGTTGGGAGTGTCGTAGCGACCGTCTACCGAGATTGGAAATATTTTTTGAAGCCTTGACCTGGGACGTCAAGCTTTTGGTCAGCTTTTGGCAAGGCCTGCGGACGGAAGCATGCGATAGCGTAATGGTATTCTCTCCGCCGTGATGGTTATGGGGTTGGCCATGCTCGATAAAGGCAAACATTTTCCGCAGTCATATGCAAGGATGCTATTCTCGGCCCTTGGAATTCATCAAGATGGACAGCTGCTTATAACAATTGATCCTTGGGATGAACGCCGTGCGCGCGAGCTTATGCAGGAAGAGCTCATGCTTCGTCTTTACAACCATGTTTATGCGGATCCGGTCTATTGGAACAATCTTGGGGTTGAAGATCGCATCTTTCAGCTGGCATCCGCTATTGCGGTCGTTGAACCGGATGCTGTGTTTTGTGGATCGACGGCGGCGCTGCTCTACGGCATCGGCTCGGCGTATACGCTTCTGGATAAAGTACAAGTGCTGCTGCCACGGTCTACAAGGCGTGATACGTATGAGTTCGTTGAATACAAGCGCTGGCGGGCGGGCGAGGTGTGGCGGCTCGGTATGTTCACGCTGACGGATCCGTATCGAACGGTTGTTGATATCGCCCGAACGAGCGCCTTTCGCTATGCGCTGGGCTATGTTGATGGCTTGGCCCGTGAGTACGATGTCGAACTCGAAGAGCTGCGAGCATATGCGCAGGCAAATTGCCGAGGGTTGCATGGCATCGCGCGTGCTTTTGACGTTTTGGAGCATATGGACGGCAGGTCAGACAATGGCGGCGAGTCCGAGGCGAGAGCAGCGATGATTCTCGCTGGGGTTGCCGCGCCTGAGCTTCAAGTTGAGATACCGCGACCGGGAAACGCTGGCTATTATCTAGCAGATTATGGCTGGCAGTTGCCAGATGGCTTATGGACGCTGGCAGAGCTGCATGGGCTGGGTAAGTTTGAAGACGAAGCTCAAAATGATCCAGAGCAAGCGGCGGCAAAAACCTATCGAGCGGCCCTCATGCGCGACGCGAACCTTCGCGCCATGGGCCACAATGTCATTCATTTCAAACTCTCGGACACCTACGACGTAGAATCGTTCGGCGCCATGATGCGCGGTTACGGTATTCCGACAACAAAACCCTACGCCGGCCCCCGATAGCGAAATCGTTCGCAGCAAACCTTTAATAAGTTGCGGTGAAATACGGACTGTTTCATGCCTTTAAAGGCCTCAACAGTCCGTATTTCACCGCAACTTATTAAAGGGATGGGGCTGAGGGGCGGGCGATGTCGTTGTCTGTCGGTTAGCTGCGGGGGCGGTGGCGGAGCTTGTCGATGGCGGCGTCGGTACTGTGGCCGCGGGCTTCGGCGGCGCGGTCGCGAGTGTCGGCGGCGGTTTGGCGCTGGCGGCGGTAATCGATCATGCCTTGGATGATGGGCTTGCCAAAGCTCACGACATCATCGTTGTAGATGGCGGTTCGGGCTGCGAGGAGGCAGTCGGTAAAGTCCATATGGGTCTTGCCAAAGAGTTTGACGGCAAGGGCGACAACGGTGGGCTCGTCGACCATGACGTCATCGAGCAGCCTTCTCATGGCCGTAGCAATCTCAACGCGGGGAACCTTATAGACGTCGCGCAGCGTGACCACGACACGCGTGATGATTTCGGGGTAGACGCGAGCGGTGCGCGTGGCGATGACCTTGGCGGCGCGCGGGGACAGAACTTCGTCGTCGTCAAGCAGGTAGCGCAGGATGACGGTCTCGTCGATGATGGTGCTACTCATGGATATCTACTTCCTCGGGGCCCAAAATCGAATCGTCGCTTTCTGTAGCAAGGTATTCAATCCAGGCATTGCGCTCCTCGGAGCGGCGATTGGGGTCACCATATGCTTTGAGCGATCCATAGGCGGCGGTGCCGTCCTTTGAGCGCACGGCGACTGGCTGAAAGGGAAGCTTGCGCATCAAAATGCTTTGCGCGACAAATAGGCGGACGGTTTCGGCGAGCGATGTGCCCATGGCGTCGTAGAGATGCTCGGCATGCTGCTTGTCCTCTTCGCGAATGCGCACCTGCAGGATGGCTCTTTTTTGAGTCGATGACATCACTGGCCCCCCTTAATGAGCGTGCAATATGAATGGTCAAATACAGCATCGGATATTAATAGCTAATCTTATAACCACTACTTTATTGCACTCAAGTTAATGAGCGCGAAATTTATCACAAACGTATTACGTCCTTTATAAACGAGCGTGAAATCTCCCTTGGATGTACGCATGTATTACACTCATCTTTATAGCTTCTAGAGAATAATTCCAACCTGCCAAAACCCCTGCAATACACCCGTATTGCAGGGCCTATGCTCACGTTTGCCCCCTGCAACTGCGTATATTCAACCTGTATACCGTTGGAGAAATTCTACCGAGTGCCTGTTTCGCCGCATGCATTCGATACGCCGATGCCAGGCCACGGGCGGCTTGGGACAACGTCGACAGGGTCTCTCCGGCATGGGATTCAGGAGGGAGTGAACAACATGGGCAATAAACGAGTCGTAGCCGATTCTTCGCGCTGCATTGGGTGCCAAACCTGTATGGCGGCGTGCATCGAGGCACACGATATTCCCGGCAACATCGCCGCACCTCGCTTGCGTGTAACGCGCACCTACGAGATTTCCGCGCCGGTGGCATGTCACCACTGCGAGGACGCTCCGTGCGCCAAGGCCTGCCCCACGGGTGCTTTGTTCTTTGATCCAAAGAACCATCGCATCGGCGTCAACGAGGACAACTGCATCGGCTGCAAGAGCTGCGTTATGGCATGCCCCTTTGGCGCCGTGAGCGTGGCGACCACGCAGGTCCCCGTCTTGATGGGCGACGTTCGCGTGGGTTCGCAGACTAAGAGCTTCGTGCTTAAGTGCGACCTGTGCGTGGACCGTCCCGGCGGTCCGGCGTGTGCCGAGGCGTGCCCGACCAAGGGCCTCACCCTGGTAGACGAGGAGCGTCTGGCAGAACTGACTGCCGAGCGCGCCCGCGCCACCATCGAAAACGAGGCGTAAGCGTCGGGCGACAGGCCCAATGATTGTCAAACAAGAACCGAGTATTCGGTAGCAGAGAAAGGAAGGAGGGTGTCATGGAGAAGCATAAAGTGATCTGCCCGTACTGCGGCGCCGGTTGCCAGTTTAACCTCCTGGTCCAAAACGGCCAGGTCGTGGGTACCGAACCGCTCAACGGCATCACCAATCAGGGCGAGCTGTGCCTTAAGGGCATGAGCGGCTACGACTTCATCAACGACACCAAGATCTTGACTCCCCGCGTACTGCACCCGATGATCCGCCGCACCAAGGGCGCGGATCTTGAGCGCGTAAGCTGGGACGAGGCACTGGATTTCACCGCATCTAAGATGCAGGCCATAATTGACGAATATGGTCCTAACGCTGTCATGACCACCGGCTCTTCGCGAGGCGGCGGCAATGAGGCGAACTACGTCATGCAGAAGTTTACGCGTGCGTGCATCGGCACCCACAGCGTGGACAACTGCGCCCGTACTTGACACGGCCCTACTGTCCTCGGTTTGATGGACACGGTTGGTTCAGGTTGCATGTCATGCTCCATCCCCGGTATGGAGGATGCGGGCTGCATTTTCCTCTTCGGCTATAACCCTGCCGATTCGCACCCCATCGTCGCAAGGCGTATCGTGCGAGCCAAAGAAAAGGGTTGCAAGATCATCGTCGCCGACCCGCGCCATATCGAAACTGCGCGTATCGCCGATCTCTACCTTCCGATCAAGAACGGTTGCAACGTCGCGTTCCTCAACGCCTTTGCCAACTGCTTGGTCAATGATGGCCTCTACGACAAGGAATTCGTCGCCGAGCACACGAACGGCTTTGACGAGTGGTGGGAGACCATCAAGAACTACACTCCCGAATCCGTACAGGACATCACGGGTGTCGAGCCCGCGTTGATCCACCAAGCTGCCGAGATGTACGCCACGGCGAAGCCCTCTGCCATCATTGGCTGGGGTATGGGCGTATGCCAGCAGAAGCAGAACCTGAAGACGGTGCACACCATCGCCTCCATCGCCTGCGTTGCCGGTCAGATCGGCAAACCCAATTCCGGCCTCGCGCCCGTGCGCGGTCAGAACAACGTCCAGGGCTCCTGTGATATGGGCATGCTGCCCAACCTGTACCCTGGCTACCAGAAGGTCACCGACCCGGCTGTGCGTGCCAAGTTTGCCAAGGCTTGGGGCGTGCCCGAGGAAAAGCTCCCGCTCGAGGAGGGCTACAAGCTCACCGACCTGGGCCACCTGGTCGACGAGGGTAAGGTGCACTGCTTCTACAACTACGGCGAGGACCCGGTGCAGACCGAGCCCGATTCGGCCGGCATGCGCAAGACGCTCTCCGAGCTGGATCTGTTCATCTGCCAGGACATCTTTATGACGCAGACGACCATGCTCGCCGACGTCATCCTGCCCGCTACCTCTTGGGGCGAGCACGAGGGTGTCTTTACCGCATCCGACCGTAGCTTCCAGCACTTTGACGCGGCCGTTCCGCCCAAGGGCGAGTGCCGTCACGACTGGGAGATCTTCGCGGACCTGTCTACGCGCATGGGCTACCCCATGCACTACGACAACACCGAGCAGATCTGGAACGAGTGCATTAGCCTGTGCCCCAACTTTGTGGGCGCGACCTACGAGAAGATGGCTCCCGAGGGCGGTTACGCCCAGTGGCCCGTCAAGAGCACCGATGTGAACGACCACGGTACGCCCGACATGTTCGCTGGTGGCAAGTTCACCACCAAGGACGGCCGCGCCAACCTGATGGCACACGACTGGGAGGCGCCCTCCGAGCTTCCCGACGATGAGTACCCGCTCATCCTGTGCACCGTCCGCGAGGTCGGCCACTACAGCTGCCGCTCGATGACCGGCAACTGCAAGACGCTGGCACTGCTTGCCGACGAGCCCGGCTTTGTCCGCATGAATCCCGCGGACGCCCAGGCACGCGGCATCAAGAATGGCGACATCGTCTCAATCCACAGCCGCCGCGGCCAGGTATACAGCCGCGCCGACGTGAGCGACCGCATCAACAAGGGCACGGTCTATATGACCTACCAGTGGTGGATCGGCAAGTGCAACGAGCTGACCATGCACAAGGTCGACCCGGTCTCGCATACGCCCGAGGACAAGTTCTCCGCCTGCCAGGTCGACGCTATCGCCGACCAGGTCTGGGCCGAGGGCGAGGTCGAGCGTCAGTACACCGAGCTCAAGCAGGCTCTGGTGGACGCCGCCGCTCCCCAGGACGTTGAGCCTGGCGCCGCCAAGTTCGACGACGAGACGCACGTGAATCAAATCGTGTAGTCCCGTTCTCGTTGGCTTTTTGGGCCGGGCGTCCCGTACGTTCGGGAGCCCGGCCCGTTATTTTGAAAGGAAGTGGGGATGAACCGCTTCATCGACATCAACCCGGAGAGGTGCATCGGCTGCGGAACATGCCAGTCCGCCTGTGCCGACGCCCACCGGATGCAGGGTCTTCAGGATACGCCGCGCCTGGCGCTCGTGAAGACCGGCGGTATTTCGGCCGCCCTTGCCTGCCACCATTGCGAGGGTGCCCCCTGCGCCGAGGTCTGCCCGGTGAATGCCATCGAGCACGATGGCGATCGCATCCACGTCAAGGAGCAGGAGTGCATCGGGTGCAGGCTGTGCGCCATCGCGTGCCCCTTCGGAGCCATCCATCCCGATGGCACGTCTATCGCCGGTGTCGCAGGCATGTGCGACCCGACGCCTTCGTATCCTAAGTCCCTGAGCAGCCTGCTTACGTGGGCTCCCGGCCAGTACACCTGCGCTGTTAAGTGCGACCTGTGCGCCTTCGATCCGGACGGTCCGCATTGTGTGGCGGCGTGCCCCACCAAGGCGCTGACCGTCATGGGCGGCGCGGCCGATCGCGAGCTCGACGAGGCCAAGCGCCTGCGCTCGATCGAAAACGGTCCGGTCGTCGACGTTACCGCTGTGGCCCAGGGCCTGTCCGAGAAAGCAGAAGGGAGCGTAAACAATGGATAGCATGACGCTGTTTATCGCATCGCTTGCCGTCTCGTGCATCGGTGCGCTCGCCTCGGTTCTGCTGATCAAGGCCGATAACGCCGCCAAGACCGCCGGCTGCCTGATCGGCGCCGTCGCCGCGGTGCTTTCGTTTGTGGCCGGTATCCAGGCCGTGCTGGGCGATGTCACGTCGGTCGACACCGTCGTGTTCTTCCCGTTTGCCCATTTCCAGCTGCTGCTCAATCAGCTGTCCGGCCTGTTCGTGGCGCTCATCTCGGTGCTCGCGTTTGCCGGTTCGATCTGCGGTCTCAACTACTTTGATGAGTACCCGGGCAAAAAGGGCCGCGCCGGTTTCTTCTTTAACACCTTTGTGGCGTCCATGATGCTCGTCATCACCGCCGACAACGTGTTTTGGTTCCTGGTCGCCTTTGAGCTCATGTCGCTGACCTCGTACTTCCTGGTCGTGATCGAGGAGAACGAGAATTCCATCCATGGCGGTTGGCTCTACTTTGTAATCGCGCACGTGGGCTTTGTGCTCATCATGGCGAGCTTCCTCACCATGACCAACTTCGCCGGTGGCTCGTTTGCCTTTGCGGATTTCCGCGCTACGCAGTTTAGCCCCGCGGTCGCATCCGTGTGCTTCGTGCTCGCCTTCTTTGGCTTTGGCGCCAAGGCCGGTATCATCCCGCTGCACGGCTGGCTGCCCAAGGCACATCCCGAGGCGCCGTCCAACGTGTCGGCCCTCATGTCCGGCGGCATGATCAAGATCGGTATCTTCGGCATCCTCAAGGTGGGCCTCGACCTGCTCTCCGCCTCGGGCGTTCAGGTCTGGTGGGGTCTTATGGTTATGGTCTTCGGTGCGATCTCGTCGGTCCTCGGCGTGGCATTCGCCCTGCAGGAGCATGACATCAAGCGCCTGCTGGCCTATCACTCCGTCGAGAACATCGGCATCATTCTGCTCGGCGTCGGCGCTTCCATGGCCGCCATGGCACTCAACTCGGTCGGCATCGCCGTCCTGGCTCTGATGGCCGCCCTCTACCACACGTTTAACCACGCGATGTTTAAGGGCGAGCTGTTCTTGGGCGCCGGTGCGCTGCTGTACTCCACGGGTACGCGCAATATGGAGAAGATGGGCGGCCTGTTCCGTCGTATGCCGGCTACGGCCATCTGCTTCCTTGTTGGCGCGCTTGCCATCTCGGCCATCCCGCCCTTCAACGGCTTTGTGTCCGAGTGGTTTACCTACCAGTCGCTCTTTAACGCCGCCATGCAGGGCGACAAGGCCGTCATGATCGTGGCTGTGTTCGCTGCCGTCGCGCTGGCCATTACCGGTGCGCTGGCTGTCACGTGCTTCGTCAAGGCCTATGGCGTCTCCTTTGCCTCCGCGCCCCGCTCCGAGGCCGCGGCCAATGCCAAGGAGGTTCCCGCCCCCATGGTGTTTGCGCAGGGGCTGCTTGCGGCCATCTGCGTCGTGCTGGGCATTGGCGCTCCCGTGATCGCGCCTGTGCTGGTCGATGTCGCCGCGTCCGTGCTGCATCCGTACGGTGGCGTGTTTGCCGCCGAGGGCATGGAGCTCATGAACCAGTACTCCGGCGCTGCCACCTCCACGCCCGCGATCGCCATTGCGCTCGTGGTGCTCGTCGGCCTTGCCTGCGGTTATCGCAAGCTCAAGACCGTCGGCAAGGTGCAGAAGTCCCAGCCGTGGGCATGTGGCTATGCTCCCAACGAGCATATGCCCGTCGTGGCCACGACCTTTGCCTCCGAGGTGTCCTGGTTTATGCAGCCGCTCTACACGCTGCGTGACCGCTGCACGGCCGTCTGCTGGTCCATCGCGCACTTCTTCCAGAAGCTCACCGGTGTGGCCGAGGCTGTGGAGCCCGTACCCGACAAGGTTCTCGTCGATGCCCCGCATAAGGGTGTCGAGAAGCTCGCCGACCTCGCGACTAAGCTTGAGGGCGGCAACTACAGCATCTATATCTGCTACATCGTCGCGGCACTCGTGGTGTTCCTCGTGCTCGCCGTGCAAATGGGTTAAGGAGGGGAGAGCATGAACAACATCGTACTTGCCGTTCTGCAGGGCGTGGTCGTTATGGCCGTCGCGCCGTTCTTCTCCGGTCTCGGTCGCGTTATCCGCGCCAAGATGCACAACCGTCGCGGCCCCAGCATCATGCAGGACTACCGCGACCTGGCCAAGCTCTTTGCGCGCCCCGAGTCCCAGAGCGAGGATGCGAGCTTTGCGCTGCGCATTATGCCGCCGCTGTTCTTCGCCGTCGCCTTTATGCTCGCGATGGGTCTGCCGCTCTTTACGGCACAAAGCCCCATCCCGGTCTTTGGTGACGCCATCACCATCATGTACAGCCTGGCGCTCGCCCGCTTCTTCTTCGCCCTCTGCGGTGTGGATTCGTCCAACGCCTACGCCGGTATCGGCGGCGTTCGCGAGCTGCTCATGAGCGTGCTCATCGAGCCGTCCATGCTGCTGGCGCTGTTTGCCGCCGCCCTGGTGTGCGGCTCCACCGACATCGCCACCATGGGTCAGCACATCATGACGGGCGCCATCGACGCGCCGGTCGCCGTGATCCTCGCCGGCATCGCCTTTGCCATCGCCTGCTACATGGAACTCGGCAAGCTGCCGTTTGATCAGGCCGAGGCCGAGCAGGAGCTCCAGGAAGGTCCGCTCGCCGAGCTTTCCGGCCCGTCGCTTGCCATGGCCAAGCTCGCCATGTCCATGAAGCAGGTCCTGGTCGTCGCCTGGTTCTGCGCGATCTTCGTCCCCTGGGGCGAGCCCGCGGCCGTGGGTATCGCGGCCGTTCTGGGCGCGGTCATCTTCCTGGTGAAGTGCCTTATCGACTTTGTCGTATGCGGCGTGATCGAGAACTCCTGCTCGCGCTCGCGTTTTAAGGTGCTTGGCAATCAGACCTGGGCCGTCGTGGGCATTGCCGTTCTGGCGTTTGTCTTCGTGGTCGTCGGCGTGTAGGAGAAGGGAGAAACAATGTCATTTGCAGTCAGTCTGTCCCTTCTCGGCTTGGTCGCTATCGCGGCCCCGATGGTGGCCTCGGTGCTCGTCGCCCTGTTCCCTCGTCCGTACGCCAAGTGGTTCAGCGTTTTGGGTGCCGCCGTCTCGACGGTCTGCACCATCGCCCTCGCCGCGAATTTCGCTGGCGCCGGCATGCCCGACACGCAGGTCCCCCTGATCTCGTTTGGGCAGACCCTCGTCATGGGATTCACCTTCGATCGCATGAGCACGCTGCTCGCGCCCGCCTTTGTGGGTATCGGCCTGCTTGTCGTGATCTATTCGATTCCCTATATGAGCGAGAACAACCGTGAGCATCCCGACGCACCGCGTCGTCGCTTCTACGCGTACCTCGCGACCTTCATCGGCGCCATGGCCGGCCTCGTGTACAGCTCGACCCTTTTGGGCCAGCTCGTGTTCTTTGAGATCACGGGTGCCTGCTCTTGGGGCCTCATTAGCTACTACATGACGCCTACGGCCAAGAAAGCCGGCATGAAGGCCCTGATCATCACGCATATCGGTGCGCTCGGCCTGTATCTGGGCGCCGCCATCGTGTTTGCCCACACCGGCACCTTCGCCATTACCGCGATTGCAGGCCTTGACGCCAAGCTTAAGGCCATCGTCCTTTTGCTCGTGCTGTTTGCGGCCTGGGCCAAGTCCGCACAGGTCCCCATGTACATGTGGCTGCCTTCGGCCATGGAGGCGCCGACGCCTGTTTCGGCCTACCTGCATGGTGCCTCGATGGTCAAGGTCGGCGTGTGCGTGTTCGCGCGTGCACTCGTCTCTGCCGGCGAGATTCCCGAGATCGTGGGCTGGGTCGCCATTATCGACGCCATGGTCACCATGCTCTTTGGTTTCCTTATGTACCTGCCGCAAAAGGACATGAAGCGTCTGCTGGCCTTCTCCACGATCGCCCAGCTCTCCTATGTGTTCTTTGGTCTGGGCCTTTCGGTCTTTGGCAGCCAGCTGGCCTTTGACGGTGCCGTGTGCCACATCTTTAACCACGCTTTCGCCAAGACGCTGTTCTTCCTGATCGCCGGTTCGTTCTCCTTTACGCTCGGCACGCGTATGCTGCCCAAGCTTCGCGGCATCGTAAAGAAGTACCCGATCTCGGGCGTGGGCTTTGGAGTCGCCGCGCTCGCCATTGCCGGCGTGCCGCCCATGAACACGTTCTTCTCGAAGTTCCAGATCATCGCCGGCGGCTTTTCTGTGGGTGCCGGTAACGTCGCGATCCTGGTGCTCGTGTGCATCATGGTCGCCGAGACCGTCGCCACCTTCGCCTGGTTCCTCAAGTGGATGGGCTATTGCCTGCCCGGCGAGCCGAGCGACGAGGTCGCTGCGGGAGCCCCGCTTCCCCGCGCGATGGCGTTCGTGTTCATCGTGCTCATCATCATGGTTATCGTCAGCGGCCCGCTTTCGGCCAGCTGGATCGGTTAGGAGGTAGAACGACATGGGTTATTCGATCGTCAACATCCTTGGCGGCCTTCTGATCGTCACGTCCACCATGGTGGTCGTCTCAAAGAACATCAAGCACGCCATCAGCTGGTATGCGGTGCAGTCGCTGGTGCTCGTGGGACTGCTCGCCACGCTCGGTGTCACCACCGGTGCGCAGGAGCTGCTTATGTGGGCTGGATCCGCCTTTATCACCAAGGTCGTCCTGGTCCCTTATATCCTCAACCGCGCATACAAGAAGATGGGCGAGCCGAGCGACGCATCGCTCAAGGCCGGCCTTAAGCCCGCATGGGCCATCTGCATCATTGCCGTCGAGGTCGCGATCTGCTTTGCCGTCGTGACGCAGATCAGCCTGCCCACGGCCGAGGTCGCAACGCCTGCGCTCGCTATTAGCTTCGCTCACTTCTTTGTGGGCCTCACCTGCATCATCTCGCAGCGCAATATCATGAAGCAGATCTTTGGATACTGCCTTATGGAAAACGGCAGCCACGTGACGCTCGCGCTTTTGGCCCCCACCGCTCCCGAGATTATCGAGATCGGTATCGCCACCGACGCCATCTTTGCCGTCATCATCATGTCCATCGTCGTGCGTCGCATTTGGGACGACTCCCACTCGCTCGATGCGCGCGACCTGTTCGAGCTGAGGGGGTAGTCCATGGAAACGTTAATTCTCGCCCTGCTCGCGACTCCTTTGGTGTTCTCGCTGGTCATGGCGTTTTTGCCCAAGAACACGTCCTATAACGTGTTTGCCGGTCTCAACCTGGTCTCCGTCGCAGCCGTCCTGGTGCTGTCGATTATGACGGCCGGTGACGTCCTTATGAGCGGCGACACCGCGAGCGCTTTTGGCCTGTGGTTCCACCTCGATTCGCTGGGTGCCATCTTTGTGCTGCTCATCGGCTTTATCGGTTTTCTTACGGGGCTGTTCTCGCTGCCCTATGTAAAGGCCGATATCGAGGAGGGCTCCATGCCCGCCGAGCGCGCCAAGCAGTATTTTGCGCTGTTTAGCCTGTTTGTGTTCACCATGCTGCTCGCGTGCCTGTCCAACAACATGATCCTCACGTGGGCCGCCGTGGAGGCAACCACGCTTTCCACTGTGTTCCTCGTGGGTATCTACAAGAACAAGACGGCCCTCGAGGCTTCTTGGAAGTATGCGATGGTCTGCACCGCCGGCGTGGCCTTTGGCCTGTTCGGTACGCTGCTGATCTACGCCAACGCCGCCGACGTGATTCCCAACGCCCACGAGGCCGCATTCCTGTCGTGCGTGCTGCCGTATGCCGACCAGTTCGACCCGACGCTCATGCGCCTCGCCTTTGCGTTTATCGTGATCGGCTTTGGCACCAAGGCTGGCCTGTTCCCCATGCACACTTGGCTGCCCGATGCCCACTCCCAGGCCCCGAGCCCTGTCTCGGCCCTGCTCTCGGGCGTGCTGCTTAAGTGCGCCATGCTTGTGATCATGCGCTTCTACGGCTTTACTATCCAGGCCGTGGGCGCCGAGTATCCGCAACTTTTGCTGCTGATCGTCGGCACGCTGTCCATTTTGGTGGCGGCGCTTTCGATGTTTCGCCAGGACGACCTCAAGCGCCGCTTTGCGTACTCGTCTGTGGAGAACGTGGGCGTCGTCGCCCTGTGCCTGGGTATCGGTGGCCCGCTGGGTATCGCCGCGGCCCTGCTGCACTGCGTGTTCCACGGCTTCACCAAGACGCTTGCCTTCTGCGTGTCCGGCAACATCCAGCACGCCTTTGGCACGCGTAGCCTGGCCAAGATCCAGGGCGTCGTCGAGGTTGCCCCCGCAACCGCCGCGCTCGCCGTCCTGGCGCTGCTCGGTCTTGGTGCCTTCCCGCCCTTTGGCATGTTTATCTCTGAGTTCCTGACTTTTGTCGCCGGTGTTACCGCCGGTCCCATGTGGCTGGTCGTCGTGGTCGCCCTCGGCCTTACCGTGGCCATCTCCGCGCTCACCCGTTTCGCACTCAAGTCGGTGTTCGGCCATGCGCCCCAGGGCATGGGCAAGCATGAGGCCCCGGCGCTCATGCTTATCCCCGAAATCATCCTGGCTGTCATGATCTTGTGGTTTGGCATCGCCACCCCGCTGCCCCTCGTGCACGGTGTGGAGACCGCGACCGGCATCGTGCTCGAGCAGAGCACCGAGGAACTTCACGCGACGCCGATGTACCGCGCTGTGTTCGGTACCGAGACCGCTCAGAGCGAGGTGGAGTAACGAATGATTGAAACTGAGAACAAGGTGTATGCCCGTCGTTGCGAGAGCCATGTCGAGGCCCTGCGTCGCGCCGTTCCGGGCTGCATCGAGAAGGTCGAGTGGCAGTGCGAGGACCAGCTGACGATTACCGTCAAGCAGGACAAGCTGCCCGAGGCCGTCCACTACCTGTACTACGAGCGCTACGGCTGGATTCCCGTGATCATCGGCAACGACGAGCGCAGCCTGTGCGGCCGTTACGCCGTGTACTACGTCATCTCCATGGAGGGGGAGGACCCCGGCTGGGTGACCGTGCGCACCGAGGTCGATCCCGCCAAGATGACGTTCCCGTCCGTGACGCCGTTCGTCCCCGCCTGCGTGTGGGGCGAGCGCGAGCTGCGCGATATGTTCGGCCTGATTCCCGAGGGTCTGCCCGATCGTCGCCGCCTGGTGCTGCCCGATGACTGGCCCAGCGGCCTGTATCCGCTGCGCAAGGACTCCATGGACTACCGTTTCCGTCCCGCTCCTGCGAGCGACATGGAAAACTACGAGTTCTTGGCCGACACCAAGGGCAAGGAGACGACGCTCGTTCCCATGGGCCCGCTGCACATTACCTCCGACGAGCCCGGCCACTTCCGCCTGTTCGTTGAGGGCGAGACGATCGTCGATGCCGACTACCGTCTGTTCTACGTGCACCGCGGCATGGAGAAGGTCGCCGAGACGCGCCTGAACTATGACGCCGTGACGTTCCTCGCCGACCGCATCTGCGGCATCTGCGGCTGCGCCCACTCGGTGGCCTATGCCGAGGCCGTCGAGCGCGCCCAGGGCATTCATGTCCCGCCGCGCGCCCAGTACATCCGCGCCATCATGCTCGAGGTCGAGCGTCTGCACTCACACCTGCTCAATATTGGCCTCGCATCGCACTACACCGGCTTCGACTCCGGCTTCCAGCAGTTCTTCCGCGTCCGCGAGAAGTCCATGGACCTGGCCGAGAAGCTCTCCGGTCACCGCAAGACCTACGGCCTCAACGTGATCGGCGGCGTGCGTCGCGACATTTTGGCCGAGCAGAAGCTCTCCACGCTCACGACCATCCACCAGCTGCGCTCCGAGGTTCAGGAACTCGTCGACATGCTGCTCTCCACGCCCAACTTTATCGAGCGTACGAGTGGCATCGGCATTCTGGACCGCAAGATCGCTCGCGACTTCTCGCCGGTCGGCCCGCTCATGCGCGGCTCGGGCTATGCCCGCGACGTGCGCTTTGACCATCCGTTCGACGGCTACGCCGATCCGGATGTCCAAAAGATGCATGCCGCCACGGCCGACACCTGCGATGCCTTCGGCCGTACCGCCGTCCGCATCCAGGAGGTCTACGATTCGATTGACATGATCGAGACCATGCTCGAGAACTGCCCGTCGGGCCCCATCCTCACCACGGATTGGGAGTACACCCCGCACAAGTACGCCATCGGCGCCACCGAGGCGCCGCGCGGCGAGGACGTGCACTGGGCCATGCTCGGCAACAACCAGAAGTGCTACCGCTGGCGCGCCAAGGCCGCCACGTACAGCAACTGGCCGGTCCTGCGCTACATGTTCCGCGGCAACACCGTGGGCGACGCGGCGCTGATCGTCGGCTCGCTCGACCCGTGCTACTCCTGCACCGACCGCGTGACGGTGACCGATGTCGCCGCCAAGCGCGACCATGTGCTCGACAAGGAGCAGTTCGAGAACGTCTGGCGCGACAAGTCGCCGCTTGCGGGCGAGGGCACCATGGCCGCTCCGCTCGATGAGGAGGCGCTCTAATATGCTGAAGCTTTGGAAGGTTAACGCCAAGGCCGGCGACGCGACGGTCAAGTACCCGTTTGCGCCGTTCCCCACCAACAAGGACATGCGCGGCAAGCCCGAGCACAATGCCGAGCTCTGCATCGCCTGCGGTGCCTGCGGCGTGGCGTGCCCGGCCGATGCCATTCGCATGGACACCGACCTTGCGGCCGACACCATCACCTGGTCGATCGACTACGGTCGCTGCATCTTTTGCGGCCGCTGCAAGGAAGCCTGCCCCATGGAGGCCATCAAGCTCACCGAGGAGTTTGAGCTGGCCGTCATGAGCAAGGACGACCTCACCAGCAAGAGTGTCTATACGCTCGAGCACTGCTCGCGTTGCGGCAAGCCGTTTGCCCCGCACAAGGAGATCGACTACGCCAAGCGCCTACTGCAAAAGACCGGCGGCATGGAGGCCATCCAGGCCGCCCGTACCGTCGGTATGTGCCAGGAGTGCAAGCGCGAGCTCGACGCCCTGCGCGCCGCCTCGGCCGTAAAGACCGGCAACGCGCACGGCATGGCTGCCAACGAGACGCTTGCGTCCGGTGAGCCCCAGGGCCCCGGCATGGAGTATCTGGGCGGCCACGGCGTGAACCCGGAGTATATCGACCGCGAGCTCAACCCCGATGCGCCCGAGATTCCCGCCGGTCCTGCGCCGGTCGAGGGCATCATCATGGATTTTGAAACGAAGGAGGAGTAACCATGGCCGAACCCACGCTTTTGCCCGAGCGGCTTCAGTACCGCCCGACCAAGATCGAGCTCGACGAGAGCATCGAGAAGGCCAAGGCGACCCTTCTTAAGAAGATCAAGCGCTCGGTGTACGTCTACCGTGTTGACTGCGGCGGCTGCAACGGCTGCGAGATCGAAATCTTCGGTTCCATCACGCCCGTCTTCGACGTCGAGCGCTTTGGCATCAAGGTCGTGCCCTCGCCCCGTCACGCCGACGTGCTGCTGTACACCGGTGCCGTGACGCGTGCCATGCGCATGCCGGCCCTGCGCGCCTTTGAGGCCGCACCCGATCCCAAGATCGTGGTGTCCTATGGCGCGTGCGGCTGCACCGGTGGCATCTTTTACGACAACTACTGCGTCTGGGGCGGCACGGACAAAATCCTGCCGGTCGATGTCTACATCCCCGGCTGCCCGCCCAGCCCCGCGCAGACCGTCTACGGCTTTGCCATGGCACTCGGTCTGCTGGACCAAAAGCTCCATGCCGAGACCACGGTGGAGGCCGCCGGCGAGCAGGCCGATATCCTGCACCCCGGCGTGCCGTACAAGCTGCGCGTTGCCATCGAGCGCGAGGCTCGCGCCATGAGCGGCTACCGTTACGGCCGCGACCTGGCCAACGAGTTTATGGACACGCTCGAGGGCGCGCCCAAGGGCGATATCCGCGGTGCCATGGCGCTGCTCATCGATAAGCAGGACGATCCGCGCCGCGTCGAGGTGTACTCGGCGCTGCAGGATCTGGTGCTGGCCGGAGGTCGCTAGATGGAGCTCACGGACCGCTCTGGTTACTTTGCGGGTCCCGGCATGCTCGGCGGCTCCTTTGACGATGCCTCGCGCGCAAGCGACGAGGCCGCCGAGGGCGTCGCCGACCCCTGCCTGGACCACGCGCCCGACCAGGTGGTCTTTTACGAGCTCACGCGTAAGTTTGTGGAGACCGAGGAAGACGTTCCCCAGGAGGCCTGCGACGTGCTGTACTACACGCTCGCCGTGGGCCACCACACCGGCGTGCTCGATTGCTTTGAGCCGCGCCTGTCGGTGCCGGTGGATGTGTTCTATTCGCTCGTCGACGCGCTGCCGGAGGGAGAGGCCAAGACCAAGTTCGATGCCATCCGCTCCTTTGGCGAGTGTCAGCTCGACAAGGCGGCGGTGCCGTCGCTGCTCGAGGCCTGCGATGCGTTGCTCGACGAGCGCGGTTTTCGCGGCTCTGCCAAGGCCGGCATCTCGGTGTTCGACGACGACTTTGGCCTGCATGCCCAGCAGGTCGCGTTTCTGATGAAGTTTCGCGATTTGGTCGAGCGCGTGCGCGATGTGTCGGGCGTGTATCTGACAGGGAGGTTGCAGTAATGGGTCGCGTTGTGGATGGTCGTGTGAACGGCGCCCCGTTTGCGGGTATCGTGCTCACGGCGGGAAGCGTGCTGCGTGCCGACGATGCCGCCGGCCCCGTGCTCTCCAAAAAGATGGAGGACGCGCCCATCGCCGGCTGGTACACCATCGACGGCGGTCAGACGCCCGAGGACGACATCATCGAGGTCAAGCGCGAGCGTCCGCCGCGTTTGGTTTTGGTCGATGCCGCCGACATGGCGCTGCCCGTCGGGTCCATCCGTTTGCTCGACAAGCGCGATGTGGCCCGTAAGTCGATGTTCACCACGCATTCGCTTCCTTTGTCGATTCTGATCGAAGAGATTGAGCAATCGTGTGATGATATCGTCTTCGTCGGGATTCAGCCGGGCGACACGGAGTTCTACAACCCCATGTCCCCGGAAGTCTTTGAGGCCGTCGACGCCGTGTACGACGCCGTGGCCGCCAACGACTTTTCCCACTTTGTCCGCTTGGGGCAAGAGCAATAGGAGCGCTTGTTCCTGCTGATTAGGAAAGAAGTGATTGACATGGCAGATTCCAAGGTGGAGTACCCCTCTCCCGATTGCCTGGCGCCCGCCGCGATCGAGGCCAAGACCGAGGCCGCCGGCGTGACCAAGGCTAACCTGCCGGTCGCTAAGGCCTTTCTGTTGGCAATGTTCGCCGGCGCGTTTATCGCCTTCGGCGGCCTGTTCTTTACCGTGTTCTTGAGCGACAGCACGCTGGGCTGGGGCGCTCAGCGCGTCGTGGGCGGTCTGTGCTTTTGCCTGGGCCTGGTGCTCGTGCTGGTGTGCGGCGCCGAGCTGTTTACCGGCAATTCGCTTATGGTCTGCGCACTCAAGAGCAAAAAGATCACCCTGGTTCAGATGCTTAAGGCCTGGGTCGTCGTGTGGGTCGGCAATTTTGTCGGTGCCCTGTTCATCGTCTTTTTGGTGTACATGGCCGGCATCTATAAGCTCAACGGCGAGGCGGTCGCCAACTCCATGGTGAGCGTCGCCGCCGGCAAGGTGACGATCGACTGGGTGACGATCTTCTTCCGCGGCATCCTGTGCAACATCTTTGTGTGCCTGGCCGTGTGGATCGGTACCGCCGGTAAGACCGTGGTCGATAAGGTTGTGGGCATTCTGCTGCCCATCGCCGCCTTTGTGGCCTGCGGTTTTGAGCACTGCGTCGCCAACATGTACTTTTTGCCTATGGGTGCCGTGATGCACGCGTGCGGCTATGGTGCCGACGTCGCCGGCGCCGATGCGCTCAACGCTGCGGGCATTGCGTTTAACTTGTCCGCCGCCACGCTGGGCAACATCGTGGGCGGCGCGGTTCTGATCGCGCTCGGCTACTGGTTTGTCTACGCCAAGAAGTCCGAGGCGTAAGATACCGTCTGTTTGACGTTGGGCCTCCCGCGGGGCGTTGCCGTGCGGGAGGCTTTTTTGGCCTGGGGCTCGTTGCCGGGCTGTTGGCCTGTTGTGTTTGGCTTGTGAAAGGGGTAATCGAGATGGCATCTGCTGTGAAGCGTGACGGTCGCGCCGTGGTGACCACATGCGGGGGATGCTATGCCGATTGCGCCTTTGCGGCACGAGTTGAGGACGGTCGCGTGGCGGCCGAGTTGCCGGTGCCAGGGCATCCGTGCGCGGCGCGTGCCCTGTGTGCCCGCGGACGGCATCGCCTGGCAATGCCGTTTGACGAGCGCGACCGCATTGTGCACCCCATGCGCCGACGAGCTGATGGCTCGGGGTTCGATGTGATTTCGTGGGACGAGGCGTTTGCTCAGATTGCCGAGTGCCTTTTGGGGATTGTTGACGGGCATGGTCCGCGCGCGCTGGGCATGACGCTCGGCGTGCCCTCGTTCGACCGTTACTGGGGCTATCGTCTTATGCACGCGCTGGGTTCGCCCAACGTGTACGGTGCCGATGGCGCCTGCGAGGTAAGCCGTCTCACTGGTTGGGAGCATAGCTTGGGCTATAGCCCCGCCTCCGACCTGGCGCATACCGATTGCATTATGTACCTGGGGCGTTCCATTGTCGATTCGTCGACGATGGGGGCCGTTGATGCACTCAACGATGCGCGCCGGCGCGGGGCGAAGATCATCGTGGTCGACCCCCGGCGCAGCGGCTCGGCTGCGCTTGCCGACCGCTGGCTGCGCGTACGCCCGGGCTGCGACCTGGCCTTGCTGCTGGGCATTGTGCATGTGCTCATTGCCGAGGGCCTGTACGACCACGAGTTCGTTGCCCGCTATACCACGGGTTTTGACGAGCTGGCGCAGACTGCTGCTGTTTGGACGCCCGAGTGGGCCGAGTCGATGTGCGACGTGCCGGCCGCAGAGATTGTCGCCACGGCGCGCGATCTCGCTGCCGCAGCGCCTGCCGCTGTGGTGGATGCGGGCTTTCATGGCGGCATCGGTATCGCGTATGCCAATAGCACCCAGACCGCGCGCGCTATTTGCTTGGTCGATGTGCTGCTGGGCTGCATCGGGCATGAGGGCGGTGCGCTCAATCCGCCCACGCCGCTTGTGTTGGGCGACCTCGATCCCGCACGTTTTGCGACGCCGCCGGTGCCGCGCGGGCCCAAGCTGGGGTCCGAGCGCTATCCACTGGTCGATCCGGTGCGCGGCCTGTGCACGACCATCGGTCAGTCGATTCTCGCCGGCGATTTGCGCGGACTCATCGTCTATGCCAGTAACCCCGGTGCGGGCTATGGCAATGCGCAGGCTTGGTTGGGTATTTTGCAGCAGCTCGACTTGCTCGTGACGATTGATATTCGCTGGTCTGAGACAGCGCGCGCTTCTGACTTCGTGCTGCCCGATGTGACGTATCTTGAGGCCGACCGCGGCGTGGGCACGGTCGTGGGCGCCAACGATGCGCGCGTGTTCTACCGCAACGCCGTGCTGCCCGTGCAGCATGACGACACACGTCCCGGTCGGGAGATTTTTGCCGGTCTGGCGCAGGCGTGTGGCGTGGGCGAGTACTTCGACTTTACGTCCGACGATCTGGCCGCTGCTCAGGTGGCTCCGTTTGGGATTGATCTGGACGAGCTCAAGGAGCGCGGCTGGGCCGATACGGGCATGGCGCTGCCGACGCGCACGGGTGAGCCGGTGATTCCGCTTGCCGGCGGCAAGATTGCGCTGGCAAGCGACATATGGGAGCGAGCCGGCATGGGTCGTGTGCCCGACTGGATCGCGCCCATGGTGGAGCCCAGCCCGGGGATGTTTCGCCTCATTAGCGGCAATCGTCCCTTTGAGTCGCATACCTCGCGAAGGCTTGCGGCCCAAGGTGCCGCCGAGGCTGGATCGGACCTGGATGCCGTGCAGATGAATGCCGATGCTGCTGCGCGCATGGACATCGTCGACGGCGAGATCGTCGAGCTCGTGAGCGATATGGGCCGCGACCGCGTGCGCGTGGAGACGACGCCCTATCTGCATCCGGCGTGCATCTTCACCTCGGCCGCTCCCGGCGGACGCGCATTTGGTGCTGAGAGTGGTGGCCGGCAGGCCTTGGGCGTCGGTCCGCTCGACCACACGCCGCTGCGCTGGGACCCGTTGACGGGTGCCGCGCTCACCCAAGAAAACGCCGTTCGCGTGGAAAAGATCGCGGCGCGCGAGGATAATAACGAGTAATTGACTCAGCTGATGTATTCGACTGATCCACGTTTCATTTGAAAGGCCGCACATGAGCGATAGCCAGAACATGTCCGATGAGGTGCGCGCCCGCCTGCGCGCCATTCCTTCCGTCAATGAGTTGCTTGCCGAGTGGCCGGTGGTGAAGGCGGCGGGGGAGACCTGCGACGCGGTGGTCCATGCTGCCGTGACGGCCGAGCTCGACGAGGAGCGCGCCGCCATTCGCGCCGGTGCCGCCCCGCGCTCTAAGCGCGACCTGGCTTCGGCTATTGAGTGGCGTGCGCACCGCTCCGCGCTGCCGAGCCTGCGCCCCGCCGTCAACGCGACGGGCGTGGTTATCCATACCAACCTGGGTCGAGCCCCGCTCGCGGAATCAGCTGCCAAAGCCGTGGCCGAGGTCGCGCGCGGGTATAGCACGCTCGAGTACAGCGTCGACACCTGTTCGCGAGGGTCGCGCAAGGAGCACGCCGCGCAGCTGATCCGCTCACTCACCGGTGCCGAGGACGCGCTCGTGGTCAACAACAATGCCGCCGCGGTGCTGCTGGTGCTTGCCACCCATGCCGCGGGTAAAGAGGTCATCGTCAGCCGCGGTGAGCTTGTCGAGATTGGCGGCAGCTTCCGCATCCCCGATGTCATGGCGGCTTCGGGCGCCAAACTCGTCGAGGTCGGCGCCACCAATCGCACGCATTTGGGCGACTACGAGCGCGCCATCACGCCCGATACGGCGATGATCCTCAAGGTCCATCCTTCCAACTATCGCATCGAGGGCTTTCACGAGGAGGTGGGCTCTCGGGAGCTTGCTGCTCTGGCCCACAAACACGGCCTGCTGTTCTACGAGGACCAGGGGTCGGGTGCGCTGTTGCCTGATGACATCCTGGTTCGCGGCGGCGAGGAAACCACGCCGACCTCGGTTGCCGCTGGGCTCGACATCGTGTCGTGCTCGGGCGACAAGCTGCTCGGTGCCGCTCAGGCTGGCATCATCATGGGTCGTCGCGACCTGATTCAGGCCTGCGGCGAGCACCCACTCATGCGCGCCCTGCGCCCCGGCAAACTGGCGCTGACCGCGCTCGAGGCCACGCTGCGTATCTACATGGACGGCGCCGATGTTGCCCATCGCGATATTCCGGTGCTCAGCATGCTTACGCTGCCGCAGGCTCATTTGGAGCGACGTGCCCGTAAGCTGTGCGATCGTATGGTCGCCGGGTTCGATAAGGCCGGTTGCCCGTGCGCCGTTCAGGTGGAGATCGTCGAGGAATCGTCGACCCCCGGTGGCGGTTCGCTGCCTACCGTTGAGCTGCCCACGATGTGCGTGGCCGTCTGCCCGGTCGACGGGCACCTGTCCGTCGACGAGCTCAAGCGCTCGCTTGTCCAGGACTTCGACACGCCGGTCGTCACGCGAACCTCGCACGATCGCATTTTGTTTGACGTCCGTACGCTTGTGGGCGACCGCGATATCGAGACGGCGGCATCGACGCTCGTCGCGTGCGTTGAGAAGGCGATTGCTCGATGAGTGAGGTTAAAGCGCTGGTGGAGTGTCCCGTTATCGTTGGCACGGCGGGTCACGTCGACCACGGTAAGTCGGCATTGATCGAGGCGCTGACCGGCAAGAATCCTGATCGCCTAGAGGTTGAGCGCCGTCGCGGCATGACCGTTGAGCTTGGCTTTGGCGAGCTGGCGCTGCCGAGTGGCAAGATCGTTGGCCTGGTCGACGTGCCGGGCCACGCGCATTATCTGCGCGCCATGGTGCAGGGTGCCACGGGCATCGACGTTGCTGTGCTGGTGGTATCGGCCGTCGAAGGCGTGATGCCGCAGACCCGCGAGCACGTGCATGTGCTGGAGCTGCTGGGCGTCACACACATGGTGGTCGCGCTGACTATGTGCGACCTGGCCGACGCCGAGATGACCGAGCTTGCCGAGCTCGATGTCGATGACTTTTTGTCGGGTACCGTGTTTGCGGACGCGCCGATCGTGCCTGTGTCGTCCAAGACCGGCGCGGGAATCGATGACCTGCTGACTGCGCTTGACGAGCAGGTTGCCGCTTGCTGGGATTCCTGCCGTGCCCGTGCCGAGCTCACCGATGCCGCACCGCGTCTGCCTATCGACCGCTGCTTTACGATCAAGGGCGCCGGCACCGTGGTGACGGGAACGCTGCACGATGCGCCGGTTGCGGTTGGCGATGAGCTCGTCGCACTGCCGTCGCGAACGGCCTGCCGCGTACGCGGGATTCAGGTTCATGGCGATACGCCGCGCGCGCTGCCCGGTCAGCGTGTGGCGCTCAACCTGGTGGGAGATGGCGTCGCTGCGCTCGATCGCGGTGAGATGCTCGGCGTGGAGGGTCGCTTTGGCCAGACGCTGCGCTTTATGATGGCGTTTACGTATTTGGGTCGCGAGGGAGCCAAGCCGCGTGTGCTCGAGTCGGGCGCGCGCGTGCACGTGATGGCCGGTACGGCCGAGGCCGTCGGCCGTATCATGCTCATGGAGGGCGAGGCCCCCATGGCGGTGGGCGAGACCCGTACCGTGCAGGTGCGCTTGGAGGAACCGCTGCCGCTACGAGCCGGAGACCATACCGTGGTGCTGTCGTATTCGCCCGTTATGCTTATTGGTGGAGGGCGCGTGCTGTTGTCGCGCTGCCGCCGTTCGCGCGAGCTTGCCGAAGGGGAGTGTGCGCTGTATGCGGCGCTTGAGGCCGGTGATATTGCGGGCGCGGTGGATGCGTGGCTGGCGCTGCAAGCGCTGCCGGTTGCGGCTGCCGATGTTACCGCGGCGCTCGATCTTGTTGCCGGTGAGGCTGAGGCAGCGTTGCGCGAGTTGGTGGCGAAGGGCGCTGCTTGCACGCTTGCTGGTTCGGATGGCTCGCTGTATGCAGATGCTTCCGCGCTCGATGCCGCGATGGGTACGCTGGCGGCGACCCTGTCCACCATGCACGCGGCTGCCCCCAAGGAGACGGGCTTTACGCCCGGCGCCGTCGCCCATGCTGCTTGGCCTACCGCTGACGATACAGTTGCCGCGGCCCTGATTTCCGAGGGCTGCTCGCGCGGCGTGTGTGCCTCCGAGTGCGCCGAGGTGTTCGACCCGCACTCCGCTGCCGCTGCGGCACGTGTGGTGCGCGAGGCCTGCGAACGTATCGTTGCCTTGCTGGACGAAGCTGGCCTCGATGCACCGACGTTGCCCGAGGTGGGCGAGCAACTGCAGCTCGATCGCGACACCATGACGCGTGCGCTGCGCGAGCTTTCGCTCAACCGCTCCATCGTAAAGGTCGAGCGCGACGTTGCCTTGTCCGCCACCGCGGAGTCGCATGCGCGCGAGCTTGTCGCCGCTGCCATTGAGGCAGCCGGCGGCGCTGCCACCACGAGCGCTCTGCGCGAGGCTCTAGGTGTGTCGCGCAAACGCGCCATCAGCATCCTTGAGCATCTGGACGCCGTACGCTTTACGGTGCTCGACAAGGATGCCGGCGGCCTGCGCTCCCTGCGCTAGGCCGGTCACCTGCCCCCGTCTCCTCTGTTGCGGTGAAATAGTTCCTAGTTGGGGGCTTTGGCAGCAAATACAGGAACTATTCCACCGCAACTTCTTGTTCGTCTTTTTGGGATGGAGCCGTTTCGGTTTGGTAAAATACCGGCGCACTTGGGAACGGATGGGCTCCGGTGGGCTCCGCGGTCCTCAAAACCGTTGCGAGGCGTGCAAAACGTCTTGGATGTGTTCGATTCACATACGTTCCCGCCATACGCTACCAGCGCTTTTGTGCTCGCGGTCTTGCTGCGTGCCGCAAAGGCGCTGTTTTGTTTTTGCATGAGCTTTTCGTAGCGCCGCAATTTCGGCGGCGGTATTTTGCTTCGTGTACTGGGTTTCGAGCATGCCGATGGGGGTGTTTTGCCGTATGACTACCGTAAGACGAGCCGATCTTTCTTGCGTCGTCCAGGCGGGCGGGTTGTCGTCGCGCATGGGTTGCGATAAGGCGCGCATGCTGTTTTGCGGCGAGCCGCTCATCGAGCGCGTGCTGGGTCGGCTGGCGCCAGTTGCCGGCGAGTTGGTCGTGACGACTTCGCGTCCCAGCGAGCTTGTCTACCTTGAAGAGCGCGCGTTTGGCGGCCTGGTGCCGCGAATAGTGTCGGACCTTGAGGGGCCGGCGGGCGCCATGCGCGGCATCGCGAGCTCGTTGGCTGCGGCTCGGCTGCCTCTCGTGGCGATCGTCGCCTGCGATATGCCGTTTGTCTCGCCGGAACTCATCGGCGCGCTTGCCGATCGTGCTGAGGCCGAGGCGCTCGACGTGTGCGTGCCGCGCGAGGAGCGGGGGATTGAGCCGCTTTGCGCCGTCTGGCGCCGTGACGCTTGTGCGCCGGTTGCCCAAGAGCTGCTTGCCTGCGACCGCCAGCGCATTCGCTGCCTGATCAATCGCGTTCAGGCTGGCTATATGGATGAGCCGCAGATCGTTAAGGCCGCAGGCTCGACGCTCTGCTTCGAGAACGTCAATACGCCCGAGGAGTTTGCGGCGGCCGAGTTGCTCGCCTAGACGATTGGAGTTGCCATGTCTCACGATATTTGCCCCGACACGGGAGAGCCTTGCACTTGCGATGGTTCCGAGCCCTGTACCTGCGGTTGCGGTGGCTGTGGACATACTGCGGAAGAGGAAGCGGCCGCCGCGGCGTATCGCGAGGCACACCGCGAAGACCCGTCCGGTGATGCCCTCGACCATGAGCGCAAGATTATCGTGTCGTTCGACAGCACTTTCGATGTGATGGAATGCGAGCAGCTGTGCCTGGATGCCGGTGTGCCCGGGCGCATCATGCCGCTGCCCGGCTCCATCACCGCCGGCTGCGGACTGTGCTGGGCCATGCCGTTCTCGGGCGACGCGCTCTCCGCCTTCCGCGCTGCCACCGAAGGCCGCATAGCCCCCGCCGACTACCATCAGCTCGTCCTCTAGCCACCAACACCACCACAAAGGTGCCTGTCCCCAATGTGGTGGCTTGGAACACGTGGACGAAACAGGTTTGAAACACAGGTTTTGCACGTCAGGCACTCAAAAACGCTTCTACCTGCATCGTAATCAAAACGAAACATCTGCTCGTCGGCTTATGCGAAACTTTGCTGCAACAGTGCGATATTATCCATACTCGATAAAGCTCGCGGCGCATGGGGTGTCGCGACTGACATTTTTCTTTTCCATCAATTGGAGGAAGCATGAGCTACACGCAGAAAGTTCTCGACGAGCTCAAGGCCCGCTATCCCGAGCAGCCTGAGTTCATCCAGGCCGCAACCGAGATCCTCGGCACCATCCAGCCGGCGCTCGACGCCCATCCCGAGTACGAGGAGGCCGCCCTGCTTGAGCGCCTCGTCGAGCCCGAGCGCATCGTCATGTTCCGTGTCCCCTGGGTCGACGACCAGGGCAAGGTTCAGGTCAACCGCGGCTACCGCGTCGAGTTCAACTCTGCCATTGGACCCTACAAGGGCGGCCTGCGCTTTAACCCGACGGTCACCCTGGGCATGCTCAAGTTCCTGGGCCTGGAGCAGATCCTCAAGAACAGCCTGACCACCCTTCCCATGGGCGGCGGCAAGGGCGGCTCCGACTTTGACCCCAAGGGCAAGTCCAACAACGAGATCATGCACTTCTGCCAGTCCTTCATGACCGAGCTCTATCGCCACATCGGCCCCAACACCGACGTTCCCGCCGGCGACCTGGGCGTTGGCGGCCGCGAGGTTGCCTACCTGTTCGGTCAGTACAAGCGCCTGACCAACGAGTGGACCGGCGTCCTTACCGGCAAGGGCCTCTCCTTTGGCGGCTCGCTCGCCCGTACCGAGGCTACCGGCTACGGTCTGGCCTACTTTGTGGACGAGTACCTCAAGAGCCGCGGCGACTCCTTCGAGGGCAAGAACGTCGTCGTTCACGGCTCCGGTAACGTCGCTATCTACGCGGTCCAGAAGGTCGCTCAGCTCGGCGGCAAGGTCCTGGCCTGCTCCGACACCCATGGCTGGGTCGAGGATCCCGACGGCATCGACTACACTGTGCTCGAGCATGTCTACAACAAGAAGCGCTCCGGCCACGACAAGGGCGTTACGCTCGCTATGTACGTCGACGAGAAGTCCAATGCCACGTGGCACGAGGGCGACGGCCGTGGCGTGTGGCAGCTGCCCTGCGACATCGCGCTGCCCTGCGCTCGCGAGAACACGCTGCTGTTCGAGGACGCCCAGGCGCTCGTCGCCAACGGCTGCAAGGTGGTCGGCGAGGGCGCGAACATGCCCACGACCATCGAGGCCACGACCTACTTCCAGGAGAACGGCGTCGCCTTTATGCCCGGTAAGGCTGCCAACGCCGGCGGCGTGCTCGTGTCCGGCCTGGAGATGAGCCAGAACGCCGAGCACCTGTCCTGGACCTTCGAGGAGGTCGACGGCAAGCTCGAGCAGCTCATGCGCGGCATGTTCCACAACGTGGACGACACCGCCAAGAAGTACGGCCACGAGGGCAACTTCGTCATGGGCGCCAACATCGCCGGCTTCCTGAAGGTCGCCGACGCCATGCTCGCCCAGGGCGTCTGCTAAATCTTCGCTCGACATAGCATGTGATGAGGCTCCCAGCTATCCGGCTGGGAGCCTTTTCTATCCCGGAGGACTCTTCATAACTTGCGGTGATATACGGACTGTTTAGCGTCCCAGAACGGCTAATCAGTCCGTATTTCACCGCAAGTTATGGATGGGTGGGTGGATTTTGTCCTAAAACGGTGTGCGGCCCCTCGTTTGGTACACTTAAAAGTACTGGACAAGTGAAGAGATGGGGGAGAACGTGCTCAAGTTCGGTACCTACGTCCGTGTTGGAAACGCGGCCGAAGCCTATGAGCTCTTGCAGAAAAACCGCAACAACAAGATTGTGGGCGGCGGCATCTGGATGCGCCTGGGTTCGCGTCGTGTGGCGACGGCGATTGACCTTTCGGCCTGCGGACTCGATCAGATCGAGGAGACCGAGACCGAGTTTCGCATCGGTGCCATGTGCACCCTGCGCCAGCTCGAGCGTCATGCCGGGCTCAACGCGCTTGTCAACATTGTTTTTGAGTTTGGCGTCCACGACATCGTGGGCGTGCAGCTACGCAATACCGCCACGGTGGGCGGCAGCATCTACGGCCGCTTTGGCTTCTCGGACGTTCTCTCCGCCTTCCTCGCGCTCGATTCCTATGTTGAGCTGACGGGCGCCGGTCGCGTGCCGCTCGCCGAGTTCGTTGACATGGGCTATGTGCGTGACGTGATCGAGCATGTCGTGGTCGTCAAGCACGATTACCGTGCGAGCTACGAGGCCGTACGCAAGGCCGCGACCGACTTCCCCTCCTTAAACGTCACCGCCGCCTGGTGGGACAACAGCTGGCATGTCACTGTGGGCGCCCGCCCGCTGCGCGCGACCCTGCTGCAGGGCGAGGCATGCGGCCTTACCAGCGAGCAGCCTTCCGAGGACGAGCTGCGCGCCCTAGCCGCATCCGTGCGTGCCCTGAGCTACGGCACCAACCTGTGGGGCTCGGCCGACTACCGCCGCTGCATCTCGGCCCCGCTTGCCGTGCAGGCCGTGCGCCGCGCCGCCGGCATCGAGCTTTCGGCCGCGCTTGCCCGCGAGCTCGAGGGCGTGCAGATTCCTAAGTTTGCCACGGACGAGTATTCCTGCCGCCGCGTGCCCGGCGTCGATTCTAGCGAGGTGCGCTAATGGCTGCCAAACTCATCGATCTTTCCTTTACGCTCAACGGCCGCAAGGTCAAGGTTCAGATTGACCCCGACACCATGCTCTTTGCGCTTCTGCGCGAGCAGGGCTGTGCGTCGGTGCGCTGCGCCTGCGAAACCACCAACTGCGGCCTGTGTACGGTGTGGCTCGATGGCGACCCGGTGCTGAGCTGCTCGGTTCCCGCCGCCCGTGTTGAGGGCCGCTCCATCACCACGCTTGAGGGCCTTAAGGCCGAGTCCGAGGCGCTTGCCCGCGCTATGGCTGCCGAAGGCGCCGAGCAGTGCGGTTTTTGCGCCCCCGGCCTCATCATGAACGTGCTGGCGCTCGCCCGCGCCGCCAAGGAGGACCCGAGCCTCGTCGCCACGCGCGAGGAACTGTCGCGCCAGCTCGCCGGCAACCTCTGCCGCTGCAGCGGCTACGAGAGCCAGCTGCGCGCCATCGTGTGCTTTCTCAACGAGTCCGGCGTGCAGGTGGGCTTTGAGATGCCCGAGCTGCCCGTCAACGACACGAGCTGCGACGGTGTCACCTACAAGCAGATCACCCACAAGCAGCCCAAGAAGGATTCGAAGGCCCTGCTCGAGGGTCGTCCCGTCTACACGGGCGACCTGGTGCCCGCCGGCGCCCTGATCGTCAAGCTCAAGCGCAGCCCGTATGCCCGCGCCAAGATCCGCTCCATCGACACGTCGCGCGCCCTGAAGGTGCCCGGCGTGGTGGGCGTCTACACCTACGAGGACGTGCCCAAGCGCCGCTTTACCATCGCCGGCCAGAGCTATCCGCAGCCGAGTCCCTACGACCGCCTGATTCTCGAGAACCTCGTGCGCTATCAAAACGAGGAGGTGGCGATCGTCGCTGCCGAGACCGAGGAGGCCGCCGACAAGGCGCTCAAGCTCATCAAGGTCGATTACGAGGTGCTTGAGCCCTTGCTCGACTTTACCAAGGCACTTGATAACGACATCGTGGTCCACCCCGAGGGCGACGTGACCTTTATGTTCCCGCAGGGCGGGGACGTTGCTCGCAACCTGGTGTGCAGCGGTACCAGCGATTATGGCGATCTGGACGAGGCCTTCGCCCAGAGCGACATCGTCTTTGAGCGCACTTACACCAGCCAGGCCACCCAGACCGCGCCCATGGAGACCTTCCGTGCCTTCGCGACGACCGACGCGTTCGGCCGCATCTCGGTGACCACCTCTACGCAGGTGCCCTTCCACGTGCGTCGCATGGTCGCGCAGTCGCTCGATATCCCGCAGTCGCAGGTGCAGGTCATTAAGCCGCGCATCGGTGGCGGCTTTGGCTCCAAGCAGACGGGCTGCTGCGAGATCTTCGTGGCGTTCGTGACCCAGCAGACCGGCCGTCCGAGCTACTGCTGCTACTCCCGCGAGGAGACCATCACTGCGGGCAACTCGCGCCACCAGATGCAGATGACCGTTAAGCTGGGCGCCATGAACGACGGCACCATCACGGCCATCGACCTGCATACGCTGTCCAACGCCGGCGCGTACGGCGAGCACGCCACCACGACGATCGGCCTTTCGGGCCACAAGAGCCTGCCCATCTACAATCATGTGAAGGCGAGCCGCTTTAGCTGGGACGCCGTCTACACCAACACCAACCGCGGCGGCGCGTATCGCGGCTACGGTGCCACCCAGGGCCAGTTTGCCGTGGAGAGTGCCGTCAACGAGCTCGCCGACATGCTGCACATGGACCCCGCCGACCTGCGCCTTAAGAACATTGTGCGCGAGGGCGAGGTCATGCCGCAGTACTACAACGAGAAGCTCAACGCCTGCGCGCTCGACCGCTGCCTGCTGCGCGCGATGGACATGATCGGCTGGCGCGACAAGCCGCTGGCCGTGGACCTGGGCGACCGCGTGCGCGCCCTGGGCTGCGCGCTTACCATGCAGGGCTCGGGTATCTCCAACGTGGACATCGCCGGCATCGACATGCGCCTGGAAGAGGACGGCTTCATTACCATCGGCACCGGCGCTACCGATAACGGCATGGGTGTCGATACGATTCTGGCGCAGATTGCTGCCGAGGAGCTGGGCGTGGAGAGCTCGCAGATCGTGGTGCGCGGCGTAGACACCGACGTGTCGCCGTTCGACGCCGGCTCGTACGCGAGCTCCGGTACCTACGTGACGGGCCTTGCCGCCAAGAACGCCGCGACCGAGCTGCGCGAGAAGATTTGCGCCAAGGCCGCCCAGATGTGGGACGTTGACGCCGCCGATGTGGTCTTTGATGGTCAGTACGTGCGCCTGTCCGACGAGCGTGCCGCTCGCGAGCGCGGTCGCTACCTTACGCTGCGCGACTTCGCCAACCTGTGCGTCAAGAACATCGCGGGTGGCGACGCGCTCACCTCGCACGCCTCTGCCTGTCTGCCCGTTTCGCCTCCGCCGTTTATGGCCGGCATTGCCGAGGTCGAGGTCGACAAGGCCACCGGCAAGGTGACCGTGGTGGATTACGCCGCTGCCGTTGACTGCGGCACCGTGATCAACGAGGCGCTCGCGCGCGTCCAGGCCGAGGGCGGCATTGCCCAGGGTATCGGCCACGCGCTCTACGAGATTGTCGAGCACGACGACCGCGGCCGTCTGCGCACCGGCAACTTTATGAGCTACAAGCTGCCCACGCGCCTGGATATCGGCAGCATTCGCGTGGCCTTTGAGCCGAGCTACGAGCCGACGGGCCCGTTTGGCGCCAAGTCGATCGGCGAGGTCGTCATTAACACGCCGCTCGCCGCTGTTGCCTCGGCCGTAGCACACGCCACCGGCCACCAGGTCCGCTCGCTGCCGATCACGCCCGAGAAGGCCCTGCTGGGGGAGTAGACGAGGAGTCGCCGCCCTTTGGCAAGCCCGGGGAAACTGCAGCCCACTTTTCAACCGAATTGTGGGCTGCAGTTTCCGTTTGAGGCCCTTGGCGGAAAGTGCGACCCGGAATACGGCGCCAAACCGGGAAACGCTTTCCGGTTGAGATCTCGAGCGGAAAGTCCATCCCATTCCGAGGCCCCAAACCGGGAAACGCTTTCCGGTGCAGGATTCATGTGGTCGTGTTGCCTGTCTTCCTTGATAAGTTGCGGTGGAATAGTTCCTGTTTTGGAGGACTGGAGCCCCAAACAGGAACTATTTCACCGCAACTCATAGAGGGGAGGGTGGCAGCCGCCTCTGTTGGCTTGCACTCGTGGTGAGGTCGTGAGCCTGTAAAAGGTGTGCGTGCGCTTGTCTTTCGTATCTGCTATCATTCCTAGTCTGTGCGCTCATGCGGGCGTGGCGGAATTGGTAGACGCGCCAGATTTAGGTTCTGGTGGGATTCCCGTGAAGGTTCGAGTCCTTTCGCCCGCACCAACGCACCTGCGTCGGCTCCTGCCGTCGCGACTCTTTGTTGCATAAAGGTACCAGCACCTCAGATAAGCTGGGCAGTATGAGGAGGAACGTGTTGAACATCACCGCTTCTGACGTCAAGGACGCCAAGCTCACCGCTACGGTCACCATCCCGGCCGCCGACGTCGACGCCGCGATCAAGAAGGCCTACAAGGACACCGCCAAGAAGTACCGCTTCCCGGGCTTCCGCGCCGGTAAGGCTCCCCGTCCGGTCATCGACTCTGCTCTTGGCGCCGAGGCAACCCTCGCTCAGGCCACCAACGACCTGATCGCCGCCAACGAGCCCGTCGTCCTCAACGAGCTGGACATCGTCCCCACCAAGAGCGGTGACTACAAGGAGCTCGACCTCGCCAAGGATCACGAGGACTACACCTACACCGTCGAGTTCTCCCTGCGTCCTGCTGCCGAGCTCTCCTCCTTCGACGCCGTCGAGATCGAGATGCCCCCTGCGGAGGTCACCGAGTCCGAGATTAACAACCAGGTCGAGATGCTCCTCAACTATCGCGCTACCTTCGAGGACGTCGAGGGCCGCGCCGTCGAGGCTGACGACTATGTGACCGTCGACCTCAAGGCCGTCGAGAACGCCGACAACTTCGCCGCCGAGGGCCGCATGCTCATCGCCGGTAGCGACAGCAACCCCAAGGAGTTCAACGAGGCCCTGATCGGTGCCAACGTTGACGACGTCAAGACTGTCACCTGGACCGACGAGGTCGAGGAGGGCGAGGAGGCCGAGACCCACACCGTCGAGGTCACCGTCAAGGGCATCAAGGTCCGTAACACCCCCGAGCTCACCGACGAGCTCGTCAAGTCTGACTTTGGCTTCGACAGCATCGAGGCCATGCGCGACGCCATCAAGATCGAGATCGAGCAGGACAAGGCTTCCCGTCTCCCGGCCGAGAAGGAGAACCGTTGCGTCTCCGCTCTCGCCGAGCGTCTGCAGCTCGACGAGATGGACGCCGACTACGAGCAGTCCGTCTTTGAGGAGCTTGGCCAGAACTTCCTGTCCAACCTCGCTGCCCGCGGCATGACGCTGGACACCTGGCTGCCCGCTTCCGGCCTGACCATGGAGCAGTTCATCGGCGACCTGCACAAGCAGGCCAACGACGTTGCCCGTGAGTCCCTGGCGCTCGACGCCCTCGCCCGTGAGCTCAAGATCGAGGTCACCGAGGACGACATCAACGCCGAGTTCGAGAAGGCCGGCGTCAAGGACGTCGAGGCTTCCAAGGCCGAGTTCATCGCCGATGGCCGCATGCCTGCCGTCCGCGAGTCCATCCGTCGCTCCAAGGCCGTCGATCACCTGGTCGAGAATGCCAAGGTGACCGAGGTCGACGAGACCGCCAAGGACGCTGAGTAATTCTCGCCACCTTTCCCGCGAGCGCATGGATGCGCCCGTGATGGGGTAAAGTTATAAGCCGGTTATCCGGTTGCTTCGTACGGTGCCAGCCAATGCATAGCATGCGGGCACCGTACGTTTGTCTAGAACCACTATTGGTCCGTAAGAGAAATGGAGATGCGTATGATCGCTAAGTTCGATTCCGCCCTCGTGCCATACGTTATCGAGCAGACGCCGCGCGGCGAGCGCAGCTACGATATCTATTCGCGCCTGCTCAACGACCGCATCATCTTCTTGGGCGAGGAGATCAACTCCGTCAGCGCCAACCTGGTCGTTGCCCAGCTGCTGCATCTTGAGAGCCAGGATGCCGAGAAGGATATCTCGCTCTACATCAATTCGCCCGGTGGCGAGGTCTACTCCGGCCTGGCGATTCTGGACACCATGAACTTCATTAAGCCGCAGGTCTCCACCATTTGCGTCGGTATGGCTGCGTCCATGGCCGCCGTGCTGCTTTCGGCCGGCGCCAAGGGCAAGCGCTTCTGCCTGCCGCACTCCAAGGTCATGATTCACCAGCCCAGTGGCGGTGCTCAGGGCCAGCAGACCGAGATCGAGATCGTGGCCGAGGAGATCAAGAAGACCCGCCGCGAGCTCAATCAGATCCTGTCCGACGCCTCGGGCCAGCCGATCGAGAAGGTCCAGGCCGACACCGAGCGCGACAACTACCTGACCGCTGCCGAGGCCCTCGACTACGGCCTGATCGACCGTATCGTCACCTCGCGCGACCTCGCCGTGAAGGACGCCTAGGATGGCAGGTAACATGCAGGATAACTTTGACGAGAACGGCAACCCCATCCGCTGCTCCTTCTGCGGTAAAGAGCAGGGGCAGGTTCGCCGCCTTGTAAAGGGCCCCACCAACATCTTTATCTGCGACGAGTGCGTTGCCGCCTGCTCCGAGATCTTGGAGGAGTCGCTGGCTTCGGACTTTATGGACGCCGCCCGCAACGGCAAGCTGCCGGGCTTCCTCAACGATCACGGTCAAGCTGCCGGCCAGCCTGCTGTAGATCCCGAGGCCGAGGGTTTTGAGCTGGAGGACGACGCCCGTCAGGTCATTACGCACGTGCCGACGCCGCATGAGATCTATGACGAGCTTTCGGCTTATGTCATGGGCCAGGAGGACGCCAAACGCGCCATGTCGGTTGCCGTGTACAATCACTATCGCCGCGTGATCGAGGGCGGCGCCGCGCTTTCGGCTTTTGACGAGGCTGACGGCATGGGCGGCCAGCTCGACGATGATATGGACGAGGTGGAGCTCGCCAAGTCCAATATTTTGCTACTCGGTCCTACCGGTACCGGTAAGACCCTGCTGGCCCAGACGCTCGCGCGCATCCTCGAGGTGCCGTTTGCCATCGCCGACGCCACCGCGCTCACTGAGGCCGGTTACGTGGGCGAGGACGTGGAGAATATCCTGCTCAAGCTCATCAACGCCGCCGATGGCGATATCGAGCGCGCGCAGGTCGGCATTATCTACGTGGATGAGATTGACAAGATCGCCCGCAAGGCCGAGAACCTTTCCATCACCCGCGATGTCTCGGGCGAGGGCGTTCAGCAGGCACTGCTTAAGATTCTTGAGGGCACGGTGGCAAGCGTTCCGCCCACCGGCGGCCGTAAGCATCCCCAGCAGGAACTGTTGCAGATCGACACGACAAACATCCTGTTCATTTGCGGCGGTGCCTTTGTGGGTCTGGACAAGATTATCGCCGACCGTGTGGGCAACAAGGGCGTGGGCTTTAACTCCGAGATCGCCGGCCCCACCTCGGTCGACGAGAACGACCTGCTGCGTCAGGTGCTTCCGCAGGACCTCAACGCCTTTGGCATGATCCCCGAGTTCGTGGGCCGTACGCCCGTCGTCACCCAGACGCAGGCGCTCGACGAGGACGACCTGGTGTCGATCCTGACCGAGCCCAAGAACGCCGTGGTGCGTCAGTACCGTAAGATGTTCCAGCTCGAGGACGTTGAGCTTGAGTTTGAGGACGCCGCCCTGCACGAGATCGCCCGCATGGCGCTTGCCCGCAAGACTGGCGCCCGCGGCCTGCGTTCCATTTGCGAGGACGTGCTGCAGCAGACGATGTTCGACCTCCCCAGCGAGGAGGGTGTCGCCAAGGTCATCGTGACCGAAGCCTCCGTAAAGGGCGAAGAGCAGCCCCGACGCATCTACGGCTAGACCTGCCTAAAACCTGTTTGCAAATAGCCTCCGACCACCCGCGGCCGGAGGCTATTTTATATATACGCAATAACCCCAACTACCTGTGTTATTCTGTGTGGTTGTTTAAGCCTCAGCGAAGTCATATCAGACTGAAGTAATCGATACCTAAGGGGAGGAATGTAGGCCCGATTTTCGTAGATTCCGCACGAGCCGAAGAGCACGTAATGTGGTCTTCGAGCGAGCCCAGGA